>CAVPXO010000008.1:0-267920 GCA_963709755.1 uncultured delta proteobacterium
TACGTATAATTCCAATTTATAAAGATCTGAAGTCATAGAGGGTGCCATAATTTCAATTTAAATGCCTGCTGGCAGTAATAAACTGTCACCAATGTGGTGTGTGAATATGTTTCCGAGTGTCGGCAGTAGACTGTCTAGATGAAATGGTGGAATTGTATATCGATACAATTGCTGATAGATCATTCTCATTTGCAAGTCTCATTGTCAATATAACATTATGATTTAATTCTTAGTTTCAATTTTGAAGAGTTTCCTGGAGGTGTCTGCGGTCATTGATTCTTTCAACCTGAAAATCTGTCCCATCCTTATAAAGAATATTCAGTGCGGCTGTATCCTGTCGTAGTTCCCGAAATTGGTCTAAGGGGATTTTAGATGCGAAACATAATAAGGAAATGATTACGAAATTGTGAGAACAGATCAGCAGAGTACTATCTGGGGTATAGAGCTCTGAAATCCGATTCAAAGTATCAACTGCCCGATGTTGCACTTCTTGGAGACTTTCTCCACCCGGCATGGACAATGTAGCCGGATTTTCCTCCCAGTTCTTCCGGAAATCCTGATGCTGTAATGCCCACTGCTGGGCTTCCATCCCTTCAAAGTCCCCCAGATTCATCTCTATCAATCCCGCTTCTTTGATCAAAGGCGTTGAAGGGTGAAATTTGCCAATATGGGATGCCGTCTCAATAGCACGCACCAGGGGACTCGAATGGATGGCAGTGATCGTCTCAGTTCTTAATGCCAATGCCAAGGCACACGCCTGCTCGTTACCTTTCGGGTTAAGTGGTATATCGCTCCGCCCCTGAAACCGGTGTAGTCGATTCCATTCGGTTTCCCCATGCCGGATTAGTATAATCCGATTGCCTGATGGTTCTAAGATTTTCATTATTTAACAAGCTTCTCAATTTTGATGTTTAGGGTATCTACTTCAATTGTAGGTTTTCAAAAATTCAGATCTCTCCTATGGATCTTGTTGCCTGTAAGTGCATTCTACTGTATGTGTCCAGCAAAAAGGAATTATATAGAAAATATAAAAAGTAAGAAAAGAAATGCACTCACTTAAAATAGACGTTCAATTAATCTAATATGCTGTGCTTATTGTTGCATTCAAACGAAACAACCTGGAAACACACTCCTTAATTTTCATGAGGCACAATTGACTCATTTAGAATCAACACAGGTAAAACGAACTAAAAAACGAGTATTGCAAGCCATAGCTATGGGATTACTCACGTTCGCTGTTACTCCGATTGTTACACTTTTAATTACAGTGCCCCTTCTTATTTTTGGCAAAATTTCAGAGGCATTCAACCCGATAATTATTGTTTCGAGAATATTTGATTTTCGAGAACTTGGGGGATTTTTTGCTTCCCAGCTTTTCTTTGTTGGAGTCCTGACACTCATTGGTGATTTTGCCACAGCAATCCTCTCCTGGCGAAAGTTTTATTCTAAGAAACTAGCAGCGATCACCTTTCTTTCTGCCATCTCTTTTCAATTTATTGCCGTGGGCATTATTCTACCGCTCACCATACAACAATCTAGAAGGATTATCGAGGCAGGTATCGCCCACGAATCCGCTTACGGACAATACGCAACAATTGGAAAAATCGGATCTGAAGTGTATGGCAAATATTCTGATCAGGAAATAACCAACCTCCATCCTGAATTTGGTCCACTCTACAAAAAGCTTGAGATACTTGTGCCAATATCGGTATCGCAGGCAGGTTCCTATCAAGTCGCAGTCGAATACTGGTTTTCAAAGGAAGGGGCGCATGGTAACACGCGAGTAAAAGAGATTACTCGACACTTTGATGCACAAGAGCACATAGTTATAATTGAGTTTGATGCCAATGAGTCAGGAGGGAACTACGGCTATTGGTCCCCGAAATCCGTAGATGGAAAAACCCGTGTTCAATTGAATTATATTACTTCAAAATCAGGGGCTACCAAAAGAGGTCAGGCAGTTACTAAGTTTGTTGGCGCTGTCAGCAACTGAATCTGTCTCGTTAAGACTGGGTAGTATTTCCGGATTAACCTCTTTTGCTCGATTTTCTTCAATTAAGTCCAGAAGGGTAATCGTTGCAATGTATATCACCCGTGTTCTAAATCCATCATAATATGTTTTGGCAACGACTATGACGATAAAGAGAGAGATGATCAAAATGATATATTCGGAAGCCATTAATTTTGCAATTCGTGAATAAATGAGAATCCCACCTGATCCTAAAAGAAGTATTATTGTGCCTAGATCATTGTTCTTTTTGTAGAGGAGAAAATCGACATAAACTTCTTTGTAAATTTGTTCCAATTTACTCTGAGGGTAAGAATCCCATCCGAGTTCACATAGAAATTTTTTGACAATTATCTGATTTTTCATCAATGCGTAACTGTCTGCGCTAAATGATGTTATGTAGAACATGATGAAAGGTGCACAACAGATAGAAAGTAAAAATGGAAGAGGCAGCTGATTGTATATGTGTCGCAGATGAAGAAGCTGAAATGTTATGGAAAAATAAATAACAGCCCCACAAAAAAGTGCAGATATTGCAATGAACAGAATAGCACGCGACAGTGGGTACATAAATATACCGTTAAAGGTCGCTCGTAGTGGGAGGTGAATTGTTACCTGGTCCCTGGCGTGTAAATCTTCTTTGTAAGTTTGCCAAAGATCGGCAGCAAATGAAATTTCCGTGCAAAAATAAAGTACCAATTTCGGGCAGTAAAGCTTTAATGCATGTCTCTTTCTCAGAACATTAAATGGATAGGCGAGAAAAACAGCCGTAAAAACCATAATTGTGACTAATTGCAGGATAAATTCTTTCATGATATTCTGTCGCTAGAATACAGGCTCTTACTTGTAATAACACCAAGATCCATTTCGCCAGTACAAATTATAAGGCGAATCGTAATACCAGTGGCGATATGTGAGTGGATGAGTGCTTCTGCTAATCTTATAGAATTCATCTTCATTTGCTCGCCCTGATGTGACTTTTTCTAAGAGTTCCGCTGCTTCTTTATCACCTCTACTCGCCGCAATAGCTAACCACTTTTGCGCTTCACTTAGATCACTGCCCATCTCTTCCAAACCAGTCATATAAAGTCGGCCAATCGCTTTTTGTGCTTCGAGGACACCTCTTTCAGCAGCATCGCGCATGGTTTGCAAGGCTTGATAACTGTCTTGGCGGACTCCATCCCCACGAAAATAGCGGAGACTTAAATCATAGGCAGCTCTCGGATCTTTTTTAGCCAACTCGGATAGTGCGGCAATAGATATTTTCAACTCAGCAGTGGGAATTGTCTCAACTTGTCGATCTTGCAACGCAGTCGTATGAGGAGCAGGTGATGCAGGGACTAATTTTGCAGGAATGCCCTCCTCTGCGCTCTGTACTTTTTGGGTCTGTGACACAATAGGAATGTTTTCTTTTCGAAGGGAACTCTCCATTGGACTATTGATGCTAACAGTCTCTTTATTATTAGAATCTGCCATCAAAATAGAATTGTTTAGCCTGTTGTTGTTGTCATTTGACTGCTTGCTGTTAGCCTTTTTCGAGATTGGGGCAGGAGGCAAATTATCGACTTTCTCCCTTGATTGATCCGTCGAGTTGGAATAATCGAGCACCTTATCCATTGCGGCAAGCGATGTTGGTTTCAGGTTCAGAATGTCACTAAACTGTGCAGGATCATCTGGTGACCTAGGTGTATTTTCATCAGTTGCAGAGTTAAAATACGTCACCAGACCTGCGGAAACTGACGTAATAAAAGTGAATATAAAAAATTTAATGATTGAATTATCCGGTCTTTTCACATATCACCCTTGTTGATGCCTGCCCATACTTTCCATAGCTCGCTATTCTTGAGCTGTTTCAAAAGTTTTAGCCAGATGCCTATAGTTAAATTTATCGAGCGGCTCACCTCTAATTAACTTTTAATATTCCACCACGCCCTAATCCACCTTCAACACTTTGAGCTTTATATTCTTTCAATGACCTAACCATCCCATTGTACGAATCTAAAAAAGCTGCTACGGTAGCTTTACCTTCAGGAGTATTTGTATATCCCTTGAGCATTGTGCGTGAATTACTGTTAAAAATTCCAAGCGCGGCATCGTAATTACTTGACGTTGAACTACCCTCAGATATGGAGATTTGCAGTGCTGAGCGGATATCAAAAAGTGTCAAACTCACTACAGAGGCTTTTGTATTAAACCCTCCGCCAACAGTCGCAAGCGTATTACCAAAACCACCAAAGGTATTCCCTAACAGAGATGCAGCGGTACCCGCCACACCTCCAATTGAAGAATTGTTGATAATGATCTGCGGTTCAAGATAATAATCTGCAGCAATTCTTTGACCCTTTTGTTGTTTCGAACCCGCACGATATTCTCCAGATTTACGCTGAATATTAGTAATCCGGCTCAATCGATCATCGGACCTGCTGTTTCCAATGGATGTAATTGCAAAACAATTTGATTGCTGAACTGCAAGCCTGATCAAAGGCTCGATGGTGGTGATATTGGTTGCTCTGGAAAAATTGTGATACCAATCTGAATTTCTGCCATCATCAACTGCCAGGGTGCCGAGTGTTTGAGGACAATGCTCAAGTGTTGTATTGGCCTCAAGGGAATTGCTTCCGCCGGCAGAACCTGATATTGCTGTTCCCCCAGAACCAGTTGATATACAGCCTGAAACCAACAAGCCGCAAAGAGAAAGAGCAAGAAAACTCACTGTATATGATGAAAATTTCATCGCTTGTTGCCGAACCGATCTGGTCATGATTGTCTCCTGAAGTTATTTTTATGAATTAGAACATTTTTTAGATTCTATTAACTATAGAGGTGGCATCTTTCCAAGTGCTGCACGTTTTTGCTCTTTCGTTCCAAAAAGCCATGTTCTGATATCTTCGTTTGTAAATTCTTCTAATTTTTTAGCTAATTGAATGGGACATGATCTTTTCCCATTAATAATCCGGCTGAAAAAACAGGGCGAAATATCAAGCATCTGGGCAATATCTTTATCGTAGATTTTTCTTTGTTTTTCCATCTGCTTACATTACTTCTTGCTTATCTTTAATTTTTTTAAAAAATATTGGTGGGGCGGATTGCCAATCTGACAATTCACAGTCTGAAAGCAAAATATATACCAACGCATACATGTCACCTGATTATGCCCTATCTCTTTTAAATTAAACCCTATTTGAAAAATTCGACACGAGTTGACTTTTCTATGAGATAACGAAATATCGAATTTAATATGATGAAATATGGTATTACGGTATTTTCTAGGTGAGGGAACAAATTACAATTGACCCGGATCAAGAGATCGATCTTTCCATCAAAGAGAACTCGTTGATGGTCTTCTCGTGATGAGCAATTCCTTGATGCTTATTAAATAGAAATCACCATGGATAAAACAGATGGTGGATGGTACTCTTCTTCTTTGAAAATCTGTGTCCCTCTGCCAATCCAGAAAATGGTGACTTAGATAACATAAAAAAGGAGCAATGATTATGCAGCATAAAACAACTTTTGAAGAAAACGATCTGTCAGTCTTATCTGTAAAAGATCATGTAGGCACTCTAACTTTAAATCGTCCAAAACAATACAATGCTCTATCAAGACAAATGATTGCTTCTGTTTCCGCAATACTGGATGAAATTAATGAGGATAAAGATATACATGTAGTTGTTCTTGCAGCAAATGGTCCTGGTTTTTGTGCCGGACATGATCTGAAAGAAATTTGCCAAAACAGGGATGAAAATTATGTTGAAGCCCTGTTTAATGAATGTTCCCAAATGATGTTAAAGATTTTAAAGTTAAACCAGCCTGTTATTGCAAAAGTGCATTCCATAGCAACAGCTGCAGGATGCCAGCTTGTTGCAACATGCGATCTGGCAGTTGCTTCGGAAAAAGCGAGATTTGCGACACCTGGAGTTAATATTGGTCTTTTCTGCTCTACTCCTATGGTAGCCCTTAGCCGTAATGTAAGCAGAAAAAATGCAATGGAGATGCTGCTTACCGGCGATATATTTTCATCAGAACATGCCTTACGTATCGGATTGATTAATAAGGTTGTAAAAGAAGATGACCTTGACAAGGCTGTTGAAGAGCTTGCACTTAAAATCGCTTCAAAATCACCTTTGACCTTGGCAATGGGCAAACGAGCTTTTTATAAACAGCTTGAATCCGGGATCTCCGAGGCTTATGAGTATGCAGGTGCGGTAATGTGCCAAAACATGCTGACAAATGATGCTGACGAGGGGATAAAAGCTTTTATTGAAAAGCGTCAGCCTGAATGGACAGGCACCTGAGCAGCTTAGATAGCTCTTATAGATTAATGGACAAGAGGAGAACTGGGGTGTTTCGTATTGAAAAATCCCCTTGAGGCAGGGATTGTCACTTGGGTGAGTCTCCCTGGAGTAGTTGTCATGGGTATCTGATCCATGCAAAAAAAAAATGGGCAGGGCTTCTTATGCTGAGCCATCTGTTAAATTAGTTTAGATTGAATTTGGAGGGAAGAATGAAGATCCTTGGAATATCAGGCAGTCCACGCAAAGAAAGTCAATCCGGTGTATATAAGCTGGTCGAAACTGTTCTTGAAAATAGCGGTTGTGAATACGAACTGATTTCACTGCGCGGCAAGAAAATTTCCGGCTGCATAGCCTGTTTGGGTTGCGTGAAGGACAATATATGCAAGGTGGATGACGATCTGACTGAGCTGAGACAGAAAATAGTCGATGCTGACGCCTATGTATTCGGATCTCCTAATTATTATTCTACAGTTAACGCAATGTTTCATGCGTTTATTGAACGTTGGTTTCAATTTCGCCATCAAACAGGGAATACACTCTGGGGAAAAGTTGCTGTCGCCGTTGGTGTAGGTGGTACTGCTGGACAAGCTCCAGCTGATGCAATCGAGAGGTTTCTGCTCTACAATTTTGTCGAAACTGTCGCCAAAGTATCGGGTCAGGGTGCAGCCTCCTGCTACAGCTGTGGTTACGGTGAAACCTGTCAAGTGGGGATCCCGGTGATGCTGCATGGACCGGAGGTGAAAATAAGTGAAGATATGATTCCAAATGTCAGCCAACAGCCTGAATTGATGAAAGCTGCCGGGGTTGCAGGTAAGCTTTTGGGACAACGACTTCGGGAGGGAAATGATCGCCAAAAAACGACCCAGGCCATGCAGGCAAAACTCATGGCGATGTTCGGTGAAACAGTCTGACAAAAGGAGATATGCGTTCTTCCCCTTCTTCAAAACATAGAGGAACATAATACTGTGGGACTAATGGGCCTTCCGAGAATGCTCGTGGGCAGTTCAGAATCAGCAAATGGATGAAATCGAACAACTTTGAAATCAGAAAGCAAAGCTGTGGCTTCATCCTTTTGTTGTTTTCGAAGACAAACTTTTGCTTGTAACACACTAATGTCCTCCACTCCCATACATCGGTTTTTGTTTCCTTCCCTGGACAAAAAATTCTTTTTCCGTCTTATCCTGGTCGCGTTTACCTGCTACCTGATCTTCGCTCATCTCCTCATTCCTCTGCGTATACAGGGTTTGAGCATGGAGCCCACCTTCCATAACAGGTCCTTTGCTTTCTGCTGGCGGCTGCAGTATTTATTTAGAACGCCGGAGCGTTTTGATGTAGTGACTGTTCGTTTTTCGGGGAGGAGTGTGATGCTGTTGAAAAGGATTGTCGCTTTGCCGGGTGAGACGGTTGCGTTTCGAAAAGGGGAGCTGTATGTGGACGGAAAGCTCGTTGATGAGCCCTATGTCCTTCATCGTTCCAACTGGGAACTTCCCCCCAGAACGATAGCGCCCGGACATGTCTATGTCGTCGGTGATAATCGAGGGACGCCCATGGTTGTCCATAAATTCGGCGAAATAAATATGAACCGTATTATTGGAGGCGTATTATAGATTCCCATGAGAAATAAAATTCTTTTGATAGCAATTTTGCTCGCTGTTGGCAGCGCATTTTTTTTCTGGCCCAGTGACGATAAAGAAATCAGGGCTAATCTGGCTTCGTTTGGTAAATTCTGTTCTTCGGAAAAAAAGGAATCGGTCATTGAAACCCTGCAAAAAACAGCTCTGGCTGCAAAGCTTTGCACCGACCCCTGCATGGTCAAAATTGAATCGTTTAAAATCGACCGGGAATTCAATCAAAAGGAACTCACTGATCGTCTTCTCATGATGAAGAAGAGGCTCGCCAACACCAGTTTCAGCTTTCATGATACTATTATCGATATTACAGGTGACAACAGGGCTGAAGTCACAACCACCCTCCGTATAGATGGCAAAATTGTTGATGAACAGTTCACCGATGCTTATGAAATAGAAATCACCATGGATAAAACAGATGGTGACTGGTATTTTTCTTCTTTTACTGTTGTTGAGTTCATGAAAAAATGAGACTCAAGTTAATATAATCATTTAATATCTGTCATTGTTGTCAAAATGTTACAACCCAATATGCCATCAATTAATGATCAGGAAGATGCGAGGGTTCCCTCTGGACTTCCCGCCGTTATTGACGCCCATGTACATATTTTTCCCCACAACTACTTTTCTGCTGTATGGAAATGGTTTGACCAGAATGGCTGGCACATTAGATACCAGATGACATCTTCCCAGGTGCTTGCATTTCTGCTATCCCACGGTGTCCAGCATGTCATTGCATTGCAGTACGCCCATAAACCAGGGATTGCCAACGGGTTGAACAAGTATATGGCGGAAAAATGCATCGAGTTCGACAATAGAGTCACCGGGATGGCCACCGTATATCCTGGTGAAAAAAATGCCGAAGGGATATTGCAGGAGGCTTTTGCTTTAGGATTAGGAGGTCTGAAATTACACGCTCATGTCCAATGCTTCGACATGAACAGTGATGATATGAATTGCCTGTATGAGTGCTGCCGGGCACATAATAAACCCGTTGTCATGCATGTTGGAAGACAACCGAAAAGCACTGCCTACCGTTGTGATCCATTTTTAATTTGCAGTGCAGAAAAACTGGAGCGTATTGTACAGGATTTCCCGGACTTGAAAATATGTGTCCCCCACCTGGGATTTGATGAGACTTCAGCATACCGGAAACTCATTGAAAAATATGATAATCTCTGGCTGGATACGACGATGGCTATTGGGGAATATTTTCCGATCAAAGGGGGCATTGACCTTGGCAGTTACAGACCGGACAGGGTCATGTATGGATCAGATTTTCCTAATATTCCATATGCCTGGGATAGAGAACTTAAAATATTGAAGAAGGCAGTTATCTCTCGCGATGTTTTGGAAAAAATAACCTGTAACAATGCAAGGGAATTTTTCAGTCTCCCAGTTAATAAACATTGACCCTACATTGAAAAGAGAGGAAAAAAATGGCTTTTTGGAATTCAAGGACCCTGAAGCTGGAAGCATTCAGACCGGGCATCAGGAGCAAGGCAGAGATCGGCGAGAGTCTGGTTATGGTAATCATGCAGGTAGATCCGGCAGAAGAAGATACCGGCCACCAGCACCCATTCGACCAGTGCGGTATTGTCATAGAAGGTCAAATTGAGATGTTCGTTGGTGAAGAACGCCGATTACTGCAGCCTGACGACTGCTACTTCATCCCGGCAGGAATGTGGCATGGCTGGAAGACATTTGACCAGCCGGTAAAAATATTGGATGTATCCCCAAAGCAGCCCGGCTGATATAAACGGCGTTCACTGAAGGTGTTTCTTCGTTGTCTTTTATTTCGTCTCGAAGTCAAAAATTTCCCGGACTTCGATGATATCGCCTTCCTGTGCGGGACACTTTTGTGCCCATTTGACCACCTCTTCTTTTGAGGGCGCTTCGAGTATCCAATAGCCGCCGAGTACTTCCTTGGCCTCAATGAAAGGCCCATCGGTCAAAATGGTTTTTCCTTTTGTGAAGTTCACGCGCGCGCCGGTGGACAGCGGGTGCAAGCCATTCAAATCATTAATCTTGCACACCTTGCCGAGTTCCTCGTTGTATTTTGTCATTTTCTCGATCATCTTCGGATCGGGGGTGAAGTTCGGGTCCAGCTTCTTGTTACCATGGTAAACGGCGGGAATCATTAACATCATGAATTTCATGGCACTATCTCCTCTTGTTGAAGTTGTCCTACATCCTTAGTCGTTTGGCAACCGGCGTTTTCGACAGCCGCCCAACCATTTTTTGTTCAAGCTCTTGTAGCGATCTTACACTTTTGATCGGCGAAGGGGGCCATGTGGTATCAATCAAGAAGATGAATATAGTGATAAGAATAAGTCCGGGTGCGCAATCACACTTCGGCAGTCGCTCTTGTCGTGATTCAGGAGAAGAAAATGGAGAAAATCATGCGGTTATACGAATTTCCTCCTGCGCGTTCAATCCGGGTCCGGTGGACGCTTCAGGAGTTGGGTGTGGATTACGAGTCTGTGACCGTCAACCTTGTGACCGGCGAAAACCGTCAGCCGGAGTTTCTTAAGATCAATCCCGCCGGCAAAATACCTGTGCTCGTTGACGGTGACCTGGTGCTGACGGAATCGGTTGCGATAGTGCTTTACCTGGCGGAGAAGTACCCTGAAAAAGGATTTCTTCCCACAGACCTCAAGGATAGAGCTCAAGTCAATCGTTGGCTTTTGTTTACGGCCACGGAGTTGGAGCAACCGTTATGGCGCATCGCGCGGCATAGCTCCCTGTATCCCAAACCCCTGCGCCTTGCAGCGGAAATCACCCTGGCCCGTCAGGATTTTCTGGCCATGGCAGCGGTAATAGAGGGCCATATGCAGGGGCGTGACTTTATCGTTGGCAAGGGTGTGACGGTCGTCGACTTCGTGTGTGCCTACACTCTCGATTGGGCCAACGAGGTCCAATTACTCAGTGACTTTCCACAGCTTCGCAGGTACATGAAGCAAATGTATGCCCGACCGAATGCGCCAACTCGAATCGCCGCAGCTCTCGCAAGTATCAAAAAAACATGATGATGGTAAACAAGCAAAGCCATCAGCCCCCAAACCTGTCGAAAAAGAGCTGCACGCAATAGAATTTTGCCATTCCCTTGTCATCTTCATCAACTGAGCAGCCTGTTCCAAGATATTTCGGTTGCCCGGAAAGTATATTTTTACGATGTCCCGGTGAGTTCATCCATTCATCCAAAAGACTTTCGGCGAATGAACGGAAGGTATGATTGGCAATAGGTTTGCCTCCCGGTTGATAGTAGTATTCGGTGTCACCATCCTTCTTCTCAGGGAATACGATCTTTCCCGGCTCATACTGTATTCCAAAATGTGATGCCACGTTTTCAGCCACAAAACGAATATCCTTCAGTCCCACCTCCCGAACTCGTTTAAGCGGCGTTCGAAGCTCCTGCTCTCTCTGATTAACATGAGCCACATACTCATTTTCAGCCATATCCTGTGCATGTATTCTCGCTGCTTCATCTAAGCGGGGGAGGTGGCTGAGCGGTGCTTTGCCATGTTCTTGACGTTTTATGTTGGTTTCATGGAAAATGGCAGCTGAGAGGAGGCTGTTATTGATGTGCCGGAGATCAATTTTATCCTCCACTTTTGCCAGCTGAAAGAATCGGGATGAGTCCATGTCGTAGAGATCGGTCGAAGCTGGACCACTTTTCGACTGGATTTGCCCTTCTCCCGAAGCATGCACAGCGATACAGGCAAACATCTGTAAGCTTAAAATAAGAAATAGAGCAACTGTCGCAGTTTTCAATTCCTTGATCATGATGCGCCTCCCCATTCTATTTTTTGGCATTCATTCCTTTGGCACAAGATTTGCTTTTTTAATATTAAGGTCAATAAATATTTGACTGAGAGCCTGATCAGGCTCATTTACATGGGTTTTAACACAAGGAGGTACGTTATGTGGCAAGCATGGATAAACATAATTGTTGGAGCCTGGGCATTTATTTCGTCTTTTGTTCAGAATGCCAATGTGGCCGTTAACTTTTTTATTGTCGGCATTATTATTGCCATATTCGGTTTCTGGACTCCTCGAAAGAAGTGGCAGGGTTACGTTAATGGGCTTCTTGGACTGTGGCTGATATTGTCCGGATTTTTTCTCCCCCTGCAGGTCGCGACCAATCTCTGGCTTACCGGGTTGGTTGTCGTCATTCTCGCAGCCTGGAGAGCTTATGATATAAGCCACAACAAACCTACAACCGTATAAGGTTGGAGAAAATTCCAGCAAAGAGGCTGTGACAACAGCCTCTTTGCAAGGCATCGGCTGGAATGGCCGATGCCTTGCACCATCAGTCTCATCAGTCTCGATTATTGATCTGCCTTTTTTTGAGGGCACCTCCAATTACCTTTCCAATCAGCCATAACAACTGACTGCCCTTATGAACAAGCGGATCATCATCGTCGGCGGAGGCTTCGGAGGCCTCAATGTAGCCAAATCATTGAAAAACAGTTCTGAAGTCGATATTACCCTGCTCGACCGCAGAAACCATCATCTCTTCCAACCCCTCTTATATCAGGTGGCGATGGCGGTATTATCGCCGGCGGACATTGCCGTCCCGATTCGATCCATTCTCTCAGGACAGCGAAACCTCCGGGTTCTGCAGGCCCAGGTGGAGGATGTGGATGTGGACAACCAGACAGTGACAACTGAAGCCGGTAATACATACACCTTCGATTACCTGGTACTGGCATGCGGTGTAGAGGAAAATTATTTTGGCCACGAGGAGTGGGAAGAGTATGCCCCGTCACTGAAATCCATCGAACAGGCGACGGAGATCCGCCGCCGCGTATTGACAGCCTTCGAACAGGCGGAACAAACTGACGACCTCGATAGACAGAAACAAATGCAGACATTCATAGTCATCGGCGGAGGTCCAACCGGAGTTGAGTTGGCTGGGGCTCTCGGGGAGATGAGCCGCTACACCCTGACCCGTGATTTTCGCCATATCGATCCGGCTCTTACCCGCATTATTCTGATTGAAGCAGGGCCAACCATTTTGCCAACCTTCAGCAAAGCCTCGCGCCGACATGCTGTAAAAGACCTGGAACGACTGGGTGTGCAGGTCTGGATCAACAGCCGGGTAAGCCGGATTACCGCCGAGGAAGTAGAGGTGGGCAATGAACGCATCCGTGCCGCCACCGTACTTTGGGCGGCGGGGGTAAAGGCGGCTGCCTTGAACGACAGGCTGCCCGGTGAGAAGGACCGTATGGGCCGGATTAAAGTCGAAGCTGATTTGTCTCTTCCCGAGCATCCCAATATCTTTATAATTGGCGATCAAGCCTATGCCGTCGATAAGCAGAATTGTCCCCTGCCCGGTATAGCTCCCGTAGCCCTGCAGCAAGGCCGATATCTCGGTCGACTGCTGCGGGATGAACTGCAGGGCAAGACGCGAAAACCTTTTCATTACTGGGACAAGGGACAGATGGCTACTATCGGCAAGCGCCGGGCAATTACCGAAATCCATGGTTACCACTTGAGTGGTATGGTGGCCTGGTGGACCTGGCTGGTGGTTCATATTTATTATCTGTCCGGCTTTCGCAACCGGATCCAGGTATTATTTCAATGGGCCTGGTCCTATCTCACTTATACCCGCGGCGCCCGGTTGATTATCGGTAAGGAATGGCGCAGGTTTATTTCCAGGGACTGAGGAGGCTCCGGGAGAAAGGCATTCTCCCGGAGCTAAAAAGCTCTACCAGGACTACTGTTTTCCTCCATATTCCTTCATGACATCAGCCATCGTATGATATTCATGTTCCGGCATCTTCTTCAGTTCGCTCAGAACAGAATCTTCTGCCTTATTCTGCTTTGCATGGTTGATCAGGTCCTTTTTTTTAGCAGGGAAATCCAATCCCTTCAGATATTTTGCTATAGTTACGGGAGATGCACCGCCTTCTGATTTAGCCATAATTACCTCCGGATTATAATGGATTTTTTTGTTGTTTTCCTGCCTGAAGTCAGCTCAGGCTGTCAGGCAGGACCGAAAATTTTTCTGGAAATTATCTGGTCTGGATTGATCGGTTTCTGTCTTCTGGTGCTGGACATCATCCGTTATTATTGGACAGCATTACCTGGATATTTGGTCGAAAACCGAATGAAGCTCCTCCACCACCATATCGTTTGGTGGTACATCACATATTGAGCAATATATTTCATGGCCGATACGCTGGATATCACTGAAACCCGCCGAGCGAAGCATGGCCTCGACTCCGGCATGATTAGGGAGCCACCAGTTGGTTGGATCGCCGGCGATGTTATGTTCAATAAAGGCCATTTTCGGAAAGCCGGATTGATTCATAAGCACCCTCTCTTCCAATAGATAATCGTCCTTGACCTGATAAACAGTATCATCGGGTACCGTCATGGTCTGAAAAATAAATCTCTTCCGACAGCAGCTGCGGACAAGATCCAAAGCCAGCAGAGGGTAACGGAGGTGATAGAAGACTCCCATGAACAACACCAGATCGTACTCTCTGCGTTCTTGTGCCAATTGATAGATGGTTGCCCGCCTAAATTCGATCGTCCCCCTTGGGGTAAAAAATCCTGCTGCCCAGCGGGCTTGTTTCAGATAGTGTTCATTGCAGTCAATGGCGGTTACCTTCGCACCTTTATCGGCCAGGGCAAAGCTGTAAAAGCCCGCATTGCAGCCGATATCCAGGACAGTCCAGCCATCCAGGTGTTCCGGCACATAGGGCAGAATCTGCAGCCATTTATACCGTGGAAAATCACCAAGCTCGTGGTTCGGCGCTGTTTTAGAGCCGTCGGGCAGGTGAAGATTATGAAACCAGGGTCCTAATTGTTCTATCTGCCTGGAAATAGTAGTAGACATACACACTCCCGGTCAATCCGCACCGCCGCGAGATGGCATCGACAGCGCCTGTTTACAGTAGTTTTCCACCTCCATCGCCCTGTGCTCCGAGGTGTGTCCGGCGAGTACTCTTTCATGAAAAGAGCGGCTGATATCAAGGCGGAGGTCTTCGGGCAGCGCCAGATATTCCAGCACCTCGTGTCGATTGCGGGCAACGAGTATTTCTTTGCCAATGGTAAAAAATGAATCCAGGCCGGGCCAGAAATCGCTTATTACCGGAGTACCGCAGGCACCCGCTTCAAAGAGCCTTACGCTCGGTGAATATCCGGCCTCGATCATATCTGTCCTGGTAACATTGAGGGTAAAGCGCTGGGCATTATAAAAATCCCGATGTTGCGCCGGAGCAAGATGGCTTATCCAGCGCACATTCTCCGGCCAGTGCCTGTTCTGCGGATATTTGGCACCAGCTATGATAAACCTTGCCGCACTGAGAGCGTGCGCCGGTTGCAGGAGCAGTTCATCCACTGTTGGCTGACGATCAATACTATAGGTCCCCAGATACCCCAGGATAATATCACCACAACCTTCACCTGCCGCCGGATAATAAAGGTCGGTGTCGACCGAGCAATAGAGCGGCAGTGCACGCCTCGCTCCATATTCCCTCTCCAGCCTGGCCAGGATCGGGCCGCCGGTAAAAGACCAGTACATGTCAAAATCAGGAATCATTTGCGGATGAAGGTATTCAAAATCACCCCGAGCCATCTTGGCCAGGGTGACCGGGGTATCGATATCATAAAATACCAGGCAGCCGGGAGTCAGTTCTTTCAGCCATTTCGCACACAGATCCGCCTCAGGCACATATGAACCGAGGATCACCAGGTCGGACTGGGCGATAATTTCCCGCCAGGGAGTAAGTTTGTCAAGGGTGCGATAGAGGATGGTTCGGCAATAAGGCGGGTTGGCCAGATCACGATTTTCTGCATACCAGGGAACATCTCTTTCGAAAAACAGTATTCTGTGCCCACGCCGGGCCAGTGCCTTGATCAGACTCCTATAGGTGGTAGCATGGCCGTTGCCCCATGATGAGGTGATCGACAGTCCAAAGACACAGATATCAAGCGGCCGCATCATTTGCTCTCCTTGGCTGAATATTTGCCAGGTGGAGGATTTTTTGCTGACGGAACGGGGAGAAAGAAGGACTCAAGAATCGTCTCCAGTTCCGCCACCCGGTGGTGATAGGTGTGTTCGGCCAGCACCCGCTGTCGTGCCGCCTCGCCGATCGCCCTGGCCTTTGCCGGCGTCAGGTTACGCAGTTGATCAATGACTTCATTGCCGTTTTCGGCCGTCAGCACTTCCTGTCCGGGCAGCAGAAACTGGTCTATCCCCTGCCAGTAGTCGGTGATCAGGCAGGCTCCGGCCCCGGCGGCTTCGAAAATTCTTGTTGGCGGAGAGAAGCCGTTCTCGGCCATGCTCGACCGGTTGATATTCAGTACCGCCAATGGCGTGCAGTTAAAGGCATTATGGTCTCCGCTCGGCACATGGCCGAGATATCGCAAATTCTGCAACTGCGGGGCATGCTCCTGCCAGCCGCTGCCGCCGAGGATAAATTCTGCTTCGGGCATCGCCTCAGCGACCTTGAAAAAAAATTCTCGCACCCGCTCCTCTCGATCCGGCAACCGGTTGCCGAGAAAACCCAGCGTCGCCGCAAAGCGTTGATCCGTTGCGACGGGAAAATGACTGTCCGGATCAAGTCCGTTGTAAATCGGTCGGCAGAGACGGGCACCAAGGGCGCTGTAGGCATCGATCACCGGTTGGCCGCCGCCATAGGTCAAAATCAGATCATACACGGGAATCAACGGACGAAAGGGATCTTTCTCATTCCGATTGACCCGCTCCAGGGTGGCCGGGGCATCCACATCCCAGAAAATGCGGACGGTGTTGATATGGCTTCGGTTGCTGCGCAGGGTAAGCACCTGTTGTTCCAGCCAGTCGTCAAGGACGCCGATTCCACTTGCCTTTATAATGATATCCGCCCCCTGCGCCGCCAGAAGCGCCTGCCTGGCACTTTCTTGATCGGCATCATATACCACCACCTTTGCCCATGGCGGATCGGCCATATCCCGGTTCTGCTGCCGATCAAAGGCATCCGGCTCGTAAAAAACCACCTGATGCCCTCGCTCGGCAAGGGCTTTGATGATGCCCCGGTAATATGTTGCCGCACCATTCCAGTAACAGGAAACCAGGCTGGAGCCGAAAAAAGCAACCTGCAGTCGTTTGGTAAAAGCCATGAAAGTATCTCCTTATGCTTGAGTCAGTTCACCACGTCTGAAGTGAATAATGCAGAACGATCCTGCCTTGGACAAGAACTGGCGGCACCGAGGGAAGCGAGAATCTGCAGGAGCTGCTTCACGCGGTGAGCGCAGGTATGTCGGGCACGGATGGTGGCCAGGCCATGTGCTGCCAGCTGCTCCGCAAATGGGCGGTCGTTGAGTATAGACCGTAGATGACTCTGCATCTCGCGGCCGTCTCCTGCCACCAGAAAATCGAGGCCGGGCTGAAATAAATTCTCGCTGTCCTGCCAGGGAGCGGTGACCAGAGGAATGGCGCAAGCCAGGGCCTCAAATGGCCGAATAGTTGGAATGCCGGGAAGTTTCGTCGCATAATAATGCCTGGGGATATGCACGGTTGCCCGATGCCCGGCAAAAATCTGGGGGACATGAAAATTAGCCGTCCAGCCACAATAATCGATATTTTTTTTGTGCAGCTGGCGCAGCACTTCCAGTGGATAACGGACGCCGTATACATGACACTGCAGACCCAGTACATGGGCCGGTTCAATCAGGAACTCATGGAGTTCCCGGCTCCGTTCTTCATCGCCCCAGTTACCCACCCAGACCAGATCCCCGCCCGGCTTTTGCGGGTCGGGCTGCCGGGGGTAAAAAACATTGGTGTCCGCGGCCTCATGCCAGGTCCAGACCGACTTACTCCAGCCATGGTTCCGGTAAATATCACTGAGCACCTGCCCAAAGGACAGGATGCCGTCGTAATAATCGAGCCTGAACCGTCTCAGCCATGAGCTGTCACTTACGGCGCGATGGTGGGTATCGTGAAACAACAGCTTCAGGCGATGACCGGCAGTACCATTTTTTTGCAGGCTGTTATGCAGTCTGCCGAGTCCATTGACCAGCCACGGCTCATTCCATTCATGGACAATGATAACATCCGCCCCGTCAATCACTTTTTCCAGATCCAGTAGAGGCGTGTACCGGATACTGCGCTGCTGCGGATATATCCTGCGGAACTCGGCGAGTGGAGTCGTCCCCTGCTCCTTGACGAGGTTTTCCCTGCTCCAGCTATCGTTCGGCTCATAGACGGTTACCTGGTGGCCGCGGGTCTGCAGTTCACTGACGACTCCTCTCAGGAAATGGGCGTTGCCATGGTTCCAGTCCGAGACGATCGAATGATAGAAAAGGCTGAAGCGCATCTTAAAACTCCCGTGGTTTAGTTCTGCTGTTTGACGTATGATTTTTCAGACAGCAGGTCATAGCAGCGGCGATATGCGGCCAGCATTCGGCTGCCGGTATATAATTCCGCCCGCTGCCGGGCAAGTTCGGCCATTCGTTGCCGCCGGTCCGGATGCTCGATCAAATCGTTCAGCGTCCGGTGCAGGCTGTCCCGGCTCGTCGGATCGACAAAACAGGCAGCTCCCTCCCATATCTGCCGCAGACTGGCAATGTCACCGAGAACTAATGCACAGCCGGAACGTGCCGCTTCCAGGATAGCAAGCCCAAAGGGTTCATAGAGGGCGGGAGCCGCGAAGATGGCGCTGCGTGCTAAATAGCAGGCCAGCACTTCCTGCGGCAAAAATCCTGTCAGCCGGACGTTGTCAAGTGCCATCCGCCAACTCCCGCCATCGCCCTGCTCTCCGGCCACATACACCGGCCATGCAAGCTGCGGAGCGACGGCTGTGAGCAAGCGAAGATTCTTGCCTTCATCCCAGATTCTGCCTGCAGCAAAAATCAACTCTTGCCTGGGCACATCTGTCGACGGTGCTGCCGGTGAGAGTAAATCACTGCCGTTGGCGAGGACGCAGGAGGCTGTCACCGGACCATAGTAGTGGAGAAGCGAGGCGAGCATCGCCTCTGAAGGGGCGGCAAGCATTGTCGCCCCCTGCACGCCCGCACGCACCCGGTCATAGTACCGCCGCCATTCCTTATGGGGAGCCGGTTCTTTTTTAACCGCCTGCCACCAGGATAGAACGCATGAGTGACCGACCAGAAGCACCGGGACCTGCCAGTCGAGGTCGCCATGGGCGAGATCGTTGAGATGAACGATATCCGGACGAAAATCCTCGGCAATAGCCAGCAGCCACTGACCGGCCGTTTCGACATCGTCCCAGGGATCCTCCATCCAGCATAATCGATAGTCGCTTTCATACAGCTGGACATGGTGCAGTCGTTCAAGCTGCCGGTACTGATCTCTGCTAAGCCGCCTGCCCATGGTAGCCAGGGCGATGTGCACATCCTCGGTTGCCAGCAGACGGCATAAATCAACGGCATAGCTCCAGACGCCCCCGATCGGGTCCGCCGTCAGCAGCAGTCTCATCGGTGGTAGATCCTGTCTATTATTTCGGCTACAGTCACCACCTGCTCGATCTCCCGATCATAGCCGCTGCTCTCCGAGGCAAGCCGGGCAGCCCAGTCGATCAGGGCGCGCCCGCCCCAGCTGTCCGGATAGCCGCCGAGCAGCTGGCGGTCGGTGCCATTGCAGCGGTAGATCTCGAAATCATAAAAGGATCCATTGACATTGCGTAGCAGTCCGCCGCCCCTGGTGCCGTAAAAATGTGCTTCAATAACCGCATCACAACCTGCATGCAAATGCCAGGAACAGCACAGCCGCACATTGGAGTTATTCAGGTTGAATTCTGCGGTGGCATAATCCTCGACAACTGTGCAGGGGGGGACAATTTTTTTTCCCTGGTGCAGCAATCGGCTCGATACTTGTCCTATTTCCCCTTTCCCCAAAAGCCAAAGGGTAAGATCCACCAGATGGATGCCAAGATCCATGACACAGCCGCCGCCGGCGAGGCTGACATCATAAAACCACTGTTTATCAGGTCCATAGGCATTATGAAAGACCAACTCTGCGGCAAATATTTCACCAAGTTCCCCTCCTGCTATCATCTGGCGCAGCCGCTCCATCCCGGAAAGATATCGATAAGAAAAATCGACCGCCAGCAATTTATCGGCGCGGCGGGCGGCATCCACCACCTGTCGCGTCTCCACTTGAGTCCGGGCGAGCGGTTTCTGACAAAATACAGCCCGCCCAAGGGTAAGTGCCTGCAGACACTGTTCGGCATGCATGGCGCTTGGCGTGGCGACAACCAGGCCATCGAGCTGAAGCTCGTTGAGTCCGGCGAGGGAGTCACAGATGACCACATCAGGGGTAAGAGCGGCGGCAGCGGTGGCAGCTTCAAGTGAAATATCACAGACTGCGCAGACATCGGCGAAATTCGCCGCCGCCAGAGCCTCAAGACGCATTCTGCCGATCCAGCCGGTGCCGATAAACCCGAGCCTGGGCCTCCTCGCTGCCACTTTTTTTTCCGCCCGATTGTTTGCACACATTGTCACGCTGTTCATAGCTGCACCCATCCTTTAATGAAGCCTTCAGGGCGTTCCTCCAGCATCCGAAAGGCGTCGTTGAGTCCGGCAAGACTGAACCGATGAGTCAATAAAGCATCCAGGTCAATTCGGCCCGTCTGGACAGCGTCAATGCCGTCGACTATTCCCTGCACACAGCGCTTCGGGTCTCGTTCGTGAGCATTGATGACGTCGATCGCCCGCCAGTTCCATTGCTGCATGTTCACCTGGCGCAGTCCGTCCTGATGATATCCGGCGATCACCAGCCTGCCATATTCGGCGATGATCTGGGTGGACAGCTCGAGGGCAAATTGCAGGCCGGTTGCCTCAATCACCCGCTCACAGCCACGTCCCTTAGTCAGGGCCATGACTTTTTGTCCATTACCCCACCAGTCATCCGTATCAAAGCATTCCAATGCCCCAAATTTTTTTGCCAGTTCGCGCCCCATCGGGCGTCTGGTCAGCACCACAACCCTGCTCCCCGCGGCAACCGCCAGTTGCACCAGCAGCAGGCCGAGAAAACCGGCGCCGATGACGGCCACCCACTGACCGGCACTCATATCGGCACGGCGAAAGATATTCATAGCACAACCAACAGCCTCACCGGGAAAGGGCCGGTCGTGCAAAACGGGCGGCAACGGCACTATATTTTCAGGTGCTACAGCGACATAAGAGGCAAAGGCAGTATCACAGAGAAAGGTTACTTTCTGGCCGCAATCAAGCTGAGAGGACAGGTTGGAGCGATTGAGCCCGTCGCCGATGCCGACAATTTCTCCCCAACCTTCATGACCGGGCACACCGTCGGCGCGGGGGTAAATAAACCATGGGCGGCCCTGCCAGACCGGCAGGCTGGACGCACATACCCCGCAGCCGTCCACCCGGATCAGGAGTCTGTCGGAGTAAGCGGTAATCACCTGCTGCTTTACCACAAAATTCTTTGGCCCTGCCAGAACGGCCTGCGTAGCCTCCGGCAGCGCAGACGACTCTGCTCTACCGGCACTGTTAACGGATAAGCACATCGTCCAGAACCTCATCGGGCAGCGGCAAGGGGAAAAATTCACCGGGCGGGGAAGCAAGCACATTCTCTTCCACCCATTGATACAGTTGCGCAAGACCACTGGTGATATCGACAGTAGGTCGCCAGCCGGTCAGGGATTGAAATAACCTGCTGTTGGCAACATAATACTTCTGGTCGCCCTGCCGCCAGTCCGCCCTGGAATAGCTGCATTTTCTGCCGCTGAGTTGTTCAATCGCCCGGAGCAGTTCCAGAAGACTGATACTGTTGGCAGCCCCGCCACCGATGTTGAAGGCTCTGCCGGAAAGAGCAGCCATGTTTTCCTGCGCTGCAAGCATCGCCTGCACCAAGTCGTCGATAAACAGGATATCCCGGACCTGTCGGCCATCGCCATACAGGGTCAACTGCTGATCGTTCATGGCCTGAATGAGAAAGTGAGCAACCCAACCCTGATCCTCATTGCCAAACTGATGCGGTCCATAGATACAGCTCATTCTGAAGACAACCGCCTGGAGCCCATAGGATCTGACATAATCGAGAACATACTGGTCCGCCGATCCCTTGGAACAGCCATATGGACTGTGGAAATCGAGCGGATACTTTTCGTCGATACCCTCTTTAAACCGGCGGTGGGCCGGTTGGTAGCGTTCTGTCAACGTCTCTAAAGTCACCTGTTCCAGGGCGCCGTAAACCTTATTGGTCGAAGTAAACAGCAAGGGTGGAGGGACCTGCATCTCCCGCAAGCTCTCCAGAATGTTCAGGGTGCCGCGCACATTGATGTCAAAATCCTCCAGAGGTTTGGTAAGGCTGGTAGTCACCGCTACCTGGGCGGCAAAATGATAGATCATCGAGGCCCTGCGTACGGCATCGCGTACCAGGTGGGCGTTTCGCACATCGGCAATTTCCACTTGCACCTGGCTGCCGTATGTGGAACAGAGCCATTCAAGATTGCGCTCCACCCCGGGACGCCCCAGGTTATCAAAGATAAGTACAGTTTCTCCCTGCTTCATAAGACGCTCGGCAACATTGGTGCCGATAAATCCCGCTCCACCGGTAAGCAGCACCACTTTTTTTTCAGGTTGTCGCACCCGTCCATCTGTTTCACCCACTATATGCAGAGGCTTACGGTTGAGTTCGGCACCTCTTTCGCCGATGCAGTCGGTCAGGGCACGCAGACCTTCAAGTCCGCTCTTCTGCCAGATCCTGTATATAAGCTTGGCAGAACCATCCGCAGCCTTAAGTCCAAAATGATAATGCCGTTCATCCTCATGGAAGCCATCCTGATGATCCTGATGGGGATGAAGATCAAGGGCGGAATACCAGTACATTCGCTGTACCGGCGCATCGACAGCTTCAAGCAGGGCTTTTATCTGGTTGATATCGTCATAGCGCCAGGTGGAATAGCCTACTTCGGTCAGCCACAATTCCGGCGAATACTGGTACGTTGCCAGAACCTTTTTTATCCTGGCCACTTTGTCGGCCCAGCTTTCGCCGCTGAACTCCCAGGTTCCCGGAAAACCGTGCAGTCCTACGGCATCTATATGTGTTAACGCCCCTCGCGAACAGAGGATATTCAACCAATTGGGATCCGTTGGGCACATGCCGGCGAGGACCGTCTTTTTCCCTCGGTGTCTTGCCCAGTGTGAAGCCATCCCGATCATTTCCGTAAAAATGCTCCAGTCCGGATCCAGCTGCCAGTCCCAGTCGTTGATATTGTTCGGTTCGTTCCACAGTTCCAGCCAGTTAAAATAGCGACCGTACCTGGTAATCATTACATCTATGAAATCGGCATAATCTTTCGGTCTGCGCGGCGGAGAAGATGTTTTTGCTTCAATACCGAGCGAAGGCGGAGTATAGGTAAAGCAGGGCAGCAGCTCAACCTCCCCGGCCACCCGAGGGATCAGCCAGTCAAACCACTTTTTGCCATCGGGCGTATGCCAGTCGGCCCACGACAGACCGGTTCTTAAATATCGGATATCGAGGTATCGCAGCAGCTGCAGTGTTTCTTCCACGTGGTCATATTCGCCGGGTTTAAGCCATTCTACTATGCCCAGACGCTCTGCCTGCACGATGGCATTCTGCTCGTTCATATACTCAACCCCCTGCTCGAAAGTTCTTCGCGCATGACATCCAGCCGATCCTCCGCCGCCTGTTCTTTCAGCCAGGCCCCCAGTTCCGCCAGGCCGTCGGCCAGGTCGATCTGCGGCTGATAATCGAGAACCGCGGCAGCTTTGTCGATATCGGCAAAGCAATGGCGGATATCACCTGTGCGATAATTGCCGGTAATCTGCGGCTGCATCTCTGCACAGCCCATTATCTCACCAACTTTCAGAGCTATTTCATAAACAGTGTAATCGCGACCGCTGCCGATATTGATAACTTCTCCTGTGGCTTTATCGCTTTCCAGAGCTGAGACACAGGCCCTGGAAATATCATGGACACTGACAAAATCGCGCCTTTGCCGTCCATCCTCAAAGATTACCGGCGGTCGGCCATTCAGATAACGGGAAGCGAAGATGGCCAGAACCCCGGTATATGGATTGGACAATGACTGCCATGGTCCGTATATATTGAAAAAACGCAGGGCGGTCGTGGGCATGTTGTATGCTTCCCCTATCATCAGGCTCATTCGTTCCTGGTCATATTTTGACAGGGCATAGACAGAACTCGGAGAGATTGTCTTGGTCTCGGGCGTGGGCACCGGCTGCAGCGCCTGGCCTTCATGCAGCAATTCCCAACTCCCGGCCCTCAGGCTTGCATTGCTGCGGCCGGTCGGCGTGTGCAGGCGATCATGACGGTCCCTGTAAAGCCCTTCGCCATAGACGCTCATGCTCGAGGCAACCACCAGCTTTTTGACAGGTTGTTGTGCCAGGCATTCCAGCAGAACCGCTGTACCTCGATTGTTGACATCAGTGTAATGATTAATCTGATACATACTCTGACCGACACCGACTGCCGCGGCCAGATGAAAAACCGCATCCACGCCCTGCAGCGCGTCTCGTATCCGCTCAAAATCCCGCACATCACCATGGACGCGCTCCACCTGGTCTGGCAGATGAGCAGGCCAGCCATTCTTGCCATGGACCTGCTCGTCCAGATTATCGAGCACTCTGACCCTGTATCCTTCCTGCAGGAGACGATTGGCCAGGTGGCAACCAATAAAACCGGCACCGCCGGTAATCAAAACAGTTTCGCCCATAATTCACCTCATTGCCAGTTTAAGTGACAGCTCTAGATATGGCTTAACAGTTCTCATAGCAACAATTATACCAACAGCAAAAGTGACTAAAATTTGTCTGCCGGCATGGGGAAAAAATTTGGGGGAAGTAATTAATTCAGTATGAACTTAGAGGATAATCTTCAGCGGCCAAAGGACAAAAATATACAATATTTTCAATCAAGTACGGACCTTGACGACTCGACCATTCAGAGAAAAGAAAAAAGATAAAAGTACTGCTGCTCCATCAATCCTACAGGACAGGATTTTTCCATTACGGCAGGACAGGATGATTGATCCGCCAACCAATTTTGCATCGCAGGCAGCGTGTTAAGTTGAATGGCGAAGGTTATAAGGATTTTATAGGACGCCATCAACTTTGGTTAATAGGTTGGCATATTATCTGCAAATAGAAGATGCAGTCTCGACCAAACAAATTGATCATTCCCACAGGGAGGCATTCTACAATGAAATCATCAACTCGAGGACGAATATTAGTTACCGGTGGGTCAGGATTTCTTGGTTCACACCTGTGCGAGAGATTGCTGAAAGATGGCAATGAGGTACTTTGTGTTGATAATTTTTTTACCGGCAGCAGGGATAACATTATTCATCTCACTGACTGTCCACATTTTGAGGTTATTCGACACGATGTGACCTTTCCCCTCTATCTTGAAATCGACGAAATATACAATCTTGCCTGCCCCGCCTCACCGGTGCATTACCAGCAGGATCCCGTGCAGACCACCAAAACCAGTGTGCATGGCGCCATTAATATGCTGGGACTGGCAAAGAGGGTCAAAGCTAAAATTTTCCAGGCCTCGACCAGCGAGGTCTATGGTGATCCGCAGCTGCATCCCCAGCAGGAACACTATTGGGGAAATGTCAATCCTATCGGCGTACGCTCCTGCTACGATGAGGGCAAACGCTGTGCAGAGACCCTTTTTTTTGATTATCACAGGCAACATGGGTTACGCATCAAGGTCGCACGGATATTCAACACCTACGGCCCCCGGATGCATCCCAATGACGGCCGGGTGGTCTCCAATTTCATTATCCAGGCATTACAGGGAAAGCCACTGACAATTTATGGCGATGGGTCACAATCACGATCGTTTTGTTATGTGGACGATCTGATCGAGGTGTTTATCCGCCTGATGAATAGTTCAGACGAGCTTACAGGTCCGGTGAATATCGGCAATCCGGAAGAATTTACCATAAAAGAACTGGCACTGACCATTATTGATATGATCGGATCTAAATCAAAGCTGAAGTACCTGCCCTTACCAAGCAATGATCCTCTCCAACGCCAGCCCGATATCAGCCTGGCCAAAGAAAAGCTGGACTGGCAACCTGAAATCCCCCTGCGGCAAGGATTGCTGCAGACAATTCTCTATTTTGAGAAAACTATTCAGGCAGGCAAAATAATAATGGAGCCACAACAGAAGCGTTCCATACCGGAACTGAAAGTGGCATGACCAGATGCCTGTCTATCTGAGGTAAGCCTTTTCTTTGGGCGAAGTATTGTGAAAAGTTATGGTGTCATCGGAAAATCCGAAAATTCGAGAAGACCTGTTCCGCTCTATTATAATCCGGATGCAGGAACCTCCAGACAAGTTTTGGAGGAGATAGGGGATGATGTTCGCATCAGGATGAAGCCTGTAACTCCCGAAGAGATGAGGGAGATACTCAAAAAAGCTGTCCAGCACAAAACGAAACGGGTGCTGATCAGCGGAGGGGATGGAACAATAGCACTGGCAGTATCGCAATGCATCGGAACAACAACGGAACTTGCCGTCATACCCGGCGGCACCTTGAATCATTTTGCTCAGCGGGTCGGTTTACCGAAAAATACGCCTGAGGCTCTGGATGTGGCATTGCATTGCAGCGCAAGGCCGATCGATGTCGGTTATGTGAATGACTCGCTTTTCATTAATACCAGTTCGGTTGGAGCATATCCTGTCTTTGTGCGCAAACGCAAATATCTGCAGAACCGTATGCATTATTACCCGGCGTCAATCATTGCAGGATTTCGCAGTTTGCTGAAATTCAGGTCGGTCCGGGTGAGTCTGGCCGGCAGGCAATTGAGGACACCTCTGGTTTTTATTGGTGTGGGTGAGCGCATAATTGGCTTACCGGCCTTCGGAGAGTTGAAGGAACAGGGTCAAAAGGGGCTTCATCTTATTGCTGTAGATTGCAAAAACGCCTTTGAGGCATTCATCCTTGTCCTGAATTCTCTGGTTTTCGGAGTAAATCCCTTGAAGAAGGAAAGACGGATAGAAAACCAGCTGATCGATACCAGCATAGAATTACGTTTCAGCCGACGAAGAAAGGGCAAAATTACTGTTGCTCTGGATGGAGAACTGGTTCTGCTTCGTGCGCCTCTGAGATATCGTTTTGCACCGGAAAAGATCCTGGTTGCCTCCCCTAAAAAGCGATAAATCCCTGACAGATCTGTGTGAGAATTATGTTCTTTGGATAACGATGGCATCGCCGCACAGTCTTATTTGACAGGATCTTTTCCTAAAAAACTGGAAATTCTGTGCGCCGTACCTCCGGAATACCCTCAATGGTGGCGAATTTTCCTGGCAGTTTTTCCTTTTTATGCTGGCACGGCAATTGCTTTCTTCATTATAGAGCCGAGAGAGATCCAAATATACATCAGTCTGTATATCTATTGAATCCAACTCGGATAGTACATGATTATCATAATCGACAAAACAAGGAGGTACAAAATGAAAAAGATGACCGTATCACTGATAACAATAATGACCTCACTGGCACTGACGAGCCCACTATATGCAGCAACCGATTACCAGAATTCTCAGAAATCAGCAACCACATTGAATCAAAGTGAGAACTCGCAGATTAATTCTCAGGCACTATCGGCAAGCAAGCTGCTGGGAATGGACATAGTGTCTCAAAACGGTGAGGATATTGGAGAGATTCAGGATATTAAACTTGATCCCAAAAGCGGAAGAATCAACTATGTCACGATTCAAAAGGGCGGAGTATTGGGAATTGGTGAAGAAGAAGGTATCGCAGTGCCGCTTGAGGCCTTCAATTTTACCGAAGATAAGGCCAAACTTCTGGTAGATCAAAACAAACTTGATACAGCCCCTAAGCAGGCAGATATGAATGATAATGATTTTCGACGCGATCTGGACAGTCATTACGGCATATCCCCCGCCTGGGATGAGAGACAGGGTCAACAGGATTCAACCCGTCAAATGAATATGAACATGGATTCAAAAAAGGGAAATATGAGTGATCAACACTCAAAACAGCAATAAAAAATCTACCTTGCAGGGCAAAATCAGATGTAGGTTTTTTCGCCCGCTCGCCGGCGTGGTGGGATGTCACACTCCCGCCAGCCGGCTTTTTCTCTGTCTTGGTTTGTAACCATTAACCGGAAACTGCCAGGCGTCGGCAAGCCCGGTTCACAACCAAAAAGTTTGAACCTGACGCCGTCTGAATTAATGAGAAAAGGGGCTAAGTAAAAATCTTCATACATGGTGATTGAGGCATGCTTACTTTAGCCCATATTTCTGATCTGCATTTTGGCCGGGAGAATCCTCAGCGTATCAGTGGGCTGCTGCACAACCTTGAAGATATCCAGCCGCAAGTAGTGGTTATAAGCGGTGATCTCACACAGCGCGCGCGTAATCGTGAATTTCTGGCGGCTCGAGCGTTTCTTGATAATTTGCAGTGGCCTTTTTTAGTGATTGCCGGCAATCATGATATTTCCGCAGATAATCTTGCCGAGCGTTTTTTTGCGCCTTGGAGAAAATGGTACCGCTATATTGCGGAGACCCTCGAACCGAAATGGATCGATAAGGAATCTGTTGTCATTGGTATCCATACGGCCAGACGAGCGGGCTATTCTTTTGATTGGTCGCGGGGCCGGATCAACAGTGACCAGCTGGCGGCAGTTGTCGATTACCTGGCAAGGGAAAAGGGTGAGCGTCTGCGTGTAGTCGTTGCTCACCATCCTTTCTGGATTCCGAAAGGATATAGATATCGACATATAATCGGAAGGCGCGATATGGCGATCGCCATGCTGAAAAATGCGGGGGTTGATATCATCCTCAGCGGTCATGTGCATTTTGCCTTCACGCATGTACTTAATGGCCTGATTATTTCTCACGCAGGTACCACAATATCGAACAGGTTTGAAGAAGGTTACCCGAACAGCTTCAAAATAGTCCGTGGGGATCGTCGAAAATTATCTATCGAAACCAGGGAATGGAAAAACAACAGTTTCAGCAAAGCGGATAACCATTTGTTTACCCGTAGTCAGGGAGAATGGGTAGAGACCGATCAAGAGTCTTCATAGTCATAAACATACGAGTAATTTTCATTTGTAATTTCATTATAATGGCGGCTTACCCCGGAATGCTTTAGCAAAAAGCGAAATCACCAAAAGAATGAGAAATATGAAAAATATGATTTTGGCGATACCTGCAGCGGCTCCGGCAATTCCACTAAAACCGAGAAAACCGGCAACGAGTGCAACAATAAGAAATACAAGTGCCCAACCTAACATAGCTTACTCCTTTTTGTTAACCTGATGAAATAACAATTTTCTGCATCAGTTGCAGTCAGTAGTCAGCCTACATGCTATCGTTTGAGATATATCGTGCAGATTCTATGCCATATTTTTAGGGTTAAAAAGCAAGCAGCTTCGGCAGAATTATTACAGAGCCTATCCTCTTCGAGAGGAATTTTCCTGCTGTACCGGAATTTAATTGTTGGTTTGTTGAAAATGTGAATTATTTATTCATAATGTGGAATGTTTTTCAGTCTACCAGAGAATGAAAAATCGTTATGAAGAAAACTATGAGACTAAATATCAAGAAATGGTGGCAGATATTCAAGACCACCGGACAGAATTTTTTTAAAGATAAGCCTTTTATATACAGTTCATCAATAGCTTATTTCGCTATATTTTCATTGCCTGCCATGGCCATTATTATGGTTATGGTGGCTGGCTCTTTTTATGAAGATCAAACAGTCAGAAATGAAATGCTGACCCGTATATCGCAAATAGCAGGTCAGGACAGCGCAATGGAGGTAGAACGGCTTATGAATAAAATCAGCCAGTCCCCAAAAAGCAACCTGACTAAAATAGTAAGTATAGTAACCTTATTTTTCAGTGCCACTACCGTTTTTGTTACCTTACAGGAAAGTATAAACACTATATGGAAAATTAAACCAAAGCCTGAAAGGGAATTCCTGAAGTTTGTGATTAACCGTTTGTTATCGTTGGCGATGATTTGCGTTCTGGGATTTTTGGTGCTGCTCTCTCTGGTCACGGATACAATTGTCGCCCTCTTTGGAAATCTTTTACATCAATACTTATCCGGATTAGCTTTTAACCTTATCTGGGTAATGAATACCGTTATTTCCAATGGCATAATTGCAGTGGTTTTTGGCCTCATTTATATGGTTTTACCCGATGCCAGGATTCAATGGAGGTATGTTTGGGTGGGAGCTGTTATTACTACCGTTCTCTTTGTCCTGGGAAAATACCTCATCGGTTTATACCTCGGCAATAGTGATTTTACAAAATCATATGGCGCTGCAGGCTCTTTGGTGGCCTTGTTGGCCTGGGTGTATTATTCCGTTTTGATACTGCTGTTTGGTGCCGAATTTACCTACGCGTATACCATTCATCTCGGAGGAAAAATCAGGCCAACCAACCATGCAGTCATCTTCAGAGAGGAAGAAATCGAAATAGAAGATCACTCGTAACTTCTGCCTTACTTCTCAATTCACTGTATTTTTTCATTTCAGGTATAGAAATTGCTCTATACTATGTTGTATCTCGTCTTTTTACTTCATTACCAACATTTCAGTGTGTAATACTCATGAAATCTCCTGATAACAAGCATGCTTTTCCTTTCAATAGTTGTTCAGGAAAGAAACATCAGGCGACTCGAAGGCTTACCTTAGGGGAAATTTCTCTCATAGGTATTTTTATAATCCTGCTGTTGTTTGGATGTTATTTTGCCTCAGTCATACTAATTCCGATTACCTTTGCAACATTGTTAAGTCTTCTGTTAACACCTGTTATTCATTTCCTCGCAAGACTGCACATTCCGAAACGTATCGGAGCTGCATTTATTGTGGCGACTATCGTCACCATATTTGCCAGTGGCATTGTTTTCCTGTCCGACCCTGCCAAGGAATGGCTTGATCAGTCTCCGCAGATCCTGAGAAAAATAGAAATAAAACTGAGAAAAATTAAAGAACCGCTGGTACAGATGAAAAAAGCTGCTGAAAAGGTGAGCGGCATAACCGAGGTGGAACAAAATCCTCCACAGCTTGTCGTCAAGCCCAAATCCGAAAAGCTTTTTGATACCATATTTACCGCGACTCCCGAGGTGTTGACCTTTCTTTTCCTGTCGATAGTGTTGCTTTATTTTTTTCTGTTCAGCAGTAAAACTCTTGTCGAATTTCTAATAAAAACCATCTTTTGGTTAGCAAATCAGGACAATACCGGCAATATGGGGCATCTTATTCAAAAGGAGATTTCCAGGTATTTGATGACTATTACTTTAATTAACAGTTGTCTTGGGATAATCGTCGCGCTTGTCTTTACCCTGATTGATATGCCTAACCCGGTTTTATGGGGAACCATGGCGGCGCTTATGAATTTTATTCCGTATATTGGGGCGATTTTCAGTGCTATAATCATTTCCCTGGTTTCCTTTGTTACCTTTGATTCTTTTCCCCATATTCTTTCAGCCCCTGTAATTTTTCTGATAATTACCTCTCTTGAAGGGCAGTTCATCACGCCGCAGATTCTGGGAAACCGGTTTTCAATAAACCCCCTTCTTGTTTTTTTATGTATTATTTTCTGGGGTTGGTTGTGGGGAATTATCGGTGCACTTTTAGCTTTTCCGCTCCTGGTAAGTGTTAAAGTAATATGTCAATCGGTAGGTGTTCTCCAGCCGTTTGCCGATTTTCTTGAAGGAACTGAAGAAAAGGAGGGCCTTCGCCCCAAATGAGGGAGGAGTTGAATACTGCAGAAAAGGTCACTGACATAGGATTTAATCATGCATACCGAACGGGAAATTGAACGACAGGAAGAAGATAAAGACTTCGTTCCGGTAATTGTCAAGCGTACCGACGAAGCCTTGAGACACCCCGACGATATTCTTGAAAAAGCAATAACGGTGGGTATAAAGCAGCAGAATCAGGCATTCCTGTCCCTATTCATCTCCTCCCTGGCAGCCGGCCTCATTCTCGGCTTTACCGCCATGGCAGTTGCCATCGTCGAGAATCAGATGCTGGAGCTGAATTCTGTTGTTTCTCCACGTCTGGTAACTGCCATCGTCTATCCCCTTGGTTTTGTGCTCTGTATCATGAGCGGCGCTCAGCTTTTTACCGAGCACACGGCAACGGCTGTCTATCCCATTCTGGATCATCGCGGCAGCTTAAAAAAATTGTTTCGGTTGTGGCTGATTGTTATCATCGGCAATCTCATTGGCACGATCGTTAGTTCGGTATTTCTTTTTTTAGCTGAAGAGGTCATTAATGCCAGGGCCGGTTATATAGAAGTTGGCAGATATTTGGTTAATCACGATATCAGCGCAATATTTTTCAGCGCGTTGCTTGCCGGCTGGCTGATGGCCCTTGGAGGCTGGCTCGTCTTAGGCACCTCATCTTCACTAAGCCAGATTGTGTTCATCTATATTGTTACTTATATCATCGGCATTGGTGGCCTGCATCATTCCATCACCGCTTCAGTTCAGATAGTTACTGCCTATTTACTCAGCAATGTCTTTAGGATCGCTCAGATCCTCTGGTTCATAAGCCTGATGATTTTTGGCAACCTGGTGGGAGGGACTATTTTCGTCGCCCTGTTAAATTATGCTCATATTCGGAAAACTCAAAAAGTGGATGATGAAAAAAACAAGGGGAATAACAGCGAATAAACATCGTGCTATTCCCGGTAAACTGTTTGTTACAAAAAGATGATTCTTTTTTATGTGCTTATAAAAAAATCATCGGTCACTGTGTTTTTTAAAAAAAGCGTTCGCTTCTTTTTCTGCCTGATCCTTTTCATAGCCATATTTCTCCTGCAGCTTTCCGACTACCTTGTCATAATTCCCGTCTATCCCGTTCAAGTCGTCGTCAGTGAGTTTGGCCCATTGAATCTTGGCTTCCCCTTTAATTTGGTTCCATTTGCCTTTGATGATTTCTTTGTTCATGTTATGTCTCCCATTTATAATTGTTCTTCTTACCCACTTTCATTCTACTTGCCGGATTGGGTAAATAATAAAAGGATTATGATATAGAAAATAACAGTCCGGCCTCTGTTACCGTTAAGAGAGCAATAAGCGTTCCATGTCGTTTACTCCACCTTCCGCCTATTTTTCAATGTTGCCCATTTGAGAATGTGAGATTGATGCCAGTGCTTTTTCGGCATTCAGCAGCATCGTCCAAAAATTTTCGGAGTCACCCATGTTCACTTTAGCTAAATAATAAAGAATGCTTAAATAGGTCCTGGTCTCAAAAAGTCGCACCTGTTGCCGGAATGTCACAGGAAGGGAGAATATTTCACTCTCATATGTTTCCAGAAAAAGTTGCGGAGGAACTTTTTCGAAGATATGGCGATGGTTGAAGAACATGTTGTCATATTGGGCCAGAAAGGTCCCAACGTCGAATGCTTGAGGCAGAAGATAGGAACTGGCAAAATCTATTACAAAAATACAGGGTTCTGCATTCTCATCATGAAAAAGAATATTTTTAAGGTGAAAATCTCCATGACTCTGCACCAGCCATTCAGGATGAGAATCGATAAGCCGCATTTCAGTTTGCAGTACGTAATTGCATATTTGCTGAGCCCGGTGGCGATGTGGATTGTCCCGATCATGAAGGCCTTTGACGTACCAGTTGATGCGCTCCGGTTCAATCAGAGAAAATTCCTGTGCAGAGGTAACTTTCAGCTGTAAATTGTGTAGCTTGGCCAGCCATCTCGCTGCCAGTACCAATGCTTTTCGTGCCTTCCGCTTATCTGAATGCAAAAGAACATGAAACAGTTCCTTTCCTTCAGCCTTTTCCTCTATCAGTATTCTATGTTTCGAATCTCCTTCCAACGGTTCGGGTACCCGACAGGGACCTTCGTCAAATCCATTACTGCGAATCGCCATCATAATCCTATAGGAGCGGTCTCCATTCTTCCAGGCTTCGGTTTCCTCATATTCCTTGATGATGATGGCTTTCTGTTTTTTATGCTGTGGGCCGACGGCAAATTCCCTGATGCGGGTACGGGTAGTACCTGCTCTTTGTACCTCTGTAAAGTAAGGACGGCAGCGGCCTGATTTTATCTCCTCGACAAACTGGTCCATGTTTTGGATTGGATGTTCCATGATGGTGGGATAAAATCCGACATAGGAGATGGCATGGGCATCCGTGCCTGCGGTTGCGGTGAACTTCATAGTGTGCCAGTCATTCACTGCCCGGTGAATCTCAGCAAATGTATGATTGGTGTTAATTATTTCAATGGCGTCAAAAATTTTATTCATCAGCTGCTTTTTGTCCGGTTTACGTCCGTCACGATAGGGGTGAGCCCAGACTAACGCCGCATCCGGACAGGAATTTCGGATATCTTCCAGTCCGGTACCCTTTGGAAAAACATGATCAGCTCCGTAAACCAGCACATCCGCGCCTTCGGCAGTGGTAATTTCCTGCCCGGACAAGACCGGAAAATGATCAGGCACACCTGCCTGGATTTTGATCATATTCAGTTCTTCCGCCGACCATAAATAATGATGATCGGTAATGACAATGCCGTCCATACCGACCTCAAAGGCTCTGGCAACCAAATCCCTGGCAGTCATAAAGCTGCATTTGGATTTTTCGCTCGTATGACAGTGAATCTCTAATATCATATAATTCCTCTTTATGCTGAATTACTGCTATTCCTCTCTATGTATCCGTACCGTTTACCTCTGTCGGTTCATGAAATACCTGTTCGATATAGAGCATTTTGACAAGAACAAGGGCGCTCGCAGTGAGAGGTGAGGCGAGCAACATCCCCGGAAATCCGAAAATACTGCCAAGGACAACCTGCGAAGCAAGAGTTAAAACCGGAGGCAGTGATACCTCTTTCTGCTGAATTAAAGGGGTGATGAGATAGCTTTCGATTGTCTGAATAATCAGGTAGAGCAGGATTACATAGAGTGCTGTTGTCGATGACTGCATGAATCCCAGGAGAATTGCCGGAACAGCTGAAATGATTGGGCCGAGATAGGGTATAAAGGTGAAAAGACCGGCAAGGACAGCAAGTCCGAGCGGCAGCGTCACTCCCAGAAAGAGCAGGCCGAAAAAAGTTAACAGAGTGACCAGCAGCATACAGACAAATCTGCCGATAAGCCAGCGACCCAGAATATAGTTCAAGGCCAGGAAAACCTGACTACCCCGACTGCGCCAGGTCACAGGGACAAGACGAAGGAAGCCGTCCACATAGTACCATGGGGTAAAACAGAGATATAAGCCTATAATCAAGATAATAAATAGACTGGAGAGGATACCGAAAGTAGTCGCAAAAATGCCGAGAAATCGTTTGCTCATTTCGCCGGCTGCCGTAAGCGAAGCCGAGCTTTCTTTTTGAAGCAACTCCTGGAGCCAGCCCAGGGAGCCGGTCTTTTCTCTGATGTTTTCCAGCGCTGCCGGTAGCTGTTCCACTATTTTTCCCGCCTGGTCCGCCAGTTGGGGAGCAAGGAGAATTATAAAGAAGATAAACGCCGTGACCAGGAGCAGAAGGGTCAGGACAATCGCCAGGTTCTCCGGCAGATTGATGAATCTCATGAACAGGAACCTGCTCAGGCCCCGGATAAATATGGCAAAGAGAATACCTGCAAAAATCAGGAACAGTATTTCCACCGCCGATTTCAATAACAGGGCAAGCAGGAGAAACAAACTTAACAATCCAAAGGTGATAAGGAGAAGCTGTATATATTGTTTTTGCGTTATCATGATTGAGGTACCCAGGCTCTGGAATTCGAGTTGCTTGTCAAAAAAATCGTCAACCTGATTTGCATACATTGTCTTTTGCATAAAAAGAGCCAACTTGTGCCGTTAAATGCCGATTCTTCAGGTGAGTCGATGAGGTGGTCCATTTTATGCTTAAAGAGATTAATGCCGATTGATAAATTCTTAATTTGAGACGGAAAAGGATGAAACAGTAAGGCTATGGCAACCTCTAAGGATGAAAATTCCATGCCTTCTTCTATTACAACAAGATTGCATCGATTGCAGTCTCTCAGCAGATTGCTGGACAGCAGTATTCCGCTCCCCGGAGGGTATCGCATAGGTCTGGATGGTCTTATTGGACTGATCCCGGGATTCGGCGATATGGCCGGGGGAATTGCCTCGAGCTATATCATTATCGAATCCGCACGACTGGGAGCATCGACCCCCACCCTCCTCCATATGGTATTTAACGTCCTGGTGGAATCCATTATTGGTCTTATCCCCTTTTTGGGAGATTTATTCGATTTCGTCTGGAAGGCGAATGAGAAAAATATGGCGTTGATGGAAAAACAGCTCAAAACACCCCAACCCCGGAACAGTCCGGAACATCGTCTCAAAGCGACGGTTGTCATTATTGTCCTTATTCTGTTTTTCGGTCTCCTGGCCCTTGGCTATCTGGGATTTTTAATTCTTCTTCGTCTGATCGACGCTGTTCATGGAAGCGGCGCATCCTGAAAACAGCTCTTTTCGGTTGAGAGGAACCAGATCCATCGGTGGCCCTGGAAAATCCTGTGAAGTTGGAATGCATTCCGATAAGACAGGATAGCAGGGCTAAATGCCTCGATTACTCTTTCCCCTTCTCTTTATTAACAGCAGTTATGTAACGGCACTTATTTTGCAATAAAGATTTCTATGAAACTCTCTATTGCAAATATAAAAGCCTGTATCATGGATATGGATGGCGTAGTGACCAATACGGCGGAGTTGCATGCCAGGGCCTGGAAGCGGATGTTTGATGACTTCCTGACGGCCCCTTCCCACCTGAAAGAGGAAAAAAACCAGCCATTTGATATCAAACGGGATTATCAAGACTACGTCGACGGTAAACCACGATACGATGGAGTGCAGAGTTTTATTGCCTCCCGCGGGATGGCTCTTCCTTACGGCAAACCTGATGATCCTCCGGACAAAGAGACTATCTGTGGACTTGGCAACAGAAAAAACCAGGTATTCGCTGCACTGGTTGAAAAAGAGGGAGTGAGGGCTTTTGATTCTACAATTTCCTTCATTAAAAAGGGTCGTGAAGCTGGTCTTCGTTTTGCCCTGATCTCCTCCAGCCGCAATGCCCGAATGATTTTGGAAGCCGCTGGAGTGAGTGATTTTTTTCAGGTCGTGGTTGACGGAAACACCGCAGCCCAAATGGGGCTGGCCGGCAAGCCTGCTCCTGATATATTTCTTGAAGCAGCCGAAAGGCTGGATATAGAAGTGACGGAGGCCATAGTTATCGAAGATGCTCAGGCTGGTGTCGAAGCCGGTAAAGCCGGCGGCTTTGCCAGGGTCATCGGTGTAAATCGTCATGACCAGGGTGCCAGGCTGAAAATGTGCGGAGCCGATCTGGTGGTGAAAGATCTTGGTGAAATCAAATTTTTTACTTCAGGAAGAAGTGCTCCATCCAAAGAAGCGCAGCCTCTGCTGTCGGCCCTGGAGGAGGCACAAAATATTTTCAAGCGCCTGCAGCAGGAACTTCCTGCTATTTTTCTGGATTACGACGGCACCCTTGCCCACATAGTCGAAGACCCCGCACAGGCAAAGCTCGAGGAAAAAACCAGGGATGTCCTGCGCAGGCTCTCCAAACACATGTTCATCGCAGTCATTAGCGGCAGAGCTTTAGATAACGTCAGGCAGATGGTAGGGATCGAGGAGCTGTCCTATGCCGGCAGCCATGGATTTGAGATGAGCGGCGGCAATGGCTACTTCGATAAGGACAGCCGGAAACAGCAGTATCTGTCGATCTTAAAAGAAGCGGAACAGGAACTCGCCGGTGTTGCCAGCAAGCTGCAAGGTATCCGTATTGAGCGAAAGCCTTATGCTATAGCAATTCATTATCGTGGCGCAAAAGAACAGGAAATTGCAGAAGTCGAGCTTCGTGTCGACAGCCTGAGTGAGCGGTTCTCCCAATTGAAAAAAACTTCCGGTAAGAAAATTTTCGAGCTGCGCCCGGCTGTGGACTGGGACAAGGGGAAGGCGTTGCAGGCGATGCTTGGCCGGTTTCATGTCGATCGTTCCAGGATTACGCCGCTCTATATCGGTGACGACACAACCGATGAGGATGCCTTTCGCAGTCTTGGTGACAGAGGCATCGGCATCCTGGTCAGTGATACACCTCGCCGGACCAATGCCCGATTTAATCTACGCGACCCATCGGAAGTAACGGTTTTTCTTGAAAAACTGGCAGAACTGGTCGAAAGGGAGGTTACCAAAGGGATATGGTCATTGACCTATGATGGCTTTGATCCCACAACGGAAAAACTGCGGGAAGCTCTCTGTACCCTGGGAAATGGAGCTTTTGCCAGCCGTGGTGCCTGTCCGGAATCCACAGCGGGCAGGTATCATTATCCAGGTACGTACCTTGCCGGGTGCTACAATCGGCTCAAAAGTAATATCGTCGGGAAAACCATCGAAAATGAAAGCCTGGTCAACATCCCCAACTGGCTCCCCCTGACCTTCCGGCTCGAAGATGGTTCCTGGTTCGGCAACGATTCTTCCAGGTTTAACAAGTATCACCAGGAACTTGACATGGCCGCCGGTATTCTTCTCAGGACCATTGACTTCGTGGATGATCAGTCAAGGGAAATCCAGCTGACCGAACGTCGTTTTGTCAATATGGACATGCCTCACCTGGCCGGTTTGGAAACAGTGATAACTGTCAGGAACTGGTCCGGCAATATCCGGGTCCGGACGGCGCTGGACGGCAGAGTGGCAAATACCCTTGTTGCCCGGTATAGAGAATTGAATAACGCTCACCTGGATGCGATCACAGAGGGAATCAGCGAGGATAGTCGGATCATGTGGCTGCAGGTGGAAACCAGACAATCGCATATTCGTATCGCCGAGGCGGGACGGACCCGGTTTTTCATAAACGGTGTAGAGATTACCGGTGAAAAGCGTCGCCTCCTGCAGGAGCCCGGTTATATAGGGCAGGAAGTGACAATCCCGGTTAAGGCCGGTGAGCGGTTACGACTTGAAAAGATTGTCGCCATTTATAATTCCAGGGATCGTGGAATCTCCGAATGTCTTGATGAGGCGCGGCTGCAAGCCGCCAGGGCTCCTGACTTCAATTTGCTGCTCATGGGTCATCAACGGGTCTGGAGCCATCTGTGGAATCGTTGCGGCTTTGATCTGCAGGCCTCAAATACCCGAATTTCACAGATCCTTAACCTGCATATTTTTCATCTGCTGCAGACGGTATCCATGCATTCTATCGATCTCGATGCGGGCGTACCTCCCCGGGGGCTGCACGGAGAGGCATATCGCGGCCTGATCATGTGGGATGAACTGTTCGTTTTTCCCTTTGTGAATTTTCGTATACCGGATCTCACCAGAGCGCTTCTCAAATATCGTTTCCGGCGGCTGCCCCAGGCACGGCTGGCGGCTATGACGGCTGGTTTCGAGGGCGCCATGTTTCCCTGGCAGAGCGGCAGTAACGGCCGGGAGGAAGCTCAGACGCTGCATCTGAATCCGCAATCGGGACACTGGGTATCCGATGATACGCAAATACAACGCCACATCAATATCGCGGTGGCCTTTAATGTCTGGCACTATTTCCAGGTAACCGGCGACCAGGATTTCATGTCATACTATGGCGCCCAAATGATCCTCGAAATAGCCAGGTTCTGGGCCAGCCTGAGCAAATATAACAGTTCCCTGGACCGCTATGAAATTAAAGGCATTATGGGACCGGACGAATTTCATACGGGATATCCGGATGCCGATGAACCGGGACTGGCGAATAATGCTTATACCAATATTATGGCAGCCTGGCTTTTCTGCCGGGCATTTGACGTACTGAAACTGATGCCGGAGGAACGCAGACAGGCCATGCGTGAAAATCTTTGCCTGCTCGATAAGGAACTGGAGCTGTGGCAGGATATCAGTCGGAAGATGCGTGTTGTATTCCATGGTGATGGTATTATCAGCCAGTTTGAAGGATATGATAACCTCGAAGAATTTGACTGGGAGCGATATACCAAAAAATATGGGAACATCCACCGGCTCGACCGCATTCTTGAAGCCGAAAGGGACAGTCCCAATCGGTATAAGCTTTCCAAACAGGCCGATGTGCTCATGCTCTTCTACCTCCTCTCCGCCGATGAGCTGGATCAGCTTTTCAAACGCCTCCGATATCCATTTCAGCGTGACACCATTCCCAAAAATATTGATTACTATCTCAAGCGTACTTCACACGGTTCAACGCTCAGCAGGGTAGTTCATGCCTGGGTGCTGGCCAGATCAAAACGTGAACAGTCCTGGAATTTATTCTGTGATGCCCTGAAAAGTGATGTCGTGGATATTCAGGGAGGCACCTCACATGAGGGTATCCACCTCGGAGCCATGGCGGGGACGGTGGATCTGATGCAGCGATGTTACAGCGGTTTGGAAACAAGGCAGGAGACTCTCTGGTTTAATCCGGCTCTGCCGAGGGAGGTGAAGTGTCTGTCTTTCAAAATCCTCTACCGGCATCATTGGCTGACAGTTACCATCCAAAGGAAAAGCATGCGTATCAGCAGCCGGGGGGAAACTTCCCTGCCGATAAAAATAGGCCTGCGGGATAAACTCCATGAACTGAGACCGGGCCGGACAGTTGAACTGGAGCTGTAACCCAATGAGAATAATCCTTTTTTCGGACTGTACGGAAAGATTCAAGAAAAAAGCCAAGGTTGAGGAGGGAAAATAAAATGGTTGTCGCAACGCAGCTGGTATTTTCATTAATCGTTGCCTTGATCCTCAGCTATATTCTGAGCATTATCATGCGCAGGCGAGGACCGAGGGGCGGTTTTTTCTTCTTCTTTCTGATGCTTTTTCTCATTACGTTTGCCGGCGCCCTGTGGATCAGGCCTTTCGGTCCTTCTGTTTATGGGGTGTTCTGGCTGCCGATAATCCTTATCTGCTTAGTCGCCGGTCTTTTCCTCTACCAGTCTGCGCCGCGCCATCCTCCTCACAATCGGGAGGAAACCCTGCAAATGCTGGAGGAAAAACAAACTCAGCGTCAACTTGAGGAAGTAACATATGTGACATTAAATGTACTTTTCTGGCTGATAATCAGTCTGCTGATTCTTTCGATTCTCTATCGTATTTTTTGGGGAGAAGCCATCTAACCGTCATTGACAGGTGGCTTATCTAGATGATTTGGTAAGCAATGTTGCCAGATCATCTTAACCGAAAACCATAACAAAAGGAGTATCAGATATGTCTTCATTAGCTAAAATAATTGAATTAAGCGCAGACTCGGAAAAAAGTTTTGACGATGCTCTGCATAATGGTATCACCCAGGCCAGGGAGACATTGAGAAATGTCCGCAGCGTCTGGGTGAAAGATCAGGAGGTTCTACTTAAAGGAGGAGATCCCAGCATTTATCGGCTTCATCTCAAGGTGACATTCGAGGTTGAGCGATAGTGCCTGTCATGATGCGGGTCATACTATCACCTGAAGGCTCGCATTTATTTACCCCACCGGGCTGCCGGGCAACCTACGGCGGCCCGTTTTAATATTGATCAACATCAGCACTTTCTTTCCATCCCGCATCCATCTCCTCGGCATCGCATCAAAGAATACCTCTGTTGGTATGGTTGAAATCCGACAAAATGGCACATTTTTTTCATGTAGTTTCACAAAGACTTCGATCGCGCAACAGGCAAATATGCTGGAGGCTGGAAAAAATCAACTTCGCAGTCTTCGGGAGGGAAATTCATATGGATATCAACAAAAAACAAAAAATTGAAGACAGGCTTAAAGAACAGCGTCAAGATCTTATTAAAAAGCGACTTGCCACTGAAGAGTCCTGGCAGAATCTGCATGAGAATGAAATTGAATTTGAGGAAAAGGCCACCAATGAACAACTGGCGACGGGTCTTAAGCAGCTTGATGAACAGGATAGGAAAAAACTTGAGGCTATTGACTATGCTTTAGGCAGAATTCAATTTGATTATTACGATATCTGCGAAAGTTGCGGTGAAACCATATCCGAAAAACGGCTTGAGGCGGTGCCCTGGACGAACACCTGTATTGACTGCGCTGCTGAGATGGAGAAAAAACGTGCTCCGGCTGTTGCCGTTCGCATAACCCGGTCAGAAATCGAAATGGATGACGAGCTGGAGACCGAGGATGACGAGCTGGAAACCGAGGAAGACGAGGAGCAAGATGAGGAGGAAGTCGAATTGCCGGTGGAACTTGAAGGCCTTAGTGATGAACAGCTGGAATCCTTGGTATTGGATGCTCTTCACGAGGATGGCACGATTACAATCGAAGAGCTGGTCGTCAGCTGTCATAATAAAAAGCTCAGCTTATCAGGATCTGTTTCGGACAAAAAACATCTTAGCCATCTCCGGGAAATAGTGTACGACGAGCTCGGCTTCAAGGATGTGGAGGAAGTGATCAGGGTCGACAGGATACCCTGGCAACGGAATGATCGCACCCTCGATCTGGAACCCGAAGAAACTGAAGAAGATGACAGTATTGAGGGTGAGGGCATCGATACTATCGTAGCGATCAAGGAAGGAAAAACGATGGCGCCGGCTGATGACCTTATCCCCGAGGAAAGCAGGCGCAGCAAAAAATAGCAGGGCCGTTCAGCCGGATCGGCAACAGAAACTATACAGTACTCCAGTAACCTCGGAGAAAGAGGTGTGTGATGACACAGTCACTGTGGCTTAAGAGTACCAGATCCAGTGGATTCACTTCAGATAAAAGAAAGGCCGATGTAATTATAATCGGTGCAGGTTTCACCGGCCTTGCAACTGCCTGGCGACTCGCCGGGGAAGGGCTGGATGTTATTGTACTGGAAGCAGCCGAAGCAGGAAGTGGTACTTCCGGACATACAACAGGCAAGATCACCAGTCAGCATCATCTCATCTATCATTATTTGATTAATCAGGTTGGTGAAAAGAAAGCGAGGATATACGCAGAGGCCAATCAATGGGCGGTACGTGAATATTTTCATCTAATCGGCAGGGAGGATATAGAATGCCATCTGGAAGAACAGACTGCCTATGTCTATTCGCATGAAGAGACGGATCTTCTCGAACAGGAATATACTGCAGCTGTAAAGCTGGGCCTCCCATGTTCCCTGGATTCAATTTCCTTCAGCCGCAACAAGGCCTTATCTTTTCACCGGCAGGCTCAATTTCATCCTCGGGAATTTCTGCTGGGGCTTGCCGGTAAGATTATCGAGCGGGGAGGAACCATCATTGAACACAGCCGGGTAATCAAAGTAGAGGAAGGGGTTCAATGCACAGTTACCACCCAGGATGGTACTTTTGTAGCTGATTCTGTAGTTTATGCGACCTTGTTTCCAATCCTCGACCACACTTTTTTCGCCCTGCGGCTCAGACCTCTCATGCACCATGGAATAGCCTTTTCGGTAAAAGAAAAGGAATTTGACGGTATGTACATCGGCGTCAACGATATTTCATGCCGTTATTTTGGCAATACGCTCATTGTGGTCGGACAACGCCACTCTATTGGTGATGACCATAACGACTATAAGGTCCTTGAACGTAAGGCCCATGAAAAATTTAAAATGATTCAAAGTGAACTTACCCGCTGGTCGGCACATGATCAGCAGAGTCCCGACAGGATACCTTTTATCGGCGGATATGACCCGATAACCAAAAAACAGTTTACCGCGACTGGATTCGGCGCATGGGGCATAACCCATGCGATGGTGGCGGCGAGGATCATTACCGATCAGATAGCAGGCAGAGAAAATTCCTGGGCGGAACTGTATACCCCCTGGCGAACGGGTAAAATAATTTCGATGGCTGTCAAGAAAGGTAAGGATACCCTCACAAGTCTGATTAAGGGAAAGCATTTATGTTCTCATATGGGATGCGGACTTGTCTACAACGAACATGATCGGACCTATGATTGTCCGTGTCATGGATCGCGCTTTGATCAGGATGGCAATGTTCTCTGGGGACCCGCCGTGAAAGGGATACTCGGAGCCGGAAAGAATGACTGATGAGGGAATCTGCAGGCAGATGAGATAAGACTATGTGGAGACGGTTATGCCGAAAGCAATTTGGAAAGGCGGGATCAGCTTCGGATTGGTGTATATTCCGGTGAAACTTTACAGCGGTGCCTCACGGCACGATGTCGATCTGAAAATGCTGCGCAAGGGAGACCAGTGCCCGATAAAATATATCCGGATCTGCCAGGAAGATGGCAGGGAAGTCCCCTGGAAAGATATCATCAAGGGTCATCAGATGGATAGCTTTTATGTAACCCTGACTGATGAAGATTTTCAAAAAGCCAGCCTGGGGAAAAGTGACAGCATCGATATTCAGGAGTTTGTGAAAACCGAGGAGATCAACCCGAGATATTTTGAAAAACCGTATCTGCTGGAACCGGAAAAAGGAGCTGGAAAAACCTATAATCTGCTGCGAAGTGCGATTCTGGAATCGAAGATGGCAGGCTTGGCTAAATTTGTCATGCGCAACCGTGAGCATCTGGCGTTGCTCATGGCCGATCAAAAAGTACTGTATCTTACCCAGATGAGATTCCATGACGAGTTGCGTCAACCGGATGACCTGAAGATTCCCGGCACCAGTCCTTCTCAGGATGAATTGACAATGGCCATTAAAATCATTGAAGGCATGAGCAAATCTTTTCAACCGGAAAAATTCAAGGACAGCTACCAGCAGAAGCTCAAGGAAATCATTATGGCAAAAAGTGAAAATAAAGAAGTCAGCATTCCGGAAATTAAAGCGCAGGAGTCGGCAGTCCAGGACTTGATGGAACAACTGAAAAAAAGTCTGGAGTTGACCGGCTAATTTTCATTTTCACTCAATGCGATTGCAAACCATATGGAAAAGCTCAAGGAATATTCACAAAAAAGATCTTTTGAGGATACCCCTGAACCCGATGTAACCATCATCGAGTCGAAAGAAAAAAATCGCTTTGTCATCCAGAAACACATGGCCAGGCGCGAACATTATGATTTTCGGATCCAGGTTGGAGATGTGCTGGTGAGCTGGGCCATTCCCAAACAACCAGTCGACGACCCGGATATAACACGCCTCGCTGTCAAGGTCGAAGATCATCCACTCAGTTATATCCATTTCGAAGGCAATATCCCCAAAGGCAATTATGGTGCCGGCACGGTTATGGTCTGGGATATTGGTTACTACTATGTAGATGAAGACAGGCATTTCCCCGAGGTTGAAGAGATCCGGAGCAAGATCGGCAAAGGCGCCTTGAAGCTGTATCTACAGGGCGCAAAACTCAAGGGATATTTCAATCTGGTTGAGCATAAGGGCAGCAGCGCCAATGAGTGGTTCTTCATGAAATCCAGGAATGGTGCTGAGCACATTGATTTTCAGAACAACAGTGCCCTGAGCGGACGCAATATGGAAGAAATTGCCGCATCGAACAGGCAATGGAACTCTCAGCAGGTCCTGGAAGAGCAGCAGCCCCAACAAATCGGCATGACGAAGGTATTGTCTGCCGCGAAGGCGGATTTCCCAGGATATGTTCGGCCTATGCTTGCTAGCTTGACGGATCGTCCATTTTCAAAGAGTAACTGGCTGTATGAAATGAAACTGGACGGATATAGAATCGTTGCTGCGAAAAATGGTCGGGAAACAGAGCTCTTTACACGTAATGGCAATATTTTCACCCGTAATTATGCAACCATAGCCGAGGAATTGTCCGGATTGAAAGCTGACTTCGTCATCGATGGTGAAGTCTGCTATATGAGGGATGGACAAAAAAACGATTTTCAAAAATTGCAAAACAGTAACCATGAGACGGCTCATCTTCATTATTATGTCTTTGATATCCTATGGCTTAATGATCATGATCTGAAAATCCTGCCGCTTCGTGAACGAAAAAGACTGCTCAGTGTTCTGCTTGCCGATCCGCCACCGCATGTTCATTATCTCGATCATAGTTCAGAAGATGGGATTGCGTATTTTAAATATGTTCAGGAACAGCGGTTAGAAGGAATGATCGCTAAACGTGCCGATAGTCCCTATTTCCCCGGAGTACGCTCAAAAGACTGGCTCAAGGTAAAAACAGGCTCTCGACAGGAGATGATCATCTGTGGTTTCATGCCATCGGAAAAGGCGGCAAGGCCTTTCGGCTCTCTCTTGTGTGCTGTTTATGCAGCGGGTTCATTATTGTATACCGGGCGGGTGGGCACAGGTTTCAGTGAAGAGACAATGGAGGAATTAAGCAGAAAGCTCCATGAGCTGGAAGTATCTGAAATTGATATTACTAATGCACCTTCTGAAAAAAATATTCACTGGGTGCAACCGCAGCTGGTAGCTGAAGTGAAATTTACCGAATGGACCGATGACGGAAGAATGCGACATCCGAGTTTTATCGGCCTGCGGAGAGATAAAAAACCAGAAGAAATTCGTCTTGAGAGTGCTGTCGAGCCGGTTGCCTCTACGACAAAAGTAAAATTGACCAACCTGGCAAAAATCTTCTGGCCCGATGAGGGCTATACCAAGGAAGATGTCATCGCCTACTATCGCGACATTGCTCCAGTAATTCTACCCTATCTGCGGAATCGCCCGCAATCTCTCTATCGAACTCCCAACGGTATGTTGGAAAAAGGTTTTTTTCAAAAGAACGTCAAAGAGATCGCCCCCGACTGGGTCGAAACAATAGAGATAACCAACAGCAGGGGTAAAAAAAATCATTACCTGCTCTGTCAGGATGAAGATACCCTGCTCTATATGGCTAACCTCGGATGCATAGAGATAAATCCCTGGAGTTCATCTTTGCCGCAATTGAATCATCCCGATTTTATGATCTTTGATCTTGACCCGGTTGAGGTGGAATTCAGTGAAGTCGTGAAACTGGCTTATGAATTCAAGACATTGTTCGAACGGTTGGGAATACCGGCTTATTGTAAAACCTCAGGTTCAAGAGGGCTCCACCTGTATGTGCCCATACAGCAAAAATATACCTATGCCCAGGTTCAAAATTTCGTGAAGCTGATCGAGATGTATATACACAGCCAAAATAAGGAACTCACCAGTTTAGAGCGTCTGCCATCGGCACGCAAGGGCAAGATTTATCTTGATTATCTGCAGAATGGCAAGGGTAAAACGATGGCTTCTGTGTACAGCATCAGACCTCGACCGGGGGCAATGGTTTCGGCACCCGTCAGCTGGGATGAACTCGATGCGGGATTTACCCCCCGACGCTTTACCCTGGCTACCATGAGGCGGCGCCTCGAGAAGAAAGGCGACCTGTGGCAGGGAATTTTCAATCACAGGGTAGATATGAGAAAAATTCTCGCTGCCTTTGAAGAATGATGAACTCGTTTTTCAGTCTGACATTGCCGGACATCATCCGTTCTTGTTGGACGGTATTTTTTCATGTATTCATCGATTGTACCGTTAAGGCGCATCAGCAGGATTATGGCAGGACTATTCAAAGATCATTTGTATGGCATATATTTTGCTCCATCTTCAACTGACAACAGAAGTCAGGCACAAAACCACTATTCCCTTGGGTGGGATATCAGGGCAATAACCAAAGGTTGTTGCAAAGATCAAATACAAAAGGAGAATACCATGTGTTACAATTGCGGATGTGGGGATAAATCGGATGATCATGGAAAAGGCCATGCCGGGTTGGATCCAAATGGAAAAGCCATCACGGATAAAACTTTTGCTGCAGCGAGCAAAGAGTTTGACATGAGCGACAAAGAAACCAAAAAAAACACGCATGAGCTCTTGATGAAAGAAGTGAAATAGGATGATCCCGGAGACCTCCAGCCGGTCGTGAGGTTCGGCTGGAGGTCTTTATGATTTACAGCAATAGCTGAGCAAGACTAGGGTCGGAGTTCGACCTTGATCCAGCCTTCTTCGCGCTGATCAAAATTTTCATATGCCTCCAAGGCAGATTCAATTGGCATCTTATGGGAAAGGACCGCCACAGGATCTACCTCGCCGGAAGCAACCAGATTCACGAGATGTGGCAAATAACGCCGGTGAGGACAGTTGCCGGTTTTGATGGTCATGTTACGGTTCATCGCCTCGCCCCATGGAAAGAAATGCGATGTCATTGGATACACACCAATAACTGAAAGAGTACCCGCTTTGGCAACAGTCTGCAGTGCCCAGTCCAACGCCTGGGATGGTGCCTGACCGGCTTTCCAGAGCCCAGCCTCACTTTTTGCCTTCGGTGCTGCCGAATGGAGCTGCTGTTGGAATTCTTCATGTCGTTTACGTGCAGATTCCGCAGCCGGTCCTTTGGTCGGCGGCTCCGCATCCATGCCTACTGCGTCAATAATACGATCAGCACCAATACCGGAAGTCAGTCCCATAACGACTTCTACCGGATCTTCTTCATCAAAATTAATGGCTTCTGCTCCGAGGAGACTGGCGCGTTCCAGGCGTGAGGGGAATCTGTCTACAGCTATTACCCTGCCTGCCCCCAATAGAAAGGCCGATAAAATGGCAAAAAGTCCAACCGGGCCACAGCCAAAGACAAGAACAACGTCGCCCGCTTTTATTTCGGCCATTTCCGCTCCAAAATAGCCGGTCGGAAAAATATCCGAGAGCAGAATAGCCGCATCGTCGCTCACATGTTCCGGAATTTTTACCGGCCCTATATTGGCAAAAGGAATGCGCGCATATTCTGCCTGCAGTCCATTAAACGGACCAGTCATTTTAGGGCCGCCGAAGAAAGCCGTCCCGGCTCGCGGCCCATTTGGATTGGCATCGTCACATTGCGAATAATAGCCTGCCCTGCAATAGGAACAGTTGCCGCAGGCAATGGTTGATGGAATGACAACCCTGTCGCCCTTTTTCAGATTGCGCACGTTTTTGCCTATATCTTCCACAATACCTACACCCTCATGGCCAAGCACGGTACCTGGCACCATTCCGGGCATTGTCCCTCTGATCATGTGCAGATCAGTGCCGCAGATTGCACTGGAAGTGAGACGTACAATGGCATCTGTTGTCTGTGCGATTTTTGGTTCCGGAATATCATCCAGCCGAATATCTCCAATATCATGAAAAACTATCGCTTTCATATGTCCCTCCTTAGATGTTTGATTAATTCAGGACAATTTCAGATCCTGATGTAGAAAATCCATTGCGGTAAATAAATTCAGCAGTTCAAACGTCTATCGATACGTGCTGTATTGCATGTTGCAGTTTATGTGCCAGCCACTGCCAAAGTGCAGATCAAGTTCATAGGAAGGGTAACAGGAATTCCAGATGAATCCATCATTACGGAGAAGATAAAATTTCCAACAGATATTCCTCAACCTTGTCCCTTGTGGAATCCAGGTCGAGCGGTAATCTCGTCTGACCGTCATTATACTGTTTCTGCAGCATCTGCAGTATCTTAGGGTGTATGTAATATTCTCTGCATACAGATAAGGTATTGCCCAGGCTCTCTGAAACTTTACGAACGAGCGACGTTTCAAATTTTCTATTTTTATGCTGCTGCATTTCACTGCATACCTGATCGTAATACATCAGGGATAATTTCGTACCGCCCCAGGTGCGAAAATCTTTGGCGGTGATTTCGTCACCGGTAATTTCTTTCAAATAGATGTTGATATCGGCAGCATCTATAGATTGCAGTTGATTTTGAGCATTCTGATATTTGAAAATTTGATATCCGGGTAATTCTGAAAGTTCTTTTATTCTTTTGATTATGCTTCTGTCATGGATCTTAACCTTGCGCGCTTTTCCTGATTTGCCGACATATCTGATGACCAGCGATCCCGTTGTCGGGTGAATGTGCTTTCTGCGAAGCGTGGTAACGCCATAGGAATTATTTTCCCTGGCATATTTGCGCTGGCCCACTCTGAAATAGTACTTGTCCATAAGATTTACTATCAGAGCTATAACTTTTTCCCTGGGCCAGCCTTGCCTGCGCATATCTTTTTCAACTTTTTCCCGTATTTTAGGCAAAGATTTGCCGAAAGAAGCTAATTTTTCATATTTATTCTGCTTTCGATAGACTACCCATTCCGGATGGTAAATATATTGTTTGCGATTTTTAAGATCAATTCCTGTAGATTGGAGATGACCATTTGCCAGAGGACATATCCAGACATTTTTCCATGCCGGTGGTATAACCAAAGCTTTGATGCGCTGCAGGACTGGAGCCGAGCTGATCTTATTACCGTCGGCATCAAAGTAAGCGAACCCCCTGCCTCTTTTTTTTCTTGTGAATCCAGGCACTTCGTCGGACACATATACAAGATTTTTTGGGCAGTCCATAAAAATAACTATACAATTACTACGATATCGACATTTCCTGTTTTACGAATGACATTGATTCCCACATCATAGGTGTGTCTGCGCAAAGAGAGATCAAGGGAACCGGATCCGACTTGCAGGTTGGAAATTTTAACGAAATCGACATAATCCGGGAGCATGGGATAATGAAACTGCACTTGCGGTTTTTCAGAGGAAAAGGTCAGGCCCAGGCAGGCCTGCAATAAATAGAAGGCGGAACCGCTTGACCATGCCTGCGGAGAACAGGCAACCGGATAGGCGGTCGGGCTCTGGCCGGGAAGTTTACGGAACCCGCAGAATAATTCGGGCAGCCGGTGGAAGTCAAAAAATAATGAAGCGTTGAAGAGAGCTGTGAAAACTTTAAGTGCCTCATTCTTCAAATGATATCGAGCAAATCCCATAGCCGCGATACTGTTGTCGTGAGGCCATATCGTTCCGTTGTGATAGGACATCGGATTATATCGATTTTCATTACTGGAAAGTGTCCTGATACCCCAACCTGAAAAAGAGTCGCTGTTCAGTAATGTTTTTGCGGCCTTGACAGCGTGCTCCTGAGTGGCGATACCGCTATAGAGTACATGGCCGACATTCGAGGAACGTACCCGGCAAAGATTTTTTTGCCCGTCAAGGGCGAGTGCATATGTTTCAAGCTCTTCGCACCAGAAAATTTCGTTAAAGTTTTTTTTGAGTACCTCCGCCTGATGGTTGAGATCATCAGCCATCCTGGCCTCCCCTACCAGCGATGCAATTGTCGATCCGGCAGATTTTGCCTGATAAGCATAACCCTGGACTTCACAAAGTGCGATAGGGCCCTGGGCAATAGTGCCGTCGGCGTGGAATACTGAATCATTAGAGTCTTTCCATCCCTGTTGGACGATACCGTTTTCGCTTTTACGAAAGTATTCAATAAAACCGTCGCCATCCAGATCACCGTACAGATCAAGCCAGGCAAGGGCCTTGGCAATATTGGGCCAGATTTGATGTATGAAATCCACATCCCCCGTGCGCTGGTAATAGGCCTCCGCCAGCATAATATAAAGAGGAGTTGAATCAACGCTGCCGTAGTAATTTCTAAAGGGAATTTCGTCAAGGGCTGCCATTTCCCCTGTTCTGCTCTCATGCAGGATCTTACCGGGTTCGGCATCTTCCGCCTTACTTGTCGTCTGTGCCTGTCTGGCTGACAGGAAACTCAGGACACCACGAGCAAGTCCGGGATCAATCCAAAGAGTCTGCAGTGCTGTAATAATTCCATCCCGCCCGAAAGGAGTGCTGAACCAGGGGACACCGGCATAGGGATATCTCCCGAAAGCAGTCCTTGTCGTCAACATCTGCAGATCGGATGTTGAGCGATTGATCCAATCATTAAGCTGTTCATTTGAGGAGGTAACAGCTGTTGTTTTACCGCGGATGCGAATAGATTCCTGTCTGTTCTGGTTCATGGCCTGCAGATAATTCAATTGAGGGAGAGGAGAATCATCATACTGGCAGGATATAATTATATAAAATTTTTTTTCCTGCTGGACCGGCAGGGTGAAGGTATACGTTGCAGTGTGTGGCCCAATGACGTCCGGTGGAGGATCAAAATTGATGATGGTTTTTCTGTTAATATTATCAAGCCCTTTGTATATAAAGCTGATGACGGAATCGGTAAATGATGGCTTTTGCAGCTCGCCTCGATTGCTTCGAGTGACACCTCGTACTTCGAAAATATCTATGAAATCAGCAGCTAATGAGAAAATCAGAGTCAGGGCGATATCTTCACGGCCATGGTTGGCGACTCGAATATGTTCATGACATACCTTGTCGATCAGCAGTTTTGAACGGAAAATGTGCACTGTTCCTTTTTTTATAACCAGTTGGTTATTCTGGTAAAGATCCGGAGTCGTCAGATCAACCGCCAGGAGAAGATTGTCGTTCGCCACCGATGAGTTCAGCAGCAAAGGCTGCCTGTCGTTGACTGTGAATTCCAAGGAGCTGAGATAACGTGTTCCCCCATGATAGAGCCCCAGTTGACCTGGACCAATCTGCTGGATATCCCCATATCTATCAAAAAAACCGAATGTTTCTTCAGCTTTAAGGACCTGGGTTCTGTCATCCGCCCTTGACGATGTTGCCAGAATATACCATCTGTCGTTGATCTGAATAACGTCTTGCATAATTTACCTCTCTCTTCCACAATGGCTCTTCAATATTTTCAGTTCTATTGCAAAGCCTTTGATACACGTGGACATATTTTTCAGCCATCTTTGCCGAACTGAACCGCCTCTCAAAAAAATTGCGGCACTCCGACCGGCTGATTGAATCAATGTTATGAACAGCCTCCACCGCTCCCCGGACATCCTCTACGATGAAGCCTGTCACGCCATGCCGCATGACTTCAGGTACCGATCCCCTTCGGTATGCCACAATGGGAGTGCCGCAGGCCATAGCTTCGATCATCACCAGGCCAAATGGTTCCGGCCAGTTGATAGGGAAAAGCAGGGCACGGGCATTTCCGAGAAAATCATTTTTCTCCTGTTCGTTGATTTCTCCGATGTAGGTTATCAGCGGTTCTTTCAGCAGCGGCTTGATCACCTCATTGAAATAATGTTTATCCACCGGATCGACCTTGGCGGCAATGCGCAGTTCCAATCCTGCGAGAAGCGCTATACGTATCGCATCTTCGATCCCCTTTTCCGGTGAAATGCGTCCAAGAAAAGCGAGGTAGTTTTCCGCTCTCGGGTGGAATGTACACACCTGATCAGAGATGCCGTTGTAGACAGTTGCCCGCCAGTTGGCACCGGGGAGAGGAAACCGTTGTGCATGGGAAATGGAAACTACCGGCATTTCGCAGAACTCCCGATAAATCTTTTGCAGATCGGGGATATCGAGACGGCCGTGAAGTGTGGTGAGCTGCGGAGTTCGGCAGAGACGGCTCAGAGGGAAATGGATAAAATCAATATGAAAATGCAATATATCGTATAGATGTGCTTCATTGAAAACCTGTTGGATCAATAAAGTATGATGAACAAGATAATCACCTGGAATAGTGTTGAGGCGCAGTGATCTTTCACAGACAGCTCGCAGTCTGGCGCTTGTGATTGAATCTCCGCTGGCATAGAGGGTTACATCATGGCCTTGCCTGGTCAACTCTTCCGTAAGATAAGATACGACCCGCTCGGTACCGCCGTACATGCGGGGGGGAACACTTTCTGTTAATGGTGCAACCTGTGCTATTCTCATTTTTTTTTACACCTCCTATGACGACGGAAAAGTAAAAAAGAATATATTCAATTTGCTCACTCCCTGGCTGCAAGGACAAAGTATTATGTTTGGAGAGGCCACTGTCAAGCTATGACTTAAGAGGGCATTCTCGTACAATCTTCTGGTCCTGCTGCATGTTTTGTACTCTCAGCTTCAGCAGGGATTAAAGCCGATCGAGGGAACCGGAGGCTTCCTGAAGACATTTACTGCCCATGGCGTCCAGATAATGGGTGAACGCCTCGAATTAACCAAGAGTCAGCAGGTAAACTCCTCAGTTTGAAGTACACGACTCTACGACAGGTACTTTCAAGATTTGTGCCACCAGTCAAGAGGAACTTCAGGAGAACTGTATCCGGCAAAACGGGATACCTATCCTGGAAAATGGGACGATGCAGGCAAGGAGAATCAGCGGTTACAGTCAAGAGGACAATAGGCATCGTCTGCCTGTTCGACCTGTATGGTCGAGTGTTCTATCAGGAATCGGTCGTGCAGGGATTGTTGAATGTTTGTCAGAAAATTACTGTCCTGACAGGCAGTGGCCATAACCAGATGGACTGACAAAGCCGTTTCCGTGGTACTGAGAGGCCAGACATGCAGGTCATGGTAATGGAGAACACCATCGAGGCCCAGCAGATAGCTCTTTATTCCGTCCAGATCTATATTTTTCGGCACCGAATCGATTGCCAGGTCCAGGGATTCACGCAGCAGAGACCATGTTCCGATCAGGATGATGACGGCGATGACGATACTGCTCAGCGAGTCGATTCGCAGCCAGCCGGTTAAGACTATGAGCAGTCCGGCCACCACGACACCGAGCGACACCCCTGCATCGGCGGCCATGTGCAGATAGGCGGCCTTGATGTTGAGATCATCCTTCTGGCCGGAGAAAAACAGCATTGCAGTAATGGTGTTGATAAGAACGCCGATTGCGGCAACGACCATAACCATCTTACCCACGACCGGCTGGGGCACAATCAGGCGGCCTATAGCCTCCCAGATAATCCCTCCGAGCGCTACAAGAAGCATTATTGAGCTGGCCAGAGAAGCCATAATAGTCAATTTGCGAAAGCCGAAGGTCTTGCTCTCCGTTGCCGGCCGACCTGCCAGATAAGAGGCGCCCCAGGCAAGCAAAAGACTGAAGACATCGCTGAGATTGTGACCGGCATCGGCTATCAGCGCCATCGAGTCTGCCGCAATGCCAAAACCAGCCTCAACAACGACAAAAAGGACGTTGAGGAGCACCCCGATGGCAAAAGCACGATTATAATCTATTTTCTTAACGTGCTCATGCGTCATTGTTTACTTCCCGAAAAGGAGTTGCCGTCAGGTATCAGGCAAAAAGCAAAATTGATGCGTCGTAAAAACTCTCCATCTGCGATGTTAAATACGCTAAGAGACCATCATTTGCTTGTCAACAAGAAGCAGCAAACGATACAGGTCATCATTTGATTCCGCATTATTTGTGCATGGATTTTGCATATTTTTTTAAGACCTGAGCACTCTTAATAGAGCACCTGTATGTTTAAACGACTTTTCCCATGGAAATTGCTGCTTCGCCTGGCAGCCAGGCGATTCGACGTAATCGATCCGTTATCCGTCGCGGCGCGAATAAGGAGTTTTGCCCAACCCTCGGAAGTTCAGGAACCCATCGAGCTTCTCCGGGCCGGAATCATCTTTCACGCCCGAGGTCTTATCAACACCAAAGCCATCCAGCATAACCTCGACTGGATCTGGCCTTATTGGGTGGAACGGCAATTCAACCCTCAAACCCCTTCCTTCATCCCCCGCGCTTTTTCTTTCTCCCATATCAACCTGACTCACCGAAACTGGACGGCCGTCGGTAAACCCGATCTGCCGATCTATCCACTGGTCGACCCGCACGGCCTGGTGACACCGCTTTATGACGGCTGGTCGATTGACTGCTGGTTTGTGGACGATGAAGGCAACAGCCTGTGTCCGTCCAAACTTGACAGGGTCGAGCAGGAATTGCATGATGATGACAATCGCCGAATTGTCACGTGCTGCCACACCGATACGGCCGAGCTTATCATCCGGACGGCCATGGATGAAGAGACGCAGGAACCGACACTGCAGGTAGAAGCAGAACTCAAGACCACAACCAACGGCTGGTTGATCTTCAGCCTGCGCCCCTATAACCCCGAAGGAATACAGTTTATCGAAAAACTTGAACTACTTGATATTCAGGACGGGTGGCTGGTGAATGGCGGAACCAGGGTCCTGCTGCGAAAAAAACCTGATAAAATACTTTTTTCCAACTACCGGGAGGGTGACGTCTTTTATCGCCTGCACGAAAAGCAGGTAATCTCTGCCAAAACCTGTTCGATCGGCATGGTCACTTCGGCGGCTCTCTACAGGGTTGAAGCCGGGCTACACAGTACAGGCTTCCGGTTGAGCGTGCCTCTGCCTCCGGCGGAAAATTTTCCCCGTCTGACAAAGTCAAGAACCTGGCGGCAGGCGGAGAGCGAAGCAGCCAAACTGGAGCTGCCCGACCGGCATATCAAATTTCTCTACGACACCGCCACCCGAACCATGATACATCTATCGGCAGGAGATATTATTCCGGGTCCTTATACTTACAATCGTTTCTGGTTCCGGGATGGCTGCATCATGCTTAACGTCTTGTTGACCATAGGCCTTAAGGAGCGGTGTCTGCGTCATCTCAATAGATTTCCGGACCGTCAGACCAGAGAAGGATTTTTCCATTCCCAGGACGGGGAGTGGGATGCAAACGGTCAGGTGCTCTGGCTGCTGAACCGTTACCGCCTGCTGACGAACGACGCCCTGAATCCGGACTGGCTGAAACCGATTATCAAAGGTGCCGGGTGGATTGCCGACAAACGGATATTTTCCACTAAAAACCCTAAAATAAACGGTCTATTGCCCTCTGGATTCAGTGCCGAGCATTTTGGCCCAAACGACAACTACTACTGGGATGACTTCTGGGCGGTTGCCGGCCTGCTGGGTGCCGCCGACACCATGGCCGCACTGGGCAGGGGAAAAGAAGAAAAGAGCATCAGGCAGAACGCTGCGGCAATGAAAAAGGATCTTTTCTACAGTATCGCCCTGGTCGCGGAGGAAAAAAATACTCCGGCAATTCCCTCCTCGCCGAACCGCCGCCTTGATTCCGGGGCCATCGGCTCCATTGTCGCCGACTATCCGCTGCAGCTGCTGCCACCCGGCGATGAAAGGATGCTGGCCACTGCGGACTATCTCTTCGACAACTGCCTGCAAAGTGGATGTTTTTTTCAGGACATGATCCATTCCGGCATCAATATTTATATGACCCTGGAGCTGGCTCAAGTCTATCTCAGATCCGGCAATCCACGTTTCCGAGAGCTGCTTGCCGCTGCCGCCTCCCTGGCCTCACCAACCGGCCAGTGGCCCGAAGCCATCCATCCGCTCACGGGTGGCGGCTGCATGGGCGACGGCCAGCACGGCTGGGCGGCAGCCGAATGGCTGATGCTGATCCGGAATATGTTTATTATGGAGGAAGAGGATTCCCTCATCATCGGCCGTGGTCTTTTTACCGACTGGCTGGAAAAAACCGATACCCTGCTCTACGGTCCGACCCTGACCCCTTTTGGAAAAGTCAGTGTGCGGATAGAGTGCGGGGGCGGCCGTCCGGAAGTCCGGCTGACGGCCGACTGGTACAGGCGCCCCGGAAGGACCCTGGTTCTTCTGCCTGGCTATAAGGCAACCGATCTGACCGGACCGGATTATCACTGCACTCCCGAGGTAAAAACATGAACATATGCATGTTTACCAATACCTACCTGCCCCATGTCGGCGGTGTTGCCCGCTCGGTCTCGACCTTTACCGAGGATCTGGAAAAAGCCGGACACAACGTGCGGATCTTCGCACCTACTTTTCCTGAAATAACGGCGCAAAAGAAGGCGGCAGCGATGAATGTTGTCAGGATACCGGCAATTCAGAAGTTCAACGGCAGTGATTTTTCCGTACGCATTCCCCTGCCGGGCATCGTCAGTAAGGCCTTGAAATACTTTAAACCCGATCTGATCCATAGCCACCATCCTTTTCTTATGGGCGATACCGCCCTGCGCGCTGCCCGGTCTCTCGATCTGCCCCTGATCTTTACCCACCACACCCGTTACGAGGATTACACCCATTATGTTCCCCTCAACTCGAAGGCCCTGCAACGCTTCGTCATCAAACTGGCCACCGAATACGCCAACCTCTGCAACCAGGTGATCGCCCCCAGCCGGGGTATCAGGAAGCTGCTGCAGGACAGAGGGGTCCGTTCACCAATTGTCATGCTGCCAACCGGCATAGACATCGATTATTTTCAAGCAGGTGACGGAAAAAGATTCCGCAGAGAGTTTGGAATTTCAGCAGATACTGCGGTAATAGGCCATGTTGGAAGGCTAGCCAGGGAGAAGAACCTGCCCTACCTGTCCAGAGCGGTTGCCGCCTACCTGAAAAATCAGGAAAGCGGATGTTTTTTAGTGGCCGGAAAAGGCGATGCGGAACAGGAAATCCACCAAATTTTCAGCAGACATGGCCTTGAGGGACGACTGCTTATTGTAGGCAACCTGAGCAGCCGGCAACTGGCCGACTGCTACGCGGCCATGGATATTTTTGTCTTCGCCTCCCATTCCGAGACCCAGGGGCTGGTACTTACCGAAGCAATGGCCACCGCGACCCCGGTTATCGCCCTCAGCGCGACAGGGGTCGATGACGTCATGAAACACAGGGTCAACGGCCTCAAACTTGAAGAGAGCGCCGACGAAGAAGCTTTCGCAGCAGCCCTGGCGGAAGCTCTTGCAAACCGGAAGCAACTTGCATCCTGGCGCAACAATGCCCTCGAGACCGCAAAAACTTTTTCAAGAGAAAAAAGTGCGGCTGGGTTGATCGAGCTGTACCGGCAGACAATTGCCGACACGCAGACCCCCCACAGAAGCGAAATCGATGTTCTCGATGCTGCAATTCTGGCAATCAGAACCGAATGGGAGTTGCTTCAGGAAAAAACCACCGCCGCCATCAACTCGTTCTCCGAGGAAGGGAAGGAAGCATAGGAATGTGTACAAGAAAAATTATTTTATGCCATATTTGGAACCGGCATTTTGCACCTCTACCATTTCCTTTGCTCGATCAATGGCTTCCTGATAAGTATTACCGCCTGTATCTACATGTTTGCAGTTGCCCTGGGGATCGACAATCTCAAAAGAGAAGCTTTCCTCCATGCTTTTCTGCCGGATGATCCGAATAACCCAGCCTGCATAATTTTTTTCAATGACATCATTCATGTTGGCGCTCCTGACGTATACGAACCTGCATCACTCGTCCCATCTCCATCTACCTGAAAACATTATACGGAGAGGATCAGAGCTACTGAAAACAATAAACATACTTCTGATCAATGCAAAAGCAATGAAGCTGAGAATTTGCGAGTTGCACCGTGGCAGCCCGTTTTTGGTTTTTAATGACTGATGAGGGAGCCGCAATGTATTTTTTCGGCATGTTACTTGCAATTTTAAAACGGGCAGAGCTTGCCGGCACCAATAGCCATGACTCGAATTACAGAGTAGAGAGGAGGATCGCCTTCATGACAACCAGGAAAAAATTACAAGACTACCAGGCCAGGCGTGATTTCGGCCGTACCGGAGAGCCTCAAGGTGACGAAGCGACATCCGATGACAAACCTGTTTTTGTCATACAGAAACACGATGCCTCTCACCTGCATTATGATTTTCGCATTGAAGTAGACGGTGTGCTCAAGTCGTGGGCCGTGCCCAAGGGCCCTTCCACCAATCCGAGGGTGAAAAGACTGGCCGTCCCCACAGAGGATCACCCTCTCGCCTATGCTGACTTTGAAGGAACGATCCCGAAAAATTCCTACGGCGGAGGAACCGTGCTGATCTGGGACAAGGGAAACTTTGAAAACCTGAAAAAAGACGAAGAGGGTCAACCGATACCGCTGGCGGTTTGTCTGGAGAACGGCCACGTGACAATCCGGCTGTCTGGCCGGAAACTGAGCGGCGGCTACAGTCTGATCCGTACCGGCAAGAAAGAGGACCAACGCTGGCTCCTGGTCAAGATGAATGATGAAAATGCCGATGCCCGACGAAACCCAGTCTCAACAGAGCCCCGTTCCGTGGTCAGCGGCAGGAAGCTTGAGGATATTGCTCGGCAGGATGAAAGCGAGGAGGCTCATGGTGAGGATTAAGGCTGGACGGCATACTATCGAGATCAGTCATCCAGATAAGGTTCTCTTTCCAGGTTCCGGGCTGACCAAAGCCGATCTGGCCTGCTACTACCACAAAATTGCCGACTGGATGCTGCCCGTTATCAGGGACAGGGCACTTACCCTGGAGCGCTGTCCCGCCGGGCTTGACGGCCATTGTTTTATACAGCAGGAGGCAAAAGAGTACTTTCCCGATTATGTCGGACGGGTAACTTTGCAGCGCAAGAACGGTGGCGGCCTTGAACATGTGCGCTGCAGCAATGCCGCCGGCCTGGTCTATCTGGCAAACATCGGGGTCATCACCATGCACAGGTGGTTGAGCCGTTTCAACAATCCGGATTTTCCCGACCAGCTGGTGTTCGACCTTGATCCGCCGACTGAAGATTTCACTTCGGTTATCAATGGTGCCGCACTTTTGAAACAGGTTCTGGAAAAAATAGGCCTGGTCTCATTTCCCATGACCACCGGTTCCAGAGGCATGCACGTAGTCGTTCCCCTGGATGGAAAGGCGAATTTCGATACGGTTCGCGCTTTTGCCGGGGATGTCGCTTCACTTCTCGCTGTTCGCCATCCTGATATCCTGACTACCGAGCAGAGACTGAATAAGCGGAAAGGCCGTCTTTTCCTTGATGTTCAGCGAAACGCCTACGGCCAGACAGGAGTGGCGCCGTATACGCTGAGGGCAAAAGAAGGAGCACCTGTAGCCACCCCTCTCGACTGGCAGGAGCTTTTTGACGGCGGTATTAATGCCGGGAGCTACACAGTGAGCAATATTTTCCGCCGTCTCGACCGGAAAAAAGATCCCTGGAAGGGTATGGCCCGTCGGGCGAGATCTCTTACCGCCCCACAAAAAAAACTTGCCCGACTGCTTGAGGAGAGTGGTTGAACGGCTCTCACTGGCACGATTTGTGCTTCACTATAAGTATGATAGGCAACGAGCTATAGAAATACTAAAAAAGCAGCTGAAATCGAACAAATAAAGATCTCCGATGGAGTAGAGGAAACTCTTTCCAAAGGTTAACGTCCCGTTTTTCCGGAAATGTCCTCTCCTGTCGGACATAGAAAAGGAGCGAACCATGCGGAGGCTATATGGCAAATACTGGTGGTCATTTTTAATCAGAGGAATTCTTGCGGTGCTTTTCGGGACCGCGGCAATTGTCGTACCAGGCATTACGCTTGGATCAATGGCGATTTTGCTGGCTGTTTTTCTTATTGCCGACGGAATTTTTTCCTTTATTGCTTCGCTGAAGGGCAGATATCCCGGTTCCGGATGGGGCTATCTGCTTCTTGAAGGAATAATCGGTATTGCAGTGGGTTTGCTCACTCTGCTGCGCCCGGGGATTACAGTTCTGGCCATTGTCCTGATAATAGGGTTTTGGGCAGTGCTGACCGGCATCCTTGAACTCCTTGCCGCGGTCAGACTTCGCAACGAGATTGAAGGGGAATGGCTGCTGGGACTTGGCGGTGTTATATCCATTCTTCTCGGCCTGCTGTTCTTCGTTAATCCGGGAATTGGTGCCATTGCCATGACCTGGATGATAGGAGTGTATGCACTGATATTTGGTATCTCGCTCATTTTCCTTGGAGTACGCCTGCGTAATCATAGAGAGGAAATTAATATCTGATTATTTTTCCCGATTCCTCTTTTGGAAAAGCGATCCCGCCAGGTGACACCGGTATTTTTACCGGTGTCTCAATCGGTGTAGCCGGGTTAATCTTCCCTGGTAATACATTCGACGGGACAGGATGATATGGCTTCATCAACGCAGGGCAGATTATAATCCGCCCCTTCAATCACATAGGCTTTTTCTTCGTCAGCGTTAAATTCAAAGACGGCGGGACAGGTCTCCACACATGCTTCACAACCAATGCATTCATCCCTGTCGATTATTACTTCTGACATAGTGTTACCTCCATTAAAGGTTCAGCGCAATGCCCCTGCTCTCCAGAAATGAGATGAAATCATCCTCCCGAAGCACCGGGACGCCGTGGTTCTCGGCCTGGTTCAGTTTCGATCCCGAACCGGGTCCTGCCACAATATAATCAGTCTCGCCCGAAACGCTCGAAGTAGCCCGGCCGCCGTGACGTTCGACAAGTTCCTTAACCTCGTCACGCGTCCAATGTTTCAGTGAACCTGTGAAAACAAACCTTAAATCTTTCAGCGGCCGGAAGGACTTGACTGCAAAAGCGGGATTATCGACGCTGAGTCCGGCCTTCGACATAGCGGCCAGAGCCTGCTGGTTTTTTGGGTCGGCGAAAAAAGAAACAATACTGCGGGCGACCTCCGGACCAATCCCTTCAATTTGCTGCAGTTCCTCCTTCTTCACTTTTTCCAGGGTATCCAGGTCCTTGAAATGTGAGACTATCACCTGGACCATATGCAAACCCAGAAGCGGAATGCCAAGGGCATAAAGCAACCGGTCCAGAGTGATATTTTTGGTCATTTCGATCTCTGCGAGCAAATTATCCGCGGACTTATCCGCAAAGCCCGGCAGTCGCAAAAGATCATCTTTGGAAAGCCGATAGATATCGGGCAGGCTCTTTACCATCCCTTTTTCCACAAGCTGCTGCGCACGTTTTCCCCCGAGCCCTTCTATATCCAGCCCACGACGCGAGGCAAAATGCCGTAGCCGCTCCTTGAGCTGCGCCGGGCAGTTGACATTGATGCAGCGCGTCTTTTTCCGATCCTCGGAAATATATACCACGCCATCACAGGCCGGGCATGTTTTGGGCATGAAAAAGCGCTTTTCCGAACCGTCACGCTGATCTTTATTTGTCTTGACCACGTAGGGGATGACATCTCCCGCCCGTTCCACCAGTACGCTGTCGCCGATCCGAATATCCTTCTCCTCCATCTGGCTGAGGTTGTGCAGCGAGGCCCTGGAAACTTCGACACCGCCAATGTGCACAGGCTCGAGCATGGCCACGGGAGTAAGGATTCCGGTTCGCCCCACGTGAACGAAGATATCTTTAACCTTGGTAGTGTCGCTGCGTGGCTCAAATTTATAGGCCACTGCCCAGCGGGGATCCCGGGATCGTGCGCCCAGCTTCCTGCGGGCAGCCAGATCATTAACCTTCACTACCATGCCGTCAATCTCAAAATGCAGTTTGTCGCGTACTTTGACCAGTTCTTCGTAGTGCTGCAGAGCCTTTTCAATACCCGTCGCCAGGTACAGCATCTTCCTGTTCACCGGCAGGCCCCAGTCCATCAGGCTCTTAAGTGCCTCCCAGTGTGTTGCCGGTTCCTTCCCTTCAATCTCCGGAATCTCGTAAAAAAACAGATGCAGCGGTCGCTGCCTGGTGATCCTGGGATCGAGTTGCCGGACTGCGCCAGCGGCAGCGTTTCGGGGATTGGCAAAGGGTTGTTCGCCCTTTTCCTCCCGTCTGCGGTTAAGGTCATTAAATTCCTCAATGCGCATGTATATCTCACCCCGGATAACCAGGCGTGACGGCGGCTTATTTCCCGCTGAAACCCTCAGGGAAAGCGGCACTTCACCAATGGTCCGGACGTTGGCAGTGACATCTTCGCCGGTCTCTCCGTCCCCCCTCGTAGCCGCCTGCATAAGTTTCCCGTTCAGATAAACCAGTTCAATGGACAATCCATCGTACTTTGGTTCGGTGACGAACTCAATTTCTTCCACCCCCAGTTGCTGACTGCAGGTTTTGGCGAAATCCCGGATACCTTTCTCCTCGTACACAGCCTTAAGGCTCATCATCGGTGTGCTGTGCCGTATGGCTCCCAGTTCTTCTGCAGGTTCTCCCGCCACTTTCTGGGTCGGCGAGTCGGGAGTTACAACATCCCATTGCTGTTCGATTTCCTGCAACTGTAAAAAGAGTTCATCGTATTTCTTGTCAGAAATAATCGGATCATTGAGCACATAATAGCGGTAGTCATGAAACCGCACTGCTTCACGCAGCATCTCGACTGCCTCGTCGGCCTTCTTTTTGTTGTCAATTTTACCCAGGTTCACCTTGGGAAAGTGCTGGTCTTTTACGTTCATCGGTTACCTCTGCAACACTTTCACAATGGGAGCTGCGCAAGCTGTTTCACGCTGTTATTTCAACCTTCTTTTCGATTTGAAATCCACAAGAAATCCCTTTTTGTTGAGAGATGCATTCAGCTTGCCGGACCTTAAATTTTCTCCATTTCCACCGCGAAGCAAATTGATGGCTTCCAACAGACCGTTTGCGCCATACACCGAATCCATAAGCATATCATATATGCGGATACAAGAGGCCAGACTATTCGGCGAAGTCTGCCGGACTGCATCTATTTTCCACTGCAGCCGGCGGCAGCGCTGCCTTGACCGGTCAGACTGGCTTATGATAAATTCCTCAATGGCGGCAGCCCTCTCCTGCTCAAACTTTTGGGGATCTTCACGAGCGAGCTCAACCCATTTATCCCAGTCTTCCATCGTGTTCATTTCCATATCGCCCCCGCAACAGTTGTCCAATCTACAATGTTTTGACAGGATACTTCCGCGTACATCAATGCTCCTTGAAAATAATTGGAGCAAGAAGTATGCCGAAGCAAAGCGAGCTCCTGTTGCCGAAAATCCCTTGGCTGCCATAGGTTTTTTGAATCTTTTCAGATACTGCAGCTATTTTTTCCGGTTATACGGGATAATTTTCCGGTTTAACAGGACTGCATTCGTTTTTTCATGTATTGCTGCAAAAAAAACCATCCGGCAGAAGACTGGTTGCCAGCATGACCATATTGATATCCCGATGCGAGGTCCAACTTGCGGCAAGCCGGTTTTCATCAGACAACCAGAAGTCTTCGATCATACTCCCAAGTTTTTGATAAGAAGACAGCTTGAATAATAATGTTGCCGGAGTCCCCGACAGTTGAAAAATTGTCTGTTTATTGCGGAAGTATTCCATCATTTTCTGTTGAGCATGCATTCCGATGGAGACTCCGAATTCGCGGAATGCCAGACGGTATTCTGCCGGATAAGTAAAGGATTTTCGGAATTGGTATCCTTGCAGACCTTCAGCCGCTGCAGTAAGCAATTCTTCAAGTACTTTAAGAACTTCCATTTTCCCATTGGCCATGAGCTGGACAAGGAACAGTCCGTCACACAGGAGCCCCCCGATACCGAGAGGATCTTCAGTAGTCCAGTCCTGCCCCCTGCACAAGTATTTCATTTCAAGCACTTCCTCCGTCAACTCAGCAGGAGAGGTGGACTGCAGCTCAAGATAGGTAACATAGCCATCCAGGGGATCATGATGTCCCATGGAGGAAACGAGGGGATGCGATAAATCGATACTCATCTTCCAGCACATCCGCTTCGGCCCGCCGGAAGACGGCTGATAGGTGAATCCTGCATGGGCGGCTTTTGCCAGCTCGCACGCCCACCGGTCATACATCTCTTCGCCGGTATTCAGTGCAACAAGATGCAGGACATGCATCCATTTGGTCAGATAATGAAAATATTGCCCGTCCCTGTCCCACTCCAGTTGCTGATCAAGCACTTCCTCAGGCCGGCGTTCAGGTAACTCCTTGCCGATTCGCAGTCCGCCTATGGTCGGGTGGGCTTGCCCCTCATCCTCATCCAGACCGCTGATCCAGCCGGACCTCGGATCGTCGGAGCGATGCCGACCAAGTACCTGGTGGACCTGATCGACCAGGCGCAGGGCAAGAGTCCGGTAAACTTCTTCCCCGGTCCGAACCTGCAGACCGAGAAAATTACCCACGGCAAAGGCATCGGTCCACAGGTAGCGCCTCGGCCGGCAGCTTCCTGTGAGGCCTGTGTCTTCGGCAAACTTATTCATGGCTTCAACGACAAAAGCAACTTTTTGAGTTTGTTTCATGGCAGATTTTCTACAGCAATTGGTTCATTTATTATCTCTGAAACAGCTTTTTCGGTTCAAGACTGACATGGTTAAAGAAGAACCTTTACCGGCTTGAGAAAAGCAAGGATTGTGCCAAAATCGAGAGGATTAAATAATTTATTTATCAGAAAATTCCGGATAAATGTTCGGCTGCCCGTATGATTTTTACTGTTTGCCAGGTGAAAGCCTCTTTCCTGGCATCATTTTTGATTGGAATAAGCAAGTGATGTTACAGTCGACCAAGAGGCTGTCCGAAAATGCTTTTTGCGACACAGGAACAACTAACACTTAGCGGCAATCTGGAGCAAGGCGGTTTTTCTGAACCAGAGGAGAAATGACAAAATGATTGAAGACTATCAAAAAATTCGAGAAGAAATGGTGGATATGCAGATTATCAAGCGGGGTATAAGAGATCCCCTGGTACTGGCCGCCATGAGAAAAGTTCCCCGGCATTTTTTTGTTTCGGAGGGGCTGCAGGAACTTGCCTATCATGACAGACCCCTGCCTATCGATTGTTCGCAGACTATTTCCCAGCCCTTCATGGTTGCCCTTATGACAGAAGCCCTTGAGGTTACGGGCGATTCGAAAGTGTTGGAAATCGGCACAGGGAGCGGCTATCAGTCCGCCATCCTCGCGGAAATATGCAATACGGTGTATACTGTAGAAAAGTATCCGGAATTGCTGGACAAAAGCATGAGCCTGCTGAAACAGCAGGGTTATTACAACATCGTCGGCAAATCAGCCGATGGGACTCTGGGTTGGCCGGAACATCAACCATATGACGCTATACTTGTCACGGCAGGCGCACCACGGGTACCACAGCCGCTGCTCGATCAACTTGCCGAGGGCGGCAGGCTGCTGATCCCGGTAGGGAATGAGGTAAGCCAGGATTTGAAGAAAATAACACGTTCAAATGCTCGGTTTCCCGAAACAACTCTGGTCGGCTGTCGATTTGTTCCTCTGCGTGGCAAGCACGGTTGGAAATGACCAATGAACAAGGAGGCACCAGCTGTCAATATACCAACAGTGTGCTTTCCCGGCAGTCGTCATTGATTTTTAAAACCTTCTATTAGACGGGGGCTAGTTCTCATCAGTCGCCTGAACTTCCCGCACAGGAGTGCCGTTCTTTTGTGCAAGAGGAAAGCTGAGGGTAAAAGTAGTACCCACGTCTGGTGTTGACCGCACATCAATATAGCCCTGATGAGCCTCGACCACTTCTTTAACAAGCGCCAGGCCGAGCCCGGATCCGGTTATATGGCGAGTAGCCTTACCTTTTACCCTGAAAAACCGGTCAAAGATGTGAGGCACATCCTCCTTGCTGATGCCGATCCCCGAATCTTCCACCGAAAAATTGGCAAAACCGCCGGACAACCAGGTCGACAACACAACCCGGCCTCCATCCGGAGTATATTTTACGCTGTTAGAGACGATGTTCATGATTGCCGTGCGCATGTGGTCATAATCCACATTGAACCACCATTCTTCTCCACACGGTTCATAGCAGAGTGTTATGTTTTTTCCCTCCGCCTGCGGGGTGGTGATATCTATCACCTCGCTTATAATATCCTCGCCTTTGACCGGTTCAAGGTTAAATATGACAGTGCCGCTTTCCAGTTTTGAGAGGTTCAACAGATTATCTATGAGTCGCAGGAGATCCTTGGTCCGTGTCGTCATCCGGCCATGCAGAGCATGACAGGAGCTGGCCGCCTCATACTGACAACCGACCTGCAGGGCATAGATCATCTGCTCTACAGATGCCAGAGGCGATTTCAATTCATGGGCCACCATGGCCACAAATTCAGATTTCATCTGATCGATTTGTTTATGGGCGCTGACATCCTCAAAAGTAGTGACCGAGCCAATTACTTCCCCCTGCTCGGTTGTCACGGGGGAACAGTAGGCGCGAAGGTACTTACGGGAAATGGATCCCGGCGCAAACTCCCGAGTTACTACCACTGATTTACTCACCGCTTCTGTTACCATGGCCGCCGCGGCCTGATCACGAATGGAAGCCGAAAGCGGTTTACCGATAACCGGATCAGTCTGTATCTCGAGGATCTTAATGGCTGCCGGATTATGGAGCACTACAACACCCTCCGCATCGGTTATAATGACCGCTTCTGCCATGCAGCTGAATACTGACTTAAGACGACTCTGTGATTTGTCGATTGCCTCGAGCCCTCTATTCTTTTCTTCCCGCAGTTGTTCGGTTTCAGCGCGCATTGATAATTTGTCAATGGCACGATCAACCACCACCCGAATGTAATCAGGGGTAAAAGGTTTGCCGACAAAATCAAAGGCACCTTGTTTCATTGCAGTAACTGCCTTGGTAACTGTTGCAAAACCGGTAATGACGATTACCTGCACATGGGGTTGATTTTCCCGTATCCAGTCCAGAACGGCAAACCCATCCAGACCAGGCATCATCAGATCAGTAAGGACAATATCAAAATCCTGTTCCTTAAGCAGCTCCAAACCCCGGTCACCGTCTTCAGCCTTGGCAATCTGGTAGCCTCTTTTGGATAAAGCCCGTTCGACACCTTCCCGGATAACCATTTCGTCATCAATGATTAAAATGCGCACATTATCCATTTCATTTTCCTGCTTACAGAGGGCAAAACAAGTTCATGTTTATTCCTCCAACCTCTCCTGCCGTCATAACAGGAGCAGAAGGAGGAATTCCGTTTACTTCAACCAGCTTTTAATCAACTCCAGCAATTCAGCCGGTTCTACCGGTTTCGGCATATAATCCTCGGCTTCACTTTCCAGCATATCGCGATGTGTATAGGTGCTTGTTGTGACCCTGTCCGCGACGGCGGTAAGCAGAATTATCGGAATATTGGCTGTTGCTTTGTTGCCTTTTAAACGGGCACATGCTTCATGGCCGTTCATGACCGGCATCATCACGTCCAAAACAATCAGGTCCGGTTTTTCTTCCTCAACCGCTTCGAGTCCTTCCTTGCCGTCATATGCAACCCGCACGTCATAGCCGCCGCTTTCCACAATTACCTTTACAGCTTCAACAAAATCAGGATCGTCGTCTACAAGCAGGATCTTTTTTTTCTCAGCCATTTCTTTCCTCCGTTATGAGTGCTAAATAATTTTTCTCTCTTTATCAGTCTATCACAGGGCGGGGCAGCAATCCGGCACCACCAATGATCTCTTCCAGCTTTTCCTCCCATTCAATGGCCATGACATGGACACCGGCTATTCCCTCCATTTCCTTTAGTTCCTGAATCTGTTCAATACACATCTCAATACCTTTCGCAGCCTGCTTTTCTTTCGGCTCGGCTGCTATCCTGTCGATTACTTCCTGCGGAATATCCATTCCGGCAACCATTTTGCGCATAAATTTGGCCATTCCGGCAGATTTCAACGGGGTGACCCCTGCCAGGATTTTTATCTTTTCATGCAAGCCCTCTTTCTTGGCCAGCTCCATGTACTTCTTAAATTTTTCCATATTATAGATGCACTGGGTCTGGACGAAATCAGCCCCGGCTTCCATTTTCAATTTCAGGCGCGGCACGCGAATCTCAAAAGGATCGGCAAACGGATTGACAGCACAGCCGATATAGAATTTCGGGGCTCCCTGGAGTTTATCCCCTGATGGGAAGATCCCTTCGTCACGCATGGTTTTGGCCAGATGAATCAGCTGCATCGAATCGATATCAAAGACATTCTTTGACTGGGGATCATCACCAAATTTCTGGTGATCCCCCGAGAGACAGAGCAGATTGCGCACCCCCATGGCCGAGGCCCCGAGCAGGTCTGATTGCAGCGCTATCCGATTGCGGTCCCGGACCACCATCTGTATTAATGGTTCAATCCCCTCCTCTTTAATCAACAGGCAGCCGGCAAGCGAACTCATACGAACGACAGATGTCTGATTATCGGTAACATTACAGGCATCTACGTTACCTTTCACAAAGGCCGCCTTCTTCCGGACGATGTCCGGGTCGGCACCACGGGGAGGACCGCATTCCGCTGTAACTGAAAAGTGTCCTGCCGCCAGTACCTTTTCCAGGTTGCTTCCTGATTTCATTAGATCATGTCCTCCCTGATAATTCGGCGTGGACCGCCATCTCTTGAGGAACTCCACCCTTTATATGGCTTGAGTTTGCCATAATTTTCCAATTGATTTAACGCAACTAAACGGTCAATAATCAGCTGCCAACCGCATTTAACCTGTTTATCCACTTCACAGATACCCTGTACTGAACCGCCGCAGGGTCCGTGAAAAAGAGATTTGGCACAACGGGTGACGGGACAGATTCCGCCGGTCAGGTGCAGAACGCAATCCCCGCACCCCTGACATCTCTCAGACCATTCACCTTGCCGTTCTGTAACCCCCAGAAAGCCGGTATTAATGCCCGGCAGAGAAGGTGTCGTAGTGAATTTTTCCGCTAGAAACTGGATGCCGGCTCCGCAGGCAATGGAGAGAACCGCCTGGTAATCACCGATATATGGACGCATCTGTTCAACATACTCAGGATCACACTGGCGCTCGAGACTTACCTCCCGGATAGTAATCTTCCTTCCTGCTGCTTCTCTCGCGAGGCGCAGAGTTGACGCCAGCACCTGTACCTCTTTTTCCCCGCCGACACGACAGACAGTCACGCAACCATGACAACCGGCAAGGACTATATTGTCATATGGTTCAAGCATTTCCATGATCTCTTCGATGGGCTTTGGTGTTCCTGTAATCATGTTGCCTCCTTCTCTGTTACTATTTGAGCTTTGGAGCCACGCACCAGATTGATTGGACTAGGTCCGATTTCTCGGATTTGGGCTACAAACTCATTGGCAAAAGCGGCGAATTTCGAACCTTCTCCTGCACTCAAATTGTACATCCTGATGCGATTTGCTCCAATGTTGATCTTCTCAAGAATCGCATACACCCTCTTTACACGTGCCCTGGCACGAATGTTTCCCGATACATAATGACAGTCTCCCTCCAGGCAGCCAATCACCATTACGCCATCCGCACCGTTTTCAAAGGCTTTCAGCAACAGTGATTCGTCGATCCGCCCGGTACAGGGCAGCATGACGATACTGATTGCCGGTGGATACGATCTTCTCTCCGAACCTGCCAGGTCCGCGGCAGAGTACGCTCAGTGGCGGCAGGCAAAAACAATGACACTGGGTGAAAAGTCATGCATAGTTTTTAATTCCTCCTGAAGATTACCTTTCATTCCGACCTAGCCCACAAGGTACTAAGACGCGTACGATTCGATCTTGGCTTTAATGTTCCTGTCGTCATAACGGCCCATGAAAATTGTCTTGGCTGGACATTCTGCCACACAGATGCCGCATCCCTGACAAAGGGCCGGATTGATCTCCGCTGAATGTTGATCATTGATGAACGGCACCCCATACGGACACGCCCTTACGCAGGTCAGGCAGACCGCGCAGTTTGTCGGATCGACCCTGGATACGATCCCTGACATCTTTAGTTTATTTTTTGAAAGCAACGTCACAACCCTTGCCACCGCTGCCTGGGCCTGGGTAATGGTCTCGATACTGCTCTTTGGTCCGTGGGCAGTACCGGCCATGAACAGTCCTTCGCTGGGCAGATCGACCGGCCGCAACTTGGCGTGGGCTTCAATAAAGAATCCGGCATCATTTCTCGGCACACGCAGCATTGAGGCGAGTTCCTCGGTATCACGTGGTTTCATGCCGGTGGAAAGCACCAGCAGGTCAGGGTGCAGGTGAACCGGCAAGCGAATCGACGGATCCGTTACGGTGATTTCTATTCCGGTTTCTTCTGTATTGATCTGGGGAGGGTTTTCTTCCGGATCGAAACGGATAAAGTTTATCCCAGCCTGACGGGCAGCCCGGTAATCGATTTCTGCCATTCCGTAACAGCGCATATCCCGGTAGAGCACATCCAGTCGCGCCTCGGGGAACATTTTTTTGAAGCGCAGGCCATTTTTGACCGCATGGTTGCAGCAGACACGTGAGCAGTAGGGCAAGTGATCTGTATCGCGGGATCCTGCACACTGCAGCATGACGACTCGTGCATGTTGCCAACCTTCGGCTTTCCCGTTTTCAAGAGCTGTTTCGAAATCAGTCTGGGTCATCACCGAATCGAGTGAACCCAGGCCATAGATTTCCGGTCTGTACTCCTCGGCGCCAGTAGCTATCAGGATTGCTCCATGCTTTAGTGTACGCGTGGCCCCGGACGGCATGACAATCTCTGTCTCGAAGCTGCCGACAAAGCCGGACTGCTCTACCACCTCGCTGCTGACAAAAACTCTTATCCTGTCATCTGCCTCTATTTTTTCTTTTAATTCCTCAAGAAAATTTACAAACTTTCGACCATCAGCGCTCCGCTGGAGGTTCAAAAGCTGGCCTCCCAGCTCCTGTTCCCGTTCGATCAGGTACACACCAAATCCCTGACGAGCGGCTTCCACCGCAGCAACCATTCCTGCGACACCACCGCCGACCACGAGCAACCGGGAATCGACCTCAAACTCGAGTTCCTCCAGGGCTTCTCCCGCTGTGGCATTAGCCACCGCCATACGTGTCAATCTTTTAGCTTTTTCCGTTGCAAGATCCGGATCGTTGGGATGAACCCAGCTGCACTGATCGCGAATATTGGCCATATCGAAAAAATATTTATTGAGCCCGGCCTGCTGCAGCGTAGACTGGAAAAGAGGTTCGTGTGTTGTAGGCGAACAGGCAGAGGTGACTACCCTGTTTAACCTGTGGTCCTCGATAATCGCCCGCATTCGCTCCTGGGAATCCTGCGAACAGGTGTAGAGCGGATGTTCTGCGTACACTACTCCGGGCAGCGTCTTTGCGTATTCCGTCACCGCATCCACATCTACCACCGAGGCAATGTTGGTGCCGCAGTGGCAGATAAAAACACCTATCCGGAGCTCATCATCCGGGCCTGGAACCCTCTCCGGGGGAAGCTCTTCCCTGGTGATTAAACTGCCGCGTGCCTCGGCCAGACTGGCAGAAGCTGCTTCCGCTGCAGCCGATGCTTCGCACACCGTCTCCGGAATATCCTTTGGTCCGTTGACAGCTCCACTGACAAAGATCCCCGGCCTTGAGGTCGCCAGCGGCTGGTAACAATCGGTCATCGCAAAACCGTAGCGATCCAGCTCAATCTCCAGTTTACCGGCAAGTTCTTTGGTTTTTTGCGGCACCTGGATACCAACGGAGAGCACCACCATATCGAAGGTTTCCGTTTGTCTCTTGCCGGACTCATCGACGTAGCGCAGTTCGAGATCACCGGTAACCGGATCCTCAAATACCCTGCTGACCATGGCCCGTACAAACCTGACATTGTGCTCTTTCGCCCTGGTTACATATTGATCAAAATTTTTGCCGAAGGAGCGCATGTCTATATAGAAGATAGTCGGCTCAATCGATGAATCATGTTCTCTTGCTATAAAAGCCTCTTTGGTTGCATACATACAGCAGACCGAAGAGCAGTAATCGCGGTCACAGGAATGATCCCGGGAACCGACGCACTGGATCCAGGCAATTTTCTTTGGATGTTTGTTGTCGCCGGGCCTCGCAACCGTCCCTGAGGTTGGCCCTGAAGCAGAAAGGAGTCTTTCGAACTCGATGCTGGTTACTACATTTTGATAGGTGCCATAACCAAACTCACCGCGCATCCTGGCATCAAATACTTCAATCCCGGGAGAAAAGATGACTGAACCGATGTCTATCTCTGTTTCGGTCTCCCTATGGTCATAGTGGATGGCTCCGACGCCGCATATTGTGGCACAGGTTCCACAGGCTCCACTGTTGAGATGTACACAGCTCGCTTCATCGATAACGGGGACTCTCGGTACTGCCTGGGGATAATGAATATTAATCGGTTTTCGCCCGTTCAATCCTTCGTTAAAGCGGTTGAGAAGTGGTCGTGGTGTCCTGTTGGTGACCTTGTCTATGGTGAGAAAGTTCACGGGACAGACTGACACACAGGCCCCACAGACCTGGCAGATATCAACACCGGCCTCGATACCCTCTTCCACCATCTTCAGGGCACCGATATTCATAACCTTTTCACAGGTAATGGCGCAGAGACCGCAACGGATGCAATCTTTCGGTTCCGGCCCTCCAAATTCCTTAGCGAGGATTTTTGATCTGGCGTACACGGCAGCGCCGACGCTTTTTTCCAGGTCAGGTGCATTATCGACCCTGATGGCCAGGAATTTTTCCGGACAGGCCACCAGACAGGCACCGCAACCGGTACATTTTTCCTGATCGATCACTGCCTTCTGTTTTCTCTGCCAGTCGATTGCCCCGTGCAGGCAGGCACGATGACACATCCCGCACATGGCACAGGCCTGTTCATCGACGGTAAAGGTCCATTTATTCGAGGAGACAGGTTGCGGTAATCCCGGGCCTCTGATAATTCTTTTTTCTTTCGCCTTGGCCCTGTTATTTTTCTCTCCTTCCTTTGGTAATTCCGGGAAATAGGAGATCTGGGTAACCGGGCAGACAAATTCACAGAGTCCGCAACCGGTGCAGGCTGCCACATCGACATAGCGGGCATGTCGAACGACAGTGGCCTTGAAACTGCCTGCATCCCCCGAGAGGTCTTTGACCTCGCTATGGGTAAAGAGTTCAATATTTTTATGGCGACCGACTTCGACCAGCTTGGGTGAAACGATACACATGGAGCAGTCGTTGGTGGGAAACGTTTTATCCAGCTGAGCCATCTTTCCACCGATGGCCGGGGAACTTTCCACCAGGTAGACCTTTATTCCAGCATTGGCAAGATCGAGAGCCGACTGCATCCCGCTGATACCGCCACCGATAACCATAACGGCGCCGGTTTGTTTATTTGTGTTGTCTGTAAAAGTATTGAGGTTTCCTGTCATGCCGAATCCTCCTTGCTGATTGATGCAGCGTCTATTGCTCTTCTGAGCACATCCGCGGAGACCAGATGAACCTTCTGCTGCCTGGTGGGGTAGGTTCCGCTGAGTGCCGCAGCGATCAATTCAGTTGCAAAAAATACCGGTAGTCCAGCCTCTTGACCAATCTCTGGTGACTGACGACTTTCAACATTGGCCTGACACATCGGACAGTCGGTCACCAGTGCGCCCGCACCCGCTCTTCTGGCCGCAGACACGATGTCTCCCACCAGTTTTTCAGCAATATCGGGCCGGGCCATGGTGAGGCTTCCCGAGCAGCATTCAGTTCGATGGGACCAGGCAACAGGTTTGGCACCGACGGCTGCCACGATTTGTTCAAGGGATTGGGGCATCTCCCAGTTGAGAGCGTCGGTCACTCGCGGGTTTCGCAGTGAGAGGCAACCGTAGTAACAGGCTATTGCCAGTTCATCCAGATCGGCAACCACCTTCTCCTTGATTGCTGCAAGTATTTCAGGCCGGGCCAGGAAAGTGCTGATATGGATAATCTCAAAAGTTGGTACATATTTTTTCGCATCCACATCCCACTGGCCTGGATTTTCCCTCAGCGCCTTGTCCGCTGCCTTCAACCTCTGGAAACAGGCCGCACAGGGGACAAGGATGTCGTTATTCGCTTCGGCTGCGAGCAGCAGGTTTCGCATCGGCAAACGTATCCCGACCTCATGGTCGGTCATGTGGGCAGACGACGCCCCACAACAGTTCCAGTCCGGGATCTCGACCAGTTCAATATCAAGTTTACCGAAGATTTCCCGTACCGACCGGTCATAGTCAAGGGCTGTCCCTTCAAGGGAGCAGCCGGGGTAGTAAGAGAGTTTCATCTGTCATACTCCTTTCCCTTGCCGGAGAATATTTCTCTGATTCCGGATTTATCCTCAACCGAATGAGGAATCAGCTTGAGCTTGCCTTTGAGAAACATGCTCATACCAAGTTTCATATCTCCCATCAGATCTCCGGATTTGATCTTGTAGTTGGCGATCATGCCTATTTCATAGGCTTTTCCCCATCTGTTCACAGAACCGAGGAAGGATTGATGAAAGAGCGGGATTCGGGGTTCGGCGGGCGTTATCCCCTTTCTTAAGGCAAGTTCCCGCAAGACGTCCATCAGTGCGGCGATTTCAATTTCGTTCGGGCATCTCGTGGCACACGTTTCACAGGCGGCGCATAACCAGATAGCATGGCTCTGCAGCAACAGCTCCTCCTGGCCATAGGCTGCAAGCCGGACGACTTCCATAACCTTAAGATCAAAATAATCGCCGATAGGGCACCCGGCAGAGCAACGCCCGCACTGGTAACAGGCCTGCACATCAATGTCTCGGGTTTTCAGTTTCCTGAGGAATTTTTCACTCCGTTCATCTGGGGATATACTATTTTTATTCATGGTTCTCTCCAGTCAAATTATCCATAACCACCGGAAACCTGAGGGTGAAGGTGGTCCCTGTCTCAGGCGAGGAAGTTACCCTGATTGAACCTTTATGTTCTTTGACTATCGCATAGGAGACCGACAAGCCAAGCCCAGTCCCTTCTCCTGCAGCCTTTGTTGTAAAAAATGGATCGAAGATTTTTTCCAAAAGTTCATGTTCGATACCAGGCCCTGAGTCTTGAATGGTAATCTCGTTGATATCATGGTTGGCCCTGGTTCTTGTTGTGATGCACAATCGGCCATTGCCCTCCATCGCCTGGACAGCGTTAACGACTATATTCATAACTACCTGATTCAGCCTGATGGCGTTCCCATAAATGGGCGGCAACTCGGGGTTCAGCTCTCGGGTGATAGTAATATTTTGAAAAAGCGGCTGATGTTGAAGTATTGTAAGCGTCTTTCGAACGACTTCGTTTAAATCGACCGGTTCCAGCTCATAGGTGGTCTGATGGGAGAATTCGAGCAGATCAGCCACGATTACCTTGCATCTTTCCGCCTCGTGGATAATTGTCTGCAAGTCATTGGTCAATGGATGTTCTGCACCAAGATCCTCCTGCACCAGATTGGCATAGAGCATGATCCCTGACATAGGATTATTGATTTCATGGGCTACTCCGGCTGCAAGACGACCCAGGCCGGCCATTTTTTCAGACTGCATCAGCATTTTGTGGCTCTGTTCCAGGTCCTCTTCGATCTGCTGCATGGCCCTGAGATCAGTGAACAGGCCAAAGGTCGCAATTTCCTGATTACGGTCATAGATGATACCTCCGGAAAAACTTACCGGAATATCGTGCCCATCCTTGTGCTTGACAATCAGTTCATGACGCAGCAGTTTCCCTTTGCCTCCGAAATGATCGCTCCGCATCCTTTTAATCAGTTCGTACGCCACTCCATCATTATATAGTTTGGTGACGTGAAGAGACTTTGTGTCCTCCTGATCATAACCGAGCAGAGACTGAGCCTCCTGATTAAAGAGCATAATGTTACCCTTCATATCGGAGGCAATAATTCCATCAACGGAACTGTCTATGAGATTTTGAAAAAAAGCGTTGCGACGCCTGAGCTCTCTCTCAAATTTTTTTTGTTGCGTGATATCTATCAGATAGACAAGATAGTAATCTATATCGGCTGGTGGAAAAACAACAACACCACTCAGAATGAACCGTTCACCATTTCTGACGAATACTACTTCATGACGTATCTTCCTGCCATTTCCATTGCCTCGCTGTTCAAAATGGTCCCGGATAAGCAGGAAAAGTTCCCCATTTTGATTTCCGAGGATATCTTTGAAACCGAAACCATCAAGCGAACCATAAGAAACACCAAGAAATCTGCTGGCTGCCGGGTTGGCATGGATCACAGTATGATCCGGCCCTACCACCACGACGCCATTTGGCGTTTCTTCAAGAATGGTATGCAAATAATGATAGGGACCCAGATCCTGGATTAGAGATTTTGCATCCCTTTTTGCTGTTGAGAGAACGGTTTCATTCTTCACGTTGTCCTAACGACCAATGGAATCCAAAAATTCAATCAACCTATCCCTCCATCCCATAGCATGCAAAACGATACCGTCTCCAAGAGGGGCCAGGTCCCTCACAAGCTCCGCTGCAACCCGCATCCCGGCATCTTTTTTCACCGGGGCTTCCATCATTTTTTTCAGAAATTCCTGCGGTATTGAAGGCACTCCCGGCAGGTTATTGAGATAGCGCACCATGGTCACGGATTTTAGAAACATTACCGAGGTAAAAAGCTTTATACCGGTTTTCTCAGCAAATGGAATAAATTGTTCGACAATATTGAGATCATAGGTTGGTCCAAGAGTTACAGATTGCACCCCATACTTTTCAAGCTGTCCGAAGAATTCAGCCCGTTCCCTGTTGAAATTCACGTCATCGGAAAGATCAATCGCCACTCCGATATTAAAATCAGTAGCGCCATCAAGAGACTCACCAGCCAAATCCTTGCCGTTATTGAGGGCGAAGACACACTGCAGCATAGACACAAGATCAAGATCACCGCTTGTCCTTACAACCGGCTGATCCCCTTCGGCAGGATCATGACCTTCCTTGATGACAATGTTCTTAATGCCAAGCGCAGCAGCAGAAAGAAGTTCCGACTGAAAGGAGATCCTGTTTCTGTCTCTGCCGGTAATAATCATTTCAGGATCAAACCCTTTTTCCATAAGGGCCAGGCAAGGAGCTATAGGCGACATACGCATTATCGCATGTTCGCTGTCGGTTACCCGAGCCCCGTCTACACGCCCCCTAACCTGCAGAGCTGTACTAAGGAAAGTTTCCAGATTCACTCCTTTTGGCGGATCGATCTCTGCAATAAGCGTGTACCTGTTTTTGGCGGGAGTGCTGGTTTCTTGTGCGGCGTCCATTGAACCTCCTGTAAGATGAGAATGATTAACTACTTCTTAGGGAGAGTGGAGATGTTGTGCATGCTATTACTGACTGATCGGATAAACCACCGGGAACCAATCATATTTTATATCAATTTCATTTAACTAAGTATTCAAGACAATTTCAAGACAAAAAAGCAGGCTTGCCATTTACTAAAGGTTTAACGCTAACTCTGGTACTTAGCATTAATTTCTTAAGGATATCAAATTAATAATACAAATTTTTTTGCCATTTTCAAAGTGTTCGGGTATCGTTGGGCCAGCAAATACGCGTCCTACAAGGTGGTGTTATAAGGAGCACCATGGATGAAGATAGTCCCACTTCTTCGAAGAAGATTGTCAAAAAAATAAAAAATATGAGCCCCAAAAACAATCGAATTTTTAAGACCTGCCCCATGTGTTCAAAGAATTGGACAAGCCGTGATATCTTTCTCGATGATCCGGAATTGAGATTCAATGGATATCAGGCTAATTTTGGCATCATGGACCAGGGTTTATTTTACTTCACCCATGAAAATTCAGCTTGTGGATCGACCATGATCCTGAAGGCAGAAATGTTCCTCTCACTCTACAATGGAACTAAATATGATAAAAATAAGAGCTTATCTGATGATTGCCCAAAACTGTGTCTTGATCGGAATAAGCTCGACAGATGTCCCAGTCATTGTGAATTTGCCTTTGTTCGTGAGGTTTCCCAAATAATTAAAGACCGGTCCCACAAGGCGAAGGACTAAATCACGTCGTCATATCTACGCCGGTACAACAGGTGCCGGTGTATGGAATAAAAATCAAGGTCTTATCCCCAATACCCGGTTTTTCCAAATGATATTGCCCCATTGAAATAATCAGAGTCAGTTTTACTCCCACATCCATGACAACTCGTATTCTTCCGCTATCCTGGGATAGATCGGTAATATGCCCATTCAATAGATTGCCTTCAGAAGGGTTTGTTTCCTTAGGATTGAGTACAATGCTATCCGGATCGAGATGGAGCTTGGCCAGGTTTTTCCCGTTCGGCAGGAGATGCTGAGGAATTCTTAGAAAGAGCTGCCCCGTGAGCTGGCAGATACACGTTTTTTCCATGCTGTCTATAATGGTCACGCGATAGATATTTTCACTGGCAATATTGGAAAGAAAACCGTTTTGCAAAAACAGTGAATAGTCGGCAAGTCGTTGTCCCTGAGAGAGATAATGAGTCGAAAAAATGATTGAAGCCTTCTGTTCTTTGTTAATTCGCTCAATAATTTTGAGAATAATTTCCTGATGTTCATTGTCTACATTTGCTGTAGGCTCGTCACATAATAACACTTCAGGTTGTAAAACCAGCGCTCTTGCCAGAGCTACTCGTTTGGTCTCTCCTCCTGAAAGCCCCTGAGCATTATATTCTCCAAAGTTCTCCATTCCAACCAGCTCGAGCGCTTCATTAACTCGCTGTTTACGTAACTTCGGAGCCACCTTTCGTACCTGTAAGCCGAATTCGACATTTTTTCGAACCGAGCCGGTGAACATAATGGGAGTCTGATCAAGGAGTACGACCTGCCTGCGTAAGGCATACAGATGTTTTTCCTCAAAAAGAACCTGTTTGTTCCAGAAATGCATATTCCCGCTGCTTGGCTTGTCCAAAAAAGCCAGGATTTTCAACAAACTCGTTTTACCCGCTCCGTTCGGTCCGATCAGGGTATAAATCCGATGAGGTTCAATCTCGAGTTTGTCAATGTTTAAGACAGTCCGCCTGCCGTGATTTCTTGTTAAATTTTCCAGTCTATACAGCATCATTGCCAGTCCTGCCCTGCAAGAGATGAAACAGCATGTTGATAATAAAGGCAAAGGTCATAAGGGTTATACCAAGAGCTACGGCGAGTACAAATTCTCCCTTGTCATACTCCAGCGCCATTGCCGTGGTCATGGTTCTGGTAAACCCTTTGGCGTTGCCGCCCAGCATCATACTTATCCCGATCTCTGCTATGACCCGGCCAAAGGCTGCAATGACTGCAGCAAAGATCCCGTACCGTGCCTCTTTCAGAATCACCAGCGCCATCTGGCCACGGCTCGCTCCCAAGGTCAGGGCGGTCATCCTGTAGCGCTTGTCTATCCTGCTGATGGCGGCAATGGTGAGGGTCATGATTACCGGGACAATCAGGATGACCTGGCCGATAATAATTGCCTTTTGAGTGTACAGAAGACCAAGGGCCCCCAGGATACCACGTCTGGAAATAAAAGAATAAACCAGGAGACCGATGACCACAGTCGGCAGAGCCAGTAAAGTATTGAGACAGGTCAGTACCAGTCTTTTGCCGGGAAACGTGGAATAGGCGATAAGAAAACCACCGGGGATACCAACCATTGAAGCGATCAGTGTGGCCGCGAAACTCACCTTCAGCGACACTAAAACAATCTCAATGAATTCTGAATCAAAAGACAGCAACAGTAAAAGCGCCGACCGAACACTGTCAAATAATAAATCCATCAGCAGAGTACCCCGAAGATATTTAAATCTGTTACAAATATATCTAAAAAAAGGGAGGCATAAACAGCCTCCCTGAAAATACCAACTCTGATTTTTTTTACTATGAACTTATAAGGCATCCGGGAAGAAAAGTTGTTTTCCCTCAAGGCGATAATCGCCGATCAGCTTTTGTCCCCTCTCTGAGGTGATCCAATTGACAAACTGCATGGCCATATCATATTGAATATTTGGGTATTTCTCCGGACTTACAGGAATAATGCCATATGGATTGGACAGAGCATCACCGCCCTCACAAAGAATATCAAGATCGACTGCGGGAGTTTTGCCATATTTATATTTAATGAAGGTCCCGCGATCGGTCATGGTATAACCCTGCTTTTCTTCAGCGAAGGTAATGGTTTTTCCCATGCCCTGCCCGATAGACATATACCAGGCACCGGCATTGGCCGGCATCTTAAAACTAATTTCCTTTTCCTTACCCTTACTGATTATTTTCTGGCTCTGTTCCACAAGAGGAACACCAGATTCTACCCAAAGTGCCTGCTCTTTGGTGTGCGTACCGCTGTCATCTCCACGGGAGACGAAGATTGCCTTTGCCGCTGCGATCTTGGTCAACGCCTGTCCGGCATCCGACATCCCCTTTATCCCTGCGGGGTCAGCATCAGGACCTATAATGACAAAGTCATTATGCATAACGGGGTATCTCTTGGTACCAAAGCCATCTTCAACGAATTTTTTTTCACGACCCTTGGCATGGACAAAAATCACATCGACATTGCCATCCTGACCATCACGAATCGCCGCTCCCGTTCCTTTGGCAATTACTTTTATTTTTATTCCGGTGTCTTTTTCAAACTCCGGCAGCAAGAGATCCAGCAAACCGGATGACTGAGTACTGGTTGTAGTCGACATTTTCAGGACTTTCTCAGCAGCATAAACATTGCCAACTAAAACACCAACCAGACAAACAACTCCAAACCAAACTGATACGCGTTGCTTCATAATCTACTCCTTAATTTTGAAATTATCGGGGAAAAGCATTTTTCCACATAACGAAACATCATACCCTTCAAAAGTACCGGCTAATGCCCTGAAAGCGTCATCATGGAGCAGGCCGATAAAACTCTGAATTGTCCGCTCAAAAAAACGATCTCGTAAAATGAGCAGATCAAATCTTTCCCAGCGAAGTGGTACAAAACCAAGTCCCAATAGACCGGCAACGGCTTGAATGGCCGGGGCGGCATCAGCTCGGCCGGAGAAAACCTCAAGGCCGGCATCGAGATGACGCGAAACCTCATTGTGATAACCGCAAATCTGCCCGGATGAAATTTCTGATTTGGCAATTTCATAATCCAGCAGCAACCTGGTACCAGTGCCCAGTGGACGGTTGACGATAGTGACATCTTTTCGTGCCAGATCAAATACTCCGGTTATTCCTTTTGGGTTGCCTTTTTTTACAAGAAGACCCTGCTGACGAAGACTGAAATTGACAAAGACAGGCGCTTTATCGAGTTCCTGATCAGCGAAATCGAAATTATATTCTTCATTATCGTCCTGAAGCAGGTGACAGACCCCAATATGGCAGATCCCACGCCTGAGGCTTTTCAAGCCCCCCATGCTCCCAAGATTAGCAAAAAAGCCGACGGTGTCAGGCTCTTTTGAGTGAAAAAGCGAAAGCGTCTTCTGAAAGAGGAGGTCATCACTGCCAGCCAATAGGAGAATACCCTCATCCAGAATGTTACCGAATCCCGGTTTTCGATAGTTCAGGATATTCGTTTCCAACCAATCCTCAACAAGCCTTCTGGGAAAAAGCCATTTGCCGGTTATTTTAGTTGCAGGAAGCCCTTTGTCATTGACCAGTGAATAGATCATTTTGTCATTGACATGGAGGAGCTTAGCGACTTCTTTTGTACTTAAAAATTTTTCACTCTGCATCTCATTCATCGTGTTCTTTCTTTCCTTGGGTACACATTTTATCAGTATTTCAACTTTCGAAGGTTACCAAACATGGAATACTCAAATCGACAGTTTTTTGCTATTATTAGCTCTGCAACAACCTTAAAATAACCAAAACGAACCATAACTAACACCAATCTGACTCATTTATCCAGCACAGCTGCAATGCCCCGAGAAGTTTTTCCTGCCGGGAAATATCCACGATTTCACAGAGTAGTCTTGTTATTTCATCAAGGATCATTGTAATATGGAAAAGATGAGATTTTTCTGCCTCATCACTGTGCATTACAGCCATAAATTTTTTCAGGAGCAACAAATCTCCTGTACCCATGAACAGGCAACATAATACAGAGCAGATAAACCATACGAAGGAAATGCCATTGTTCGTCTCTCTTGATCAGGAACGCAGTCATCAGTCGATTTTAATTGAGGTTTTAAAATCGGCTCTTGAACCGAATCCTGTCAAGAAGAAAATTGAACTCATTCTGGATCACCTTCTTGCAATACCTCACCTCCAGTTTACCTCGAAAGCAGCATTGTTTTTTGTTGAGCAGGATTCAGAAACACTTTCTCTCGCAGTATCCCGAGGCTTTTCCAATCCGGAATCGATTAGCTGCAACCAAAGCCGTTTCGGGCTCTGTCACTGCGGACAGGTTGCGGAAAGCTGCAAGATTACCTTTTTCAACAACCCGCCTCCTTTACTTGATATTGCAGGATCCCCCCGGCCATTTTCAGGCAACTACTGTGTACCCATCATCAAAGATGGCCAGTCTCTTGGAATATTCACTTTCTATGTAAATAACCGCCACCAGCCATCTCCTGAAATGGAACGACTCCTGGGAGCCGTTGCCAATATTTTCGCGGGGATGATAGAAAGCCAGAAAATGGACCAGCAACTTATTCAGCTGGTTAATGAGCTCAGGGGATCAATAATCAGTCTGCGAGAAGAAAAAAAATTTTCCGAGTCTATTATCCAGGGGTTGCACCACGGGCTTCTCGTCGCAGACCTGAACGGGAAAGTAATAAAAAGCAATTCTGTCGCCCAGTCTATTTTTAAACCTCTTACCGAGCTGATAGAAGGGCAATCTCTTATTGATATTCTCGGTGGAGACACGGCCGGTCAGCTTTTAACCACTATGCCGACAGAATCAGACCAGTTTGATCGTGAACTTTGCTTTGACACCCCTAATGGCGAAAGGAAAATTGTAGGTTTTTCCAATGTTCAGAGAGAAGATGCCGCAGGCAGAAAGATTGGAGTAATAATCTCCCTGGCGGATATTTCCGAACTGAAATACGTCCGCAAGGAGATGGAGAAGATGAACAGACTTTCGACGGTCGCTGAAATCGCCTCTGCCGTCGCCCACGAGGTTCGGAATCCTCTCGCGGGGATAAAAATAATGGCCCAGTCTATCGAAGAAGAAGCTAAAGATAACAGCGATCAGCTTGAATGTGCTCAACGGATTTCCAGACAGGTTGATCGTTTGAATGTCCTGCTCAGCGACTTTTTCTCCTATGCAAGACCTGCAGAACCCAAAAAGCGGCCGACTTCCCTGGAAGCCATCATTGTCGAGACCAAACCACTCATCAACAACCGGTTGACAAAAAACCATATCCAGCTCCACGTGGATATCATGGATGATTTACCAGAAATTATTGTCGACCCACATCAGCTCCAACAGGTTTTCCTGAATCTGTTTCTCAATGCAATCGATGCCATAAAACAACAGGGCCGTATCGACATCATTGCCAGCTTACCTACCAGAAATCGCCTCCAGCAATACAGAAAAAAATATCCGGCTCTGCTACAGAATTCGCCTTACGTGGTGGTTCTGTTCACCGACAATGGCGCGGGAATGTCATTTTCAACAGCCGAGCAAGTATTCGAGCCTTTCTTTACCACGAAAACCTCTGGAGCTGGCCTCGGACTCTCTATAGTATATCGAACTCTCAAGGAAAATGACGCAGCTATTGTGCTTGAGAGCAAAGAAGGGAAGGGAACGACCTTTACTATGTTTTTTAAGGCGGATATGAAATAAGTGCGGTACTTATTGTCGATGACCAGGAAGATTTACGTTTAATGAGAAAATGGTGCAACAATGAAAAGAGTGCTGGTAGTTGATGATGAAGAGGATATGCTGTGGATGCTTCAGAGAAATCTCAACAAGGGGATGCAGGATGTCGAAATACTGGCTGCCAAATCCGGGGAAGAGGCGCTGGCAATTCTGAGTGATAAACCTGCCGACCTGGTTATCACCGACATAAACATGCCGGGAATGAGTGGACTTGATCTTCTGATCGAAATTAACAATCAATTTCCGAAAACAGGTGTCATCATCATGACGGCCTACCCCTCTAATGCCTATGAAAACAAGGCAATGATGAGCGGCAGCCTGCGTTTTATCGAAAAACCTTTCGACATCAACGATGTTCGGGCAATTGTCAAAGACGCTCTCAAGGTGAACGAAGGTTTTCAGGGAACGATCGATGGCGTCGATTTAATTGATATAGTCCAGTTTAACTCACTTTCCAGAGCAACAGCTGCGCTGAAAGTAACAACCAGCGATCAGGAAGGAATGATTTTTTTCAAGGATGGTGCCGTTGTCCATGCCATGTGCGATCAGCAGGTCGGTGAAACAGCTTTTTTTACTATCCTCAGTTTTAATGGCGGTTCCCTGCAAAATATTCGTGGCGTGCAGCCTCCCATCGTCAGTATCCATAAAAGTATTGAAGGCTTGCTTTTTGAAGCCGCAGTCAAAAACGATGAACAATCCGACGTGCAGGGTAGCCTTTCAGACACCCCTCCAACTTCGACCAACTCAATTGCCCAACTCTCATCGGAGGAAGTAGCTCCGGAAGCCTTAGCGGAAAATGAACCAACAACTTTAACCGAGGTTTTTGAAATGACTGAAATTCAGAAAATTCTAGCAGAATTTACTAATATCGAAGGAGTCCACACCGCGTGTCTGGTTGGTCGGGACGGATTTTTACTCGATAACCTGGCGCGCGCCGGCATTGACGCGGAAATGATTGCAGCCATTGCCTCTTCTGGATTTGGTTCCGCTGAATCAATGGGAAATCAACTTGGTCAGGGTGATCTCCGGATGACTATGTTTGAATTCGAGAACGGCCCGGTTATGTTTGCTCCGGTTGGTGAGGAGGCTATGCTGGTGATTGTTGCCGACAAGGAAACCAACCTCGGCTGGATCAGGATCAGCATCAAGAAAAATTCGAAGAAGATCCAGGAAGTGGCATCGCTGTAATCAAACAGGCAGGATTGTTTAAATGGGTTTTTCTTAATTCCGGTCTGTATCTTCTGTATGACGCAGTTGCTTGATGCTTTTTTACTCGTAGTGCTTCTCAAAATAACTGGCGAATCGGGCAAACTGCGTCTCATACTTCTTAATCAATAACCGTGCCTTGCCAAGCCATTCTTCTTTAGTCGTCATTACGAAGATGAAAAATGGCTGGTTGTCATAATGACGGATTATAAAGTGATATTGGCGGGTGGTGATGAGAATATCCTCAACAATCTCATCATCGGCCAGCAAATTTATGGCCTTGGCATTTGATTTTACAATTGTTGCCAGATAAGCGGCCGCCACAGCAGGTTCAACATCCTCCCGCCGGCTGACCTCTGCGATTGACATCCCGTCCTCCACAGTCACAACAGCCGCAGCCAGTATTCCTGGAAGTTCATTTGACATCTGGTAAATTAATTCCTGAAGTAATTTTATCATTTTTTCCCTGCATAAACTTGTAATTATTAAAGAACCAGCTTCAAATATAAGCAAAAAACGAGTATACCATCTGATTCAGCCAAAACGAAAGGTTTTCTACCTGGGCTCCATTCAATAGAATAATCAAGGTATGGAGAACATGAAGTCACAGGGCAAATACAATGCGAGTTGTAATCCAAAGAGTTAAGAGAGCATCGGTTAAAACAGGCGGTAACATCCAAGGCGAAATTACCTGCGGCATGCTTGTCCTGCTTGGGATTCGGACAGGTGACACGGTAACCGACCTGCAATGGCTGGCCGAAAAAATAGTCAATCTCCGTATATTTGAAGACCCGCAGGGAAAAATGAACAGGTCTCTTACGGACATTGCCGGTGAAATGCTTATCGTTTCACAATTCACGTTATATGGCGACTGTCGCAAAGGGAGGAGACCGGGATTTTCCTCGGCGGCTCCTCCGGAAATAGCCGAACCGTTATATCGGCAATTTATTGAAGAAATAAGGAACAGAAATATACGAGTTGCAACCGGCATTTTTCAGGCGGAAATGGAAGTTGAGCTTGTCAATGACGGTCCGGTTACCCTGCTGCTCGATTCCGAAAAACAATTTTAATCTTAATGGCGTTTAGCTATGATGCTTACTCACCCAGCTTAAAGGATTTACAATGATATTTACACCAGACTCCAGTTATTCCGGATTTACCCTTAAGACCCAGAGGTTTATCCCGGAAATTGATTCCGATGTCTATTTGTTTGAACATACGTTGCTTAAATTTCCTCTCCTGGCAATCAAAAACAGCGACACCAACAAGACCTTTTCCGCAGCCTTCAACACCATCCCCACCGATTCAACCGGGGTTGCCCATATTCTGGAACATTCGGTACTTATGGGATCAAAGAAATATCCGGTCAAGGATGTCTTCGGCGAGATTAACAAAGGCGGACTCACCACCTTTCTGAACGCCATGACCGGGGCTGATATTACCTATTATCCCTTCGCCACCAGGAACCTGAAAGAATATTTCAATATCATGGATGTTTATTGCGACGTGGTTTTTAATCCGCTGCTGGCTCGCTCCACTTTTGAACAGGAAGGGTGGCATTACCACCAGGAAAGCACAGCTGAACCGCTGAAGTTTCAAGGCGTGGTATACAACGAGATGAAAGGGGCTTTCTCAGATCCGATTCGCTTTCTCTTTCATCACATTTTTAACGGTCTCATGCCCGGCTCTACCTATGCCCATGAATCGGGAGGCGATCCGAAAAACATTCCGGATCTGACCTATGAACAATTCTGCGACTTTCACAAAAAACATTATCATCCCTCTAACGGATTCTTTTTCGTCTACGGGGATGCCCCGTTAGAAGACGAACTCAAGTTTCTTCAACAAAGATTCTTTTCCACCTTCGACAGACCTATCCCACAGGCGGTCATCGAAAAAGGCACCATCCCTGCCGAACCAATATTCATAACCGACAGCTATGCCGTCGACTCCACCGACATTAAAAACAAAACTTTTCTCGCCGTTGGCACCAATGTATCCACTGTTGCCATGCGTGAAGAAAACAACGCCTTTCAGATCATTGCCAACATCCTCTTCAACTCCGACGGCTCTCCCTTGAAAAATGCTATTGTTTCAAGTGGTCTTTGTAAGGATTTCGGAGGCTTTTACCTGGCTAATTCATCATACAGAACATTGATGATTACCTATCTTGTAGGGAGCGAAGCAGCACATCGCGACAATTTTCTCGAGCTTTACCGGAATTCTCTACGAAAAATGGTTACAGAAGGTCTTGACCGGGACCTGGTTCTGTCCGAGCTGAACAAGTTTGAATTCAACTACAGGGAAGAGGCCAGCAAACCTCAACGTGGTCTTGACCTCATCAGTAAAGCTATGACCGGCCTCAAGTATGACACAGACCCCATTGCCAACCTGATGAGTGAAGAACTCATCCAGACTCTCCGCCATAAGGCACTGAACAACGGCTATTTTGAAGAATTGATAAAGAAATTTCTTCTCGATAACCCGTCAACCGTTACCGTGACCCTGGTCCCTGATCCCGAAAAACAGCAGCAAAATCAGGAAGAAGAACAGCTAAGACTCGCAGCTTACGATGCATCGGTTTCTGAGCAGGAAAAAATCAAACGGATTAATCGAACAAAAGAACTGATGCAGGAACAGCAGCAGCCAAACGGTATTGAAACACTTTCACTGCTGCCGCAACTGAACCTGTCCGATCTCTCAACAAAAGTTGAATTCCACAATGTTCAGCCAACAGAAATGTTTGGCCAACAGGTGTTGGTCAGTGAACTGACCACCAACCATATTTCCTATATAGATATAGGTTTCGATGTATCCTGTTTGCCGGCAGACCTTCTGCCCTGGCTTGACCTCTTCGGTACCATTGTTACAGAAATCGGTACAAAGAGGCTTAACTACCAGGCGTTCGCCAAAGAAATCGCTACCTGCACCGGCTCGTTTTCCCATTCTCTGACCAGCTACACCAACAGACAGGAGCTGGATGTTACCCGTCCTCTGTTCTGGCTCCACCTGAAATGTCTTCCCGACTACCTGGAACGAGCCCTCCAGTTAATGGCTGAAATACTTTCTTCCGTAACATTTAATGAGCGGTCGAGGATTAAAGAAATAGTTGGTCGGGAGTTTGCCTGGGCTGAACATGCTGTCCAGTCCGAAGGCTACAGTCTCCCCGCCACACGCGTCTTCGCCCACTTAAGTTTGGGCGGTAGATACAATGAAATGTTCAACGGGATTTCTGCTTATCTGGCGACAAAAGACCTTGCCCTGAACTATGAAGCCAAGGAAGAACAATTTCTAGCTGCTCTCAAAAAAATATCTGCCCTGCTGTTCAACAGGAACAACCTGTTGCTCGCCGTGACCGCGGATGGCAAGGAATTGGGGTACCTGGCCGGGAAAGGCAGCTGTGTCATTGATGCCCTCGCCGACACTCCCGTCAGAAAATATTCTCTGCCGGAGATGCAGCTTCCCGACCATGAGGCATTCATAACCTCGGCGGAGGTAGTCTATGCCGTTCAGGGAGGCAACCTGCTGCCTGGCGGCACAGGGTACAACGGTCACTTCGAAGTTTTGAAGACCTATCTCTCACGGGACTATCTCTGGAACACGGTGAGACAGTTAGGTGGCGCATATGGCTGTTTTATCCAGTTTGGTCAGATCAGCGGTAATCTGGCCTTTATCAGTTATCGCGATCCCCAGGTAAAGAGAACGTATGATGCCTACAATGGTGTTCCGGATATTGTTGCCGCCCTAGATCTCCCTGACGAGGTCATGGAACAGCTCATAATAGGCACCTATGGCAACTTTGATCCCCTGCGAAGCGCTGCCGCTCAAGGTGCCACGGCCAGAAATGATTATCTGAACGGTATCGATATCGAATATAAACAGCAGCGCCTGATGGAAATCACTTCCACAACTCTCGCCGACCTGCGCAATTTTGCACCGGCTTTTGCCGACATGATCCCCAGGAGTTACCGATCAATTATCGGCAACCGCAATAAGATAGAAGCCGATCAATCACTCTTTAATACCCTCACTGAACTGTAACTTCCAAAGGAGCTATCAATCCGATCCTTATCCGGTTCATACGACCCCGGATAAGGATTACCTCTCCCGCACCACCTCCAGCTCTTGTATTTTGTTACAATCCTACTATAATACGTCAGCTGGAGAGGCAGGGGCAAACCTCCAATCTGCGCTCTCTGTCAGCGTAATTCTTTCGGTCACTCGCAAAAACTAATGAGCAGGGATGACTGAATAAAAAACTTCAACATCAATTTCCCAAGGAGAAAAAATGCTATACTCTTCTGAAGTTAAGGAAATGTGCCGTGTGGCGCAGGGGACGAATCATGGTCCTGCCCCGATTCCACAGGAAGGTGCATGGACTCAGGCCAGAGAGGTACGGGATATCAGCGGACTTACCCACGGTGTAGGCTGGTGCGCTCCTCAGCAGGGTGCCTGCAAACTTACCCTCAATGTAAAAAACGGCATCATCGAGGAAGCTCTGATCGAGACTATCGGCTGTACCGGTATGACCCATTCAGCCGCGATGGCGTCGGAGATCATGCCGGGCAAGACCATCCTTGAAGCCCTGAACACCGATCTGGTATGTGATGCCATAAACGTTGCCATGCGCGAGATCTTTCTGCAGATAGTATATGGCCGCAGCCAGTCCGCTTTCTCAGAAGGAGGACTGCCCATTGGGGCGGGCCTGGAAGACCTTGGCAAAGGATTGCGATCCGTTTGCGGTACCATGTACGGCACCAACGTCAAAGGTCCGAGGTATCTGGAAATGGCAGAAGGGTATGTGACGGAAATAGCTCTCGACAAAAACGACGAGATCATCGGCTATGCCTTCGTCAGTCTTGGGAAAATGATGGACGCCATTAAAAAAGGTGTCAATGCCGATCAGGCACTCAAGGATGCAAGCGGGACCTACGGCAGATTTGCCGATGCCGTCAAAACCATTGATCCACGAAAGGAATAAGGAGAATAATTATGGCACTGTTTGAAAGTTACGACAGGCGGATCGATCAGATTATTCCTGTCCTGGAAAAATACGGTATGGCATCTCTCGAAGATGCGGGAGAAATCTGCCGTAATTATGGTGTGGATGTAGCGAAGATCGTGAAGGGTATCCAGCCGATATGTTTTGAAAATGCAGTTTGGGCATACACCCTTGGAGCAGCCATTGCTATCAAGAAAGGCCAGACAAAAGCATCGGAAATAGCTTCTACTCTAGGAGAAGGACTTCAGGCTTTCTGTATTCCCGGATCGGTTGCCGACGACCGAAAGGTCGGCATCGGACACGGCAACCTGGCTGCCATGCTGTTAACAGAAGAGACAAAATGCTTTGCCTTTCTGGCCGGCCATGAGTCGTTTGCCGCTGCAGAAGGTGCCATCGGTATTGCCAGGTCTGCCAACCGGGTACGCAAAAGCCCGCTAAAGGTCATCCTTAATGGCCTTGGCAAGGATGCTGCCAAAATTATCTCGCGAATAAACGGCTTCACCTATGTGCAGACCCGTTTTGATTATGCAACAGGTCAACTGAGTGTGGTAAGCGAAACAACATATTCCGAGGGCGAACGAAGCAAAGTCCGATGTTTTGGCAGCGACGACGTCCGCGAGGGGGTCGCTATCAACCATAAGGAAGGTGTTGACGTTTCCATCACCGGCAATTCCACAAACCCAACCAGATTTCAGCATCCTGTGGCAGGAACCTACAAAAAAGAATGCCTTCAGCAGGGCAAAAAATACTTCTCGGTGGCATCGGGCGGCGGTACGGGTCGTACCCTCCATCCGGACAATATGGGTGCAGGACCTGCTTCCTACGGTATGACCGACACCATGGGGCGAATGCACTCGGATGCCCAGTTCGCCGGATCATCCTCCGTTCCTGCCCATGTGGAAATGATGGGACTTATCGGTATGGGCAACAATCCGATGGTTGGGGCTTCCGTGTCTGTTGCCGTAGCACTTGAGCAGGCGACAAAATAGCATTTAGTCAGGATTGATTGTTGCTTCAACGAAAAAGGGAGAGTGCCGGAAATATCCAGCACTCTCCTTTTTACTCGACGATATTGTTATTTTTGCGGATCGTCTGCCGTCATGTTATGAATCATAACCTTGGCTCTCTCCAACCATTCCAATGATTTTTCCTTGGTTGTCTGCCAAAATCCTTTACTCTTTTCTGCTGTTTCCTCGGCTATATTTTCTGAAACATCTTCCGTCTTTTTAGCTAACTCAGAGCTTTTTTCTTTTGTTTTTCCCCAGACCTGAGCCCCTTTCTCCTTGGCACTTTCTATGGTTTCAGCGGTTTTTTCCTTGGTTTTCCGCCAGCTCTCGGAAGATGCACTGCCCACCGCTTTGGCTGCTTCGCTGATCTCCTTGCCTGCTGCATCCCATTTACCCGGTTCATCAACAGCCCAAGCCTGGGAAGAATACAGCAATAATGAGCCAATGATTATAGCTATTGTAAAGAGAACATTTCTCTGACCATTCATATACCCCTCCATCCTTTTATGCCAACCTGCATTTTCCTGTATCTGTCGATTATGGACAGACCATTTTACAACGGGGGGGCATACTGCAAGCCACCCTGATTCCAAAGTTTATTCAACCCCCGGTCTATGTTTAAAACCGACCGGAACCCTAAATTCCGTTCGAAAACCTCGCCGTAATTACCAACCTGTCCGATTATTTGAGCAGCCCAGTCGTCTCTCAAATTAATACCTTTTCCTCCTGCACCTTCAATCCCCAGCAATTTTCTCACAGCAAGTCTATTGCTGGTCTTCATTTCGGCTATATTTGCAGAAGTTATCCCCAATTCTTCACCATTTATCATAGCATACAGGGACCATTTGACAATATTCAGCCAGTTATCATCATCCTGTCGGACAACCGGACCAAGAGGTTCCTTGGCTATAACCTCGGGAAGCACCACGGCACTATCCGGTTCGGCAAGGCCCAGCCGAAGCCCATACAATTGTGATTGCTGCATGGAAACAACATCACAGTCTTCTCTGTCAAACCCCTTGACAGCGAGATCAAGGCTATCGTAGGGGACTATCCTGTATTCTATGTTGTTTCTTTCAAAGTAATCAATAAGATTGGCTGTAAAACCGGACTCAATAGGATTGCACACCTTCACCTTTTTCAGATCGGGCAAACGTCGGACATCAAGTTCTTTAGAGATTAACAGGCCTTGTCCATCATAATAACTGATACCGGTGAAGTGAACGGCAAGGGCCGACTCACGGGCAAAGGACCAGGTCGAATGGCGGGAGAGGAGATCCACTTCACCGGAAAGCAGGGCAGTGAAAGACTCATTTTCTGCAAGGGGCAGAAATTCGACCTTCTCTGCATTACCCAGCGTCGCAGCTGCTACTGCCCGACAGATATCAACATCGAGGCCGGTCCATTTGCCATGTGCATCAACGCTGGAAAAACCTGGAGATCCCGTTGAAACACCGCACTGCAGATATCCGCGCTTAACAACCTCTTCTCTGGTGTACGCTTCTGCTAAACCTGCAAAAAAGACCATTGCGAGCAATGCTGCAAGACAACTGTTAATTTTCATAACTCTGCATTACTTTTATTTTTCGGATTATATTGAACCACTTCAAAATAACCTAACCCTGATAAAGGCAAAAAAGACAAACAAATAATCTGCAAGGCACTAAAATGTGAGGAAAGCATACCAGTCGACCAGCAGATTGTCCATCTGCCCATCTAAAAAAGAGGAGTTTTTTACAAGAGCCCCTGAATGGTGTTCCTGTTAATGCCGTTACCCGGGCACTTTTTCCATTTCCCTTCCAGGATATAGTTGCTACATTACTGCACAATCTTTTCATGCACAATGCTCTCGCCCAATGAACCCCTGTGTAAAATAAATCCGGTTGAAACACTTTGCAAAGAAAACAATTCAGAACTGCTCGATTTACAGCCATTGAAACACTCTGCCATCTTTACCGGAGCAGGTCGCCGGTCAAGCCACTTTTTGATGGTATAGTGCAAAAATACACCTTGCCGACCAATGAACGGAACCTGGCCATGCAATTAGTCTACGGTGTGCTTCGTCATCGGCAATACCTGGATAGAATGCTTGAACTCCTGTCCAAAACACCGCTTCGCAAGCTGGATCCTTTTGTTCACCAGGCACTGGCAGTCGGATTATACCAGCTTTTTTTCCTGGAACGTATTCCGGAATCAGCGGCCGTCAACGAATCGGTTGAAAGCTGCAAAGCCGCTAAAATTCCTCAGAGGCTTCATGGATTTGTAAATGGCATCCTGAGGCAAGCCATCCGACAAAAAAAAAATCTTGCAACCAAAGCTCTCATCGACACTACCGGCAAACCAGTCCTCAATCATCCGGAGTGGCTGATAAGACGATGGCAGCAACATTTTGGTATCGGGGAGACGGAACGAATCTGCCGGGCCAACAATAGCGAACCAGCATTGGTTCTCCGAGTTAACAGCCGAGCTATAGAGCGAGATGATTTTTGTCGGTTGCTTGATGATGCCGGTATCTCTTACATGTTCGGCACATATTCAACGGAGGCGGTATCTCTTCCGGATTTTCATGGCTCAATCACCACAATTCCTGGCTATACTGAAGGGTTTTTTCAGGTACAGGACGAGGCCGCCCAGCTCGCCACCTGCCTGCTTGGCCCTTTTCGTCCTGGGGGGAAATACCTTGATGGTTGTGCCGGCCTTGGCGGCAAGACCTCGCACCTCTTCCAACTGGCGAAACAACATACTATGCAGATCCATGCGGTGGAGCCGGAAATCCATCGGCTCAAAAAACTGGCTGAAAACATCGCTCGACTGTTTCCGGGTGACAGTCCCGTCATACATGCAGGCAACCTGCAGCAATTTTCTTCACAGCATAATGATCTTCTTTTTGATGGCGTCCTCATTGACGCCCCCTGTTCAGGAACCGGCGTTACCGGACGGCACCCTGATATTCGCTGGAACAGACGGCCGGAAGAATTAATTCGCTATCAACAGGAACAACTGGCTCTTCTTTCTCTCTCCGCCGGGCTCGTTCAGCTGAACGGTCTGCTGGTATACGCCACCTGCTCTCTGGAACCTGAAGAAAATCAGCACGTGGTCAGCGAATTTTTACGAACACACCAGGGCTACGTACTCACTGACTGTTCGGGACAGCTTCCCGAATCCGCCCACCGCTTTATTGAAAATAATTGTTTTGTTCCTCATCCCTCCGAAGCAATAGACGGTTTTTTTGCTGCACGAATGCACCGTTTCCAATAGGTTTTTCTTTGCCTTCGATCAAGGTCTGTTGTACATTCTCACCATTCGCTTCAGAGAGCGCAGCTTTCCTCTGATCACTATGAAATCTCACCTGCAGCCTACGCAGGTTTCCTCAACCAAGGACTCATATAATGGCAGAAATCAAAAGTACTATGGATATGGTGCTGGAGCGCGCTGCAAAGATGGCCGCCGCTTCAAAGCAGGACGTCGACAATGAAGATCTGGTCAAGACAGGAATGCGGCTGGCTGCCGACTTTCTCAACAATAACGGGACCGATCTTGCCCAACTGCTTAGTGCACAACCAGCCAAAGATCAGATATCAATAAGAAAAGGAATGGCCCAGACCCTGCTGCGAAATATTGTCCTGCCCAGGGATGAACAACTGCAGAAATCAGGAAAAATTGCGCTGCAAGGCATTCTCTCCCTCAGTGGAGGAAGTGGTGACATTAAATCTATCTGTCAGGAGCTGGAACAGATACTTGTGCAGTATGGTACGCATAAAGAGCAGATGACCCAGCAGCTCGATGAGGCTATCAAGGCTCAATTGGAACAGCAGCAGATGGCTAAAGGCCAAAAAGGGCGGTCACCTGTCAACCCTGCAATGCACCCGCAATACCGAGAAGAACTGGCGAGGATGTTGACAAGCCTCAACAACCAGTACAATGATGCAATGAAACAACGTAAGGATCTGATTCTCGAGCGTTTTTCTCCTGCAGGCAGGTGATCTGAGATAGAGGAAATATGGATTACCAAGGGCGAATAGCCAAACTTCAGGAAAAACTCAGAAGAAAAAAAGTTGACAGCTTACTGGTCACTCAACCTGAAAACCGACGCTATCTGTGCGGCTACCGAGGCGGTGACCATGGTATTCGAGAAACCTCCGGAGTACTGCTGGTCCCGGCCAGGGGTAATGTCCGCCTGCTCACCGATTTTCGTTTCAGGCTTCAGGCGGAACAAGAGGTCCCCTGGGCGGAAGTGGTTATCTACCCCAAAGGAATTCTGAAACTGCTTGGCCAAATGCTCCCCGATTTGACTATAAAATCACTCGCCTTCGAAAGCAATTATATCCTCCATTCCTTTGTCGATAAGATGACGACAACACTTGCGAAGAAAGGAATCAAGACTGTGCCAACGGATGGCCTCGTGGAAGCGATGCGGGAAATTAAAGACGAGGAGGAGATCGACCTCATCCGCAGTGCAGTCCGCCTGAACGAAAAAGTCTTCACTGAAATCTTCAGCACACTGGCGGACTTCCCCACTGAAATCGATATCGCTCTTGCCATAGAAACAGCAATGCGTCGCAGGGGAGCGGAACGACCAAGCTTTGACACTATAGTTGCCTGCGGTGAGAATGGTGCCCTGCCCCATGCATTTCCCGGCAACAGCCCTATTGCAAAAGAAAAATCTCTTACCATCGATATGGGACTCATACTTGATGGGTATTGCTCGGATATGACCCGCAATATGATGATCGGAAAACCAAATGAACGTTATCTCGAGCTGCACAGACTGGTACGCAGGGCCCAGCTGGCCGGCATAGCCGCAGTCAGAGACGGAGTCATGGCCTGCGATGCAGATAAGGCCGCCCGCGATGTCATTGTCGATGCAGGCTACGGCTCATATTTTGGTCATTCCCTGGGGCATGGGGTCGGTCTTGCCGTCCACGAGGAGCCACGGCTTTCATCCCGCAGCCATAAAAAATTGAAACCCGGCATGATCGTAACTGTCGAACCGGGAATATATATTCCCGGCTGGGGCGGCATCAGACTTGAGAATATGTTTGTCGTACGCGAAGATGGCTGTGAAAATCTCAATAATGACAGCACCTGGCTTGACATATAAAATTGCTGGACACTTTCATCTTAATTTAGCATATTCGCTGATTTTATTTAAAGGAAACAAAATATATTATGCGCCAATTTGTCATTGACGAACTCTCACCGATGGAGCGGGACAATATTGACTCCTACCTGAAAAGATCGCTTAAGCGGGGCCCAATGATCGGGTTGTACTGGATGCAGCTTACCGATGACCTGCTATCAGCTACCCAGCGGGATCATAAGGAACATGGCCCGTTCCACCTGGCAGTGGAACTGACCAACACAGCGGTAAAATTTGAGCTTTTGGTACGGAGCCAGGTCAATCTGCACTGCAGTTGCATCGCTCACGCCACGCCCACACAGCGCCAGTTCGTTCTTGATTTCATTGATCGAATGGTAACAGAGGAATTAATAAAATCATAAAGACTACATTCTTGGACAGGCTCTCAGAGCCGTTTGAAGCTCATTGACCCTGGCAACAATGTCCGTTGCACCAACAATCTCAGTTACCAGGCAGATGGTTTTCGCACCCCGCTGCACGATCTGGTCGATATTATGCAACTTGATGCCGCCGATGGCGACAAAGGGCAGTGATATATTTTCAACAACCCATTCGAGGTAATTGAATCCAACAGGATCACAGACATCGTCTTTTGTCTTTGTGGAAAAGATCGGACCGACCCCAATATAGTCGGCACCTGCCTGCACTGCATCTTCTGCCTGCCTGGGAGAGTGGGTGGAGAGCCCGACTATTTTGTCCCTGCCGAGCAGCTTTTTCACTTCCCCCACAGGCAGATCATCCTGACCGACATGAACTCCGTCCGCATCTACCAGCAAGGCCACATCCACATAGTCATTAACGATGAAGGTAACACCGGCGGCGCGGGTCATTTCGCGGATCTGTCTGCATTCTTCAAGTATTGTATTGTAACTTTTGGAAGGTCTTTTTTCCCGGTACTGGATGATCTTGATGCCACCCTTAATCAACTGTTCCACGACCTCTATATTGCTGCGCCCGGCCGAAAATTTTTCTGCCGTAATACCATACAAACCAGCCGGTAATATTTGCCTCGTGTCTTCACATTCAGTCATTATATCCGCCTTTTTTTAAAACAAAATCCGCCATCATGGCGGCGATAACAGATATCTTAGGACCATACAACCTGTCTGATCGAAAATCTGTCTCAAAATCACCAACGAAAGTACAGTTGCCAAGCCTGTGGACTCGAACTGCATCGATATCCCTCCCCGCTATACCTGAAGCAGAAATGATCGGTATATCAACGTCGGCAAAGGTTTCCACCAGTTGTTTTTTGGATTCCCGATCGTCAAATCCCTCCACCAGAAGTCGACAGTCACTGAACGTGTCCAACATGTTTTTAGAGTTCAATCGCAGCCGGGCAGTCTCGATATCGGCATCCGGAACGATTCTTAAGAGATTTTTTGCCAGCATATCAACCTTATAACCCCCAAGTTGATCAACAAAATAAAACTGCCTGTTCAGGTTAGAGAGTTCCACCTGGTCAAAATCCACAAGTTTTAGTGAGGTACAACCGGCACGAACAAGATGCACAGCCACATTTGAGCCAATGCCACCAACCCCTGCAATCCCTACTTTCATCAGATCATATCCCAGTCTTTGTATACCGGCTGATAACCCGCATCACGAATGGCCTGGACGACCTGATCCACACTTCGTTCGTCGGTAATCTCAAACTGCGGTGTGCCGATCTCCTGTCGTTCGCCATAGCCACCAACCCCTGTGCATGAACCTGCTGAAAAACGGGTTGCCCCCAATCGAATAAGGTTGTCGCGAAAAGCTGCGCTCTCTCTGGTTGAGACTGTTATTCCCGCCCGCGGCAGATAACAACGCATAGCCGTCATAAACTGCACGAAATTCCGGTCATCGGCCTTAAACTCAGGTTGATAATTGCCCTCCGCAGGATTCATCCGCGGCAGGGAAATACTCATTTCCGTCTGTAAAAAATTATCATCGAGATATTTGGCATGGAGCCCGCTAAAAAAGACCTCGCTGCGTATCTCCCCCAGCCCAAGCAGGGGACCTATATTCACCATGCGAAAACCGGCTCTCGCCCCGCGCTCGGGTGCGTCAAGACGATACCGATAGTTGGTTTTCCTGCCGGCTTTATGCACAAGTCCATATCGAGCTTCATCATAGACTTCCTGGAAGAGCGTCAAACCGTCAACACCTGCCTGCTGTAGTCGATGATAATCGGCTTCATCCATTGGAAATATCTCAATTGCCACCGACGAAAAATATTTTTTCAGCAGCCGGACTGCATCTTCGAGATAGTCAATGGGAGTTATGCCCGGAGCCTCACCCGTCAGCAACAGCAAATGACGCATACCGGTTGCGGCTATTGCTTTGGCCTCTACTTCGATTTCCGCAAGACTCAGTTTTTTGCGCCTGATATCATTACCTTGGTGAAAGCCGCAGTACACGCACTCATTGGTGCAAAAGTTGGAGATATAAAGCGGGATAAATAATTGGATGGTATGGCCAAAATACTGCCCGGTCAGGGCGTGGGCTTTTCTGGCCATCTGTTCAAGACAGACCGATGCCGCGGGGCTTAAAAGAGCCAGAAAATCATTTTCCGCAAGTTTCTCCTTTGCAAGCGCTACTTCCACCTGACGGGGGGTAACCTTGTCAAAAAAAGATTGAAAATCAAAACCCTTATATCGAGCTATCTCATTATAAAATGACATAATTTCTCACGTCCCCTGTTAATTGAGAAAGCCGGTTAACGGCGAAGAGGCCTGGGCCAGTGTGCTCTCCGCGCCCATTCGGGCGAGATAAGCAAGTCTTCCGGCCTGAACAGCAAGAGAAAAAGCACGACCCATCATGGCCGGATCCTCTGCGGTTGCAATCGCGGTATTGACCAGCACCGCATCTGCGCCCATCTCCATTGCTTCAGCAGCGTGGGAAGGCTTACCTATGCCGGCATCCACGATCACCGGCACTTTACAATTTTCTATTAAGAGCGCAATCAACGTCTTGGTTTCAAGGCCTCTGTTGGTACCAATGGGAGCTCCCAGGGGCATGATGGCGGCAGCGCCTGCATCTTCCAGTTTTTTCGCCAGGGTCAGATCCGGAAGCACATAGGGCAAGACGATAAAATCCTCACGGGCAAGGATTTCCGTAGCCCGTAAGGTTTCATAATTGTCCGGCATGAGGTACTTCATGTCGGTGATCACTTCTATTTTGACGAAGTTGCCACATCCTGCTTCCCTTGCAATCCGGGCTATTCGGACTGCCTCTTCGGCGGTACGCGCTCCCGAAGTATTTGGCAGCAACACCACCTCTTTAGGGATAAAATCCAGGATGTTTTCATTAACGCCCCCGCTGTCAATGCGGCGTAAGGCCACCGTGATCATCTCGGACCCACTTGCTGCAAGCATTCTGGGGATCCAATTTTTCGCAGCAAATTTTCCTGTTCCAGTCAGGAGACGACTGGTAAAAACGCGTCCACCGATTATTAATTTTTCATCCTGCACGGGCTCAACCTCCTCCAACAAAATTCAATAATTCAAGGACATCTCCCTGACTGAGCATCACCTTGCTCCAATCGGCCTGTTTGACAATCCGGCCATTATATTCTACCACCAGTGAAGCAGCACTCAGCCCACCTTCGGCGACAATGGCTTCAATCGAACACTCTTTCAGCCTTTTGTCTGTTCCATTGATACGTACCTCTATTTCCATAGCTCTTCCTCTCATCAAAAAGCAAAAAGCAAAAAAAAAGCCACCTCCCCATAATACGGGAAAGCGGCATCTGGCCATTTATTGTGCCCTGAACCTCCGGTTCCAAGCAGGCCGCTTCCCTTCGCCGGCATTACCCGGATCAGGTTCATAGGGTTGGATATAATCCTCTCAGCGTTCACTGCACCCCTAGCGATACAAACTTTTCTATTCCACTAAACGAAATTTGTCAACGCATGTTATTCTCAAAACAGTCCGGACCACGGTGTTTTTATGGATAAACAAAACTAAATAGGATAGATTTGGAACGATACCACAACTTATCCGGGACATTATCAAAAATTTTGTTCCTACAAAAGAAATACAAATGAAGACTGAATTGCAAGAAAGCCAACCACCGATAAATGAGGAACCAAAAATTCCCATTAAAAACTATGAGTTAAGAATCCTGCAGGCTTTACGTCGCATCATAAGAGCAGTAGATATCCATTCACGAAAACTTGCAACCAAGCATAAAATTACCGGTCCACAGCTCGGCTGTCTTTTGGCGGTAAAAGAAAACGGTCCCATAACCAGTGCCAAACTGGCCCAAAAAGTCTACTTAAGCCCCAGCACGATCGTCGGCATAATCGACAGACTTGAAGAAAAGAAACTGGTGCAGCGTGAACGGAACTCCAAAGATCGTCGTCTTATCCATATTTGCATAACCCCGGCCGGTGAACAATTAATCACCGCAGCCCCATCGCTGTTACAGGACACCCTGGTCAGCGCCCTTATTGCACTTCCGGACGAAGAACAAATCTCCATCACCATGGCTCTGGAAAAATTGGTCGATTTGATGGAAGCAGGTCATATCAGCGCAGCACCACTTCTGGAAACTGGTCCTCTACTACCCGAAAAATAACATTCCTGATCCTCTTTCCGCCGCCCAGCAGCAGCGGATAGAGTAGAACACGAGTGCTCAGTGATAAGGCAGAGACCTTGACAAAATATTAATTTCTGCTAATATGATTCGTGTACAAACAATCACACATCAAATAATTCCTTATCACTAAAAGAACAACCTGTACTAAAAAACCAGACAAAGACCAGAACGCCCCTGATCTCCATTGGAAAGCATTGTGGTGCATGCATCTGTTTTAGCCGTATTTTGCGGGGGTAACAACACACAGCGCAATGACGCCCGACCGAACAATGCAGTTTGTTTGTCTGCATAAAAAGGAACGGTTCGTTGTAAAACAAGGATCTATATAATTATGACTGTAAATATTTTTTCCAACAATCAACAACAAATTGCCAAACATCTCGCTGACGAAAAAATTGATCTCTCCCAGTGGAAAAACTGGCACTGGCAGCTTAAGAATTCTATCACCGATATTGAGACGTTTGAAAAACTGCTGGATATCAAGCTTGAGCCGCTTGAAAAGCGGAAGATTGAACTAACCATGAAAAAGTTTCCCATGTCGATCACGCCCTACTACCTCTCTTTGATTGATCGAACAGATTTTCGCAACGACCCGGTCTTCCGCCAGGCCTTCCCTGACCCCAAGGAACTGCACATTGACAAATGCGACATGTCCGATCCATTGTCGGAAGACAAGGACAGTCCGGTACCGGGAATCACCCATCGTTATCCCGATCGGGTCCTGTTCCATGTCAGCAACGTATGTTCCATGTACTGCCGCCACTGCACCCGAAAAAGAAAAGTAGGCGATGTCGATTCAATCCCCAATCGTGGGCAGATCCGTAAAGGCCTTGACTATATCCGCAATACTCCTGAAGTACGCGACGTATTACTCTCCGGCGGTGACCCGCTGATGCTGAGCGATATTCACCTCGACTGGCTTCTGACGGAACTGCGGGAGATCAAGCATGTCCAGGTAATTCGTATAGGAACACGGATGCCCGTCGTCCTGCCATATCGCATTACCGATGAACTGGTTACCATGCTTAAAAAGCACCATCCGCTCTGGCTCAATACCCATTTCAACCATCCTCGCGAGATGACCAGCTCCTCCCGTCAGGCGCTGAAAAAACTAGCAGATGCAGGCATTCCTCTCGGCAACCAGTCTGTTTTGTTGGCAGGAGTCAATGACTGCCAGAGAATCATCAAAGCCCTGGTTCACAAACTCGTCGAGAATCGTGTACGCCCCTACTACCTCTACCAGTGCGATCTTTCCGAAGGACTCTCTCACTTCCGCACTCCCATAGGCAAAGGCATTGAGATCATGGAAGCATTAATCGGCCACACCAGCGGCTTTTCTGTGCCAACCTATGTAGTTGACGCACCGGGCGGCGGCGGGAAAATACCACTCATCCCCAATTATTTAATCTCGCTGTCTACCAACAAGGTGGTGTTACGAAATTATGAAGGTGTGATCACAACCTACAAGGAACCCGACAGCTATAAGGCAAAATTCTGCAACCGTGATTGCGATGACTGCGACCTGCAGCTTAATCTTGAAGACGGAGATGAAACTGCTATAACCGGAATCGAAAAGCTGCTGTCAGACTGCAATAAGACGATCAGCCTGACCCCGGAAAACAATAGAAGGATGGAAAGACGCAATGACAGCTGATCATGTCGAAACTTTCGGCCACTCCAGAATTCAACATGGTCCCCTAAATGACAGGGTCTACCTGATGAAATTGGCCAGAGACGATTTGCCGGACATTGTTGACCACATCCATGAGCTGGCCATAGAGCATGGCTATTCAAAAATTTTCGCCAAAGTTCCGGCGTATGCCAAAAAATATTTTAAGCAGGGCGGTTACCGGCTCGAGGCTGCTATCCCCAATTTCTACAATGGCAAGGAAGATGGCCTTTTTATGGCCTGCTATTATGAAGAGGATCGTATGATCGATCCTGATTGCGAAAAAATCCAGTCGGTCATTGAAACAGCACAGGAGAAAGTGGCCCCGCCACAGCAGGGAGACATCAGTCATGGCCTTTCATGCCGTCTTGCGACACCTCTCGATTGCCTGCAGATGAGTAAAATGTACCAACAGGTTTTTGAAAGTTATCCTTTCCCGATCAATGATCCTGAATACCTGCGCCAGACTATGGCAGAAAATGTAACCTATGCGGGCATCTGGCAAGATGAGAAATTACTCGCGCTTTCCTCTGCGGAGGTTGACGAGAAGATGGCCAACGCCGAAATGACCGACTTTGCCACCCATCCCGACTTTCGCGGCCGGGGTCTGGCAAGTTTTTTACTCCAGACGCTGGAAGACCTCATGGCAAAAACAGGTATAAAAACCTGCTACACTATTGCCCGGGCGACCAGTTACGGAATGAATATCACTTTTGCCAAGAACAACTACGCCTTCGCCGGTACCCTGATCAACAATACCCAGATCTCCGGCTCGCTTGAAAGCATGAATATCTGGCATAAACGGGTAGAGCAGGCTACAATTTCCTCGTAAACATAATTTTTCTCTCTTACGATTCCGTAATTGATCTCCAATTCTGCTTTGTTCACAACGAGAAAACTTTCATTTTATGCTCGTTTTTCAGTTTTTTTATAGACAATTTGAAAAAGTTGCTGACATAATTGTAGAAGTGAAAAGAACAAGATACATTGAAGGTACTTGAACGATGTCAGCTATATAATAACCCGATATCAAAGACAGGTTCCGGAATCACCGGACAATCTCGTCAATATGAGAAATTTCATATTTGTCGCTGGGAGGAGTTGGAAATTGGAAAAAATCTTAAAAAAAAGGCGCACTTTACAGGAAACGATGAATTTCATGGCCGCCCTTTCTGCAGGCATTGAACCGATTCTCGGGCGCGGCGCCAACAGCATGACCATGACGGCCGGCCGAAATCTGGGCAGGAAATTTTCTGAAGGAGCAAAACAGACCAATGATCTCATGGAGGCGATAGACGAAGTTCGAAGAATACTGGTTAAAAATAATTGCCTGTGGAAATTTGAACCTTTCAAGCCGGTCGGACAAGATACCATGATCACTAAAAACGATAAGGGCCAGTCACAGATGTTCATCGTTTTTCGTGATTGCATGATTCGCCAGGCGCTCTTTCGCTTTGGTCATCCCCAGCAGGGTTCATTATGTAACATGATGTATGGCTTTTTTGCCGGAGCCCTGGAATGCATTATGGGGAAAAAAACCACTCTCGAGATTAAACATGCCGGTGAAAACGCCTGTTTAAAGGTTTTGACCATTGAAGCCTAGGTCCGACAATTTTTTTTAAAGGAACAACATATGAGCAGTGAAAAAGTACGTCTTAACACCGAATGGCTCTGTGACTGTGGTGGCTGTCATGTAGCCCTGGTTGATCTGCATGAAAAGATTCTGACGGTGCTCGAAAGTATCGAAATACAAAAATGTCCGGTACTCACCGACGTAAAAGGCTATCCTGAGGCGGATATAGGCATTCTCACCGGTTCTATTCGAACTGAGCATGATCGCCATGCCGCGATCGAGATGCGCAAAAGCTGTAAAACTATCATAGCTTTTGGTACCTGTGCAGTGTATGGAGGACTGCATGGCGCCGGGCTTGCCCATACCAGGGAACAGATTTTAGAGTATGTCTACAAGTCTTCACCAACAACGAAGACAGACTTTATTCCCAATGTTAACATTACCAACCTTGAGAAGATGGTTGTTCCTGTCGATGAGGTAATCGATGTCGATCTTTATCTGCCGGGTTGTCCGCCTCATCCACATTTCATTTTTGAAAGCCTCTCAACGCTCATCGAAAATCGTGCACCGAAGACAGGTCAGGAGACGGTCTGTGGCGGCTGTTCACGGGTAATGAAAAAGACCGATGTTGCTGAAATAAAAAACAGCCTTGACACTATTCCGGAAGAAGACGTCTGTTTCCTCAGTCAAGGTTATATCTGCCTCGGCTCGGTGACCCTGGATAGATGCCTTTCGCCCTGCCCCAACCATGGTATCATGTGTACCGGCTGCGCGGGACCAACCATGCAGATCCTCTCCGAACCCAACCACGATATCAGAACAGAGATAAGCGACAGGATGTCGAGACTGACAAATATTAACAAGGACGATATCCTCCGTCATATTGAAAAATCAGCCAAGACCCACTATGCATATGCCATGGCCACCGAGATGATTGGCAATAAACCGACTTTTTTAATCCAGAAATGGATAGCTGATGTGGAGGCAGGAGTATGAGCAGGACTATCAAAATAGATCCGGTTACCCGTATTGAAGGGCATGCCCGTATTCTGCTTGAATGCGACGACTCAGGATCTGTCATCAAAGCCACTTTCTGTGTCAATGAATTACGGGGATTCGAGAGAATTCTGGTTGGCATGGAGGCATCCGCCATGCCCCAGATTACCGCCCGTATCTGCGGCGTCTGCCCCACTGCGCATCATCTTGTCGCAGCCAAAGCGCTTGATAATGCCGCCGGTGTCCAGCCTCCACCTGCTGCAAGATTACTACGTGAGCTCATGTACATGGGCCACATGATTCACTCGCACAGTCTTTCTCTTTTCGTACTGGCCGGGCCTGACCTGATTTTCGGACTGCATGGCGCTGTCGCCACCCAGAATATTGTCGGTATGGTCAATGCCGCCCCGGAACTTACCAAGAAAGCACTGAGACTGAGAAGCCTGGGCCAAAAGATCAATGAAACAATTGGCGGCAGGGGCATTCATCCGGTTACCGCCATTGCCGGCGGTATTTCATTTAAACTGAGCGATGGCCAGTTCACTCGCCTGCAGGAACTGACGGCTGAGGCAGTTCAGCTGGTAGGCCAGCTTGCCGGGAAAACAAAAGGACTTCTCTTTGGCCTGCTTGATAAGAATCCGGTTCTTCTGGAAAAACTGAATTCTGAGAGCTGGTACCTGGGAACAGTCCGCGGTGGCAAGGTCAATGTCTATGACGGTAAACTCCGCGCTATAGACACAAGGGGAGAGGTAAAACCTGAATTTTCCGCCTCCTCCTATCGTCAGATGCTGACGGAACGCGCTGTCCGGAATTCCTATGCCAAAGAGGTATATCTCAACATGGATGGGGCTGAGCAAATGTATCGGGTAGGTCCACTCGCCCGCCTTAATGTTGCCGATGGCATGGAGACTCCTTCAGCCCACAAGGAATTTGAAGAATTCAGAAAGAACTTTGCGCGTCCCTGCCACAATGCCGTTCTTCAGCTCTATGCCAAATTAATTGAGCTTGTCTACTCCTGCGAAAAAGCCAATGAGATTATTAACGATCCCGCCCTTCGTGGAGAAACCCGTGTCCCTGCAGACTTCAGAGGAAGACATGGCATTGCCCATATCGAGGCCCCCCGGGGTACACTTATTCATGATTATGAGATTGATGAACGCGGTATAATCACAGCGGCCAACATGATCATAGCCACCCAGCAAAATACTGCAGCAATTAACAATTCGCTCAAGGAAGGTGCCAATAATCTCCTTCAGGAAACAAATGACGAGGCTATGCTCAACAGTCTCGAGTTTGTTGTTCGCTGCTATGACCCTTGCCTGGCCTGCTCCACCCATGCTATCGGCAAAATGGCACTGGACGTTGAAATAATCCATAAAGGCGAAACTATCCGCAGAGTGAGGAGATAAAGAAATGCTTGAAATGACCATTAAAGAAAAGGCCTGTCGCGGATGCAGACTCTGTCTTGATGTTTGTCCGACGGAATGCTTCACCTTCAATGAAGAAAGCCAAAAAGCTGTGGTTTCTCAACTGGAAAATTGTATTGCCTGCCTCAGTTGTGGCTATATCTGTCCTTCTGGCGCCATTACCCATAAAAACCATCATGTGGTTGCTAATTTTTACCGTAATATTGATTTCAGCCGGCGAATGGAGAAGTTTCTATGATAACGACATCGGAATTACAGCTTACAGCCGAAGACCACGACAAAGCTTTCAATGAAGTCTGCTTCCTGCTTGATATCTTTGTTGATACAATCCAGCAGTTCGTCGGCAAGGGAACTCCTGCGCTTGCTGTAGCTGCCGGGAGGAAGATGGCTGGCAACATGCCTATATTTCTGGCTGAGCCGACTGTGGAAAATGCCCTTGCTGAATTGGTCCGGGTCTTTACGATTCAGCAGATGGAAATTACCTGCGAAATACAGGGCAACGAAGCAGCCATCTCTATCGGTCATTGTCCCATCGGCAGTGTCTGCAGACAACGAAATATAACCATCGACGGCCCTGTCTGTCAGATGTTTCACTATTACATTGCAGGGATTATGGCTGAGTTCACCGGGAGAGCAGCCCGGCCAAAGACAATTACGGCCGGGGAAACCTGTACCTTTACACTTACTTTTGCCGGTGCTTCGAGATAGATGGCTCAAGCCCTGATTGTCTGCATCGGCAATGACCTGGTGGCCGACGATGGTGTCGGCCACGCTGTATTCAAGGTTCTTGACGCACAGTTACCAGCCAATACCCGCCTGAAGCTTCTCGGTCTGGGCGGGATGGCTCTTCTTGACGAGCTTCAGGGAGAGGAGCATCTTGTTGTAGTGGATGCCGTTCAGTTCGGCGCATCACCCGGTACCGTTCATGTTATGGACTTTTCCATGCTCCCCTCAAGTAGCTCCCATGTTTCCTGCCATGGCATCGGTATCCGCGAAGCTATTGAGGTTTCCCAAAAACTCTACCCCGAAATCACTCCCAGGACAGTCCATCTCGTCGGTATTGAAGGCCGTTGTTTTGACAGGCTCGGTGAAGGACTGAGCACTGAGGTGGCTGCTGCTGTTCAACCTGCGGCGGCTGCGGTTCTTGATCTTTTGGCCCGACGGCACTTTTAGGGCCAGCTCATCGTTAAGCTAACCGGCCCGCGGTTGTTTGCAGGTCCGAGCGGAGTGCAACATAGCATTGTTGAGCGCCTGATTGGGCTTATAAATTACTTAATATTTTTAGCTAATTTTAAGCTGAACCCTATTAATGCAATGCCTGCCAACCGTGAGGTAACTATTTTTATATATTTCCATTTAGATAGATATTTGGCTAAAGCATTTCCAACCATTACCAAAAGCGTCTGATAGACTAGACTTATTAATGTAACGTGAACCATCATTACATAAAGAGTTGAAGATTTTGCGTCATATGCAAGAAATAGCGGGAAAAAAGCCAGAAAAAACATAATAGCTTTAGGATTTGTGAGACATACAGCGAAAGCTCGCTTAAAATGTTTCCAATTGCTCTTTTTAGAAGATATATTTATGGGGCTGTTGCTTCCTGTTAAAAATACATATTTAAGGCCTAAATAACACAAGTATATGACACCAAGATACTGCGTTATTGCAAAACACCTTGGGTAGGAAGTAAGAATTGCTGCAAGGCCAAGAACAGCAGCAGACATATAAATAAAATCGCCTGCTAAGGTACCCAATACAGCACACATACCTGCTTTGGGACCATCAGTTGCGGTTGCACTGAGTATTGCAATCGTTCCTACACCAGGAAAGAGCTGGAATAAAAAGACAGCAGTTATGAAGCTGTAATAACTTTGAATTTCAAACATTTATTTCACTCAATCTCTGACCATTTTTTGAGCCCAACAGTGCGATAAGTATATTTCAAGACCTGACCCCAATATGCCTTGAGTTAACCGGACCGCGCTGTTTTGCGGGTCCAGTTAAACGCCTGGTTGTGTGATATTTTTATTTTTCCTTTGATTGGATTTATCGTTGAACGGTTTAATATCGTTTAGAGTTTTTTCTTCAGCTTGTTTTGTTTTATACAAGTCACATCTTAATTGTAAATTCATCCAAAAATCTTCGGAGACCCCAAAAAATTTTGCTAAACGAAGAGCTGTACTCGGAGTAATACCTCGTTTTTTATTAATAATTTCATTTATCCGCTGATAGGGAACATGTATTGAGTCTGCCAGATCTTTTTGTGTTATACCCATGGGGTTCAAAAATTCTTCTATCAGCATTTCACCTGGATGTGTTGGCTCTCTATGAGTCGGTATTCTTACCATAACTGACCTCTGTATTTTAGTGATAATCTATAATTTCAACTAGATCAGGACCATAATCAGACCAAACGAAGCAAATGCGAAATTGGTTATTGATTCTTATACTATGTTCGCCTTGACGATTACCTTTGAGAGCTTCAAGCATGTTGCCTGGCGGTACTTTTAGGTCATCTAATCTGGTTGCCGAGTCGAGTTGATCAAGTTTTCTTGAGGCAATTTTCCATAAGATTTGAGGGCATATGTTCCTTGCATCTTTGGAATTTTTACCATTAAATATATCTTCTGTGCCTTTGCCCTTGAATGTCTTTATCATGGATACACAATAACACGGATATCATGCTAAGACAATTTTCTTTCAACACACAACGATGTAGTCACCTGCAGCGGAGCTGTTCCCGCTGTCAGAGTTTAGTGGCTGGTTATCTGTATATATTTTAAGAATGAATTCTTCTTTTTCAGGACAATCACAAATTTAAAACCATTATCTTTGGAAAGCATTCCTTGCCATATTTAGAGCAATCATCGCACCGAAATGTTTTTGGAACACCATTAAGATCAAAGACTTCCATAAACCCAAATTTAGTCCAATAAGCAGGAATTTTTGCTTGAATCAGTATCTTCTTACCACCTAGGCGACGTATGTCTTTTTCTACAATCTGAAATAAATATTTTCCTATACCCTGCCTTTTAAAAGGGTCATTTATTGCAACTGAAAAAGTGTATTCTCCATCTTGAAGCATTACTTCGGCTCCACCTATTAAACGATGTGACATTTCAACCGCATATCCCTTGAGAATCTCAACTCCAGATTTATTATTCTCTAGTCCCTGCGATTCAAAAATTTTTTCAATTGCAGGGAATTGGTCTGGTTCAACCGCCTTGACTTTGAATGCATCCCCGATTATTTCATCTACTTGTATATTGGGCATTTTTTTAATAGCATAGGGCCAGGTCTTGAAATATCACTTTTCTCGACCTTTCAAGACTTTGCTGACAGTCGTATAATGAATATGTAATTGATCCGCAATTTCCTTTAAAGTGTATCCATGCTGCATATGTGCCGCTTTTATCAATTTATTGCGAACGGTTTTATCTTGTTTTTTCTGCTTTGGAAAAAGTTCTTCGAGTGCCGGTCTGCCGGGAAACCTTTGTGCCCGTGGGATTTCTCCAACTTCTCTGGCATCGCTCAGTCTGCTCTGAATGTCAGCCACAAAATCTGCGCCGCCAAAGACGATCTGTCCGACAAGTTTCTGCCAGGGACTAAATTCTTGCTTGACTAAACCATCGGCAACAAATTTTCGGTAAATCTTACGGGCATCATTTGTGTTTTTGGAAAACTGGCCCAAAACCCAGGCTACCGACAGAAAATTCGAAGGTTTTATAGCATAAGCAGTTGCCATGTAACTACTCCACTGCCATTGCCTTGGTTCACCTACTATCCCGGCCCGCACCGGATTTAGAACAATATAACGGCAGAGTTCCAGTAAATGCTCATTTTTTTCCACCAGGATTGCCTTATAACGTCCCTGGAAGAGATGGCCGACCCGATGATGTCTGATATTAATCCTCTGGGTATATACACCATTCAATTGCCGCATTCCCAAGGAAAGATTCGGATCCTGTGTTTCCACCAGGATGTGATAATGATTATCCAGCAGACAAAAGGCATGACATAGCCAATTGTATTTTTCAACGACATTGCCGAATACCTCCAGGAATACCTGCCGATCGACATCATCAATAAAGATGCTCTGCCGCGCATTTCCTCGGGAAGTGACATGGTATACCGCACCGGGATATTCTATTCTTAGTGGTCTTGCCATAAAAGAAACATAGTGGAATAAAAATTATATTTCAAGACCTGACCCTTGTTTTGTGTGTGTGTAGTCATTTTCCAGCCACTCGCGGAGCTGACCAGGGTCGTGTGCTGCGCCAGCAATCGTAGCTTGGTTTTGTTGTGTAATCGTGGTCTGTCCCCGATTTGATTCAGTGATCTGTTATGCGTCATTTTTGATGTCGCGCTCGGTCATAATCTTCTAAAAGAAGAACGTATGACTTGACTACATTTTGCTCTTCGAAACCGTTCGCCAATTGCCACCATGACCATCCAATAGAGTTCCCTGGAGCTGCTTCAATTTGACCGCTTATTGGACGACCTTCAAGGTAAACGTTTGTAGGACCATCTTTGGGGCGCCACGCCCAGATATGCAAGCGGGTAGAAATCAAAATACCAACGTTCTGCGCAGTTTGCGACATCGACAGCCCTTGAACAGATGTGCTTTGACCGAAAATAAAAAAATTGCTCATTGTGGGGCGATACACGGTTGTGTTGGCTGAACGTGGCGGAAATTCAACCAGCATCTTCCATGACTCTGTTTCTGGGTCTGAGACTTCGTCAAATACTCTGCAATCGGGAACTACACCTCGCTCTCTGAATGGACCTTTTCGATCAATAGCTTTAAATGCAGTGAAGCTGTTTGATCTATATGTAGTAAGCTCTTCTTGTGCAATTTGAGCGTTGGCCGCCCAACACTCCTTGGCGCATCCAGTTTCGAGCAGATGAAAATTGATCCTTTTTCGCTCCAGGACAACAGCCCCTTGGCGCCGAAATGCTTCCGAGAGATCGTACATCAGCTTCTCGGGCGAGACGTCAATGGAAACCATGGCTTGGTGGTAGTCCATGTGCGACGAACTCGAGTACTTAAATGGCACTGTCGAAAATGTGCAGCCACACACGCTTAACGCCAGTACTAGCACAATCAGCCTTCCCATAAATTATTCCTTTGACGCATAACGTTAAGCTGAGTGGTGCGCCTATGAGCTTGCCGCGATAGCGCCGCCGATGTTCTTCGCATCCACTCAAGCACTTGGTTCGGCGATTTTTGCCGTATTATTTATTGGTGGTTTATTTTTAGATTTTGGTCACCTTAGCAATACAACCATATTTAACTATTATCTCTTTTTCACAATTATTATTATCGTAATAAATGATGTCTTTCTTATTAACAGTTGCTTTTACCACAATACCTTCTGGTTTATCAGAATATGTATCCTTGGCAAACCTTCTTGCTATAGAAGGGCAAAGCGTCCAAGATTGCCCATGTTTTTTACTAGAATATTCTAGATTGGACAATCCTCTGTATATTACTTGCTTTTCACTTAGAAGATCTACATCAGACGAAGCTATGTCACTTTTAACAGTAGGGGGAGGATATGTATTTACTTGCTGAAGTGCTTGGTTACCCGATTGGTAAGCACTACTGCCCATTTGATTCAGCGAATCTGTGACTGACTGTTGTTGACCCTGGTAACTGTTTTTTGGCCTTACCCTTTCAGCAACAACAGCAACGTTTGCACATGTGGTACGCAGGTTTGCCCGACTTTCAGGGCTTTTCAGATTGTATCTCTTGAATTTTTCAACTTCATTGAGGTACATTGAGTTAAGTTTATTGTCATCAACTTTTTGCATATTTTGATGAGCATACTCACCTAACTGAAACGAATTATAGTAAGCAAATTCTCTATACGATACAAACCCCTCTTGCTCACAAATATTCGCTAATGCTGCTCGCTGTGCTGTCCCTTCGTAGTCATTAAATGCACAACCTTGCATTATACAAGCTAAAAATAGGCCTAAAAATAATTTACTCAATGTCATACCTTTCATTTCTTTGCTCTCTTTGATTAAAATATTCTTAAGTATATTCATAATTGCCTCGCCGAACGTGATGATCACCGGTTTATCCGGTGCATTATCTGGTTGGGGAAAGCTGTATTCGTAGTCTGTCCCTGATTATTTGCCTGATTATTTGCTGATTATTTGTATTCTGTATTTGCTGCATTTTTGTTCCCTGCTAAAGTGCCGATTTCCGTTCAGTATACTCTTTCAGGAGATGGACATTGGTAACGGGTCTTTGCATATGTATAAAATTTCCCAGGTACAACTGGACTTCCGGCAAAGCTTTCGTAGTGGCAATCGACATACCCAGCTTGCGCAGAGTAATCAAGATAATGCTTGCCCCATAACCAACTGGCAACCATTAAAAATGCAAATATTGTGATAGAGAAAGTGTTTGCCACACGTTGGGAAAAAAGCTTACGCCTGGTATGAAGATACCCAGTAAAGTGTAACAGTGGGGCTAAAAGCCCGAAAAGGCCATAAGGTGCCGAAGTGCTAAACTTAACTACAAGCTCGCTGTTGTCTATTGATTCTTTAAAGACCACGTATTCATGGATCGAAAACGCGAGAATACAAAGTCCAACTATTTCCAATCCAATAAAAATAATCAGAGAAGTCCGAGGGGAAAATCTAATATCCATAGATTTTTCCCATAATCGTTTGGTTGATCTTGTACTGTTCCCATTGACTAATCTCACGAGCAATTTCACTCGGGATTGCTTTGATTACGTCCCATGTTGTCTCCAAATCAATTCCAATCTTATCATAAAATTCGATCAGTCCCTTTGTGGCACCGGTTCGTTCATCAATATAAGTTAGAGTCAGGCCCGTCAGGATTCCGAATCCTACTGCAATAATCAGGGGAGAAGCAGCTCCCATGCCGAGAATCGATACTCCCATGGCAGCACCACCAGCTATTGCGCCAATTAATGCAGAAATTCCGACTTGGGCAAGATCGGAAGTAAGAGTACCCAGCATCGCATATAAGGTTACATTGTCTCTGAGAAAATAATCGGCGATATCAACAGCGCAAAATAAAACTATCGTAACAACAGCTCCACCTTTTACGCTTTTTAAAACTCCTTTAGGGCCGATAGCCATTCTAACCACCTTGGGATTAGTCGCCAGGTAACGAGTTCCACAAAATATCTTTCTCGCTCCCGCCATGCCTTTGAATATGACATAAGCTTTTCCTTTGTAGTTCTTGACCACAACTTTCCCACTATACCCCAACTCTCTCATAATCTGACTGGCAGTAACTGAGTCCAGAAGTGGACTGGCAACATTCGCTGCGACTCTAGCAATACTTCGAACCCTATGCCATTCAGCTGTAATAAATTCACATGGTATGATTTGGACAATGTGCTCGTTCCGTTTCATTTCTGCTATCAAGTCTGTTTTTATAGACATTTATAATTCTCCTTATTCGACTAAAAAATTCTATGTAGCGTGTCTGGAACAGCTTTTCGGCTTAAAAAATCGAAATTTTGAAAGGCATATGCCAATTTGGATATCAAGTGCCGGAAAACATTAAAATATGTCGTAGTCATCGACTATGCAGCGGGTCAAAAACAACATACTCCACCATTCGACATAAACACATAACGCCTACAACAGGGGTTGGCAAACGCGCAGCGTTTGACAAGCCCCTTGCTTGTAATTGTTAGCGCTTGCCCAACTTTTTGCATGCGAACCAAACTATACCGGTTAATAAAGAAAGAAATAAAAATGAAAACGAAAGACCAACCAAAATTGACAGATCGCCTTTTGGTAAATTGGAGGTTGAGGACAACCACACCGCCAGCGGTTCTGGAAATTTAGGAAAATTTTCTGGATTCCGTTCCCACAGAATTGTGAGGACTACCGAGCCGAATACTAGGCCAGAAAAAACAAGCAGAGCATGCAATAGTTTTTTCATCGCACGGTCACCACACCGTAGGCTTTTAAAGATGAGCCGGAAACAGATGTTTGGCCTCCGTTGCGGAGAATTGTGCTGAGAAAGAGAAAGTCTTTCATTGTGTTTATGGTTATGCAGCCTTGGCTTATGCCTAGGGCCCCTTTGGGGTGAAGCCGAAAAGAGCCGCGCTTTACATTGTTGCAGAATGTAATGTCATCATCGATGTTGCCGTCTATGGCGTACAAAGCGAACCAGTCTGAGTGTTTGCCAAACATGTCTCGCAAAGGCCCAAGTAAACCGCCCGATTGTCTGTCAAAAATATAATACTTGCCTAGTGGGATAGGGCCCATGTTTGCTGTGCAGGCGAAGGTTCGGGTATTCGCATACTTCCCTAAGCCGGAAAACGCGGGAAAGGATGTGGCGCCGACCACAAATTTGCTCATTGGTTGCCCATTAAGTTCAAAACTACATTGATGCATTAAATAGACTCCTGTCTTGATGGTTTTTCACGCTAACAATAACATCTGCGGCCTGTCCGCAGATGTTATTGTTGGTATTTAGTATCGTGTCCCGAGAGTTCCGTCAAAAAGCTCCAAAAGCTCGGTGTTAAGTCTTTAGTTACTGCTGACTTGGACCAATATTCAAATACAGATGGGGTATAGATTGAATGCTATAAGGTAGATTAATAATGCCGGATAAATTAGTATTCGTAGGTCCTAGCAACCGACATTTTTATATTAAAAACATGGTGTCGTCTGTACGGATATATATTGTTTTAAAGAAGGTACAAATACTTACGTATAAGTACTATTAGGAGCAAGGTTTGTATTTTGCCACTGTGCCCCCACTTTTGTCATGGTTAAGCGGTCAAACTGCTGGCTTCATACAAAATATACCATTAAGCTTCTGTTTTTCTGCTACTTTTTACTTTTTGCTACGGGCTCAACGAGTCTATAGAAAAAGCCAAATTTCAAAATTTATTATTTGGCTGGTAGTGTTAAAATTTATTTTTCAATATTAAAGCCAAATTATCCGACGTCTGCAAAAATATTAACCTGCTTTCTATCCGATAATTTCAATATAGGCGTAAGCCTGTCATAGAATATTCATTGTTCCTCTATAAAATTTCTATTTATGCGTATCCTTTGCCGCAGTTGTGGATCTTTTTAAGGTTGTGCACTATGCAGAACAGATTCCATTGCGTGTTCACTTTCTGCTTACCTCGCAGGGTAAATTTGTCCAGGCCGAGAATGGAACGAATATGGGCAAACGGTGGTTCGCCGACTGCCAATCGCATGCTGTAGATAGCCCGGCCTGCCGCCGAATCAATTTTTTCTTTCATCTTCTCGGTAAAACGCTGTTCACCAACTGCCGATCTGCCGGTAAAATAGGCCACCTGCCGGATGTCTGTCTTCTCGGGTTTCCGCAGGCAACGACTGCGTAGCCGACATGGCAGGCAGGATGATTTGGCACCTTTGAATTTGATGGCCTTAAAGTTCTTAACCGTCACATTAAAGCCGCTACGATAGAGACGCTGGCCTGCTGGACAGATGCAATAGCTGAAATCTTCGGGAAAGGTAAAGTCTTTTGTCGTAAAAAGCTTGGCGCTGGATCCTTTACCGGTTCGCCTCCTCTCCAGTTCCTTGTAACGCTCGGCACTGGCAAACCGCGGGTCTCTTTTGCGAAAATTCGGATCGGCGATGTAGGCATCTATCTTTTCTGCAAAGACCCTTTCCATATTCTTTTCCGAATGGTAACCGCTATCTGCCGTAAGCTTGGTTTGCTGAAAGACATCGCGGGTATGGCCTATTGACTCGAAGTTTTGGCGGATGCCCTCAATTGTCGGGACCAGCAGGTTGTGTTCCTGTCCCTGGCCAAAGGCCTCGGCATTAACGATGACCTGATTCTTCGAATCTACCGAGCTGACGCCGACATATCCTTGAATCACGCCTTTGGAAGTTTTCATCTTGGCCGATTCATTGTCGGTGATATTGCTCTTGATCGGTTGACCGCCACTGCCTTTGCGGTCATCATGATCAGCAAGCCATTGCTTGATTTTGGCGGTATTCTTTTGCAGCTTTTCTATATATTGACGTTCTTGAGTCCCTTCCTCAGATTCTCCCTGGGCGCTGTCCTGGGCACAATGCTTTGCCACCATACGCTCGATGGCCGTTTCCATTTTGGCGATTTTCTTTCTGAAGTCAGCTTTGGTGCCACTCCATTCTTTCGAAGCATTGCTTGGTAACTTACAGCCATCAATGGCAAACATCTCCTTGCCGATCAGCTTCTGATGATCACAGACCATCAGCACCTCAAGAAACAGGCGGCTTACTTCTTTGTTCATTGACGAGATAAAATCGGCAATGGTCGTGAAATGGGGTCGGCTGTTGGCAGACAAAGCCATAAAAATTATGTTTTCTTCGCAACACCTGGCAATCTTTCTGCTGGAGGTAATTCCTCGGGAATATGCAAAAAGAATAACCTTCAGCAGAATACGTGGATCATAGGCTGGAGCACCCGTTTCATCGTTTCGAAAACGACCGTCAAAAATAGACAGATCAAGTTCGCTGTCTATTAAATAATTGAGAGTGTATTCGAAGGTGCCTTGCTGTATTTGCTTGTCGAAGAAGACGGGAATGAATTGGCCTTGAGCATAGGAATAGGGCTTGTATTTGGCCATCATATCCTCTTTTTAGATAGGTTAAGCGGTATCTCTCCGGAATTTCAAAGAATTATACCACCAAGCGGCTGATTTTGCTAGGCCTTTTACCTTTTTCTACAGATTCAACCAGGAGCTAACCTGCAGCGGGCAGTTCCCGCTGTCTGTGTTTAGCGATTTGTTGGGTTTATTAGTTGTTTTTATAAAATTTCTTTGCCGTTATGAGCTCTGGTAAACATTCACAACTCCAAACTATACCAAGTTGAGCAGCAAGCTCATCATTGCCTGCAATTCGGCCAGAATAGATTCCAAGCATAACTTTTACCGAAGGAAGATCTACCTCATGTTGCATGTTGTCAAATTTTATTGTTGTTAGATTTTTATTTACAAAAAGAACAGGAGAACCAGACATCCCTTCTCGTGTTGCAGTATCTAATATTATTTTATATTTATTATCTGCCGATGAAATACTAGGCTCTGAGGCTATTGTAGCACTTTTCCATATTGGAAGGCCACAGACTCTAATTCCCTTCGGGAAACCAATTACCCACACATCTTGCGTTACATAAAAGAAGTCTTTTCGAAATGCTGGTGCGGGGTCAACGATTTCATTTATTGGGATGGTAGCAATCCCTTCTGGTGGATTGATTTCTAAAGCTGCTATATCAATAGCGTTCGACAATTGATGTTCTTGCCAAAGATATTCATCATTATCATTTTTGATTTTGTATTCGCACGTTATTTGCTCTGTAACATTTCCATCGATTGGAAAGTGAACTTTTACTATTTCAGGTAATCCTCCTTGAGAGTGTAGAGGTTGTTTGGTGTGAGCATGCCTCCCAGACAGTACATGCCAGTTTGTAACCAGATAAATGTGGCCATTATTTTTATATAAAGAACCAGTCGCTGTAGAAAGAGTTATATATTCCCCAGAAATTTTATTTTTCATAATGGATTCAATGAATAATGGATACATAGAACAGTAGTGTGGTGGTCTCATTGATATTCATTTGCTTACAAGTTGATTGGATGCCAAACGTAGCAGTAAGCTTCTGGTGGCAAACCGATGCTCGACATTGAAATGAAAGCTGCTCTGGTCAAGCAGCTCACCACAGCCAGAACGCTTTGAGTCGCCGGGCAGCTGGTTGGACAAAGAAAAACTTTCTTGCTGATAATGGCGTCGATTACTCAATATTAGCCGATTTTAGCCTATTGCATTTTTCACACAACAATTGAACGTTCCGCTCGGTATTGGAACCACCTTTTGAGACAGGAATAATGTGATCATATTCTAGTTTTTCCTGTGAAGAACATTTAGCGCACTTGCCTTCGTCCCTTCGCCATACTGCGATTTTTACGTTTGACGGGACATATCTATCTTGTGCGGTCTGGCCATTGTCTTTTTGTTCTTCAGTTTCAAGTGGGATAAACTCAGGTTCTATCAATATCCTCAATGTGTCGATAAGGTACTCAATTTCGGTAAGAACTCGCGCTTTAATGTACCAATGTGACCTTTGAAACCCGACCTTGTTCAAGTAATCAAGCACCATCTTTTCTAAAATTTCATCGCTGGCATCTAGCCTCATTTCTCTAAGTTGTGCGTACAGTGCAACAGGTGCATGGCCTAACTGTTTTAATCGTTCAGAACCGAACCTTTCTAAGGTACTGATACTTCGATATAGTAATCCATAAAAATTGCTCAACAATTCATGGATTTTGACTATTTTTTGAAGGTTATCACTCAAGACCATTATAGCCTTCATTTCACAGCCACTTTCAACCAACTTCTTTACGTCATTATCAATCGCATATAATGCTTTTTTATAATCTTCCTCGTATTGGTCTATTAGCGTTGCCTTGAACTCATGACCTAGCGAGATATTATCGTTTGATTTTTTCCATGTCTGCAATAATATCTCTGCTTGCTCATTAAGACCTTTATCGTATAACTGAAACCAGTCGTCCAATCTTCTTTCCCAGTCATCTGGAAATAGTTGTTTAAATTCTTCCTGTATTACTTTTATCTTAATCTGGCGCTCGGCATCTTTTTTCCACATTTGAAGTTGGTCCTTTGCCGATTGTTCATTGCTACGATACAATATAATCCATTCATTGAGCTTATTACTAATATCTTCATCAGGAAATATTCTCTGTAGTTCATCTTCTATCTGTAGTTCATCTTTTACTTTCTGAATTTTATACGCTGACATGATGCTAATGTCTTCATCAGGAAATAATCTCTGTAGCTCCCCCTTTACTTTTTGAATAGTATCCGTTGACATGAGTCATCTCCTCGTAAGGTATTTTTTCCGTTCGTCTAAATTCGCTTTAGAAACAGATTACTTCGATACCGAAAAAAACAAACCAGCATTACACCAGGACTGAACCCCAATGTTTAAAATAACGGTTGAAATGCCATGCCCAACGCCGGGCATCAGCGAGTGCGTGCTTTTTGCAATCCGCTGTATGCCATGGTTGGGCCTTGTCAAATTGTTACTGGTAGATGTGTCACCTTCGCAAAAACGTATGGTTCCCTACCCCCATTTAGTCACCAAGTCTCCTAGACTACGTCGCTGCTAAGAATATCGAAGCGAACAAAAAACTCTTTTGGCCCATTGTCGATTTTGAACTCATCAACGAGTGTATCGGGAATTGGTACAAAAATACGTTTATTCGTGATCAATGTTGTTGTTGGAAGCATACCTCCGCCAGCTTTTGTTGGTTTGATTGGGGAGCGTAACTCAATGTCATAATAAAGGCTTAGCCTCCCTGTTGCCTCTGTAAAAATATATACAACTCGATGTCCGCCCCACAGTATTCTGGTTGTATGTGGAGTGCGAAAGAATTCCGCCTCGGTTCGCATAAGGCGATCCGAAAGCCCAAGTAACATTGTAAAATTATTAAGAAATAGGTATTTCCCCTCCGTTGTCAGAATTTTCATATCTGACGTGACGGAGTCTCTGATAATAGGTGGGCTAGGTCCGAACTCAGTACCCGCCTCAGCTTGCTGTGACACAGGAGAATCTACTATGCCAGGCACCTCGGTCTCAATAGCACCAACTTGTTCGCGTGAGACGCATTGAGTTTGAGGACGTGCTTTAGCGCGTGAGTTATGGAGAACCGTAGCAAGACTCGCCGCTCCTGAGAGGTATTCTCCTAGTATGCCCTCTAGATCACCTAGTTCGGTTTCCTCGTAACGATACAGTTCTCGGTTGCGTTGCAGTAACTTCCGCAAAGCATCAACACCGTCTCTAGTTGATGATGGTACAAATTGCTGAATCCTTGGGTAAATATGGACTCTAACGAAATCCTTCATGAACTGCGAGAAAAGTTCATATGCCTTATCATAAAACTCGATCAAGGGAGGCAATAAAGTACTAGATCTTGAAATATGTATCTTGAGCTGTGTACCTGTCTTTTGCGGTAGCACTGTGACCCCATGTGAGATATCAGCTAGTAAGATTTCAACGTCCGGGATTAAATAATCTTCGCGAAGAATAGATGTGACCCGGAGCAGAACGGAAGCTTCTGGTAAGGTAAGGTCTGTTCCTGCGTATTTGCGCGTTATTTGCGCTGAATCTGGTACTTGTTGTAGATGTATTATGTTAGTTAAGTAGTGGAGTTGTACTTTCCGGCGTGGGAGCGCCTGTGCAACATGGAGTAAATACGTTCCCTCATTAGCAAATGTCGTTAAAATATGCCGATCATTGCCTATGTAATAGTGTGAAGTTTTCGTGTCAGTGTAAGACTTAACCTCACCAAGTGGCACATCTCTATCGTCTGGTAACAAACGGATCGAAACTTTACTTGCGAGGTCGTATCGACTATGCATCAAAAGCCATTGCAAGAAGGCGTTGTTTTTGTCGGCTACGGGCGTTTGAGCGAGTAACTCCGAAGCTGCTTTTTCAGCTAGTCCTATCAGTCGGGACACTTGGTCTATACTTTCACGGTTCAACGCCTCTCGTCCAGCAGTTGGCTGTAAAAATGATAGGTTAGCAAAGCCACCAAACTGATAGTTGCCTATCGCAGGTATCGGAGCTAGACCAAAATACGAACGTAGCCCCATGAGCTGCCCACCAGACTGCACAAGGGCAATATTCCCTTCAATTATATTCCCTCCAAGGGTAATATTAGAAGCGAAAACCAGAAGTTGGCCATTTGAGTCAGCTCGCACATCGAAAGACCCTCCGCAAAGACCGTCAGTCAAATCTTGTACCCCTAGTTGCTCAAACGTCCGGCCTGCGGTAGGGAGATGGGAGTCAATTGTGTTGCCACTTATAAGTTTATCGTTGAAATATACTGGAATTGGAAGGAAACAGACATAAGGCTCAAGGTATCGCAATGCTTGCTCTGGACTTATCGGATTTTCTCCATCCAAGATTGCGGTCACCTTGGTCCCAGCACCCATGTCTGAAACAATGCGTTCCAAGCTGATGCATTCTTCAGCAATCTTTAATGAATCTCGCTCGGCAACGCTACGCAGTGTCTCAGAACTGCCAGCAGCCTGTGTCTCGACAATAAGTCGCGTGCAAACCCCAAAATTCGCCATGGCCCCAATACCGAACGTGCCAACCACTCCAGCCCTTTGAGCTTGATCTGAACGTTTACCACTTGACCCAGCCTTCCAAAAATTCCCGCGGAGAACCTCCTCGTTCATGCCAATTCCATTGTCTGAGATTGACACCTCCCCATTAGATACACGGATGTCAATTCTACCACCATCGTCTAGTGTGCCAGTACTTGCGTACTGCATACGAACTGCATCGTAAGCGTTCTGTAGATTTTCGCGTATTAATGCAAGGGGCGAATCATATATTTCGCGCGCAAGAATTTGAAGAACGCGGGTTGTTTCGACTTGAAAAACTATTCCATCACTCATTTTGATCGCCTTTCCATCACTCGTTTTGATATTTCCCGAACACTTGCGTCCTCGGACTTAGAGACCAATTCCAGCAGACAGAACGCCTCGGCTTCTTCACGTGTACCGCAATCAAGGATTGCACCGCCAAGTGTTACCGTTTCTGCGATAGTTAAGGGCGGCCACATTGTGGCGATAGTGCGACGTGAATCACCCAATTCCTCAAGTGCCTTGGCAAGTAGCGGACGCGCAATAGGGATGTCCTTTATCCCCTCGAGAATGTCTACCGCTTTACACCATTGTTGTGTGCCGATAAACTTGTCTGCACTATCGAGAGATAGCTGTGCATCAAGCTGGAGAGATCTAGTCATGAGTGGCTCGCATAACTGAAAATCAACGAACGTGCTGTTGGTATTGGCGAAATGGCCTGGTCCCCATACGGGAAGATTGAATAGTTCATTAACCATCTGCCGCTGGTGCACACGGCCGCTCCAAATATCAGTGTCAATTTCTACGATGTTATAACTTCGAGGAACACCAGGTCTTAATTTAGGTGGTTCCGAACAAAGCGTGCTTGCACTAATGATGGTCATTTTTCTTGTTTTTTTGCTTATTCGATACCGTTCGTCAATACACTCAGGCAAGTGCTGGTGCCCGTGAAATCCGAGTGAGACACCTGAATCTATAAGCAGTTGGAGAAATTCAGCGTCCAAATAATCGTCTTGTGCCGGGCCACCTCGCAGATTGTGATGCCATGCCGCGGCAGCTAGCCAGCCAGCGCGGTCAGTCTTTAAGGTAATTCGGCATGCCTCAGTCAAGGTGTTTGGGTGGAAAGCCCCCGCACGGTGGAGTGGGTCATTGTTGAAACAGCTATTCAATGCAACGACGCAAAAACATAGGTCAGGGTAGTCAAATACATCAAACTGATGTTCAGGCGCAGAGGGATAACTGCGGTGGCCCTGATAGAAACGTTCGTATGTCATAGCAAAATGGCGGAATCGGTTACAGTAACGCACATCATCAGTAATTTTGAAAAAGCACAACTCACGCCAAGACCATCGCAATCGAGAACTAGGTGTAAATAGTTCGGATACAAGCTTGGCCTTCCTTTCTGGCTCAGCCGGGATTTCGATCTTCTGCACGCTCCCCATTACGTCATTGAAGCTAACATCGTGGTTTCCTGGCAAAATGATGACTCGCTCTCGATTTCCATCAAAAAATCGGTCGGCCAAACCGACAAAGAACTCCGCTGCCTGCTCGTATTGTCGCTCTATTTCTTTGTTGGGATCGGTTGCATTGGGATTAACGCCACAAACGAGATCACCACTTACAACGCAAAGTGCGGGCTTAACTATAATGGGATCTTGATCTTTAAATTGAGCGAAATCTCGTTCAAGAGAATCAAGAAGCCAACCGTTTGCAACCTCGTCGCTTAAGTCTCGATGTAGGTCAGAGATATGAAGAATGGAAAAACGCATATTAGTAAATTTCTAGATAATCATTTCATTTATATTGGAGTTGAAAAACCAACGTCATATTTCATGTAATCAATAAAGCTTTAAAGGAACATTTATTTTCATATCCGTATCCTGAATCAGAAGTATGTCTGGCGAAGCCCAACAGGGCGATAAGCGGAATCATTTCCGTCATATCAACCCTTATGGATGGACGGAATTTCCACTTATTATTGTATTAATCTATAAAAAATGGAAACCGCGTAAGAAAAAATTCTACTTATTAAATTATCCCTGGAAATTGTCCACATATCGCGATACTATATGATAGGATATGGTAAGTCAAAAGAAAAATAAGGCGCAATTCCGGCCAAATGCCAGCCTGAAACTTATGGATCAGGTGCGCGAGGTGCTGCGCTATCATCACTATGCGTATCGTACCGAGCAAACCTACTGTCAGTGGATACTTCGCTACATCCGTCATTTTGGCGGCAAGACCCATCCTAACCTGCTTGGGGCGAAGGATATAGAACGCTTTCTTTCCCATCTGGCAACCGTTGGCAAGGTATCCGCCTCCACTCAGAAACAGGCACTGAACGCTCTGATCTTTCTTTATCGGGACGTAATCGACAAGCCTTTGGCTGATGAGATCGCCCCGATCCGCTGTAAACGCGTACAAAGGCCGCCTACGGTACTTATCCAGACCGAGGTGCAGCGTTTACTTGCAGCCATTACCGGCAAACATGCCCTTATGGCCAAGCTGCTCTATGGCGGTGGTCTGCGCCTGATGGAGTGTATCCGCCTGCGTGTTCAGGATGTGGATTTTGGCCAAGGTCTCATCTTTATCCGAGGTGGCAAGGGAGGCAAGGACCGGACCACCATTCTGCCGAAAAATTTACAGGACGAGCTGCAAAAACAGATCCAGGAGGTGAAGGCTCTGCACCATAAGGAGTTGGAAGAAGGTTTTGGCGCAGTGTATATTCCTGAGGCCTTGGCCAGGAAATACCCAAATGCCGGACGGGAAACCGGCTGGCAGTGGGTATTTCCGGCACGGGCGCGTTCCCGTGACCCACGATCGGGTAAGGAGATGCGCCATCATGTGCTTGAATCCGGCCTGCAGAAAGCGGTGAAACGGGCGGCGGAAAAGGTCGGGAAATTACTCTCATCCTCTTCTTTATCGTGCTTGACATGAGGGACAATAATAAGCGCTACGACCTGCTGCTTTCATCTTTTCCAGATGTCCCTGACAGCCTGGGCACTTCATGTCCCGGCCGCGGTGATGCGTCAGCAGCGAAGGCGGCATTTCTTCGGGTTTGGCCCCTGTCTCGACTACTTGCGAAAGGATCCTGCGCAGTGTTTTAAAGATGCGGCGCAGCCTTTCATCATCCAGATCAGTAATTGCAGTATGCGGATGCAGCCTCTCCTGGAATAAAATTTCATCCGAATAGACATTACCAATACCGGCAATAATGTGCTGGTTCATAAGTGCCGCCTTAAGATTTCCCTTTCGGCCGGCAACTGCTTTGACAAAATCATCTTCGGAGAACTCCGGATCCAGGGCGTCAGGCCCCAGCTCCCGATCGTCAATAAATCGTGCTATATCATCAAGCAGCTCGATCTTCCCAAGTTTACGACGAGAATCATAGGCAAGGGTGAAATCATTGTCGAACTCGAAGGATGCACGCACATGTCCAGGAGCCTTTTCCGGAACTTTGTAATATTGAACAAAACCGGTCATACCGAAATGCATTGCCAGCGTCTTATGGTTATCAAGGAGCAGAAAACAGTACTTGCCGTGACGAAGGGTCTGCTCGAAACGGTGCCCCTCCAGCGCTCCCGCAAAAGAGGAGGACTTCCTGCCGGCAAGGATTTTCTCATCATATACTCTCGCTTTCCTGATATTTTTATGCAGCGCATGGGAATTGATGTATTTTCTGAATACTTCCACATCGGGTAATTCAGGCATTGAGACCTCCTGTTTGCTCATCTTTTTATATTTTCCACAGCAGCAATGCTGTGCCGAAGCAGCTCCAGGCTCCAAACCAAATATATTGCAATAGCTATACCATGAGGGCAAAAACAGGAATCCAATAGCTCCTGTAGACCTGTTCATTCACAGTTTGAATAACCAGCATTTTTCGAGCATTCCATTGTTATTAAAAAAATTATGTCTGCGATCTGTTGCAGCAAGAAGTTCATATTCTGTTCAAAATCTGGTAAACTCCTTCAGCTTCACAATTTGCACGATAGGCAATGAGCTTTGATACTTACAACCATTTGGAGTCTCCCAACATGGACCCTTATAATGAAGCACACCTTTATGTCGCGGCCATCAGAATTCTTCAGCATCAAAAACGTATGGCTCCCTCTGTCGAGGATGTCTGCACAATGCTCGATGTCACTGTGGAATTCGGGATGTCCATCTGCCGAAAATTAAAACGGCTCGGCATAGTGGAAATTATCGAAGATCCTTTTTCCGACAGACTTTGCGTCGCTCATCATCTCGAGATCGAACACCTGCCCCGTGAGGTCAGGGAGGAAGGCAGTCTGGCCAAGGATATTGAGCAGTTCATGGCCAAGAAAAAGAACATGGATAAAAAAGTCGAAGAGATTCAGGCCGCACTGAAAAAGAAAAAACAGGATCTGTTCAACGATATCGAAGGCAAGATGAGACAGAAGATGGATGAGCTGAAAAAGCAATAGATACAACCTGTTTTTCTATGTACACCTGTAAGTTGTTATCGCTTATTTTATGAAGGTACAAAATGCCTCTGATCTGCGAAAATGTTGCTTTCATCTATCCCGGAGCTAAATACCCGCTCTTTACCGATGTGTCGTTTCAATTGACGGCACCTGGATTTCATTCGTTCTTCGGTCCTTCGGGGGTGGGAAAAACCTCTCTTGCGAAAATCATCGCCGGCGATATCGAAAGCGGCTCCGGCAGGGTTTCAACCGATGGGCTTAAAATGCTCCTCTATTCACATAATAAAGAGCGGCTGCCCGGCTGGTCCGGTGTGGACCGGCATTTAACGCGGGTCATCCCGCCTTCGATGCAGTCCCGCAAGGATGAGCTGGTGGAGATATTCGGCTTGTCCCACTGCATCGATTCCCGGTTTGATCAACTTTCCATGGGGCAGCAGAACCGGGTGAACCTGATCCGCTACCTGCTTCAGGACTGTGATCTGCTGATTATGGATGAAAGCCTGGCCAACGTCGATGAACTTACCCGGGAGAAAATAATTCTGGCCATCAAGGCGATGTTCCCCTCTCGGTATTTCATCTATATTTCACATAATGCCATAGAGGTTGCCAAATTCTGCGACTCGATCCTGGTCTTCCGAAGCAACAATAAGACACCACAGACCGTCAATATTAAAGGCTGCAATATCGTCAAAATACAAGACCTTTCCCATGCGGCCCTGGATGCAACCCTGCTGGAGATAATGAATGCTGTATAAACGCGTCTTCCAGTTCTTTATCATCTACTTCATGTTTATCGGCGGCCTGATGGTGCTGAAATATAGCCTGCAGCTCTCCGATTACGTTATTCCTGCGCCATCCGGCATGTTCCAGACGCTGATCGCGGAATATCGCCAATACACCTTCGCCACCTTAAACACCATGAGTGTCGCAGTGATCGGCCAGATCCTTTCGGTCATCATGGCCTTCGTTATCGGCATCACCGGCCGCCAGTCCACCTGGCTCGGCTCATTCATCAAGGTCGCTGCCTTCAACTTTCAGGCCTACCCTATCGTCGCACTGGCGCCGATTATTTTTATCCTGCTCGGCGATGGTTTTCTCACCCGTTTATTGATCGCGGCCATGATCTGCTATTTCCCGGTGCTGCTCTCTGTTTTGGGAATCATGTCCAAGCCGGTTGACGATATCGAACATTTCTATCGGGTCACCGGTCGAATGCGCTGGCAGCTGGAGGTCAAGATCCGGACCTTTGAGAACCTGACGCAGCTGACCACCGTCATCGCCGGCAGCGCCACCCTGGCTATGGCCGGGACCATTGTCGGGGAATTCATCGCCGCCAATGCCGGAATCGGCTACAATATCCGGATAGCTCTCTATCAAAGTGATCTGGGAAAGATCCTGATCGCACTTTTTCTTATCGGCATCACCATTGCCATCTATCAGGCACTTCTGGAGTCGCTGGGTGCAGCCATAAAACGGGGTTGGACCGGCAGGTGATTCTCTCTGGATGCGACTGATTTTCAGGCTAATCAAAGGAGTAAAGATGAATCAAAAAGCAAAAACTCCCATTCGTCCTGCCTCTATATTGCTCATAATGGCGATGCTCATTGCGACGAGCGCCAAGGCCGATGAAAAAGTCATTTACCGCCTAAAATGGCTCCGCAATGTCAGCGTAGTCGGCGCCTTGTATGCCGAAACCCACCAGTTATTCGAGAAAGCCGGACTCGATGTGGAGGTAAAAGCCGGAGGACCGGAGCGCGATGCGATCAGGGAGTTGGAACTGGGATACGCGGATTTTGGCGCAGCCTCCGCCGACCAGGTGCTTCGGGCTCGGGCCAAGGGCTCGCCGGTGGTGGTGATAGCCCAGTTGTTCCAGGTCAACCCGCTGCAATGGATGTATCGCCCGGAGGAGACGCAGATCCAGACCCTTGCCGATCTGAAAGGCAAAGTCATCGGCATTACATTCGGCGGCAATGATGAAACCATTATGAACACCCTGTTGGCCGAAGCCGGCCTCGATAATTCAGACGTAAAGCTGTTTAGTGTCCGCTACGATTATACGCCCTTTTACCGGCATCAGGTTCAGCTCTGGCCGGTCTATCGGAATGCCCAGGGACCGATTATCGCTGCACAACTGAACAAGGCAGGAGAGAAGACCGCCTTCTTCAATCCTGCTGACTTCGGGGTGAATTTCGTGGCCAACTGCGTAGTCGCCGAATCGCGTACCCTGAAAGAAAGACCCGATCTGGTAAAGCGCTTCCTCACTGCACTGCTTACGGGATGGCAGCAGGCGCTTGATCCACAAAACCAGGAGGAAGCCATCAAGACCCTGCAAAAGTACGACCCGGATACGCCGCGTCCGATCCTGGAAGAGCAGCTGAAGATCACCCGCGAATTGATTCAACCAAAAACCGATCTGGCAGTTGACAGGATCGGCACGATCGATGAAAAGAGCTGGGAGCAGACTGAACGTATTATGCGGGCTCAGAAACAGCTTCCCATCCAGGTTGACCTCAAGGCAATATTAAAGCCTATGTATGGTGCCCCCGAATCCGGGAAATCAAGCGGAAATTGATTAAGGAACAAAATAATTCTTTATTCCAACCACAAAAGCGCCGAGTGCGACCTGTGACCGGTTCACTGTACGGCCAGTCTGGCCAGCCACATGGTCAGCGGCGGACAGAAGGTGATGATCAGCAGATCGATCAACAGGACGGCAAGAAATGGAAGAACCCTGGCACTCACTCGACTAAGGCTGTCACCGGAAATGGAGCCGGATACAATAAGACAGATGCCCATGGGCGGCGTCAACATGCCGATGGCCAGGTTGGTCACCACGATGACGCCCAGCTGAATCAGGTCGATTCCAAGCGAGGGAAGCATAGCGGTGATTAAAGGGACCAGCAGGATCAGGGCGGCGGTGGTCTCGATAAAAGTTCCAGCGACCAGCAGCAGGCCATTGACCAGCAGCAGCAAGCCGACTGGATTGGTCGTCATGGCGAGCAGGCTTCCGGCAATTTTTGCAGGAATACCCTCGATGGCAGCAATCCAGCTGAATATTGAAGCGGTCGCAATGATGAACATGACAACAGCGGAGGTTACCGAAGCCTTCATAAAGATAGGAAACAACCTGCTGAAAGGGATTTCCCGATACACCGCCATGGAAACAACCAGGGCATACATGACAGCAACCGCCGCCGATTCCGTGGCTGTGAAAATACCACCGAGGATTCCTCCCAAAATGATGACAGGCGCCCCGAGTGCCAACAGAGAACGTTTGAAGGTATGCCGCACCTGTGCCAGTGAAAAGCTGGTGCCGGGGGCATACCCGTTCTTTTTCGAGATGACAGTTGCCACGACGATCAGGGAAGCCCCGATCAGCAGGCCAGGGAGGATGCCGGCGGCAAACAGTCGGCCGATAGATGCCCCGGTCAGGAAACCAAAAAGAATCATGGGAATGGACGGGGGTATGACCACTCCCAAAGAACCGCCGGCTGCCTGAACCGCCGCGGAAAAATCGGAAGAATAGCCGGAACGTTTCATGGCCGGAATCAACACTGCACCGACAGCAGCCGCATCTGCCGCAGCCGAGCCGGAAATGCCGGCAAAAAACATTGAGGCAACGATGGTTACAGCGGCCAACCCTCCCGGCAGCCAGCCAACCAGCGCATTGGCAAAATCGATGAGTCTCCTGCTTATCCCTCCTTCTTCCATGATCACTCCGGCGTACATAAACAGCGGTACCGCCATGAGATGAAAGGAATCGGAACCTCCGAACATTCGCTGGACTACCATCATCAGGGAGAAATCACCCTGAACCAGGATCGCCAGGGCAGAGGCAGCGCCAATGGCGATAGCTATCGGCGTGTTAATGCAGAAGAGAATGAGCAGGCTAAAAAAGAGGATTTCAGGCGTCACCTGCATCCCCCCGGATATCCTGGTTCAGAAAGGCCAGGCAATGGATTGCAAGGACCACCCCGCTTACCGGAATGATCGCCAGGATAATCCATTTGGGTATTCCCAGTGCCGGAGAGATTTGGCTCCTGACAAACCAGGCAAATCTACTGCCTTCAATGATCATGATGCAGAAAAACCATAGAGAAACGAGGTGAACCAGCAGCAGGGACATCGTTTTTAAAGAGGTATGCATTCGCACGAAAAAAAGGTCCACCCCGGGGTGCACCTTTTTGCGGTAGGCAATGGAGGCACCCAGAAATGTGAGCCAAACCAGCAGATAGCGGGCGGCCTCCTCCGACCAGAACAGCGAATTGTTGAGCACATAGCGTGAAAAAACCTGGGCACCCACAATCGCCGCCATAGACATACCCATGGCGGCCACCAGATACTCCACCCAGTAGTTGAGACGCAGGCTCAATTGATCGAGGAATTGACCCATATTCGGGATTTTGTCAAAAAAATGTTATCTGGTAACGTCGATCATCTTGAGCAGCAGGGATTTCACCCTGGGATCGCTGTATAATTCCATATCCTTGAGTCCAGCCACTTTTGCACGGAAAGACTGGGTATCAGGATTTTCCTCTATAATCATGCCTTTTTCCTTCAGCAGCGCCAATCGCGCGCCATCCTTGGAGCGGTTGTCCCGACGCTGGAATATTGCGGCATCATACATGGCCTGGCTAATCAATGACTGCATGGCGGGCGTGAGAGTTTTCCACCAGGTCAGGCTGGCTACATCTATATGAGGTGAATAGACATGCCGGGTCAGGGTCATATACTTCTGAATTTCGTAAAATTTATATACTTCCATGACCCACAGCGGATTTTCCTGACCATCAATAACTCCTTGCTCCAGTTCAGAGTAGATGGGCCACGGCATAGGCGTAGGGTTTGCTCCGAGATCCTGCCATATAGCCTGGTGAAGTGCGGAAGACATCACCCGGATCTTCAGGCCTGTCACGTCTGCAGGTGATTTGACCGGCCGCTTGTTGTTGGTCAGGTTCCTGAATCCGTTTTCGGAAAAACAGAGTCCTTTCAGGCCGGACGATTCGAGGCTGGTAAGAATCTCCTGTCCCAGGGAACCGTCCAGGATCAAGTCTGCCTGTTCGTTATCCTTGAATAGAAACGGATAGTTGACCACCCGCACGAGAGGATCGAAAGTGTCGAAAGGCCCGACGGTAATGACTCCCATTTCAAGAGTTCCCATCTGGATCTGCTGGAGCAGTTCAGTCTCATTGCCAAGAGAGGCAGAGTCAAAGATCTTGACCTTGACATCACCGGCCGAACGACTCTCCACCAGTTCCTTGAATTTCTCCGCGGCGATATTCTGGGCAGATCCGGGCTTGGTTACTACGCCAAGTTTGATGTTTGTTGACGCATTGGACAATACGGGAATGGCAAGGCAAAGACAGAACAGCAGCAAAAGTTTCTTCATGAATTCTCCTTTGCGGGATGGGAACCGCCACCCCTTCTTGAGGGAACATCAACTAACCGTAAATCATAAGCCGCTATAATCACAACCAGAGCCTATTAATAATAAACCTGGCAGGAAATTCAACAGTTTCTCAAAGAACAGTCTCCGGGCCTTACCATTTTGCTTACCATTGACTCTTCCTGGATAACTTGTCTTTTACAATCTATTTTATTTCCACCTCTTGCCTTATTTTTCCAACTCTGGTTATTTGTTTTGCCAGTTACAAAACCATAACTTACTAAATCTGCAGGCACGTCATCTTAACATGAGCAATATTCCTTCAAAAGTACAGGCATTCCTGGACAGTCATGATCTTTTTGCACTTGAGTTTGAGCCCGGATCAACGCCGACTGCAGAAACAGCAGCCCAGCGGATAGGAGTACCCGTCGGCCAGATAGCAAAATCCATCCTGTTCAAGGGAAAGGATGAGAAGTATCGAATGGTGGTCGCTGCCGGTGATAAGAAAATTAACAGCGGAGCACTAAAACGTGCAACAGGTAGCAAGCACCGGATGGCGAGTGCAGAGGAGACCAGGGAAACGACAGGATTTCTTCCTGGGGGGGTATGTCCCTTCGGATTGGCAGAAGCCCCTGTGACTATTTTGCTCGACATTTCGCTTGATGAGTATGACATCGTCTATCCTGCGGCTGGTACAGATGCTACAGGTGTCCCTTTGAGTCCTGATTACCTCCAGCGGATTACCGGTGGCTTAAAGGTTAAAGTGACCTGAATTGTAAGAAAATAGTCAGATACTTCTATTACTCTTGAACAGGTTGCAAGATCGTAACCCGGATTTGAGGGCAAAGCCAAGGTTAACGTACGGAGGAAGTACATGTTTTCTGGAAAATTTCAGCTGCACAGATCGATTCCTGCAAAATCACACAGAATTTTCTGGTTACTGCTGTGTTGCGGGTTGTTATTAACGGCACCGTCCAGCGCCACTGAGCTGATGCTGCCGGAGGTCTATTCGGAACAGGTGGATGTCAATGGTTGGCTGATGAGCGAAAAGCTCGACGGAGTTCGAGGTTACTGGGATGGAAAGCAGCTGCTGTCGAAAAACGGCAACACCTTTTACCCTCCCGCGGCTTTTATTCAGGGTCTTCCGCCTTTTCCGCTGGAGGGTGAGCTCTGGGCGGGACGTCAGAGTTTTGAACAGACTGTGGCAATCGTCAAAAGACAGCAACCCCATGACGGTTGGCTGCAACTTAAACTGGCAGTCTTCGATGTGCCCAAAGCACCCGGCAGCTTTACCGAACGAATGGCCAAAGCCGAACAATGGTTTGCCGCCCACCCCTCCGCCTATGCTTTCATCATCCCACAAACCAGGGTTCTCAATTCGGCAGACCTGCAACAGCAACTGGCGCAGATCGAAAAGCTCGGCGGCGAAGGATTGATTGTTCGTAATCCGGAGGCACACTACGCTGCCGGACGCAGTGTTGAAGTGCTTAAGGTAAAGAGTTTCCGGGACGCCGAAGCGGTGGTCATTGCCCATTTGCCCGGCAAAAAAAGAAATGAAGGGCGACTCGGCTCCTTGTTGGTTGAACTGGACAACGGGATACAATTCAAGATTGGCGGAGGTTTCAGCGATGCCGAGAGAGAGGTTCCACCGCCAATCGGAGCAGTTATCACCTTCAAATACTATGGAAAATATCAATCAGGGATTCCAAAATTTCCGGTATTTTTGCGCATCCGCGAAGATAAGGGGATGTAAGAAAAACAGTTAAATATTTTCAATTCTGGTCACCGACTACTGTTGTTCGTATAAAGAAAAATAAAGGAGAAGCATAGAAGATGAAGATTATAGGTGTTTCGGCAAGTCCCAGAAGAAATAAATCTACCCATTTTCTTCTGGAGAAGTGTCTTGATGAGGTAAAGCAGACAGCGGAAGACGTTGGAAAAACTCTCGAGGTTGAACTGATTGATCTGGCCCCCTTGAAGTTCAATGGTTGCATATCCTGCGATAAGTGCAAGAAAGGCGTTTTTTGCAGTCAACAGGATGATTTCCAGCAGCTGATTCCCAAATTTGCCGACCCGGAGGTTACTGGAATAATAGTAGCCACCCCGGTATATATGGGATCTATGACAAGTCAGGCCAAGGCATTTCTTGACCGGTCCGTCCTCTTCAGGCGCAATGGTTTTCTCTTTAAAAATATACTTGGCGGCGTGATAACGGTCGGAGGCTCCCGTAATGGTGGTCAGGAGCTCACCATCCAGGCAGTGCATGCCGCAATGATGATCCATGACATGGTTATTGTCGGCAATGGCAGCCATTTTGGTGGAATGGCCTGGGCTAACCATCCCGATGGCTATCAAGAAGACATAACCGGTATCGATACCGCCAAACAACTTGGCAGGCGTATGACCGAAGTTGCATGCATGTTGAATCGGTAGCTGGGGATGTCGGATACTTTCTACGATTGAACGATAATCAGTTAAACGGCACCTCTTGGCGCCTCTTCTTCCATTTTTCGATCTCTACCGCAAGGAAGACGAGAGAGGAAGCGAAAAGAGTTACTGTAAGTTCGCCAAGAGATAATGGTTCTGTTTTGAAAATTGGTTGTAATACAGGTAGATATACGGTAGCCATCTGCAGGGCAAAGGTAAGCAGAAATGCTCCCGCCAATGGTTTATTTGAGAATAGTCCTTGACTGAATAAAGACTCTTTGTCGGAGCGGATGGCCATCACATGCCCCATCTGGCTCAGGCAGAGAACGGTAAAGACCATGGTCTGCCAGTGAGCATACCCGGTCCGCAATGACCAGGCTTGAGTGGTCAGACAGACGCCGCCCATTAACAGGCCAACCCAGATAATATGGATCCCGAGACCGCCGGAGAAAATGCTCTCCCTGGGATGCCGCGGGGGTCGCATCATGATTCCCCTCTCCTCTGGTTCCACGGCCAGGGCCAGGCCGGGAAGGCCGTCGGTGACCAGGTTTATCCACAGGATATGGATGGGCAGGAGAGGAATGGGCAGACCGAGCAGCGGTGCAAGGAAAATGGTCCAGATCTCACCGGAATTGCTGGTCATGGTGTACTTGATGAATTTGCGGATATTGTCGAAGATCCGCCGCCCCTCTTGCACCGCCCTGACGATGGTGACGAAATTGTCGTCGAGAAGAATCATATCGGATGCATCCCTGGCTACGTCGGTGCCAGTGCCGCCCATGGCCACGCCGATATCTGCTCTCTTGAGGGCCGGTGCATCATTGACCCCGTCGCCGGTCATGGCAACGAATTGACCCTTGGCTTGCAGCGCTTTTATAATCTTCAGCTTTTGTTCCGGTGCGACCCGGGCGTAGACGCGGACCGATTCGACCCGCGCTCCAAGTTCTTCTTCCGAAAGCTGCGCCAGCTCCCGACCGGAGAGAACCGACCGGTCGTTCTTGTCAATAATCCCCAGGCGGGAGGCAATGGTCGTAGCCGTCAGGGGATGGTCGCCGGTGATCATAACCGGTCGGATTCCGGCGCTCAGGCACCGGCTTACCGCCTCCCTGGCTTCCTCCCGCACCGGATCCATCATCCCCACCATACCGAGGATAACAAGGTCTTGCTCGACTTCTTTGGCAGAGAGGTCGCACGGTACGCTTTCCCAGGTACGCATGGCCATGCCGATGACCCGAAGGCCTTTTTCGGCCATCTGCTCGTTGATTCGTTCCAGCTCTCCGGGGTCGAGCGCCTTCAGACCTTTTTTGGTCAGGATTCGGCTGGATTTGTCGAGGAGCGCATCGATCGCGCCTTTGGTAAAGGAGAGAAACCTTCCTTTTTCAGTCCTCCGGAATGGCGAGTCGGGGGCGAGCCGGTGAAATGTGGTCATGCATTTTCGGGCCGAATCGAAGGGAATTTCGGCTACCCGGGGAAAGTTTTCCAGGAGTTTCTCTTTGTCATAACCATGCAACCTGGCAATTTCATAAAGTGCTACCTCGGTCGGATCACCGAAAAGCGTCCCGTCTTCGGTGAGTTCGGCATCATTGCTCAAGGCCAGCGCCTGCAAAAGTTCCGGTGTCGGCTGCCCATCACCAGGCTTGATTCCGCCAGGGTAAATCTCCTCCACCGTCATCTTGTTCAAGGTCAGGGTACCTGTTTTATCCGAGCAGATATAAGTGACGGATCCCAGGGTTTCGACCGCCGGCAGGTTGCGAATCAGGGCATTCTGTTTTACCAGTTTCCTGGCGCCGAGGGCAAGGGTGATGGTTACTACGGCGGGCAGTGCTTCTGGGATCGCCGCAACGGCGAGAGAGATGGCGGTAAGGAGCATGAGCAGAGGCGCCTCACCCCGCAGCAGGCCAACCATGAAGATGATGGCGCAGATGGCGACGATCACTACTGCAAGTCTCCGACCAAAAGCAGAAAGCCTCTTCTGCAGAGGTGTTCTGACCTCCTCTTCTTCCTGCAGCATGGCGGCGATCTTACCCAACTCGGTGTCCATGCCGATGGCGACGATTATTCCCTTGCCCCTGCCGTGGCTGACACTAGTGCCCTTATAGACCATATTGGTGCGATCGCCAAGAGGGAGGTGTGCATCGGAAAGGGCTTTGGTATGCTTCTCGACCGGCAAAGATTCCCCGGTCAGGTTGGCTTCCTCCATCGTCAACTGGACAGCCTCGATCAACCGCATATCAGCCGGGGAAATCATTCCCGTCTCGAGGATGATAATGTCACCGGGAACCAGTTGCCCGGCGGGAAGGTTGACCAGCCTATCGTCGCGCACCGCCATGGCAAACTGCGCGGACATTTTCCGGAGCAGGTCCATGGCCTTTTCCGCTCGATACTCCTGGACGAAGCCGATCACCGCATTTAAAACCACGATGACTATGATGGCAAGAGTGTCGGTTACATCGCCGATTACTCCCGAAACTATGGCCGCAGCGATCAATACCAGGATCATAAAATCGGCGAACTGGTTAAGGAACATTTTAACCAGGGTCTTCTTCCTGTGTGGCGCCAGTTCGTTCGGACCATACCGTCGAAAACGCTCCTCTGCAGCAGCGGTAGATAGTCCGTGGACCGATGTTTCCAGATCCCTGCTGGTTTCTTCTCTGTTTTTTTGATGCCAGTCCATAGCGCTCCTGGAAAATGGCTTTACACCCCGTAAATTAACCTGATAGATTTTCCGCTCAATGCCGTGCTTTAATGGTTGAGCCTCGCTTGGATAACAATCTGGGTGGATAAGTATCTTGGCAAAAATCATTCCTGAATATGCATTGGGGGATCAGGGTAAAGCTGCAGCGCCCTGGGATGCTGTTGCACAGCCGATAGTTGCCTGAGGTGATTTTGAAGGAGTATGGCATAATTCAGGCGAAAAGGTGAAGATAATACTTATCCTGTCGCCATGGAGCCAGAGAGTTATGCGGTGCACATCCATGTTCCAGTTTAGGCGAGGCAAAGGTCTTTTCCACCGGCGATCTTCAATTCTAAAACATTGATCACAGGGTCGGCTTCTTCATTAACCTGCCCGACTCTCACCGGATATTTGATTTTTTTTATCGTTCTCCCTCCGTCTGGCCTGCTCACGGCGGCAATACCAGCCGATTATTGGAATCCACGCAAAACCATCACATAAAATATTCCGGCGCTCATTTTGCTTGCGCTTTTCAGGTTGTGCAGGGGATTTTACTTCAATGGGGTTGCCCTCAGGGCCGGAGACTGGTTTCTTCATTGGTTACCTCCCTCATGATACGCTATGATTCCATCCTACTCATAGGTGGGTTGGCCCGACATGATAATCGCCACTGGACTTCCAGTAAGTGAAAATAGGTATGCAATATTTGCGCCTTTAGTGCCCCATTACCAATTGAGATCTATACCAGACGTTTCTTGAGTAAATATTTAACAAATTTTCGTTTCGCATTTTGATAATCGTCGGCATTGTAATAATAAATATTTTCTTCTGTCTCGAATATGTTTTTATAGTATTTGACCAGGTTTTGCAGACCATTCTCAGACTTCAAATCCTTGTCATCCAGTTCGGCTAAATTCTGCATGTAGATCCTCCTGACTCCTCGTTGCTCCTTATATTTAATCCCCTGAACTCAAGGTCGAATCTTCAATACAATAGCGTCAGCATGTAAATTTTGGATTTATAACGAAAACAGACAGGGAAGGACTCTGAAATTCTTCCAGGCATTCCCTGTCTTTTCTCCCCCCTCTCGTCGCGCTTCTATTTTATTTCAATCCGCGCAACTTTTTCCTTTGCGGAATTGGATTTTGGTAGTTTGAGAGTCAAAACCCCATCTTTGAAACCCGCCTCAATTTTATCCTTCTCTACTTCGGTCGGCAATCTTACCGCACGGTAAAAGGAACCGCTCCGCCGCTCGATGGTATGATACTGCTTGTCTTTAGTTTCTTTTTCCTCTTTTTTTTCACCTTTAATGGTCAACAAATCACCGTCAAGAGATACATGAATATCCTTTTTTTCCATGCCCGGAAGATCTGCCACAATTTCCAAACCATTCTCAGTTTCGCTCACATCAAGACGTGGGCTCCAGCCAATATCCATATCCTCCTGCAGGTTATGAAAAGGAAAATCGAACCACATTTTTTTGACCATATTATCCATATCCGAAAAAATATTCGGTGCCGCACTGCGCTTTTTAAATGGCAATAAATCAAACATGTTTAATCTCCTTATGATTTTTTGTTTATTCAGAACTCAGGAAGCAATCTCCATGAGTCAATTATTCTGTTCCTGGAAAATTGTTTTACACTTTGCAAATTATCCTGACACGTTTGCTGCGCATTGTTCACCATCTAAGCTAAATCTAGATGGAGCGATTTGTTTATATTTCTAAAATTGAAAACTTATAAGCAAATCCAGTGCATTCCGTACCATTTCTTCATCCCTGTTTTAAGATTGGCAACTGAATTTTGCTCGCCATTTAATCTGTCGCTGGAAAGAGAGAAGCATAAAGTGTTCCAGAAGTATGAGAGCATTGAGAGCGGGTGAGGAATACTGCAAATGTTTTCCTGATTATCGAGGGCAGTACCTCACATTCTAGAGATTAGAGGTGTCCACTGGCAAGGCTGAGTAGAGGATGAATTTCAGGAATTCAGCTTTCTCCTGAGCAGTTTGAACTTGAGCATGCCTATAGAAAAAATTTTGCCGAAAGAGGAGCATTCTGGATATTTGTAGGAGTCGGTTTTTTTTTAACACCGGAAAGGTCTATATTAGGCTTATTTTGCTGCTCTTCCAAGAGGTTTGTAGAAGATAAATTTGCCAATCTCGACTGTCTTGATGTACTCCTCGGACCACTTGGGATGTGCTTTCCGCTGATGGAAATACAATGCACCACCGGTTCTGTCTGTTAGTTGCTGATTGAGAGCTTTTCGAGCTATTTCCTTGGCGATCGCGTAAGATTTATCCTCATCCGCATCATCCGGACGGCCATCGCACCACCACGAAAACTGGCAAGCACCCTGCTCGCTGCCTTGCATGACAACTTCACAAATAGTGTTTGGAAAGCCCTCATGGCCAAGCCGGTTCATAACAACATTGGCAACTGCTTCCATACTGGCACTCCCCTCGCCCCTGGCCTCCCAGTAGATGGTGCGCGAAAGACAGGTGATTGCATCATCTAAAGATTTTTCACCCTTCGGATCGACCGCCTGCGCCTCAGATTTGGTGATGATCAGGGATGGGGAAGCAATTCCCTTGCTGTCATCGGTCGCGGCGTTCTGCTCCAGCACACCCGCCTTGGCCTCAACGGTTTTCGCATTTTGTGCCTGGTCAGCCTCGCTCGATTGACTCGCGATAAGTATTGTCACCAGGCAGGCCACAGCCCAAATTTGTCGCATAGTCAAACCTCCTGGATGATCCAAGCATTGCCAGATTTAAAAACGTTTTGACCGCATTGTTTTGTACTGTTAACCCGGCGCCGTTGGTCATTGGTGTTTAGTTTTTCTGACCGGAAAAGCTACCATTTCCTGCCGCTCTTCATCCCATAATTTCAATCTCAGGGATGAAAGACTTTTCATTATAGTAAGCGGTTCCTTGGCCTGCACTGCGGGAATTGCGTCAAAACACTCCCTCAGGCGATAATTGGGAATTCGTGGGTTCAGATGGTGGATATGATGGTATCCAATGCTACCGGTAAACCAGTTCAGGATGAAAGGTAATTTGTAGAACGAACTTCCCTCCAGGGCCGCACGTAGAGGATCCCAATTGCTTTTTCGTGCCCAATATCCCCCCTCGAACTGATGTTGCACATAAAACAACCAAATTCCCGTCGCTCCCGCAAGCAGAAGCACGGGTAACTGGATGAGGAGATATGTCTTCCAGCCGATAATTTTGGAGGCAACCAGAAAGATGCAAAGTATAAGCAGGTTGGTAAAAAGAACGCTCACGCGTTCCTTCCGCTTCACCGTTCGAGTCGGAAGACGGTTGCTGAGCAGAAAATTAAATAAAGCGCCCAAGCCGAGCAGCACCATCGGATGACGGTACAATCTGTACTGCAATTGTATTTTTTTCGGAGAATCCTCGAATTCCTTTACAGTCATGGTCCAGATATCGCCAAATCCCCGTAAATCGAGATTTGCGTAGCTTACATGATGGCGAAGATGGCTGAAGCGCCAGTCATCAAGGGAGGTAAATACCAGCATTCCAAGAAGGTACCCAAAGAAAGTGTTGGCTCCTTTCGACTTAAAAAACGATCCGTGAACGCAATCATGAAACAGAATGAATAATCGGACCAGAAACGCTGCAGCCGGCAGGACGAGAATGAAGGTCAACGTGTATGAATAGCCGGATTGAATCAACAGGATCATCAGATACCATAAGCAACAATAGGGAACCAGCGTATTGATCAATTGTCTAATAGCTTTTCTATTGTCTGGATCTCTGAACGTTTTTAATGATGGGTACCAATCCGGCCATTTCCGAACTGGAGGTTGCTTGTCTTCTTTTTTGTCGGGCTTTCCGGATTCGTATGCAATCATAAAGAAACCTCCTTGTCGATTGCACTCCCAAAGTCTTATGGTGGTATATTCCATGATAGGCAGTCGCCAATCACCCTTATCGACAGACCTGCCTGGAATGTTAGCCTTATATATTATACATCCGGTGGAGGAGCAATCCAAGAATAAAGCGCGGTTAATCTTTTTACTGATACTCTTTGCAGGTGGGGATGTATTATCTGTTCGGTATTTCTCGACCGCATTGACGCAGGCCGTCAATATAATTGGGGGGCGGCCCTGCAGCCAGATTGCCGGCGAATATACTTCAGGCCCAGCGTGACCCTATTGACCCTATAAGAAGTATATGGAGATCACAGACATTTGTGTTCGTTGGTCCGGTCTTAAAGAGACCATCAATAGCCTCGAAGAAGTTATACGAATCATTGTTGACGAGGTAATCATTGATGGAAAGCCCCCGATCCACTGCCAGGCGGAGCAGGTGATGGGAGGCGAAGGCACCTGCAGCTTCCGTCGGCCCATCGTTACCGTCCGTTGATGCTGCCAGAAAAGTAACCTCCTGAAATAATTCCGGATGCCTCTTTATTTCTGCCAAAAAGGCCAGGGCCATTTCCTGATTCCTGCCACCTTTACCAGTACCCTTGAGTGTGACCACGGGTTCCCCTCCCGAAATGATGCAGGCTGGTTTCGGGCTCAGCATGTTTGACTGTGCAACATCTGCCGCAATCCCGGACAACATTTTGGCAACTTCCCTGGCCTCACCGATTATCCGGGATGTCAGGTAGGTCACTGAATACCCCATCTTGCCGGCCGTCTCACCAGCGGCCAGCATGGCAAGGCTGTTGGTGCCGATAAGTATGTTGGTAGAAAGATTCAGCGTCTGGTGGCCAATTTTCAACGTCTCCGGAACCTCTCCCCTGGCTCCTGCCTCGAGAATGTTGAGTGCTTCGGCAGGAATGGTTTGGCAAATGTCATATTTGTTGAGGATGGCCAGGGCATCATTGTAGGTTGTCGGATCAAAGGTGGTGAGGCCTGAGGCGATGCTGCTCAAGTCGTCACCAACAACATCAGAGAGTATGAAATTCAGGGTCGTGGCTGGAGATATGGTCTGGAGTAAACGGCCTCCCTTGATTTTCGACAGGTGTTTGCGGATGCAATTTATTTCATTGATGTCTGCCCCACATTTAAGTAAAGCCCTTGTAATCGCCTGTTTGTCGGAGAGAGTCAGGCTTACTGATCTCCCCCCTATGTTGCAGTCGATAGGTAGAGCAAGCAGGGCCGACCCCCCTCCAGAAATAAGTGTAATAACCAGGGTGTCTACATCAGCCTGCTCGGCCAGACTGATTATCCTGGTGGCTGCTCTGACCCCGTTTTCATCGGGTTCCGGGTGTCCCGCTTCGATGATCTCAATCCATCTCAGGGGTTCTGTGTGACCGTACTTTACAGAAATGACCCCTTGGCTGATACGATCCCCAAGAAGAGTCTCAAAGGCCTTTGCCATGGGAGCCGAGGCCTTGCCTGCACCCAGGATAAAAATCTGTTTGTAATTGTTCAGATCTATCTGCTTTCTGGTTCCCTCAAAAGTGATGATTAACCTTGTTTCAAGAAGATGAACATGGTCCATAATCATCTGAAAAGGGTCAACCCGCTTCAGACCGGCCCGGAAAATTATTTCTAACTGAGACTCGTGTGTGCTCATGGATTCTCTTTTTCCTGTGATGAGACCTCTTCAACAGTGGACAAGGTTGCCTTGGCGCTATTTATATTAACAGGCCAACCCCGCCTGAATACAGTATTGTTAGTGGGATGGTCCTATCATTTTTTCAGGGAGCCAGGTAATGATTTCCGGGAATATTGTGCACAAGAAAAGTGTGAACATGATGATCAGTACAAAAGGAACTACGCCCTTGATGATATCGCCCATGGTTAATCCAAGCTCCGGGGGTGCTGAACCTTTGAGCACAAAAATAGACATGGCCATAGGCGGCGTCTGGAATGCCATCTGAAGGTTGATACAGATCATCATTCCTGCCCACAGTGGGTTAAAGCCCAGAGATTCAAGTATTGGAGAAAAGATTGGTACAATAATGAACACAATGCCTATCCATTCGATAAATAAACCCAGCAGAAATACAATCAACATGATCATGGCAAAGGATGCCCATTTACCACCTGGAACTGCCAAAATCATTTCAGTTACCACGTCTCCGGAGCCGGCACTCATGAAAATGCCCACAAATGCATAACAAAGGGCGGCAATCATGACAACAAAGGCACTGACCCGAAGAGTTTCAATGGAGGCCTGTTTAATCAGACCCCAGCTGAACTTGCGATAAACGACAGTCAACAGGATGGACGCAAGACATCCCACTGCAGCAGCCTCGGTGGGCGGTGCAATACCGGAGAAGATTGTCCCAAGAACCGCAAGAATGAGAAGAACCGGAGGTGCCAGGGATTTCATCAGCTTGATGAGTTTCCTGATGCTAAAAGGAGTAATCTGATCTTCTGGAAGTGACGGTCCGAGTTCTGGCTTGAAATAGCAGAGGATAAGGATATATGCCACATAAAATGTTGAAAGAAGCAGGCCTGGGAAAACAGCACCCATAAACATCTGACCAATGGAAATACCTGCCTGTGGGCCGTAAACGACCAGCATGATGCTGGGTGGGATAAGGATTCCGAGAGTACCAGAGGCAACAATAGTTCCTGCTGCCAGCGGCTTGCTATAGCCGCGGGTTACCATGGGACCAAGAGCAATGAGGGTAAGGATTGTCACGGATGCGGCGATGACTCCCAGACAGGCTGCCAAAATCGTTCCGAATATCACTGTGACTACGGCTAGCCCTCCCTTCAACCTGCCAAGGGAATCGTAGAGGCTCTCGTACAGCTCCTTCGTTATTCCCGAGTGCTGCAGCACCACTCCCATAAACGTAAAAAGTGGCACTGCCAGGTAAGGATAATTAAGGGAAAGATCGTAGAACCGACTGTAAAGAATGTGATAAGTCGTAGTTGGCCCAAAGACCAGAATTCCAACCAAAAAGGCCACACTGCCGATAACAAAAGCAATTGGAAACCCGGTCATAACCAGGATAAATACGCCTCCCAACATAAGAGAAGCAATAATTTGAGGGCTTAGTTCAACCAATTGTCTCACCTTTTATCAGGAAATAGAGATCTCGTATAAACTTTGCTGTTCCCTGGAGAATTAAAAGCAAAAGTCCGATAGCAAAAACGGTTCGGTAGGGGGCGGCAGGTGGATACCAGAAACTATTGAACATGACTTCATTAATCTTCCAGGCTTTTACCGCCCAGGTTACAGACAGTTTAAACATGATGATCATGAGCGGGAAAAACAGGATCAGGGCACAGATTACATCAACGAATGCCTGTTTTCTCGGGGATATATTGCTGTAGATAATATCAACCCTGGTGTGGGCATTATGCAGGTAGTTATAGGAGGCTCCCAGCATATAGATCACACCACCCGCCATGCACATAGTATCATATGCCCAGATTGTGGGTGCGTTGAAAAAGTGCCGTGAAATTGCTTCATACGATCCAACCAGGACCAGGAGAAAAGCAAACCATTTTCCCAGAGAGCCTGAGGTTTCACTCAGCCAGTCAATGAATTTGAGTATTTTTCTTAAAATGGTCATACTTTCCTCCTTCACTTGCCTGCTATTTAATAGCGTTGTAGGCTTTACCAAATTCCTTCATGGAATTATATATTTCTGCAAAGATCGGCGATTCTTTTTTTGATTTTTCCTCATAAAAATTGTCAGCTTCAATGGTCAGGGCATCATCTATATCTTTAGGTACTTTGAGGACCTGGTTTCCAGCTGCTCTAAATTCATCAACCGCCTTAACAGATTCAAACACCAGGTATTCGTGCTGAGCCTGGGTGAATTTGTCCACGAGTCCCTGGACAATGACTTTTATGTCAGCAGGCAGGGCTTCCCATGCTGTTTTGTTGACAAAGAAAACCTGTGGATCACTTGGTGCACGAGTTGGTGAAAGATAGACATAGGGGGCTACTTCGTTAAAGTGCATTTTCCAGTTTGAAGCCAGGGTTGAATATTCGAAGGCATCGATGGTTCCTCTCTGCATAGCTTCATAGAGCTCGCCTCCGGGAATAATGACCGTTGCTGCACCCATTCTCTTTAGAATCTCGCCGCCGTCACCCATGCATCGTGCCTTCAGGCCCTTGATATCCTTAAGAGATTCCAGCTTAACCTTGGAGTGAAAGAAAACCTCCTCCGGCAAAGGAGACAAAGCGCCGGGAAAAGTCATGACGTTATATCCTTCCATCATTTTGTTCAGGAGATCCGCTCCACCACCAAAATTGAACCAGGTCCTGAGCGCTTCACCGGGAAGGCCGCCTGGCCTGGATGAGATCAATCCGGCGGCGGGCCATTTATCCAGATTGTACATAGGACAGGTATAGGCCATTTGCAGAACATCCTGATCAACGGCATCAAGTTCTTTATAGGCTGGAACGATCGAACCACCCACAAATGGTTTGACGGTGAGGCGGCCGCCAGTGGCTTCAGTTATCGCATTGCACAGCTTGTCGTGGTAAATCTGCGATGGATCGGATGCCGGCCCGTGTCCGGACGATTTCCAGACAATTTTTTTCATGGTTTCTGCGGCCTGACTCATGACGGGGACAGCGATTACTCCGGCTGCCAGTATGAGAACTAATGACTTTACCAACTTTTTTGTTCGGGTACGCATTTTTGCTCCTCCAATAAAGGTTTGTGTGTCTGGTCCACAGTTGAAATGCCCTGCAAAAAGACCATTCCGACATGACTTCCGGGCAATATCACCTAACCGGCAATATTGGTTACACTATAAACAGAGAGCTCCCTGTCCTGTTTTGAAAATATTTTTGATTGCCAGTATGGAGAAGATCCATTGCAGTCTTACCAGTGCAATGAGAAAGACCCAAAATTTTCAATGATTCCTGTTGAAGGTATTTCAGAGATACATCCAGGTCTGCTTCGGAAGCCTCTACCAGATGGCTCCCCCCGAGTATTGCATAAACAGGTCTTCCAATTCTTCTAGCGACAGCATCTATTATGTTCTTCATACCAGGGTGGGAACAGCCCAGAAAAACCACAAGTCCCCTGGTAGTATCAACGGCCAGGGCGATCTCATCGTCAAAGGAATCCGGGCAGAGTTGCCCATCCTTCAGAACCTTAAATCGCGGATTGATTTTTTCATCTTGATAGACTCGCTCAAATGCGGAAAGGAGAAACACACCTGAGGCTATCTCTAAAAGTGGTTCATTGACAAACCTGCAGGGGATGCACTGCCCTGACACAAAAGCTTCATCAAAACGGTTCCCCAGAAAATCACAGGCATCACCACGCTGCCCGTATTTTTCTTGAAAAAAACCCTCTCCCAGGAATAAGTTGAACTGGGTAGTCACTTCGGTCAAGGACCTGAAACCTCCGGAATGATCATAATGGCCATGGCTGATTATGACGTGGTCAAGACGGTTGAGGTCAATGTTCAATAGTTCGGCATTGTCCAGAAAAGCCCCTGATTGGCCTGTATCAAAAAGGATTCTGAGGTTATCAGTTTCGATAAAAAAAGAAAGCCCATGCTCATGAATTAAGGCTTTATGTTCACCTGGATTATTTTCAATGAGTGTCGTGATCTTCATGAACCTGTCTCCTCAGTTATTGCAGATATTTACTGCTCTCCGAGCATGTGGGATCGAATATCGGCGAGAGCATTTTCCAGATGAACAGCCATTGCTTTTTCGGCACCCGCCTTGTCTCTCTTTTTTACTGCCTCAAGAATAGCCTGGTGCTCGTGGATAGTTTTTGTGATTCTTCCCGGAGTATGAAGACTGGAAATCCATCCATTGGGAAGTGACGTCGTCATGGATTTCATCAAAATATGCAAAGTAGCGTTTTTCGTAGCTTCGGCCAACAAGCGATGAAAATCTCTATCCCATTTAATGACTTCTGCGGTGTTTTTGCTCTTCGCATTCTCTGCAAATTGGGCCAGAGCTGCCTCCATTTTTAGAATATCGTTGGCATCAGCTTTTTCCGCCGCATACGAAGCTGTTTTGGGTTCGATGATCTGCCGAACCTGAAAATTGTCCGTGATGGACTGTTCGTTTGATCGAAGCCAGCTGATGAACGGCTCAAATTTTTTATCGTTGGTATCGGCGATAAATATACCCTTGCCTTGTTTGACCGAAACCACTCCGGTAACCTCGAGAATCCTGATCGCTTCTCGGATAGAAGATCTGCTGACCTGGAGTTTTTGGGTCAGCTCCTTTTCTGAATAGAACCTGTCACCAGGAGAAAAATTATTTTCAGCAATCATCTCCTTGATCACATCAAAAACACTTTCTGATAGTCTTACTTTTCGTATTGGCTCCATGTATTAAGCTCCATGTATCAAGCTCCATAAAAAATGTGGTCACAACACAACTTGTCAGATATCTACTCATCAGACAAGTGCAACTTAAAACCATTTGTCTGCATCTTTCAAGTTTTTTCTATGCTGACGTATTTATGATGTTAAAGCCGAAGCCCTATTAAGTGACACGCCACCGATCCACTCGCTGAATTGGTCATTCAACTCGGCTATCAAAATTTCTTTTGGAAGTGGTGATTCTGATGGACCATCAGCAAGACTTGTGACTTGCGATTCTCAAGACAGGCACGGGCTAGAAAGATATTGTCAGCAATGGTGATCGGTATAACCATGATGCCGAGCCATTTACAGCATAAGATTCTGATAGGCTTCATAGGCGGCGAGCACTGTCGCCGTTTGTACTTCATGCGCGGCGACAAAAGGGGTGCCGTGACAGGTTTCGTCGGGATATTCTGTGGTGAGAACCAGAGGGGGCTCCTGTTCCTCGCCCACTGTGATGATACAGGGAAAACCGCCAATGATGCGAAAACCGGTGCTACCGGAATGGATGTGATACAGGTTCATCTGCTGTGCGGTAAAGACCAGCAGACCGGGAACCGCGGCGAGTTTTTCCGCCACCTGGAAAAGAAAAATTTCCGCCCGTTCCGTCCAGGTTTTATGATGATTCAGGATGAAAAAAAATCCCTTGGGCAGGGTCCACATGGCAAAACCGTGCGGAATATAACCGGAGAGTGGGCGGGTCCATTCATGGGACGGATAGCCGTGTAGATTGATATGCAAACCTGCTTGGCTCAGTTGCCGGGCCTTGCTGCGGATTTCACGTTCATAGAGATTGCTGCGGCGGTAACCAAAGTCATCGCCCAAGGCGGTATAACGCGCCGCATGGTGCATATAACTCGGATTGTCACGGACCAATCGCTGATGCAGGGCATAGCCATCCGGGTTTTCCAGTGGGGAGATTGTAAAATGTGCGCCGCCTCTTGCCGCGAGGATCCCGGCAGCACGCAGGGCACCGACGACACCACTTGTTTCGTTGGCATGCTGACCACCGCTGATCATAACCGGGAAGTCGCTGCCAGGGTGGTAGCGGGCTTCGATCCTTCGTCCGGCCCGGGAGGTGGCGGTAAAGAGTGCGCCGCCTATTTTCTCGAGTTCCTTCTGTATTTGAGCGGTGGTGATCGGACTATCTGCGATTTCCAGTTCAAGGTGCGGACCAGTTACTTCACTCCGATCAAGTGGGCGAATTTCGATCCGCACCTCTGTCTCGCCTTCGCTATGGAGAATTTCCGGAACTATCTGTCCGGGCTGCAGGCTGCGATCGCCAAGAGGGAGGTTGGCGCGCTGTTGGAAGAATTCCAACAGGGAAAAATAAATATCCTCATGTAGAGCCTCATGCAGGCTAAGAACTTCCTGACCGTAGTCGATGGGTTGATCCCTGCCGGGCAGGTTGACGGTAATATTTAATTCTTCGAAGTAAGGTTCTTTTTCCCTCCAGGGATAGGCGGAGACTGTCTGCATAATCTCAGAGAACAGGGTCTCGAACTCGGTCTCCAAGCGCTCATCAAGAAGCATAAAACCACTGGCATCGCGCACCCGCAACCAACCCGTGGGGGACAAATGACTCTCGCCGATGCGGTCGGGATGGCTCCTGTTTGGGGCAAAGACCTGATGTCTGCTTTCCTCGCCTTGGGCATTGACGAGGATGAGGTTATAAACAAACTGCTCTTGCGGATGAGGTACAAATGAGAGTTGCCTATCCCCAAGAAGGGCAGCAAGGGGATAGGTCTCTAAAAGAAAACGATTTTCAGGTGCCTTTTCACATACAGGATAAAACAGCTTTACCTCCGTAATCAAATCGTCTTTCAGGTTAAGATCTTCCAAAAAATAATGCAGGAGCGGTTTGTAGGCACTTCTCAGACGGGCCTTTATCCCACATGCTGCAAGGTCGGCCTCCGCCCGACGGCGATCATGTCGGTCATTAAACAGCCATGCTTCGATACTCATTCCCCGGTAGGCCACATCGGAAAAACGCAGTACCAGGGAGTCGAGAGTTCTCGCGAAGTTTTTTTGCAGTAGTATGCTCATTTTGATGCCCTGTCGGTTGGGTCGAGACTGTCACGCAGCCAGTCGCCAAGAAGATTGAGGCCGAGAACAGTCGATAGTATGGCCAGGCCTGGAAAGAAACTGACCCACCAGGCATTCTGCAGGTAAGTGCGGCCATCGGCGAGCATGCCACCCCAGCTGGGGGTGAGCGGATCGACGCCCAATCCGAGAAAAGTCAGGCTGCTCTCCAGGAGAATATTATTGGCAACATTGAGGGTCATAAGGACGACGACCGGACCGATAAGGTTGGGCAGGAGATGGCGGAAGAGGATATTGAGGTCGCTAACCCCGATGGCCTGTGCCGACTGGATAAACTCTCGGTCGCGCAGGGAAAGGACCGAACCGCGGACGAGGCGGGCATATTGCACCCACTGGGAAATAATAAGGAGCAAGATCATATTGCGCAGACCGCCACCAACAATTGCGATAAAGGTAATTGCCAGGAGGATGAAGGGCAGGGCTAGCTGGACATCGGCAAAACGCATAACGATCATATCCCAGAATCCTCGGTAATATCCCGAAATAAGGCCCATAATCACCCCAATGACTACTGCTCCTGCAACCGACAGGAGGCCAACCAGGAGGGAGATTTCGCCGCCGGCAATAACCCGGGCAAGGACATCGCGGCCCAGGGGGTCGGTACCAAAGGGATGGCTCATCTTGACAAAGGGCGGCAGCAGTCGGGCGGCAAGATCGATTTTCTCGCCCCCAGGAAAAAAGGCGTCCGAGAGCAGGACCAAGAGGCAGATAGTACCTGTCAGACCGGTGCCGAGCAGGAACTCAAGGGTTGTGTAGCGGCCGTGAGTTGTTTGGTTGGTTGCGTTTGCCATAGGCTACTCCCTGCCTTCCATGCGGATGCGCGGATCGATAAGGCCGTAGGCTATATCGACGAGCAGATTGACGCCGACTATGAGCATTGACAGTACGGTAATGACTCCCTGCAGCACAGGATAATCGCGACCGGCTACGGCGTCCAGGGCAAGGGTGCCGAGGCCGGGCCAGTTGAAAACCCGCTCGATGACGACGATGCCGCCAAGCAGCCCACCGAACTGCAGGCCGAAATAGGTAATCAGGGGAATGGCACAATTACGCAGGGCATGTTTGTAAAGGACGGCGTTTTCGCTGAGTCCCTTGGCCCGCGCCACCATAATATACTGAAACTGCATGGTTTCAAGCATCGAGGCCCGGACGAGGCGGACATTGTAGGCTGTGAGGATAACACCGATGGTTGTCGCCGGCATGATAAAGCTGGCAAAGCCTTCCATACCGCTCGGTGGCAGCCAGCGTAAAAAAATGGAAAAGAGCAATACCAGCATGATGGCCAGCCAGAAATTGGGAAAGGACAATCCTACTAGAGAGAGAATGCGAATAGCCTGATCGGGCCATTTTCCTCGGGAGATGGCTGCCTTGATACCGAGAGGAATGGAAACAGCGATGGAAACCAGCATTGAGGCAAAGGCCAGCATAAGCGTCGCCGGCAGGGCTTTGCCGATCAGCTTCGCAACCGGGGTGCCGCCTAAAAAGCTCCGGCCGAAATCAAGATGGAGGATTCCTAGTAAAAAATTGCCATATTGCACAAAAAAGGGCTGGTTGAGGCCAAGGGCCTCCCGAATGCGCGCCAGATCTTCTTCGGTTACGCTGCCGGCTCCCTGGGTCAGCATCAAGGCTGGGTCGCCGGTTAAACGGATGGCAAAAGCGACCACCAGAGTTACCGCTAGAACGACGAAAATAGCCTGAAAAAGGCGTCGGAGAAGAAATCCTGCCATAAAGTATCTCTTTCTTTGTAGTTGCCCTGGTGCCGCGTGACCATGTTGAGCGGCACCAGGATTCTGTTACTCTACCGTTACTTCTGTCAGACGCAACCGACTGTCCGGTACCGGGATGAAATTTTTCACCCGTTTGTTGATACCAAAGATGGCATTGAGATTGAAGAGCGGCATTTCCAGAGCACGTTTGGCAGCATATCGGGCAATGGACTGGAGAATTTTTTCCCGCTCGGCCCGATCGGTGATACTGCGCTGGGATTCGAGCATGGCATCGAGTTCCTTGTCGCTGTCATAAGGGTTCCATTTTTCTGCAGTATGGTACATGAGATAAGCGGTGTTGTCGTAATCAAGGGTCCAGCCGCCCCAGGATTGCTGAAACATTTCGCCGGTTTTTCCTGCCGGAATGATATCGTTCAGCAGCACATTGGTTTCATAGGGTTTGATGGTTGCATTGAGGCCGATGGCCTGGAGGTAACTGGCTACTGCCTGGACAACCTCGTTAAAGGTTGCATCGTTACCGCGAATATCGATTTGCGCAGTGGCTCCGGGAGCGACTCCGGCTTCCTTCAGGAGGGCCTTGGCCTTTTGTGGGTCATATGGCAGGGGTTCCATCTTCGGATCGTCGCCGAAGGAAAGTTTACCCTGGAAACTGGCAATGGGCGCGGCCTGGCCGCCGAGGACCGAGTCGATGATTGCCTGGCGGTCAACGCCAAGAATCATTGCCGTCCGCACTTTCTCATTGGCGGTAATACCTTTGGCGGTGTTGAAACGCAGGGCATAAACGGTTGGGCTGGCGGTGGTGACGATGTCAAGCTTCGGGTCTTTTTTGATCGTTGAAATCATGGCGATGGGAATGGTCGGTGGGATGACCAGATCTACCCGGCCGGCCTGCAATTCGGCGACTGCAGTTGAAGGCTCGCTGATAAAGCGATATTCAAGATTATCCAGTTTCGGTGCTCCACCCCAATGTCCCGGGAAGGCCTCCAGTTTGATTCCGACCTTCGGTTCATAGGAGACGAACTTGAATGGGCCGGTGCCGACCGGATTTGCGTTAAAATAGGCGTCGCCTTTTTCCTTTATATATTTTGGTGGGACAATCATCGCCCCGTAGCCGGCAAGCTTGGTCAACAGAACCGGATCGGGGTTGGTGAGCTGGAAATCGACGGTCTTGGCGTCGATGATATCGACTGCCTTGATAGCTGTGTAGTTCGAGCGTTGCGGACCTTTTTTACCCTCTTCACCGAGCAAACGATCGAAGGTGAATTTTACTGCTTCGGCGTTGCATGGCTCACCATTATGAAAGACGACCCCTTCGCGCAGGTAAAAGCGAATGCGCAGGCCCTTGTCCAATTCTTCCCAGGAGCTGGCGAGACCCGGTACCAGTTTGGCGTCAGGTCCGCGATAGGTCAGGCCATCGTAGATATTGGTTGCCACCGAGGCCCAGTTGACCAGAAAGGTGTCGATTGGATCCCAGCTGCCGGGATCCTGGGGAGAGGAAACCGTCATGGTACCCGCGGCCTCTGCCGGAGTGTTTGTCAGTGGAACGGCTGCAAGGGCAGCCAGTATGAACGCCGCACATATTCCCTTTCGTGAAAGCATTTTTCTCTCCATTGGTTGGTAGCTAGGGCATTTCGCCTTTCAGACCACCTCGGCCACAAAATGGCCGGTGGCGATCTCCTTATACGATGCAATGGTCGGCTCATCGCCGACGCGACGGACTGGACTTGGTATTTCACCTTCAAGAAGCTTCTTGTTGCGCATACGGGACGGATCGGCAACCGGTACGGCGCTGAGCAACCGCCTGGTATAGGGATGGCTCGGGGTTTCGAAAACCTGTTGGCGGCTGCCGAGTTCGGCGAACTGGCCAAGATAGAGGACAGCTACCCGGTGGCTGATCTTCTCGACCACCGCCATATCATGGCTGATAAAGAGATAGGCGAGTCCAAACTCTTCCTGCAGTTCCATGAACAAATTGATGATCTGTGCCTGGATTGAGACATCAAGGGCGGAAAGCGCCTCGTCGGCAATGATCAGTTTCGGCCCGGATGCAAGGGCCCGGGCAATACAGATGCGCTGCCGTTGCCCACCGGAAAACTCATGGGGATATCGATCCGCATGTGAGGCTGGTAGTCCGACGCGCTCAAGCAGTTGATGAACGCGCTTGCGGATCTGTATTTTCCCTTCAAGCAAACGGTGGGTGAGGATCGGCTCGGCGATGGAGTAGCCGATCTTTTGCCGCGGATCAAGGGAGGCAAAGGGATCCTGGAAGATATATTGGATCTCCTGGCGCAGGCGTTTCTGCCCGGCGGCTTTACGACTGACAAAAGGCTGATCGGAAAAAGTGAGGGAGCCGCTGGTTGCTGCCTGCAATTGCTGGATGGCGCGACCGATGGTCGATTTGCCCGATCCCGATTCGCCGACGAGTGCAAGCGTCTCGCCGCGATAAATATCGAAACTGACGCCCTCAACGGCATGCACTCTGTGGGTGACCTTGCCGAAGATTGATTTTTTGATATTGAACCTGACCACCAGGTCGCGGACTGACAGGAGCGGTTTTTCGTTATAGCGGGCGGTGTCTTGAACTCGCTCGTCGCCGATCAAGCGGGGGGCGTCCCCCTCCATAATGGTGATCGGCATACGTCTCGGGAATTTTTCGCCGGTTTGACTGCCGAGTTTCGGCACGGCGGCAAGAAGGGTCTGCGTATAGGGGTGCAGAGGTTGGAAAAAGATTTGTTCAACCTTGCCTTCTTCGACCTTTTTACCTTGCCACATAACGACGACATTGTCGGCGATCTCGGCAACCACGCCCATATCGTGGGTGATGAAAACCACTGCCATACCCAATTCTTTTTGCAGTTCGCCGATGATCGTTAAAATCTGCGCCTGGATGGTCACATCGAGGGCAGTGGTCGGTTCATCGGCGATCAGAATTCTGGGTCGACAGGCCAGGGCCATGGCGATCATCACCCGCTGACGCATGCCGCCGGATAATTGATGCGGGTAGCGCTTCAGCATCTCTTTTGCATCGGCCAGGCGAACCATGTCGAGCAACCGCTGACTTTCGACGAGTGCCTGGGCTTTACCCAGGCCTTTATGCAAAATAAGGGACTCGGAGATCTGGTCGCCGATGGAAAATACCGGGTTCAGCGAGGTCATTGGTTCCTGAAAGATCATGGCGATCTCTTTGCCGCGGATCACCTGCATCTCCTGTTGCGATGCGGCAAGAAGATCGATGTTGTCTCCATTTCGGTGCAGGATAATAGCGCCGGAAGGGTAATTGGCGCCCATGATATCGGCGAGACGGATGATGGAAAGGGCGGTAACTGACTTGCCCGATCCGGATTCACCAACAATGGCCAGTGTCCGGCCGGGATATACCGAAAAGCTGAGTGTATCGACAACGTTGCCTGTGCCGAAGGACACCGTCAAATCCTGGACGGTTAATAATGGGGAAGATTCAGCATTGATCATACACTTGCCTTGTCGATCAATAGTACGTTTAGCGTCCGCTATCACTTGGATGGCAGTAAAAATATCAACATCAATCAGGGTCATAATACATACCCCAGTATTAAAATATATGCCAAATATATTCAGCAGGCCCTGAGAGAGAGTTTCTTAGAAATGTTGCGATTTATGAGCAAAAAAAGACCTGCCTACCTTGTCAGAGTGAATTAAGTAGATATCTATTCACGAATAGCAGTAAAAAAGAGACCACAACATCATTCTTCAATTGAAGCACTTCTGGTTGTTAACACTAAATTTTACTATTGAAAGGCTGCTGTCACATGACTCGATATTTTCTCATCCTTTTCTTTTCAATGTTTCTGGTTTCATGTGAAGACACAAATATTGCAGTGATGACAGATGCGGCAACGGATGCTGTTACAGCCATGACCCTCTCCGACGAAGATGTGAAAAATCTCGCACAGAGTGCTGCTCAGGTTTCGGACAGCAAACATCGTGTCGCTCCGCCTGGAAATCCTTATAATGCACGCCTGCAAAAGCTTGTTGCAGATCGTTCTCAAAAAGATGGGATCTCTTTTAATTTCAAGGCATATCTCACTAAAGAAGTCAATGCGTTTGCCATGGCTGATGGATCCATTAGATTATTTACTGGATTGATGGATCTTATGAACGATGAAGAGCTTCTTTTTGTTATCGGTCATGAGATGGGGCATGTAGTGATGAATCATTCCAGAAAGAAGGTGGTGCTGGCTTACTCCACAAGTGCGTTAAGAAAAGGATTGGCATCCCAGGGAAACGAAATTGGTCAAATTGCCAGTTCCGTTGTTGGCAGTTTTGCCGAACAATTCACCCATGCTCAATTCTCGCAACATGAAGAAAGACAGGCAGATATATATGGTGTTGATTTTCTTGAAGCAGAAGGCTATCACATAAGTTCTGCTGTTTCAGCACTTAATAAACTTGCCGCTTTAGCCAGCCACCATACATTCCTTTCAAGTCATCCTGATCCCGAGGAAAGAGCGAAGAGAATCCAACAGCGGGACTATAACAGGATTGAAGATCTGGATTCCATTCTTGAAAAGGTGTTACAATATATACAAGAAATTGTGACTGGTCTCTTTGTCCTGATTAGTCATCTATTGAAGTGGATTTTGTCATTGTTGCCGCTCTAATGAGTTCGCATGCTCAGTACATTTCACCCAGCTTCGACCAACTTTGACCGAATCAGTATCTACAGGAGAACAGACACATGCCCATACCCGGAAACCTCATGACCACGGCCATGGCCGTCATGCCCCAGACCGATGTTAAACAGGCCCTCGACCTCGCCTTGACCCTGGATGTGCCATTCTGGCCACAGCTGCCGAATTTCAGCTATTACGAGGACATGTATGTCCAGGCAGCCGAGCATTTTCCAGGCATTGTGCTCGATGTGGAAAAAAAGACCCTGCGCTTCTCGATGGATAAATTTATTGCGGAATTCGAGGAGACCATGAGCCGGTTCGACGACCCGGCCACCTTCGATATCAGCGAAAAATACTCTGTCGTCTACCATGAGTTTTTATCCATGGATCTTGCCGACAGACCCGCCATTCGCGGCCAGCTCGAAGGACCGATCAGTTTTGGCTTCAACATTCTGGACCAGGACGAGCGACCCATCCTTTTCGACGACAACATCCGGCCCTTTATGTTCGACTTCATGGCCAAGAGGATCAATGTCCAGTCAGCCCGCTTAAAAGAACGGAATGCCAATGCCTTCATGTTTGTCGACGAGCCGGGACTGCAATTTATCTTTTCGGCGATGTCCGGCTACGGAGACCAGAAGGCGAAAACGGATCTGGATGCTTTTTTCTCCACCGTCGATGGACCGTGCGGCATTCATCTCTGCGGCAACCCTGACTGGGACTTCCTGCTGGGTCTCGATATGGATATCCTTTCTCTGGATATTTATAGTAATGCGGAGATCTTTTCTACCTGTGGGGCATCAATAAAAAAATTTCTCGACCGTGGCGGCGTCTTGGTCTGGGGCATTGTGCCCACCGGCTACGAAATCTTTGCCAAAGAGAGTCTTGGGTTTCTGACCATGAAACTGGAAGGTATCTGGCAGTATCTGGGGAAAAAGGGTGTAGACCTTGAGCAATTAGTCAGCCAGAGCATGCTTTCTCCCGCAACCTGCTGCCTGGTGAATCCTGACAAGGGGAAAACTGTTGAAAATGCCTTTTCGATGGTCAACCACCTCTCTCATATGCTCAGGGAAAAATATAAGCTGACATGAAAAATATTCTCCACTCTCTATACTTCGAGAAGTCAACTCTCCGGGAAGAGAATCGACCATGCCGCCGGGGAACCGACCAGCAGACTGAGCCCATACCTTGTGGGTTGGTCGCAGGGGGAGGCACCGAATGATTTCGCTATGCCACCAATTGCAGGAGAAAAATAAAGCTTGACCTCACAGTGAAGCCGCCCCTCTGATTCGTGTCGAAAAAAAACCGCCATATCCTGGGGGCAATTGGCTTTTTGGTACGCCGACTCACAGCAAGTTTCAATCTTTTCTAAAGTCAGGTATGCCAACATGGCATCACCAAGATTTTTGCTCAACCATCCGCTCATCCCTGCAACCAGTGTAGGTTCATATGCTCAGCGTGGCAAAAGATAATCCTTACCCGCGTATTGTATGTTCTCAGATGTCGGTTTCATCGGGGCGACAGCATGAACTCCGCCGCAGTTCGGACACGATCCCAGGTATGTTTCCAGGTAAAAAGACGTATTGCATTCCTGGCAAACCGTGGCCAATGGCCCCTGCATTATCTTCTGGTCCCTGACAGCACCACCATGGGCGTGAAAGACAAAGTCTACCAGATCCCTGCCCTTGGAAAAAGGCCCACCCTCGCTGCTATTGCAGCCACATCCACATCCAGACATATCAGCCACCTCTTTTCTTATCTTTGATTTGAATTGCAACACCGGAACTTGTCTGCGATTACTTCATTTTTCGCCAGCCTTCGCCGGTAAGACGCTTTTCCCGTGAAATGCCCCATTCCTTCATGGCCTTTATGTAGGCCAGTAAGTCGGTTTTAGCCAACACTTGAATTTCTTCCCGTTCCATATTGCGTCTTTCTGTGTCATCGGGGGTAATACCCGCCCAGGTGACATAACCACTGTCGAAGACCCAGTTCGCAGTCAGATCGTCTGCATCCATTCCGAAAGTGGACGCATAGTTCCTGATGAGATCCATGTTCAATTCCAGCACCCAATCGTTATCCCAGACCCTTTCCGGCTGGTTATTTTCAAGCCCTTGGCTGCATTCAGGGCAGAAGAGGATGTTGACGGATTCTCTATTCAGGACCATCCTGCCAAAAAAAATCTCCGCACTTTTCCTGCCACACTGGCATCTTAAATGATAGCTTTCACACATCGTTTTCCTCCCTCCGTTTGCCTGTTGCTGATTTTACATCATGTTAGCAAAAGGAGGGGCCGAGTGCTTTGACCTAGGTCAAGACCTGGATTTTTTATGCTGCAAGTTTCATTTCTCCCATCTCGTTACCTAGTTGTGTGGAGTGAGCCGAAGCAGGCGACCACCTCTTTCGTCCTCCAGAATCCATATTGCGCCATCAGGTCCCTGCTCAACCTCTCTTATACGTTTGCCCATGTCAAAACGTTCCACCTCCTCGGCCCGGTCTCCCTCAATCCTGATCCGTACCAGTGATTTTGATTTGAGCCCGCCGACAAAGGCATCACCCTGCCACTTTGGGAACATGGAGCCGTCATATATGATCAGACCCGAGGGTGCAACAGTTGGCACCCAGTATACCTCAGGTGCATTGAATTCCGGTCGCGTATCATGATCGGGAATTGGAATACCGGAATATTGATCGCCCCAGGATACAATTGGCCAACCGTAATTATCTCCACCAGGCGTCAGGTTGAATTCATCACCGTGCCTGGGGCCCATTTCGTGTGTCCACAGTCTCCCCTGTCTGTCGAAAGCAATGCCAAGCAGATTGCGATGTCCGAGAGACCAGAAGGTTTTTGCGAGTTCTCCCTTGTCCTGAAACGGATTGTCGGGTGGCACTGATCCGTCTGCATTGAGCCTGATGACCTTACCCAAATTTTGTTCCCAGCTCTGGGCTGGTGTCTGTTTTTGCCGTTCACCGGAAGTGATGAATAAATGCCCATCCGGGCTGAATGCCAACCGGTGTGAGTAATGCCCCGTACCTGAGACTTTGGGTGACTGCCGCCAGATAACTTCAAGGTTTTCCAATTTTGGTTTGGCAGACGAAGGATGGAATTGAGCCCGGGCAACGGCTGCTCCCCTGTTGCCTGACGCATCCTGCTCGGCGTAAGACAGGTATATCCAATGGTTATCCTTATATTGAGGATGGAGAATTATATCACCCAAACCTCCCTGGCCGCCATAAGCTACCTTGGGTACGCCTTTGACAGGCACCTTGGAGCGATCATCTGGTTGAACCCGGAGCAAAGTGCCGGGTTTTTCCGTCACAAGGAGGTCTCCGTCCGGTAGAAAGGTCATAGCCCAGGGTTCATTAAATGTTCCGAAACTCTCGGCGAGGAGCCTTGAACCTGCGTTACCTGCAATTGTGTTACCAGCAGATTCGGCGCAAGCGCTGCAGGAAAACAGCAGCAATAACAGGGACAGGTAACTTGGTGAACGTAATGGTCGCATGGTTCTCTCCACTTTGAACTGAAAACCTGGAAGGACTCTGATTTGAAAAAATATTCTGTGTATTCTGTATGCGCCTGGAATTTTGCATCCGGTTCACACTAACAAGTCGAATGAAAAAGACCACCTACTGCCATTCCCTTTGCCGCATAGTCATTATAAATATGAATTGCTTTTTTTGTATCGGCAACAACCACTTCAATGGAATGTGTTTTGAGGGAATCTATGGTGCTCTGCGGCACTTTGAGTCTCTTGAATCTGCCGGTGGTCAAAATCACCACACGGCAGCCTTTGCTTATTAATTCATCTACATCTCCCTGCTGTATCCCCCTGCTGTGACCGGTTCCATATTCCGACCAGTCCCAGGCTCTACCTCCCCCTGGCCATAATTTGAAATCCTTGCCGCTGCCGATTTTTTCAATTTCCATTCTTCCCCAGCTAGAAGAGAGAATCCGGGGTGAAGCTGCATTCGAGTTAACCATATTACCCTCCGTCTGCAACGCATCAGCTTTTTCTGTCCACCTTCTGCAACACAGAATCATCCCGGCAACATTCCACCGAACGTTCTGTTTGCATCCGTAAGCCCTTCGGCAAAGGTGATGGTTTTTCCTGTCTCCATCCCTTCATTATAGGTACTGCCATAAATCTTGACACCACCTCTTGATATCTTTCTGAGTCGCGGAAAACGTAACCCGACAAAATTTTCAAGACGCTTTTCCTCGGCAATGACCAGATCACCCATCCGGGCTTGTACGTGCAAATCTTCTTTTCCCTTCTTTTGTTCCTGTAACTTCTGGTGAAAACCGCGTAGCAGTCCAAGATAATAGCTATTTTTTTCTGTTCTGGCAGACCCTTTAAACCGGTGTCTGTTCAAAGACCAGAGCGAGGCCAGCCGGTTCTCCAGAAAATGATAGCAATACTCCGCAATGGTCACATTCTCCTTGGTTCCCAGAAGTTCAATGGTTTTAAAGGTATCGTCGTGCATTGGATCATAAAGGCTGGATAAGACAACCCTGACAAAGAAAAAATCATGCAGGATAGTGCAGATCCGTCGCTGGTAGCTTTCTATCCGTTTTCTTTTTCGATCAATTATTCCAAAACCATAACGATGCTCCTGACCGTTGCCAAGCTCCTGGATATGGTATTTCTCAATAAGCTCATTGGCCTTCTGCATAGCCAGTGCGGCTTCATGCTCATTGGATGACTGAGATAGTGCCAGGAGCTTTTGCACCCTGGCCATACATTCCCGGCCTCTTTCGGATATTTTTGATCCACCGATTGCCTGTTCCACGATCTCGATCACCACGGTCCCGGGACGACGATATTCCGGAAGCACACCCAATAGTTCACAGGCTCGCTGGAATGTATCACCATGAGGGGCGCCTGCTGTACCAAACTGTTCAGAGCAAAGCTGGTGTGCCATCTCATGTTTTAGTACCTGCATGGTAACTGACCAGGAGTATTTGACTATCAGGTGGTGACTAAGACGCAGTGTTCTTGTGTTTGCACACCAGGCGCCAAGCTCTTTTTCAGTATCGGATATTTCAAAAACGGGTAGTTTTAATTGCAGACCGTATGTCATGCATATTTCTTCAAACTCAAGCTGCAGCTGCTGCAGCCAGAGATGCTGTAGTTTATTGGTGTTTATATTTCCGGTCATCTTTGCCATGTTCTTTGTATGAATGCCTCTTGAGTAAGTATTGATCTTGAACTCATCTGCAACATAACTTTGATTACAGAACGTGACAAGACCAAGCCTTATCTGTTTACTGGTATTTGGCTTACAACTACTCTTTCACTTGTATATTAATGCCTGAGAAATTAATTTATCATTGACTAAGCTTTGATTTTATAATCTTTTTTCAGAAAGCGTTTACAATTCCTGGTGTTATCTATCAAAAATGCCTGTTATAATTGGGAGGATCCACAATGAAAAAACTTCTCTTGCTCCTTTTCCTGATTTCTCTCTCGGCCTGCGCCACCAGTCCCACCGGCCGTTCACAGCTCATGCTGGTTTCCCCTGAAGAGGCCATCAGCGCTTCCCGCGAGGCATATGTTCAAACCATTCTTCCCCTGCAAAAAGAAGGCAAAATCAATTCCGACCCGGAAACCACCCAAAGGATCCAACGCATCACCGGTCGCATCATTGCCCAGGCAATCCAGATGTATCCACATACCAGAGACTGGGGTTGGAGCGTCAAAGTCATTGACGACCCGGAAACTGTCAATGCCTGGTGTATGGCGGGAGGGAAGATGGCTATATATACAGGGCTGATCAAGAAGCTTAATGCAACCGATGATGAGATAGCACAGGTCATGGGACATGAAATCGCCCACGCCCTGGCCAATCATACCGCTGAAAAGATGTCCATGGCCCTGGCAACTCAACTTGGTCTGTCAGGGGTAGCGCTTGCCGCTGGGGACAGTGCATATAAAGGAGCCATTCTGACCGGCAGCTCACTGGCCGCAGCAACAGCCATAACTCTGCCAAACAGCAGAACCTCCGAAGCCGAAGCGGACAGAATAGGCATTGAACTGGCGGCACGGGCGGGCTATGATCCCCGTGCGGCGGTAACACTTTGGCAGAAGATGGCTAAGGTGAGCGGCAATGGTACACCACAATTTCTCAGCACCCACCCTTCGCCGGAAAATCGTCAGGAAACACTCAGGGTTCTTGCCGAGAAAATGATGAGATATTATCTCGACAAATCGAATCGCCCGGTTTATCAACTGTAATAGCAATATTTTTTAAGACTTTTACCATCGGTTAATCCAGATAATGTTTATAGCTACGACCCATAAAAACACCGACTTTGATGGACTGGCCTCAGTTATTGCCGCCACCCTTCTCTATCCCGGCTGCGTCGGCGTGGTCCCCAAAATGACCAACAAGAATGTCGAACAGTTTCTCTCGACCCACAAGACAGCCTTTAATCTCATTTTGCCGCATGAAGTGCCGCACGATGATGTAAAAAAATTAATCGTCGTTGACACCGACCAGTGGCATCGATTGGACCGCATGGAAAAATTGGCATCACAGCAAGGTCTTGAGGTTGATCTCTGGGATCACCATATGATGGGAACCGGCGATATCCAGCCGACCTGGTCCTGTAAAGAACAGATCGGATCAACCGTAACACTCCTTGTTCGCGAGATGCAAAAGAGAGGGATGGAGCTCACGCCACTCGACTCCACGGTCATGCTGATCGGCCTGTACGAGGATACGGGACATCTCTCCTACCCGTCGACCACCGCCGAAGACGCCCGAGCTGCAGCTTACCTGCTCGACAACAGGGCAGATCTCAATGTTGCCGCTTTTTTTCTTAATCCGCCCTATGAAGAGAACCAAAAGGAGATTCTCTTCGAGATGATGAAAGAAACGGACAAAATCAACATCAACGGCTGCACTGTCGGCTTTAATACGATATGTCTGGATAAAAAAGTTCCCAACCTGGCGGCCATCGTCAACATGTACAGGAAAATTGTCAATGTCGATGCCCTTTTTGTTATTTTTACCAGCGATGGCAGAAATAGTATCATTGGCCGCAGTGGTGCCGAAAATATCCATATCGGGCAGGCACTGGCGATTTTCGGTGGCGGGGGGCATGCCGGGGCGGGTTCAGCCTCTGTTAAAAGCAGTGATTTTTCACCTCAGCAGATTAAGGAACAGATCATGGCCGGACTGAGGGCAAACAGAACAGAGAGCGTCCGTATCTCCGATATCATGTCTTTTCCCGTCATCTCCGTGACACCCGCGACACCCATGCGAGAGGTCCAGGATATAATGGCCAAAGAAAAAATCAGGGGCATAATGGTCATGGAGGATGACAAGATCCATGGCATCATTGTCCTCTGGGATCTCAAAAGGGTTAAAAAAGAACAACATTGGGACAGTCCGGTCAAGGCATTCATGGCCCGGGAAATCATTACCATCGATCCGGGCGTTTCCCCATCGATTGCTGCCGGAATAATGATTGAAAAGGATGTCGGTTATCTTCCTGTCGTTGAAAACGAAAAGGTGATAGGCATTGTCACCCGGACGGACATCCTTACCTACTATTACGATCTCCTGCCAGAATAACCGGAAACATTTCAATTCACTCGCCTGGGTGCAAGCTGGTAATCAGAATAAAAATATTGACTTCAGCGGGGTGTTCTGATAAAAAACACTTCCATTTTGATATTTAAATGAGCGGGAATAACTCAGTGGTAGAGTGCAACCTTGCCAAGGTTGACGTCGCGAGTTCGAATCTCGTTTCCCGCTCCATTTTTTCATTACTCCTTTTCTATCCCTGTTAACTCCCCTGCCTGAAACAAATTCGTTTTACTTCCTCGAAGGTGGAGACAAAGTAAGGGGTAATGCCTTTCTTAATATGATCGGGAAGCATCTCGAAATCTTCCCGGTTATCTTTCGGCAAAATCACTTCCAGAATTTTTGCCCGTTTTGAGGCGATCATTTTTTCCTTCACCCCGCCAATTGGCATAACCAGACCACTGAGCGTTAATTCTCCGGTCATGGCAAGGTCAGGTCTAATCGCCTGGTTCGTAGCTATCGAAAAGATTGAACAGGCCATGGTAATACCGGCCGACGGGCCATCCTTTGGCGTTGACCCGGCAGGCACATGGAGATGAATAAGATTTTCCTTGAAAAACTCTATCCCCTCTTTATTGTCTTTCATTAAAGATCGAACATAACTATAGGCGATCTCAGAAGATTCAACCATAACCTTCCCCAGCTGTCCGGTCTGTTTAAAGCCGGCCTGGCCTGTAGGAATGGGAATAGACTCAATATGTAAAGTAGTCCCACCCATACTGGTATAGGCAAGGCCGGTAATGACACCAATTCGTGGTTTTTCGAAAGCCTGTTCTTCGGAAAAATACCTTTTCCCGAGCAGGTCCTTCAGTTCATTCTTATGGATGCGAATGTTCTGTTCCGGATTCTCAATGACTTTTTTAACCGATTTTCTGAGAATCTTCTTGATGCAGTTTTCCAGTCCGCGAACTCCCGCTTCGCGGGCGTAACCGTCGACAATTGCACCTATCAGTCCTTTTGAAAGAGTTATCTGTTTCGAAGTCAGACCATGTGCCTTGAGCTGTTTGGGGATCAAATGCCTTCTGGCGATTTCGACTTTTTCCTCCAGAATATAACCCGGCAATTCAATAGTTTCCATCCTGTCCATGAGTGGAGCAGGAATGGTGTCAAGCTGATTGGCTGTGCAGATAAAGAAAATTTTTGACAGATCAAAACGCACGTCCAGATAATGATCAAGAAAATCCCGATTCTGTTCGGGATCAAGTACTTCGAGAAGGGCGGAAGCCGGATCACCTTGAAAACTGGCGCCAATCTTATCGATCTCATCAAGCATTATAACCGGATTAGCTGTTTTGCATGTTTTAATGGCCTGGATAAATTTACCGGGCATCGCTCCGATATAGGTGCGGCGGTGGCCTTTAATTTCAGCCTCATCCCGCATACCACCAAGGGAGAAACGAAAAAATTCCCGTCCCAGACTTTGCGCTACAGATCTCCCAATCGAGGTTTTGCCGACACCTGGCGGCCCCTGCAGGAGTAATATTGTTCCGGACAGGTCTCCCTTAATGACTCCGACGGATATCAGCTCCAATATCCTGTTTTTTACGTCCTGAAGTCCGTAATGATCCCTGTCAAGAATCCTGGCTGCCTTAGTTTGACTATAGCTGTCTTTTGAGTAGACACCCCACGGAAGAATAGTCAACCAGTCGAGATACGTCCTGGTTACATTGAATTCGGGGGAAGAAGTACCAAGAAGCTTGAGCTTCTCCATTTCCTCTTTTATCTTTTCCCGCGCTTCATCAGGAAGTACCAGCTTCTTCAGCCTGTTTTGATATTTTTCCAATTCTGCCTGGGTGTCGTCTTTTGCCAGCCCCAGCTCTTTTTTAATTTCCTGCAGTTGCTGTTTCAGGAAAAATTCCCGTTGTTGTTTGGAAAGCTGTTCTTCAATCCGTTTAGAAATCTTGGCTTTGAGCTTGGAAATTTCCACTTCATTTTTTAAAAGAATAAGTACCATCTCAAGCCGTTTGCGCACATTGAAGGTTTCCAGGACTCTTTGTATCTCAGTCCCGGAGGAGGTGGTCATGGAAGCGGCAAAATCAGCCAGCGAACCTGGATCACTCAGGTTAATTCTCTCAATGAGCAGACTCAGACCCTCTTTAAACAAGGGGTTCATATTGACCAGATCTTTAATACAATCAATTATCGCAACCGAATATGCTTTCAGTTCTTCAGTGTTTTCCTGGATATTCTCGAACCAGTATTTCACTTCTGCGAGATACGCGGAATCCTTTTTCAGCAAATTAATTACATCAAATCTTTCTAGAGCTTGAACCAACACCTGTAAGGGTTCACCCGGCTTATAGGGCGACACCTGGATAACGCGGGCAACCGATCCCACTGTAAAGAAATCATCAGAACTTTCCGCAACATGAGCAAGCCCGTCTTCTTTTGGTCTTTGCAGGATAAGACCAAAATAGAGCGGAGCATTCCGGTTGACATGCTTCATAACCGCCTGTTGCAAAGCCATGTCGTCAATAATCACCGGGCCCATCATTTTTGGAAACATTGGGCGATCACGTAAAGGAATTACCATCAATCGATCCGGCAACAGATCCTTGGTCACCACCAGTGATTTTTCGGATTCTTTTCCCTTCTCATCCCCGGGAGATTCAATTCCGTCAGGGGTTAAAATCGTCGTTTCTTCCGCCATGCTTTCTCTCCTGTGCTCGTTTATCCAGAATATAATTTATCTTTTTTATCATACGTGTTTGAAGGAGGAGGTTATCAAGAAACCCTAACCTTTCTCCAATCCTTCAGCAATACAGATAATCATTTGCAACTGAAAGCAAACAATTACACGACAAAAAATGCAGAATGTTATCCAGGACAACTCCCCAACGGCAAATCAGCTGTCAATGTTATTGACCTGACGACAACAGGCATTATCATCTCACTGATGTTATTTTTTGTATGGACATATCCCCTACCAACAGAGTCTCCCCACCATTATGGGGGGGAAAGGGATAGGGTTGGTTTCAAAATTGCTCCCGACTTACCTATCATAACTAAAAAAGGACATTTTATGGAATACCACATCCACAAAGTAACACTTGAAAAAGAGTTTAAACTATGCCCTCTTTGCAGCTATAAAGACGGTTTTCATTCGATGATGAAACGTGACGGAGAAGTGATAAAATGGTTGTTTATCTGCCCTTCCTGTCACGAAGTGTTCGATATTGGCCATACTTTAAAATAATATGCATTGTTTTTTGAAGAACAAATTTATAGGCTCAAAATTCATTACCATTAAAAACCCATGAATATAATTGAAGCGATCACGCAGCGTAAATCTGTCCGCGCCTTTCTGGACAAACCTGTCAGCAAACAAAAAATAGTCAATATTTTAAAGGCAGCGCGGCATGCACCATCAGGAACAAATGCTCAACCTTGGCAGGTAGCGGTTGTCATGGGAAAAAAAAAGGCCGAGCTGACCCAGGCGATGGAGGACGCTTTTCGCAAAGATGGTATCAGCAGCATGGACTATAACTATTATCCGGTTGAATGGATTGAACCATACAAGAAGAGGCGAGTTTCCTGTGGGGCTCAACTCTATTCGGCCCTCAACATTGAAAGAAGGGACAAGGCAGGCCGTTTAGAGCAGTGGATTGCCAATTACCGTGCCTTCGAAGCGCCGGTCATTCTTTTCTTCTTCCTTGATTCAGTCATGAAAAAAGGATCCTTTTTAGACTATGGAATGTTCATTCAATCGGTGATGCTGGCGGCCCTCGAAGAAGAGTTGGCGACCTGTCCACAGGCTGCTCTCGGCCAATATCCAAAGTTGATAAAAAACGCCCTGGGCTATAGCCAGGATACTATTCTAATCTGCGGTATGGCCCTTGGCTATGAGGACAAAAAAGCACCGGTAAATAATTACCGGACCCCACGGGAAGAGGTGGAAATTTTCACTCGCTTTTTCGAGTGAAATCCTGGCTGGAACCTATCCTCAAAAAATTATTTTACATTCTACTCATAAAATAGGTGAAATCATGTTTACCTTCGGTGATATTCGTAACATAGCAATACAAATAGAAAGGAACGGGGAAGAAACATATCGCAATGCCAGTAAAAAAGCCAAGAATCCCCAAATTGCGGAAGTACTTACCTGGATGGCAGATGAGGAAAAAAGACATGCTATCTGGTTTACCAAGCTTCAGTCGAACAAACCCTTGACGCAAGAGCAGCAGGAAATCGAGGCAGTTGGCCGCTCGTTGCTTCAAGAAATGATTAAAGGAAATAATTTTTTACTCGATGAAAATGAGCTGAACAACGCCAAAAATGTCGAGGAGGTAATAGCCATTTCGAAATCATTCGAGCTGGATACAATCTTGTTCTATGAATTTCTCATTGGATTCCTAGACGATAAAGAGGCAATTGGACAACTGAGAAAAATTATAGAAGAAGAACGCAACCATATCAAGCAGCTTGAAGTCATAGAAAATAGAGAAAATAACGATTTGTATGAATCTCTCTCATGTCACTGATTCCCCCTTCAAAACTCGTGAAGCCATGATACAACCTAAAAATTCGCACCTTTTCTTTATTGTCTTTTTTTTGCTGTTTTTTTTTCAGGCACCGTCTCTACACGCAGTAGAGCCAATGCCGCTAACCAATGAGCAGACGGTTTATATTCCCGCCTATTCCCACATTTACCACGGTAATAAGGAGACCCCCCTTCTTCTCTCGATAACCCTCAGTATCCGAAATATTGATCCGAATAATCCTCTCACGGTTACCGCTGTTAACTACCATGAAACTGCGGGACCACTGGTCAAACAATACATCCAGGAACCTATTGTACTTGGTCCGCTTGGCTCGGAGCGTTTCATTGTACCGCAAAAAGATACTTCCGGGGGTTCCGGGGCAAATTTTATAGTCGAGTGGCATTCGAATAAACCTATAAATCCTCCGATCATCGAATCGGTTATGATCGGCACCCAGTCACAGCTGGGTATTTCTTTTACCTCAAGAGGCCGGGCGATTCGGAAATAGGACCTGCCACTTTGAATGTATAAAGTACTTTGTTCTATTCTGGACAGACAGTAGTTTGTGCCTATTATAAATAGCATCTATTTCTTTCTTTTTCCTATCTCCCCGGAACAGCCAAAACTACTATGAGGAAACCATGAAAAATCGGGATTTCGTTAAACAGTTGACAGTTGATGGTGAATCCTACAACTACTTTGATATTTGGGAGCTTTCCAAGCATGGATTCGGAAATATAGAGCGGCTTCCTTACTCTATCCGTATTCTGGTAGAAAACCTGCTCAGGAAACTAGATGGTAAAATCGTTGAAGAAAAAGATCTGCATGCTATAACCGGTTGGCAGAAAAGCTACGACGCACCGGTTGAAATACCGTATCATCCTGCCCGCGTTCTGATGCAGGATTTCACCGGAGTACCCGCGGTGGTCGATCTTGCAGCCATGAGGGATGCGGTGAAAAGCCTCGGCGGCGATCCGGCCAAGGTTAATCCAAGAGTACCTGTCGAGCTGGTTGCCGACCACTCGGTTCAAGTCGATTTTTCCGGTACCAGCCTCAGCCTGACCGGCAATGTCGCCAAGGAATACGAGCGGAACAATGAGCGTTACTCCCTGCTGAAATGGGCACAGAGTGGTTTTGATAATTTCAGGGTGGTACCACCAAATTCCGGGATCTGTCATCAGGTAAATTTAGAGCACCTGGGGCGAGTGACAATTACAGAATCAATTGATAAAGCTCTTTATGCATATCCGGACACAGTGGTCGGCCTTGATTCGCACACACCGATGGTTAACGGCATAGGTGTCATGGGTTGGGGAGTAGGTGGCATTGAAGCTGAAGCTGTCATGTTGGGACAGCCCTATTATATGTCCATTCCGGAGGTCATAGGAGTGCGGCTTACCGGAAAGCTCCTTGCCGGCATCACCGCGACCGATCTTGTTCTGACCATTACACAACTGCTGAGGAAGCACAAAGTAGTCGAAAAATTTGTCGAATATTTCGGGCCTGGAATGCAGTCTCTCTCCATTCCCGATCGTGCCACAATCTCCAATATGACCCCCGAATATGGAGCGACACTTGGCTTTTTCCCGATCGACGAGAAAACTATCGAGTACCTGAAACTGACAGGTCGTGAGAAACAGGCCGCCATCACCGAAGCCGTTGCCAAGGCAAGCGGTCTCTTTTATAGCGATTCTCAGTCTATCGAATATACAATGGTAATCGATTTTGATCTGGCCACTGTTGAACCGTCGCTCGCAGGCCCTGCGAGACCCCAGGACAGAGTTCCTCTTTCCGGGATGCGCTCTGCGTATGCAGATATTCTCGGTTGCAATTATGAGCGCAATACCGGACAGGTTGAAGTTTCTACCTTTATTAATGAATCCGGCTGCGAAACATCCAGAGAAGATTCCTGTCATACAGTACCCAAAAGAAACATTGAGATTAATTTCAATGGAAAACCTGTCAAAATAAGTGATGGCAGTGTCGTTATCGCCGCTATTACTTCCTGCACCAACACCTCGAATCCACATGTCCTGATCGGTGCAGGTTTAATGGCAAAAGAAGCGGTAAAGCGTGGTTTGAACGTACCTGCCTTTGTGAAAACGTCCTTTGCCCCGGGTTCTAAAGTCGTCAGCAACTATCTTAAAGAAGCCGGATTGATACCTTATTTCGAAGCACTGGGTTTTCATATCGCCGCTTTCGGCTGCACGACCTGCATTGGTAACAGTGGTCCTTTGAATCCTGCTCTTGAGAAAGTTATAAAAGACAATGACATGAATGTAGCCGCGGTTCTTTCCGGCAACAGAAATTTTGAAGCACGCATTCACCAGCTGGTCAAATCAAACTTTCTCGCTTCACCAATGCTGGTATTGGCATTTGCTTTAGCAGGCAGAATGGATATCGATTTAACCTCCGATCCCATTGCAATGGATCCAAATGGTCAGCCTGTTTATCTTAAGGAACTCTGGCCGACCAATGAAGCTATAGATTCCTTAGTCAAACAGCATGTAACCCAGCAAGCCTTTACACGTGAGTACGCCCAAATTTTTGAGGGCGATGCTTTCTGGAAAGGCCTGAAAGTCTCAAAAAGTACCACCTATGACTGGCAGGAAAAATCGACATATATAAAAAATCCACCCTATTTTGATAATTTTACAGATATCCCCTCACCGCCTGAAGATATTATCCGTGCAAGAACGCTTCTCCTCTTAGGAGACACCGTCACCACCGACCATATTTCTCCCGCCGGTGCTATTCCGAAAGAATACCCAGCCGGTCGCTACCTTATAGAACAGGGTGTCGAACCGGTCAACTTCAATTCCTATGGCTCCAGAAGAGGCAATCATGAGGTGATGATGCGGGGAACCTTTGGTAATATCCGCATTAAAAACAAAATGGTAGCGCCTAAGGAAGGTGCATATACCATTAAATTTCCTGAAAATGAGGAAATGTATAATTATGATGCGGCGATGAAGTATATAGAGCAAAAGATCCCTCTCATCGTCCTTGGCGGTAAAGAATACGGGACAGGATCTTCACGGGACTGGGCAGCGAAGGGTACCACCCTTCTTGGCATAAAAGCCGTCATCGCCGAATCCTTTGAACGTATTCATCGCAATAATCTGGTGGGAATGGGAGTATTACCACTCATTTTCAAATCGGGAGAGAATGCTGCTTCGTTGGGGTTGGATGGATCGGAATTTTATTCAATTAATGGATTGGCGGACATTACTCCAGGAAAATCACTGAAAGTCACTGCGGAAAGACAGGATGGTAAGACAATCAGCTTTGAAGTTATAGCTCGCCTCGATACAAAAGTTGATATAACCTATTTTCAACATGGTGGTATACTGCCCTATGTTCTGCGGCAGATGATGAAAGAGTAGCAGACATAAATGAACTAATTTCCTACCAATTTTAATAAAAATCCCCGAATCAAAATTTTGATTCGGGGATTTTTTATTATCCTATTTGTTCTGCCTTGTATTCGAGATCATAAATTTTTGAATAATGCGCTTAATTCCGGTTTACGCTCAAGAACCAGACGCTTTATTTCCGTGACCAGAACATGATCAGGATGCATTTTCACAAATTCATAAGCCTTCACATAATTACTTTCCACCAATACCTCAATCATTTTAATTACGTGCGAATGATCTGGCGCTACATCAAGAATGAAGATTATGGCATTAGGAGTCAGTTTTTTTATTTCAGAATTCTTTGTTATATTATAGATCCCATCGAAAATACTGCTCACCTGAGGATGATCCATTTTCTCCTGAAGAAGCAAGATAGCAATATTCGGATCGCGGTCAAACATTGCCTTGATGATTTTTTTTGAATAAACGTTGTCTGGATTTACGGTAACAAAATCGTAGGCATTGGTGAGATTTTTTACTGCAAGCGCAGTGGTTAAATCTTCTGTCAGAGGATGATCCGGTATAATTTTAAGCATATGTGCGATAACATCCGATTTCAATTCCTGGATATAATCTCTTTCAATGGCATACATACCCTTGATTATTGAGTTGGTGCCGGCATGCCCCGGCATGCGCTCAAGGACTTTCACTGCGCTGGCATAACTTAAACCTTTGAGCGCCTGACCACTCGTAGCATACATCTGCCCGATTAATATTTCAGCCTGGGGAGTCTCCGAATATCGTTCTATAAAGTCAAACGCACGGTCAAAGTCCCATCCCGTTAAATGACCGGGATTCTTTTTTACGGCTTCGAATTCTTCCAGCATTTGCTGCGCAGCATCTTTTGGTTTTAACTCTATTCCAGTCTCATCCTCAACCTTGACGCCGGACATCTTTGATCGAAGCTTTTTAAAAAGACCTTCACCTGATTTCGAATTTTCTGTTTTCATCTCGTTAATCCACTTCAGATTGTTTAACTAACCCCGTTGAAAAGAGCAGGGCTCTTTATAATTCCCCAAAGACATCCAACAACCAATCCCTCTGTATACTATAATCGGAGATGAGTTGCAAACCACTGTTTGTGTTCAAATGTATGCGCGAAAGGTATTTTATTGAACCTTGACAAACAACTCTCCTCCTGGTCAACATGTATCCATGTTAATTGCTCGACCCCAAGATATTCAACCATTCATCTCACCCTGGGAAGATTGTCATGGAGAACATACTTCTTTTCGATTTATTGCAGTCACATGCTCAGCAACGTACTCGACCCGATAAATCTTCGTACAAAGCGCTCCTCCTGAGTGATGCATGTGCGATAGCGGAAAAAACCCGACTTCCGCTCGGAAAAGTTGAATATGCCGCACTTGAAGCAGATATAGTCCCCGAACGTTACAGCCGCAATCAAAAGTCTCTCTCCAACGCAGACCAGCTCCAATTGCTGCGCTCTCATGTAGCGATCATTGGACTTGGCGGTTTGGGCGGTACAGTGACTGAAATACTCGCTCGAATCGGCATCGGCAGGCTCACACTTGTGGACGGAGATTGTTTTGATGAAAGTAATCTCAATCGACAACTTTTAAGCAGCCCTGCCAATTTGGGGAAATTGAAAGCTGAAACAGCAAAATGCAGGGTCAGGGAGATCAATCCCGCAGTGGAGGTTCTTGCGATAGCTGAATTCTTCCGGGCAGACAATGCACAGACCATTCTCAGTGGTGCTCAACTGGCAATAGACTGCCTTGATACCATTGCAGACCGTTTCTTACTTGAGAAGTGTTGTAAAAATGCTCTCATTCCCCTTGTTTCTGCGGCAATCGCCGGCAGCAGCGGTCAGGCAACGATAGTTTACCCTGGGGATTCCGGTCTGAAAGATATTTATGGCCCGCCGGGAAGCGCACCTCAAAAAGGAATTGAAGCATCTGTCGGTACTTTACCTTTTGGTGCTGTATATATGGCCGCCGTCGAATGTTCTGAGGCAGTGACAATATTGCTTGGCAAGCCTTCCGAATTGAGAAACAAACTCTTTCTGGCTGAGGTGAGTGACCACACGACGGAACTCTTCAGCCTGCCTGGACTGACTGAAGAGTCTGCGGGTTAATCCATAGGAAGAAATTTTATTTGACGTCTAAATTATAAAAGGGGTGGATATGATCTTTCTTCGCTTCAACAGGTTTGGCAAAAACTACATCCTTTAGTCCGTAGCTCTGTATGAGCCTGTCCGCTGTTTTACGGCGCAATTCCCCATCATTTCTCAGGCTGCCACTCAGGTTGCCGAGAGTGACAATTTTATCTTCGCTGATGTCAACGGTTGCCCGTGGAGAATAGTTAACGATCCTGGAATGAATATTGGCGAGCATTGTCTTCGTCTCAAGCAGTTTACGTGACTCCGGTGTTGCCTTAAATCTTCCCTTTTCAACCACACCGGCAAGCACATCGACAACATCTCCTACCGTCATGGTATCGATATGCAGAACCATGTCATACAGACTGCAATTCAGAGTATCTTTTCCGTAGAGAGACAAACTCCACTTTTGCCGTTCGGCATCATCTTTTTTCAGCATATACCGTGCTTCTTCTTCTGAACAGTTCTCCCGTTTCATCTCTTCTTTTACACGATCCTCCATATTGGCAATTATCCTCACCTTGCAGACATGGGAGACATCCTGAAGGAAGAAATGGCCGGCCAATCCATGATAAACGACATTGTCCTTTGCCATGTGGTTGAGAAAGGCGGCACGAAAATAACTCATGTACCGTTCCCTGCCATAACTGAATCGTTCAAGAATAGATGGCGCATCGCGAAGCGCCTTGACCAGCTTGATTTCGGGAATGGAAAATTCTTCACAGGTTTCCAGAAGAATATCCCGGGAAACGCATTCGTATCCAAGGCGTTGGGCCAAAGCTTCTGCTACTTCCTTGCCTCGACTGTAGGATCCTCTTGAAATAGTAATAATTGCCACAATGAACTCCCTGAAATTGATTTTTTGTGAATGGTGCTCAGGCCCATTGGGATCGTTTGCATAGCTCTCGAGCGAGCTTGCAAAGAACAAACCTCCACCAGCATTCCTATTACCTGGGAGGTTGTCCAAAATTAGCAATTTTTTCGGACGACCTCCTGTCTACTTTGTACACTTCTTTGACGGAAGTAAACACAACCATTGATAATTTATTTAAAATAATTCAGCAGGGCATGCAGAGTTGTCAATGGATGGGGTGGACAGCCTGGAATAAAAAGATCCACGGGGATAATACTGTTCAGGTCGCCAACTATTTCGCTGCTGCCGAAAAATGGTCCGCCGGAGATCGAACAGCTTCCGCTGGCGATAACCACCTTGGGAGAAGGGACAGCCTCAAAGGTAGAGATGAGGGCTGACTTCATGTTTTTTGAAATGGGACCGGTTACATGTATTCCATCGGCGTGCCGTGGGGATGCAACAAAATCAATGCCAAATCTGGCCAGATCAAAAAAGGGCGTACCGAGAACGTTGGTATCAGCTTCGCAGGCATTGCAACCGCCGGCTGACACCTGGCGTAACTGGAGGGACCTGCCGAAGAGCTTTCGAAAATGTTTTTTCGAATGTTCCGCGAGTGCAGGCAAAGACCCATCACAGAGAAGGGCTTCCCGTGTTGCTGTCCCCATCCCGAAATCCTGGCTAAAGGTGACAAAAGCTCCTTCAGATACATTTTCACAGCGTCCGCAGAACGTGCATTTTCCAAGATCGATTTTCCGCTCCTTCCCTATAATTGCGTCCTGCGGACAAACAGCCTCACAGAGACTTACAATTGACGGATCGCAGTCACTGTTGATCTTAGGTAGTCCCCTGTATCGTTTATAAAGATGTATTGGTTCTTTCGGGTAGCTGGTTGTTTTGCACCCCTGTTCCATTCTATTTTTGATAACTTTCAGCATATGCTCATACCTTTGTTGTTCCTGACTGATGCTTGCTCTCGAATGCTCGAAAGAGGTCCAATTCCAAGATGGCTGAGAAAAAATTTCCCAGACACCATCAAAGATCAAAACCGCAATAGGAGAGATTAAAACTTTTATTACAAAGTGGGAAATCGGATATTTCCTGATTTCTAAGCGACATCGCCAGTCCGGTCCAGTTGTGAAAAGACGAATCCTTCACCTTGTACCGGACTATTTTCCCCTTGCTGTCGGTCAGAAGACAATGAGATATTTCTCCCCGCCACCCCTCATTGACAGTCACCACGAAAGTATCCGGTTCAAGAGAAATTTCCTGCATTACTGTCTTAGAACTGGGTTCCCCGGATTTATTCAGAAGTGACCTGATGAGATGCATCGAATGCACAATCTCCTCACGACGCACGTTTGCCCTGCTGTACACATCACCGTTTATCATTTCATTTCTGTTGGCTGGCAATGGCCCATGGGCCTCGGTAGGAAAAGTTACCCGAGCATCATATTCAATTCCGGAAGCCCTGCCGCAGTAACCGACCAGTCCAAGATCTTCCGCCATTTGTTTTGAAACCGTTCCCGTATGTTCAAAACGAGCCTGTACCGTATGGGCAGTAAAAAGCAAATCGCAGACATGTCGTATTTCAGGATCTAACTCTTTCAGCTTATCATCGATTATTTTCACCTGTTCAGGATTCATTATCTTCGATACGCCGCCCGGCAGTACGAGGCTCTTACCAAATCGATTACCGCAAAGTACCTGCAGAAGATTCAGGAATTCTCCTCGGATTCTGCCAAAATAAGCTGCAGGCGGATTAAAAGCGACATCACCACTCAAGGCTCCAAGATCGCCGATATGGTTGGCGATACGTTCGAGTTCCAGTGCGATCGAGCGAACAATTTTGGCACCGGGATCAACTGAAATTCCGGCCAGAGCTTCTAATGCCTGACAGCAACAAAGATTATGACCAACACTGGTGTCTCCAGCAATGCCTTCGCAGATTACCGGCAGTCGTTTCAGAGGAACCTCGGTCAACAGTTTTTCAATGCCACGATGCTGATACCCCAGCTGAATTTCAAGTGACAGGACCTCTTCACCGGCACATTGAAAACGAAAATGTCCCGGCTCGATAATACCTGCATGAACCGGTCCTACAGCCACTTCATGGATAGCTTCCCCTTCGACCTGAAAATAATTGTAGTTACCTGGAATCTCATCTTTATAATCATTACCAAAAACATCCTGGGCGTTGCGGTAATTGGTATGGTACCGCACCATTTTCAGCCATGGATGGTTGAGCGGAGTAATGCCGTACTGTTCGGCAATTTCACGCTCGAACATATGAAATTTTTCACTGCAGGCCAGGGTAAGGGACCGAAAACTCTCACCCACCTCAGTGCCCAGGACATAGAGATGTTCATTGCGAACGACAGCACACAACCGGTTTTTTCCGCTTTCGACAAAGGCGAAAAACTGGACAACAAAACCATTGTTATTGATAAAATCCGCAAGCAATTCAGCAAAACGATTAAAAGGAACACAGGGGATGGCCGATCGTTTGATCGGTTGGCCGTTCTGTATCTGCAGGAGTTTATCCATGAATCGTGCCTCCGATTATTTGGATTGTGTTCATTATTGTATTGTACATTGCAGCAGGCATCCAAATACAGAGAGTAACGGATGCAAGGAGCAGGACATAGGGGGGAACGATACGAAGCAACCTCTCCGTCCCAAGGTTTTCATGCTCCATATCATTGCCGTTAAAGGCCATATCGGTGACAATCTGAGCAGCACCAGCCAAAACCAGCAGCAGACTAAAGATGAAAAGAATTGCACTGATTGGATGTCCTGTCTGGAAGGCTCCGATCAGAATAAACAGCTCACTGATAAAGATACCAAACGGAGGCAATCCCGAGATACCTACAAAACCAGTGAAAAACGATAGAAATGTCCTCGGAAAATATTTGATCAGCCCACCGATCCGATCAACAAGCTTGGTGTTGAATCCAAGCAGAATATTACCGGCAGACAGAAAGAGCGATGACTTTATAAGGGAATGATGGATCATATGCAGGATTGCCCCATACAGTGCAAAGCCACCGATACCCACGCCAAAGGCAATGATCCCCATATTCTCGATGCTCGAATAGGCAAGCATTCTCTTGTAATCCGGTTGTCTCAGAATAAATACGCCGGCAACGAACATGGAAAACAATCCAAAGCCAATCAGAATGTTGCTGGAAAATGCTCCCAGTCCAGCCAGATACATCAGAGTATGCACTTTATAAACACCCAGGAAGGCACAGTTGAGCAGCGCTCCTGACAATAAAGCAGAGGCCGGACTCGGCGCCTGGCTATGGGCATCGGGGAGCCAGGTGTGCATCGGAGCGAGACCCATTTTGGTGCCAAAACCTATCACCACAAAGATAAATCCCACTTTCAGCCACATGGGATCCAATTGTGCAGCAACCTGATTGAGGGAAGTAAAGCTCAGAGAAATATCTACTTCGGCAATGTCGATTGACAAGGTGATAAAGAAACAACCGAGCAATGCCAAGGCAATACCCACAGAACAAACCAGGACATATTTCCAGGTAGCTTCAAGTGATTCTTTTGATCGATGCATGAAGATAAGCGGCGCACTTACAAGGGTAGTAGCCTCTACGGCAATCCACAAAACAATCGGATGGTCGGCAAGTGTTACCATGCTCATTGTGCCTAGGAAGAGCAGCATGCAACCAGGAAATACTGATTCATTACTCATCTCTGTCTCCTGCATGTAACTTATAGCGTAAAAGGATATACAGAGAAAGATAAAAGAAGTCACCAGAAGTACCAGCATACCCTCAGGGGTTTGTGCAAAAAACCTGTCTGCATACACCGGCAGTTTCCCAAGCCAGGCCATGACAGTGAGTTGCAGGTGGAGTAATGCGGTAACGATCAACACTTCCCGTCCGATTTGCGCGGGTACAAGCAATGTCACAAGACCGGTCAACATCGGCAGTAAAAATATGAGCTCTAACATTTCTTCAGTCCTTTAATCGATTGAGGAGATCGGTATCTATATCATCGAATGCATGATTGATATTGTGCAAAATAATCCCCATGACCATGACCCCGACGAGCAGGTCCAGCAGCACGCCAAATTCAACTACATAAATGGTGTGGGATTGCTTGGTAAGTGCCGTACCTATCAGGTATATGCCATTTTCCAGCATCAGGTAACCGATGACCTGGGTTATTGCCTTTCTTCGACTCATCATAAGAAAGAAGCCGGCGGACATAGTGGTAATGGCGGTAGTTAACAGCAATTCATGTCCGCTGGGCAGTGAGAGGTGGAGTCTGTCGGTAATAAACACCGACAGCAAAATGATTATCAGACCGGCAAACAGCGAGGCGTGGTAGCCGACGATTGGTTCTATCTCTCGCTTGATTGAAATGCGCTTGAGAGCCACATAGAGCAGCCCAGGGATGAGGCCGCCTTTGATCAGGATCATTACCTGGAAAAAAATCAGCCCGCCGCTGCCCATGCTGCTGTGATGTTCCAGCAGGAGTGGAAGGAGAGAAACCATAATTCCCTGCACTGCCATGATCTTGACTAGAGAGATCAGTCGGGTGGATGCCAGTGAAAAAAGGACGGACAGCATGGTAACCACCATGATTATATCGATCATATTCTTCATTAGATAAGTCCCATGGTAAGAATTGCCGCGAAAACTACCAGCATACTGGAGGTCAATACAAACTTCGGCACCAGATTCATCTTGAATCGGGCCATTATCGACTCCACCAGACCAATGGCCATGTAAACAACGGCCATTACACCATAAAAAAGAGGCAGATTCCATAAACCATTGGAAGGATCGAGAGGACAGATAATCGAGGTAAGAAAGGCCGAATAAAAGAACAATTTATAAAAAGAACCAAGCTCTATGAGAGCGAGATCTGGACCACTGTGATCAAGGATCATCACCTCATGTATCATCGTCAATTCGAGATGAGTGGCCGGATCGTCGACTGGAACCCTTGAGTTTTCCGTGAGCAGCACCATAAACAGTGCAAAAATGACCAGTAATAATAGAGCACCCGCAGGACCCGTCAAACTTATAGGTGTTGTACCGGTGAAATAATCGCCAAAGCTGAGAGCACCCGTCATTCTATAAAAGAGGATCAGGATGGCAAAAATAGAGGCTTCAGCCAGAGTTCCGAAAAAAGCTTCACGAGCAGCCCCCATTCCTTCAAAGGGCGATCCGGTGTCAAGAGCTGCGGCGATGGTAAAAAACCGTCCTGTGGCCAGGATATAAAACAGCACCAGCACATCACCATGAAAGGAAATGACAGGGACTATAGCTCCCAGCGGGAAAAACAGCAGAATCATGATAGCCCCGGTACAGGAGACAAGGGGACCCATTTTAAAGACAAAACTGGTGGTGGTGCTGTACACGGATCCTTTACGACAGAGTTTCATCAAGGTGTAATACTTGATCAACAGCGGAGGACCTTTTTTCCCTGCAAACAGGGCCTTTACCTTTAAAATAATTCCAGGAAACAAAGGCGCTGACAAAAGAGCTATACTGATTGATAAGAAAGATTCCATACCCATTCCTTTGAACATCTACACAATATTTAGTCACTTAGATATTTTTGTTCATATTCTTTTCAGCAATCCCTTGAAGGGGTTATATAAATAAGAACATCAATAAAATCAGAATCGCCACGATGATATAGCCGATATAAAGTTGCACGTTCCCATGTTGTATCCACCGGAGTTTCCCAAGGAGCAACAGCAGAGGGAGGCCAATTCCTTTGTTCATGCCAACCTCGGCTATATCATCGACCCGGCTCTCATAGCTGGTCTCTCCAGGAAAGATCTTCTTCAACTTCACGTCGGTTTCCCTTATCAGGGCAAAGGGACGGAAAAAATCGACCACACTCCGGGCGTAGGAGCTGCCGGTATACTGAATTTTAGTGGTGGCTTGTGTAAAACCACAGCCCCACGTTGGTCCTGCAGTGATTTCCTTGTTCCAGTAGAGGAGTTTTCTACAAAGAAAAACAGCAAAGAAAATTGCCAGAAAGAGTCGGGCTCCCAACGCAAGATTGGAACCGACGGTCTCAACCAGACTGCTGTCAATCCGGCCGATAAGATTAATATCTGACAATCCTCTAAAAGCGAGATTGATAAAGGCTGCGGGAAAGATACCAACCACAAGACATGCACCGGCAAGGATAACCATAGGTATCACCATGGCCATACCTCCCTCGGTTGCCTGCCGTGCCATCTTGCTGCGAGGTTCACCAAGGAATGCAATTCCCATAACCTTGGTAAAACAAAAAGATCCCAGTCCCCCGATTACTGCCAGCGAGATAATTGCCATGATCGACAGCAGCAAGGTCGAATTAGTAGTATATTTCAGTCCCTGAAAGGCTGCAAAATACATTAGAAACTCACTAATAAACCCATTAAGAGGTGGAAGACCTGAGATTGACAAAGAACCCACCAAAAAAGTTTTGCCGGTGATGCTCATTTTCTTCATCAGACCACCCATCTGATCAATATGACTGGTACCGGTTTTCCGGATAACTGCTCCCGCGCCTAAAAACAGCAGTGATTTAAAAAAAGAGTGATTCAATACATGCAGAAGACACCCGGCAAAACCAAAGCCCGCCATCACCTTGTTTTGCTGAGCGATACCCATCATACCCAGACCAGCGCCCATAAGGATGATCCCGATATTTTCGACGCTGGAATAGGCAAGCAATTTTTTTATGTTATTTTTTCCAATGGCATAAAACACACCGAGTAAACCAGATATCATACCGATAATAAGCACAGCCTGACCGACACGAATATCTGTTAAAGCCAGAGCAAAATAAGCTCTAAGAATTCCATAGATTCCCATCTTGATCATGACCCCGGACATAATTGCCGAAATATGACTGGGTGCAGCCGGATGTGCATGAGGCAGCCAGATATGGAGGGGGAAAATACCGGCCTTTGAGCCAAAACCAAGAAACGTCAGAAAAAATACGACCAGCTTTGTGGTTTCAGGAATGGTATTCATCAGGTTAAAATCGAAGCTGCCGGTATGGCTGTAGATTACACCGAAAGCAGCGAAGATAAGCAGGGCACCTGCCTGGGCAAACAGCAAATAGAGATAACCTGCCTTTCTGGTCTCGGCCTTCTCATAATCATACATGACAAGACAATAGGAAGAGATCGACATCAACTCCCAGACCAATGCAAAAGTAAGCATGTTCGAGGCTGCCGTAACAAGGGCCATGGAAACAATCAGAACATTGGTTAACAGGTAACTGATCGCCGTTCTCAAGGATTTTTCGGGACTCTCAAAATAGCAAAAACTGTAAATAGCCGCCAAGGGACAGATGAGGAAAATCGGCAACAGGAAGAAGAAGGTAAGTGGATCGAAGGTAAAGGACAGCGAAAACGTTTGCAGCCACGACCATGTCCAGTTCAGACTCTCCGGGTGGGAAATGGCCGAAAAAATTGAAGACATTCCGGTGATGCAACCTATTGTGGTCATACCGATATAGATGTACTTGGTCAGCACAAACCGGCGATACGTCAAAAGGGGTAGTACTCCCCCAGCCATAATGATTGCAAGGGCTAGTAGAAAAGAATTCATCGGTTCTTAATAGTAGTTTGTTCTTGTTGTCCACTGTACCAGGCTAAACGGTTTTATTCCGAACTTCCTGTTCTCAGTAAGCTTTCATACTGGGCGGAATGCCCAAAACTTCTCAAAATTTTATACTGCAGCTGTTGATATACAGCTATTTTAAAAAAATTCAACATCCTGGGAAGGTGAAATAGTCCCATTAATCATGGGCGAAGAGGGCATAATTTTAGAGCGCTGCACATTGCCTGTCCTGCGCCATCAGGGCGACAAAAAGATCGTCCTGCTCAAGCTGAGTATCTGTTGCAGCAGGTTGTATCCCCCCCTGATGCCAATATGCAGCCCATGGAACAAAAAATCGTTTTCCTCTTCCCCTGAAGGCCCCTATATCTATATCCAATCCAGCAATGCAAAGCAGATTCTCCGAACCACTCTCCCCGACAGTGCGGAGTGCAGTATCAACTGCCTCCGAAAATTCACTTTGCAGATGGATTATCGCCGCCAGAAGCTCGGGGTTGGCATTTGTCACAATGCGATTCATAACCGGCAGAAGTGTCTCGACAAATGTTTTTTCACTGTAATCACTGCCATCTGCCTGCCGGACATCTTGGAAATCAAACAGTTCGGCGGTCAGGAATTTACCTATTCTTTGAACTTTCCCAGCTTTCCAGGAAAAACCATTATCGGCCAGGACATTTAAAAATTGTTCAGAAAGCTGAAATGAAACGAAAGAATCGGAACTGAAGAGAGGAGAAAAATGACCATTCTTACCGGATTCGGCAATTTTATCCAAGTGGATTTTCAGGTTCTTACCAGGACTTCCCGATTCAGCACTTACAAGATCTGAAGGCAGAGTGACAATATAATGGCCTGTGTTTTTGCACGCCAGGTAAATATGCTTCTGCGCATAAAGGTACTCGACAAGATATGGGGCAATAAAGTTGGATATCGTGCCTTCGGTTCGCTGGTTGGGTCTTTCGTGAATGAGTGGGCGTGGCAATCCACAATATACCCCCCAACTCGGTTCATAAGGAACACTGGTCGAAAGAATGATAATGGCATCGTTGTCGGGACAGGCTACCCTTTTTCCCCCGAGAGTCAAGCCGGTATTGTCGGCAGACACTGTATTAAGGTCTGCCGATTTTTCATGGGCTATGACATTTGGCTTTTTAAAACCAAGAGAAAAGCAATAATTTCTCAGGCGGGGGAGAAATTCTCCGTAGGGGATCAATCTTCCCTTAATGTGACAGGAAGACAACGGTCCATTTAATATAGAAGGGAAAAGCGGTTTTATTGCTGATGAATAAGATACCATTATTTTCAACTCCCAAGACAGATGCCAGGATATTTCTCAATCCTCAAACGTAAACCCATACCATTTCAAATTATCGTCACCACTTTCAGGAATATGAGCAATTTCACTGTTCCCAATTTTGCTGTGCAGTTCCCTCATCCAGGAAAGTGCTTGATTTTTCGAGAAAAAAGGTCCAACTTCCGTAAGCGAAGTAATATCAAGCATCCGATATCTGTGGAATCTGGTCACGTCCTCTTTATTTTGAAAAATCCCAATTAATATTTTCACTGTGAATATCCCGGAAAATTTTCTTATGAATTGCTCCTGTTCTTCCCAGGCCTTTTTTACCCGGCATTTACTAGCATATGGCATGCCATTTTTTCACTTGCTCCCTCAGGAAATGTTGTTAGTGTACGCAACCAAAAGCACTAGACCTATTTATTCGAAATTACTACATATGATATAAAATATATTCATTCGCACACAGCGAGAGGATTGAAAAATGAAATCAGGAGAAGGTGGGCTCAAGGGGCATACTGCCCCAGTGTGGCATTATGCCCCTCCAATTTTTCAAGAGGGGTCAGAGACAGGACAAAGATACATTTTGCAGATTAGATGGCGGTTCAATCAGCTGGTTTTTGAAGTTTTCGATACAGTGTTTTGCGGTCAATTTGCAGAATCTGAGCGGCGACAGACTGATTGTCCTTTGTCGCCTTAAGAACATGAGCAATATAGCGCCTGCTCATCTCCTCCAGAGATATCAACTCCATCGGATTATCAGTTTCAAGAAAGAGAGCGCTTCCGGTATAACCATGTATTTTTTGCGGCAGATCTTCCGGAAGGATTTTATCAAACAAGGTCATGGCCACCCCATGCTCCATTGCATTACGGAGTTCCCTGACATTTCCGGGCCATTCATAGCCAAGCAATCTTTTGCTGGTTGATTCGGCCAACCCTCCTACCTTTTTGCCCTGCTTCGCTGCGAAATCCCTGATAAATTTACCAGCAAGCAGGAGGATATCCGCCCCACGAACTCGCAATGGGGGAATTTCCAATTTGATCACATTGAGCCTGTAATATAAATCTTCGCGAAATAAACCTTCAGCAACGGCTTGATCAATATCGATATTTGTGGCGGCAATCACCCGTACATCAACATTTTTTTCCGCATTACCACCAACCGGCCGAACCGTTCGCTCTTCCAGAACCCGCAGCAGTTTCGGTTGCAGGGAAAGGGGAATGTCTCCTATCTCGTCCAGAAACAGAGTTCCACCATCCGCCTCGATCAATAAACCTTTGCGGTCCTGCCACGCATCGGTGAACGCCCCCTTGACATGGCCAAAAAGCTCACTCTCCAACAGGTTGTCTGGAAGCGCTGAACAGTTTATCGCCACAAAAGGTTTGTCCTTTCTCCGACTGTACTCATGCAAGGCCCTGGCGGTAAGTTCCTTGCCCGACCCACTCTCTCCGGTAATGAGGACCGAGGTTTCGGTGTCGGCAATTCGCTCAAGCCGGGAAAACAGATCTTTCATTGCCTTACTCTTGCCCAATAATCCGGAGAATGAATGGATCTGCTCAAATGCCTCGCTCAGCACCTCAACCTGTCGTTTAAGCCTGCGGTGATCAACAGCTCTCTGGAGAGCGACCGCCAGGATATCTAAATCCAGCGGCTTGGTAATAAAATCGTAAGCACCGACACGAATTGCTTCTATGGCTGTTTCCATTGAGCCGAAAGCCGTCATCATTATCACCGGTATTTCCTGCCACTTGGCCACAACCTCCCGGCATACCTGAACTCCGCTCACGTCCGGCAAATTAATATCAGTCAGGATAACATCCGGTTGCTCCCTGTCTATTGCAGCCAAACCTGCCATTCCACTGATACAGGGACAGGTAGTAAAGCCGCGCCTGGAGAGACCGACATCCAGCATCTCACACATATCCCGATCATCTTCAACAATGAGGATGTGTCCAATCATTTTTCTACCTCCTCAAGCCCAAGAAAGATTGAAAATTGGGCGCCTTTAGTCCGACGGTTCTCGACTTCAATCCAGCCACCATGTTCTTCGAGAAGCTCGCGTGCGATGGACAGGCCAAGCCCCGTTCCCAGACCTATCTGTTTTGTCGTGAAAAATGGGGTGAAAATTTCCTGCAGCTGATCTTCGGGGATACCTGCCCCCTCATCGATCACATCGATTCGAATAAAATTTCTTATCTGGTCGTCGGTATACGTCATTGATTTAAGCTTGCTGTTGGAAACCTCAACCTGCACATTCTTCCCCTTCGGGGTTGCCTGTATTGAATTCATGATCACGTTCATGAACACCTGCTGAATCTGTTGCGCATCCATACGACAAACCATTTTGGTTTCAGGCGCAATGTTTAAAACAAGAATGATATCCTGCTTGGCAGCTATGGGTGAAAGCAAGTAAAAAACCTGATTAATAATGGTTTCCACACTCTCCAAAGTTTTATGGTGTGATTTTTTCTTCCTGGAATAATCAAGTAACTGCCGGATAATAAGGGTAATTCGTTCAGACTGATTCTTGATGATTCTGGCACAATTGACTATCTCTTCGTGCTCCAATGGCTCAGAAATAATCATCTTAGCTCTTCCATCCACTACATTGAGCGGCGTGCCTACTTCGTGGGCAATTCCAGCGGCAATCTGTCCGACCGTCGATAATTTCTCGGTATGGCGCAACTGTTCCAGAGTTTTCAACCGGGCAAGATGCTCGAAATGAATTTTTTCCTTAGCTATCAGCAATCTGGTACACATGTCGTTCATGATTCTTGCAAGGCCCACCAGTTCGTCTTCCCCTTTTATTTCCAGATCCGGCATCAGATTACCCTTACCTATCTCAATCGCTTTCCTTGAAAGTTGTTCAAGGGGACCCCTGATTTTTATATGGATAAAAAAATAGATAATAATACCGCTTACAAGCGCGAGCACCGTGGTGATTGATAAGGACCGGACAAGCATTCTCTGGGTAAAATCCGCCCGGAGTTCAAGAGACTGGATGAGTTGTATTGCCCCGGCCCGGTTCTCTGGGATTACAACGGGCATGAGCGTGTAACGCTGTTTCTGTCTATGCTGATCAAGGGCTACATAGGAAATTTCCTGTTGATGTTCAATTGTTTCAATAACTTGCAGCTCGGGAATCGCTTTACCGTGCAAATTCTCCAGTTCATCCAGCCAAACCCAGCGGATACTTATTAACTGATCGGCACTATTCGCATTTTCGATCAGCTGGATCGCCTTTTCGGGACCACTCTCTTTCCAGGTATAAGAGATCATCCCTGATACAATCCTGCCTATCTGCCTGGCATTGTCAGCCATATCAACGTCGAATTGTTCTAATTCAGCCTCATAACTTAAATTGCCATCGATAATCAACAAGCTGATTATTCCCAAGAGCAGGTAGGTATATATCTTAAAAAAAAGTTTCATGGTACATACGGATATGGATCTGGGCTGCTATTCATAACAGCCCTTTGCGGAATTCTGATTGAAAAAATCATGAGTGTGTAGTTTCAATATAATTGAGATATAATAAACAATCCCGGAAGTTGTCAAACCGAAAGCACCGTACGAGGAAGTTTTGGCCATTCTTTTGCAAGCCACAGCAAAATCTACTTTCAACCTTGACCCCATTTCGCGAAGACAGCAACTATGAGTACAACAGACTTTATGTTCGAACCGGCAACAATGGCCGATCTGGGCCGGCTCGTTGAACTTGAGCAGACTCTTTTCATGACCGATCATTCTTCCCGGAAAAACTTCAGGTATCTGATCCCACGAGTGAATGTAGTAGTGGCAAGAACCGGAAAATTGGATGAAATAGCAGGATACGCCGTATTGCTCGGCAGGAAAAATAGCCGTAAAATGAGGATTTATTCCCTTGGTGTCGCCGAATCGAAAAGAAATAGAGGCATCGGCACAAAATTAGTTAGTGTGCTTGAAACAATTGCCAACAAGGCAAACTGTACGATGCTCACTCTCGAAGTAAATGACAGCAATATAGCGGCGATAGGCTTTTATAATAGATGTGGTTTCAAACAGTGTGGCTTCCGATTGAGCTATTACAAAGACGGTGGGCATGCACTCCTGATGAGAAAAAACCTGACAGTCAGATTTCCTGAATAAACAACTCTTTCGATCTGTTTTCCAGTGCATTGCCAACGAAGAAGATGAATCTTCAAATTAACAGTTGTATAGTGCTAAGATCTATCCGGGATAAAGAGAATGATTTGATTAATCCGGTACTTGTTCTAAAAACTCCGCAAACAAAGCCCCTATGGTCTTAAAATGAAAGATGAATTAGCCTCTTTGGATATCGGCAGCCAAATTCGCAAACTGCGCAACGGAAGGGAATTGACCCTGCAGGATCTGGCAGATCTTTCCGGACTTTCAAAACCGAATCTGTCACAAATCGAAAATAATCTGGTTACCCCACCTATAGCCACGCTACTGAAAATTTCCACAGCCCTTGGCGTGCCCATCGGCCATTTTTTCCAGGCAACCGGCCAGGAAAGCAGCATTGTTGTGGTCAGAAGGGAAGACCGCTACGGCGTTGCTAAAGGACAACATATCTCCCACATCGGATATCAATACGAACCACTCGCCTATCCTAAGGTGGACAAACACATGGAACCTTTTATTGTTCACATGGAAGAACGGGAACCCAGCGAGATTGTCTACAACAATCACCGTGGCGAAGAATTCCTCTATGTACTCGAAGGCACACTTGAGTTTCGTTGCGGCGACAGCATAATAACCCTCAGGGAAGGCGACAGCCTCTATTTCGATTCTGTCGTTCCCCATGGTTATCGGGGTATTGGCGGTATGGCAAAAACCTTGGTGTGTATCTACAGGACTGCCTAGGAGCCGGTGGTGAACCCACCATCTCATTAGTTTTTTTAAATTCCGGAGGTACTCAAATGCAATATTATGAAACGAAAGATTTGGCGGATTTTCCCAATATTGGTGAATGGACAAGTGAGGAAGCCCAGAAATTTTTCGACTACTACACAAAGGCCACGGCTGACGGAAAACTCTCCGAACGTGAAAAGACATTGATAGCACTGGCCGTAGCTGCGACCCAAAACTGCCCTTATTGTATTGACGCCTACACCAACAAATGCCTCTCACTTGGTGTGGACAAAGAAGAAATGATGGAGGTTTTCCATGTTGGGGCCGCCATGATGGCGGGTATTACCCTGGCCCATTCTACCCAAATGCGAAAGATTGTGAAAAAAAAGGAGATGTAGATGGACGCCCTTGAGCAGTTATCCATTTTGGACAACATCTGCCGCCCTAAGTTTGTTGATACATTGGCTGCACACGGGAATTATCCAATGAAAGCCACTGGCGTGGATGTCTTTCAGATGAACATCTGCCGGAAGTGCAATCTTTTTTGTAAGCACTGCCACGTGGAAGCCGGACCCCATCGTACTGAGATGATGTCCAGGTATCTTATGGAAAAGTGCCTTGATATATTGAGGGAAAATAAAATATCCACCATTGATATCACCGGCGGCGCACCTGAAATCAATCCACACCTGGAATGGTTTCTCGATAATGCCTCACAGCTTAATCGCAGACTTATCGTTCGGTCGAATCTTACTCTGTTACAGGACGATAACTATAAAAATTTTCTCGATATCTACGTTAGAAACAACGTTGAAATAGTAACATCTCTCCCTCATTACAAAGCGGCCGGAACAGACAAACAACGTGGTACATGTACCTTTTCAACAATTATCGAGGTCATTAAAAAATTACATGCAAGGGGATACGGTAAAGAAAAATCCGGTCTCGTGCTCAACCTGGTCCATAATCCAACCGGCTTTTATCTGCCTGGCTCGCAAACTGCACTGGCCCGTGAATATAAATCGCGACTGTTAAAAGAACATGGAATCTACTTCAACGATCTGTTTTGTATCACCAATATGCCTGTTGGCAGATACCTGGAGCATCTTCAAAAAAATGCCGCTTTATTTGATTATATGAAAGAGTTGATGAATGCCTTCAATTCTGCGGCAGCCGAAAATGTGATGTGCAAGAATACAATCTCTGTCAGCTATGACGGGCAGTTGTATGATTGTGACTTCAACCAGATGCTGGAATTGCCGATCGAGACCAATGCCCATGTCAATGAGTTTGACATGGAAACAATACAGCACCGCAGAATTGTCCTGGCCAATCATTGTTATGGCTGCACCGCGGGTTCCGGCAGTTCCTGCCAGGGCACAACCGAGAAATTGGAGAAATAATGCCTCTGCCCACATGCGATCTGGCGGTAATAACCGGCTCGGGGTTTTATGATTTTCCGGATCTGAAAAATTCACGTGAGCTTGAAATCGAAACACCATACGGCAGGATTGAGGCAATTTGCGGCACTTGCGGCGACAAGTCAATTCTGTTTATAGCCCGGCATAAAAAAGATCATGCGCTGTTGTCCAACATGATTAATTTTAAGGCCAATATTCATGCATGCCAACAAGCTCAGGTGAAAGCTGTTATCGCCACAACCGTTGTTGGTATCGTCAACCCGGACTTGCCCCTGGCAAAGATTCTTATATTTAGTGATCTATTTTATCCGGACAACCGTCTGCCGGATGGAAGCCATTGCACATTTTATACTAAAGAAAATCAACCCGGCAGAGGCCACTATCTTTTTGGTTCACCTTTTTATGATGTCTCGTCTGTCCTTAAGGGAGAAGATGTACTGGCAGGAATTTCCTACGCCTACGTCAATGGGCCGAGATTCAATTCCAAACAAGAGATCCGGTTTATCGCAAATTATGCAGACGCGGTAAGCCAAACTGCTGGTCCGGAGGCAGTTCTGGCAGGAGAGCTTGAAATTCCCTATGTGCTGTTAGGGTATGGCGTGGACTATGCCAATGGCGTGAAACGTGAACCCACACCTGTTGCTGTATTAACGGAGAATATGAATCACAGCAAAAATGCTTTTGCCCAGGCGATCAGGGAGCTGCTTGCAGTTGAAACATATGAGTTTAAGGGATTTGTTTATCGTTTTTAGTAAAGATCAGACCTGGTAGTCGATCATTTTTCTGTCAAAGGTCCTGGGACGTACAATATCTTTGCCAACCTTCACATGTTCCGGATGACCCTGGTACGTTTCAAGAGCCTCTTTTGATTCAAATTCCGAATACAAAACAATATCGCCTGAAGTCTCTTTGCCGCGATAATCAAAGCCAATCTCCACTTTCAGTAATCCGGGAATTTTGCCCACCAGGTTTTCCAAGGCATCTTTTATTGCCAGAGCATCTTCACATTCTTCAATTGGGGTGGTTTTGTTCTTAAGTTTCCAAATAACAATATGTTTTATCATATCAAATAGCTCCAGCTACTTTTGTATATAATGAGTGAGTAAAATAAGTCAGATGGTTTTTGATTCTAAATCAACATATAATAAGGGGCATGATAATTCCATTATTATCTTTTGAAGGATGCCGAGGTCGGATCTGTTTTGGTATTGGGCTCAACCTGATGCTTATCTCCCTCAACCACACTAAAGAAAAACAGGACACAAGTCCTCGGAACAAAGATCTATTTTTTTTTCATTGATAAGGTACAGGCAGGCATCGACGCTTGGAGTGTGATAGCGAATCCCCCTGCCTGAGCGGATTTCATCAAGGGCCTTGTCTATACCCAGTGAGGGTCGATAAGGGCGATGGGATGACATGGCTTCCACCACGTCGGCTACCGTCAGAATTTTAGCTTCCAGGAAAATTTCTTTGTCAGTTAAAGCCCGAGGATACCCGGAACCGTCCAGATGTTCATGGTGCTGGTAGACAATCTCTGCCACCGGCCAGGGGAAGTGGATATTTTTTAGTATTTCGTAGCCTACCCCTGGATGACATTGCATGATGGCTGTCTCCTCTTTAGATAGTCTCGCTGGTTTGGCAAGATATTCGGACGGCAGGGTAATCTTACCGATATCATGAAGCAAGGAGGCGATATGAAGTCCCTCAAGCTGCTGGGCTGAGATTCCCAGTTGTTTGCCAATTGCGCTAGCCAGAAGATCAACCCGCATTTGGTGACCGGCAGTGTAAGGATCTCGTTTTTCGGCAGTTGAAGCAAGTGACTTCACTGTTTCCTCCAAACTGGTGTGCAGATCATCCCGGCTTTTCTTGAGTTCCTCCATGGCAACTTTTCGTTCCGTGATATCTCTGGCAATGCCTCGAAAACCAAGGAAAGTATCCTTATCTGCAAAAATCGGCACTGCATTATTTTCAAGCACCACGATCTGGCCATTCTTACCCAGGCAGGTATTCTCAAGTCCATTAATAGGTTTTTGGGCGACAAGCAGCTTGTCAAATATCGTCATGAAGATTTTTGCCTGCTGAGGAGAGACGATATCCATCAGGGTTCTGGTTACAATTTCTTCCGGTTGATAGCCAAGCAGGTCAAACACCCTAGGGCTTGAATAGGTATATTTACCGTTTCTATCGCATTCCCATATCCAGTCACTGGTAGTTTCAATCAGGTTGCGGTACCGCTCTTTGCTCTCCTCAAAAGACTTCATCAGGCGTTCCCGCTCCAAAAAGATCTCTAATCTCTCCCTGTCGGCATTCATGGTCTGGCGAATAGAGTAGACCGCCAAAAGCATGACGACCAATAAAATGGAGACCGAAATTATAGAGAGTTTGTTTCTAATTCTGGACATCTCGGCATGGACATCATCAAGATACATGCCGGTGCCGATAACCCATCCCCAAGGTTTAAAGCCTTTGACGTAGGACATTTTCGGAGCTATTTTTTCAGGATCATCCTTCCATTGCCACATATAGTCTACATACCCGGTTCCCTGTTGCTGCACGACCTTGACGAATTCATCGAAAAGGTATTTGCCGTTTGAATCATGGAAAGCGGAAACATCCTTGCCCACCAGATCGGTTCGATAGGGGTGCATAATCACCCGCGGCACCATGTCGTTAATCCAAAAGTAATCTTTTTTCTCCGGACCGTAGCGAAGCTCACGGATGCGCAGGATAGCCCGCTTCTGAGCCTCGTCCCTGGATAATTCACCAGATACTTCTCGTTCATAGTAGGTCCCAACCAAACTCCAGGTCGTCTCCGTCAGTTCCCTGATCATTTCCTTTTTTCTGGCGATAAAGCTTTCCTCAAGCTGCGGCAGGAGAACGAAAAAAATAGCGGTGACAAAAAGAAGAATAGTGCAGAGGGCTGGAAGGACAATGCGGCGGGAAGTTTTGTTGGACAGTACTCTTATTTTCTTTTCAATCATGATAGTGCTCTGAAGGTGGATAATTCGACCAGTACACGTAGATATGTGTACATTTTAAGATCTTTTGCCGCAACCACCACTTTTATGCTCCATACAATTAAAATTTTATTGGCTATACCAAACTATCGACGTTCCAAAACTTCCCTTAATCATCGTATAGTTTTTCTCGCTGTTTCTGTATAAAAACCATTGACCATTTGCTCAATCAAGTATCTTTCTGTTTGACATAAATAAAATATATTTTATATAATAAAACATGGGCAAAATCTAACCATCACGCCCATCATGTATTTGAAGGCTAAATTGGGCAGGGCAAAGAGCAACAGTCAACATCGAGACAGACCTTTGCATCTGCCGAAGAAGGCACTGAAGAACATGCTCTCGATGCTGCATAAGTAGTAAATATTTGCTCACGCAAGCCAAGCCTCATCAAATATTTACAGGAGCCCATCATGAACCAATATACCATTTTAGATATCGACGGCTATGAAGAGGTCGTTCGATGTGATAATCAAAAGGTTGGTTTTACCGCATGGATTGCCATTCATAATTCCAATTGTGGTCCGGCACTTGGTGGCTGCAGGGTTTGGCGCTACGAAAATGAACAGGCAGCTCTGACTGATGTACTGCGGCTGAGTAAAGGCATGACTTACAAGAACGCACTTGCCGGTCTGCCTTTGGGGGGTGGTAAAAGCGTCGTACACACTGACCCGAATAACGTTGATCGGATCGCCCTGTTCGAGGAAATCGGTAATTTTGTTGAATCCCTCGACGGGCGATATATCACCGCCGAAGATGTCAACTCGACGGTGCAGGACATGGCTGTTTTAAAACGCAAAACAGCTCATGTGGCCACCGTTGGAGCAAGTGGTAATCCAAGTCCTTTTACGGCCTACGGCGTTTACTGCGCCATAATGGCCAGCGTTCGACACAAAATGAAAAGAGAAAGGCTGGATGGTCTTACTGTTGCCATCCAGGGTATCGGTGAAACCGGCGGCAGACTTGCCGAACTGCTCAAAAAAGACAACTGCCGGATAATCGCAACCGATATCAATGAAGATCATATCCGCAGTCTCAGGGAAAAAATAGATTTTGACCTGGTGAAACCTGAGAAAATATATAGTGCCTGCTGCGATATCTTCGCCCCGTGTGCTCTCGGCGGTATCCTCAACAGTCGAACGATCCCCCTCCTCCTCTGCCAGATTATCGCCGGCAGTGCCAACAACCAGTTACTCACCGAAGAAGACGGAGAACGACTCTACAGGCGCGGCATCCTCTATGCTCCCGATTATGCTGCCAATGCTGGTGGCGTAATTAATATCAGCTGCGAGATCGGACAACAATATGATGAGAAAAAAGCCCTGCACCTCACCGCCAATATCGAAAAGACCCTGTTAAAAATCTATAAATTAGCGCATGCGCAGAAACTGCCGACTCATGTCGTGGCCAATGCACTTGCCGAAGAACGGCTTGGAAACAGGGCAGCTGCGTGGGGGTGAAGAGGAGGCGATATAACACAATGTTTACCTCGTTTCTTTGGCAAGAAGGAGGAATTTGTCAACCTCTTTTGTTACCTGGGAGGTGCTGGTTAAACGCATATCCATTAATCTGGTGGCGGCTAGAAGCATGCCCAGTCGGCTAAGGGCGAGCTTGGTCTCAGGTTGAGGGGCACGGGCAAAAGCAGCATCGAGCATATCGCCTCGACTGGAGGTTTCAAAACCAAAGGCAGTAAGGACTTTGTCGATGAATTGCAGGCGGAATAGTTTTTGTTGGTGGGATGCGCCGCCTCCTTTGAAACGAAAATTCAGATAATTTGTGCCGGCCTGTTCGCCACAGATTGTATCCACAACGGAAAAATGATAACCGAAGCGAATATTCAGATGCAGGTACTCCTGAGAAACGATAGCATAGCTGGCTAATAATCTCGTATCGAGAGAAAAAATGCCTCCACTGACCTGATCAAACCCTTCCCAGTCAACATGATGTTGGCTGGTATCCCAAAAGATCCTCAAATCCGACATTCCCTGCCAATACGATTGCATCGGCACACTGGAAATTTCTGCCAGAGTAATGGTGGTGCCTCCTTTGGCAGACCTGAGGTTGTCAAGATCGAGGACATACATAACCAGAGGAAGATCGGTAGCAAGTTTTCGCGCTTTGCCTAGACCTCTCCCTTTTCTTCCGACCAGACGAAACATCTCCCAGACACTCTTCTCATGACAAAAACGGACTATATCATGCATGGAGTGGCATTGAGTCGGAGTGAAGGTATCTCCATCGGGATTGGTGAGATTGAGATGGGTGGTGCGGGCAGCCAGTTTTACATATTTTTCTTTTGGGAAATCTTTAGTGGAATTGAGTTTACCGTTTTGCAGAACTGTATTGACACAACCATTAAATATTCTTCCTGAGGCGGCGTCTATGGTTACCACCTGACCGGCTGTCAGTTCAACCTCGCTCCCTACCAGTACCGGAATACCTCTTTCTCTGGCTACTGAGGCAAAATGGCTCGCCCGGCTGCCATTGGCAGCAATTACACCGACAACCCGATCAAGAAATTGCGACAGGGCCGGGCGAAGAGTTGTGGTGACAACCACGGAACCGGGAGGAATATTGCGGAATGCATTACCGGTGAGTGCGAAAAAAACGGGGCCGCAGCTTATTCCGGACGAAGCGCAATGCAGGTTACTGTAAAGGAGCCTGGTCAGATCGACGGCAGGCACATTCGCCGGAGGAGGGTCTTTTTTCTGATGCAGGCGCCGACTTTGTAGAACGGTTAAACCATTATTATCGAGGGCCCATTCAATGTCCTGCGGACAGCCGAAATACGTCTCCAGTTGCAATCCCCATTTTCTAAGTTGCTGTAATTCTTTTGTGGTTAACAGTGAATTATCATGGACAGGCCATTCTTGCGAAAGGGCGCTCTCTTCCCGGAGGAGATGATATTTTTCAGGTGTCCGAGATCCATCCACAAGGCCTTCTGCCAGCCCTGACACGGCATACACACCAAGAAAATCTTTGCTCACCGGAGTCGCCGGATCGAGTGTGTACATAACCCCTGAGATCAGTGGCTGAATCATCGGCACGACAAGTACGGCCATTGCGGTATCCGCATCACTTAACCCATGGCGGATTCGATATGTTATAGCCCGCGGACAATATTTTCCGGCAATGACTCTTTTATATGCGGCGATGACTTCTGAAGTTGGTACATCCAGTTCACTGGCGTATTGGCCGGCAAATGACACCTGGCCATCTTCCGCCAGCGCACTGGAACGAACAGCCAGGAGATCAGTAACCATTAACGACTCGACACCTTGGTTGATCTGGTCGGCAATATCTGCTGGAACATCACAACCAAGAATAAGCTCCTGCAATTCTCCGGTGATACGAATAATCGTATCATTATCGTCGGCATGGACCAGACGAAAACGCCTGGCCAGTTCATTTTCTAAGTTGTTGTCACAAATAAAGCGGTGGAAGGCATTGGCGGTGATGACAAAACCCCTTGGGATAATTACTCCTGCCCGTCCCGCGGCAGACAGATTGGCTGCCTTGCCGCCGGTAAGCCCGGGATGGTCGGCTGCCTGTTGCAGCGGGAGTGTATAGGGTGGTGAAGATTGGACCGCTGCCGGAACCATCATCATTTTTATTTCTGCGGCTAATTCGGAGTGCCTTTTGAGCAATTGCCTGTAGGCAGGAGGATTCATGGCATGAAGCTGATTAGTCATGGCCCCAACCGTCTCTATAACCTGATCACACTGATGATTTATTCGAAAATGGTCAGCCGGGTCTTGTCCCAGCAGGTGGGATTCCAGGTCGGCGAGAAGATCAAGGGCCCGGCTATCCAGTTGCAGGACCCTGCGAAATGCAGCATGTTTGTCGTGCAGAAGGCGGCCCGGCAAGAAAAGTTCCTTGAACCAATAACGACAGAAATGCCACATAGCATTTTTTCCTGCTGAGGTGTTGATCATCAGTGTCTCAACCTGTGGGCACCTTACACTTGCTGTCCTGCCAGCTTTGCTTTTGTTTCTGAATACCAGGTAAAATTGTTCATCAGGCGGGAATAGACCATTCTCGTTGCAATATACAACAACAGGAAAGAAGGGAAATACTCAATGGTATCGCCGAGAAATGGGAAAGAGAAAGGGAATTCCATGGGAGCATCAACAAAACGCAGATTTAACCAGGCAAGAGCAAAAGGCATTGGCCAGATAGAGACACAGAAAATTGCTGCACCAAGCGAAAAAGAATGTCCAAAGGCATCGAGAGCCTGCTTGTTGACGGCCTTATAGCTCGCCTTGTCACCGAGCATAAGTGCTTTCTCAGAGAGATTGTGATGCCGATCCATCTCACCCTGTATTTTTGCTAAGTATTGTTTATTGAAATAAGTAACCACTGTGGCTGATAGATCTCCCAAAACAATACAGTAAAGGGCGAGTACCACCACACCAAGGAGATATCCTGCAGTCGCTGAAGGCAGCCACCTGAACGGAGCAATGAGCCAGGGATCAAAAAATAGAATAAATGAGTTGAGTGAGTCCATATTAGAGGCTCCGGGGTTTGGGCCCGGAGCCTTTTTGCCTGACGAATTATAAGTCTAAGAACACAAGGCCGGTTATGTTTTAACCGAACATTCTGTAGTTGAGAAAACCTCGTAATACATAATCAACACCGACATACAAAGCCAGCACGATGAATAATCTTTTAAGCCAGAGGTCGGAGAAATATTTCGACGTTCTGGGACCGATAACCGAGCCTACGGCGATACCGACTAGTTCAAGACCAATCAATATCCAGTCAAACTGAACACCTTTGGAAATGAGGGTAATGATACTGGTGATCATACTGATAAGTACTGCCAGGGCCGATGTCCCGGCTGCCAGATACATCGGCAGTTCGGCGACGCTGGTCAAAAAGGGCACGAGCAGAAAACCGCCACCTACACCGAGAAATGCGGCAACCGCGGAAATTACAATACCACCTAAAAAGGGGATTAACGGGTTGAATTTAAACTCAACACCGTAAAAAGTAAAAAGGACTTCTGTCATGGAGAATTTTGTAACTTTTACGCCCAGTGCAGCTGTGTCAATTTTTTCACCACTCTTCTGCTTTTTGACGGTTGCTTCGAAAGCCTGTGCCGCCGATTTGGCCTTCTTTTTACTGGCTTGTCCGGCAGCAGATGTCTCGTATAAGAGATAAATACCGAGAGCCAGGACAAAAAGACCAAAATATCCCTGATACTGGGAAAAGGAAATCTTGCCCGCTGAAAGGGTTACCGAGCCCCAGGCACCGAGTATAGAGCCGAGTCCCAGAGACACGGCCAGAGGCACAACGAGACGTCCCATACGATAATAGTTAAAGGACGAGATGAGAGCGGACAGGCCAACCAGATACTGGTTGGAGCCGCGAATGGAGTCGGTAATGGCTTTGTTCAGTGAGGGGGCTGTCTCTTTGAAAGATTTCGCATAGCCACCGAGGCCAAAAATACTCATATGACCCACACCGGCCATAACACCGCCGAACGCACCTACCGTAGAAAAAATCCAACCAACCCATACTGCCCAAAAAAATGCGACAATCAAGTTTACCTGTGGGCCACCAGGAATACCTAGAAAACCAGCAGGTTTACTGGGATCAATCTGACCCTTGCCGGTTCCTTCAGGGACCGAGGCGATAGCGTCCTGCAGTTTTCCGGCCCAAGCCGGTTCCAGCCACATTCCAATGGCTGCGATCATCAACGCTGCAAACAAAAAAATCCTATGATTCTTTGTCATAACAACCCTCATAAATTGAATAATAAACATGTACTGCTGTGGTTACATTAGTGCCGTGGTGCTGAATGTGTTCTTGCGTTGCCCTCCTCCTATAAAAAGTCCCACATCTGAACTACGCATCTTTTATTGTGCGCATAAGGTGTTTTCTATAATTAGCAACTTCTGTGCCGGAAAAATTGACTAGGCGCCGATTTTTTTCAGACACCCCGTGCAATAAGCGTTTCCAGCGGGAGTTACCCGCCCACCCTGTAAAAATCTGGTTCTCGGAACCAAAGAAGGAAAATTTTGTGGAAATGACACAAAATATGCTGTCAGGTTGGAGTCTTTCGCCTTATTATTTGGAATGCTTCCATGACGGGAGGTGCAACAAATATAATGCACCTTGTTTTAGAGAAAATAAATAGTGCATCACTCTAGAAAGCCTGCCTCATCTAGAAGGCAATCTGTAAACACTTTTGAAATCAATCAGTTGGAGTATTCGACAGGGCACTTACATTACTCAAGGGGTAATTTGAAGAATCCGGACTTGTTTCCAGTTTACCAGCGTGAGCCCACCTAAGCGAATGCATCTTTAAAGTTGCGGCGCAACAATTTTGCTGCAGGCGTAGAGTGAGCAGAAATAGGCAGAATATACAACTCCATTGAAGTATTGCGAAACCTTTAATAACAACTGCCCGGCTCGGGTAAACCAACACTTCAAATCAAATGAAAATGTTTCAAAAAAAGTATTGCCCAAGCGCCCCAAATAATGTATGTACGCAAAATAAACATAACTTACATGCATTGCCATACGGCGCATGAGTACTTACCTCTAAGAGACTTTCCCAAGATCCATTTATTGTCACATTGCGACAAAAAATCCTGACACAGATAATAACATAAAATCATTGATATAACTTCATGGTGTAGAGACTTTGACTGGTCGTTGAATATCAATCTTAAATCTTTTCTAAAGGTAATCATTATGAGCGTTCAAAAGTTTTTAGTCGAGGAGCAAGAAGAGCCTCCAAGCAGGAATAATAAGTTCTCCACCCTCCTTCCTGCCCAACAAGCAATTTCCCCTTTTCGTCATCACTATTTTCCAAACGTCACAGAAGAAAACTGGAACGACTGGCGCTGGCAACTTCGCCACCGCATCACCAGTTTCAAGCAGTTGGAAAAACTTTTCCGACTATCCGAGAATGAACGAAATGGTTTTCAATTTCAAAACACAGCCCTGCCACTTGCCATCACTCCCTATTATGCCAGCCTTATTGACCCAAATAATCCTGACCAGCCAATAAGGCGTGCAATGATTCCGGTTGCCGACGAATTTCTGGTTTCACCCGGGGAGGCACTGGATCCTCTGGGAGAAGAGAGCCACAGTCCTGTCAAAGGCATAATCCATCGATATCCGGACCGGGTTCTTTTCCTGGTAACCGACTATTGTTCAAGCTACTGCCGTTATTGCACCCGCTCACGAATGGTCGGTCAAAGAAAAAAAGGCGGAATAAAACAATGGCAGCAGGCTATCAACTACATAGCTCGCCACGATGAAATCAGGGACGTCCTCATCTCAGGCGGCGATCCACTCACTCTTGCCGACGGACAACTTGACTGGCTGCTTGATAAACTTCGGAAAATTCCTCATGTCGAGGTCATTCGTATCGGCACCAAGGCCCCTTTTGTTCTGCCTCAACGTATCACTGCCGAGCTGGTGGCTATCCTGAAAAAATATCACCCTCTCTGGATAAGCATCCACTGTATGCATCCCGACGAACTGACGGCAGAAGCTCGCCAGGCCTGTACCATGCTTGCAGATGCCGGAATTCCACTTGGCAGTCAAACGGTTCTGCTGGCTGGGATTAACGACTCCGTCAAAACAATGCGCAGCCTGATGCATGGCCTGATGAAAATACGAGTCAAACCGTATTACCTCTACCAGTGCGATCCTATTTTGGGATCCTCACATTTTAGAACTCCGGTTTCAAGAGGTCTTGAAATTTATCAGGGTCTGCGTGGCCATACAACCGGTTACGCCGTACCGACCTATGTCATTGATGCTCCCGGAGGAGGAGGAAAGATTCCACTTATTCCTGAAACGGTTGTAGGACGCGACGGTGGTGACCTGTTAATCAGGAACTATGAAGGCAATGTGTATCGTTATCCTGATATGCCGACTTGCAGTTCAGCTCAGGATAAGCGTGAGGTATCCCGATGCGTATAGGAATCCCAATGCGTATAGGTATGACATATGATCTTCGCGACGATTACCTTGCTTTGGGCATGAGTGAAGAAGAGACAGCCGAATTTGACAAGAGCAGCACGATTGATGCCATTGAGAATGCCATCCGGGGTGCGGGACATGAACCGGTGCGAATAGGCAACGTGACCAGTCTGGTGCAGCACCTTGCCAACAACGAACGCTGGGATCTGGTGTTTAATATAGCCGAGGGACTGTATGGGTTGGGCCGGGAAGCCCAGGTCCCCGCCCTGCTCGATGCCTATCAGATTCCTTACATTTTTTCCGGACCGCTTGTTCAGGCGGTAACCCTGCACAAGGGCATCTCCAAGCACGTGGTGAGGGATCGCGGACTGCCCACCCCGGCCTTTGCAGTGGTTAATTGTGAAAACGATCTCACGGGCGTCGATCTGCCCTATCCGCTTTTTGCTAAACCGGTAGCCGAAGGTACAGGAAAAGGTGTGACAGCTGCTTCCAAAATCACCAACCGGGAAATGCTGCAGGCCACCTGCATTGAGTTGCTCGCGACCTTTAAGCAACCGGTACTGGTTGAGACCTTTCTGCCCGGCAGGGAGTTTACTGTAGGAATTGTCGGCAATGGAGCAGATGCCAGGTCAATAGGTATTATGGAGGTAATTCTGCTGGACAACTCAGAACCGGATGTCTATTCCTATCATAACAAGGCAAATTTTGAGGGCCTGGTAGAATACCGCAAGGTAGACGACCCCGAAGCCAGTAAGGCGGTAGAGGTTGCTCTCGCCTGTTATGCAGCACTGGGCTGTAACGATGCCGGACGAGTGGACTTGCGCTCCGATGCACACGGTCAGCCAAATTTTATCGAGATCAATTCCCTGGCCGGTCTCCATCCGGAAATTTCCGATCTCTGCATTCTGGCCGGCAAACATGATATCGGCTATCAACAGCTGATTAACATGATAATCGGCGCTGCCTTGCAAAGACTGGAGCTGAAGTGAAAAATAGCAGAGGCCTCATTGGCCTTGTTCACAACCAGCCGATCCCCAAGGGACAAGTCAACTGGCAGTCTTCGCTTGATGTCATGGAGCAGGTCGAGGCAATCGAAACATCTCTTGATCATCTTGGCTATCAGACTGCCCGCATCCCTTTCACCAGGAACCTGGGTCGGTTTGTCCGAGAGACAGCAGAAGCGAAAATTTCAATGGCTTTCAATCTCTGCGAATCGGTCGATGACAATCCTCAGTTTGTCGCCCATCCCGCGGCGGTTATGGAACTGCTGAACATTCCGTTTACCGGCTCCTCAGCTGCCGCATTGATGTCAACCACAGATAAACATCTGGTAAAGTTGGCCCTGCAGGCTGCCGGACTGAATACACCTAGATCCTTTCTCTTTTCAGGAAGAGAGGTGCTGAAGGTAGACCAGCTAAAATTTCCGGTTATCTTGAAGCCGCAGTTTCAGGATGCCAGCATCGGTATAGACCAGGAATCGGTGATATCCGATCCCAGCCGTTTACCTGAAACCCTGCGGGAGTTCCATCGTATATTTGGCCCAATTGTGGTAGAAGAGTATATTGACGGCCGCGAATTCAATATCTCCCTGACAGGTTCGATCAATCCCGAAGTGCTTCCTGCTGCGGAAATTGATTTTTCCGGTTTTCCTGAAAACTTATTTAAGATTGTCGGATACCGGGCGAAATGGGAACCCGAGTCAATTGAGTATAAGGAAACAAGGCGAACGTTTCCAACACTTCCGGAAAGTGCCGTAGCAGAGATGAATGCAGTTTCAACCCAATGTTATCAAATGTTTGGCCTGCGGGATTATGGTCGGGTTGATCTCCGGCTTGATAATAATGGTAAAATTTATGTACTGGAGATCAATGCCAACCCCTGCCTCAGTCCGGATGCCGGCTTTCCTGCGGCAGTACAGAGAAGCGGGCTTGATTACACGGCTATGGTTGAAAAATTTGTTACCTTTGTGAACATCAGAAGCTTATGAATATATTGATTCGTCCCATCATCCCGGAAGACCAGGAGCATCTTGTCCGGATCATAAAAAAGCAAAATAATTTTCTGCAATGCGAAATCGACGTGGCAATTGAAGTCGTTTATGCCACTTTTGACCCGGTAGAGGATTACCAGACACTTGCTGCATTTGATCAAGAGCAGCAGTTACTTGGATTTATCAGTTTTGGCCCGATTCCACTCACCGTCAACCGTTTTGATATTTACTGGATTGCAGTCGATCCGGAAAACGGTCGACAGGGAACAGGCACCATACTTCTCCGGGAAATGGAAAAGAGACTGAAACAGTCAGGGTCAGGTCATATCTACATCGAGACATCGTCAACAGAGGGATATCTCCCGGCCAGATTGTTTTACGAGAAAAACAACTATCAGTTGGTGAGCCATCTTAAAGATTTCTATCGGGAGGGTGACGATAGAATAATCTACCGAAAAATTTACTGATATGTTTAGAATCAGGCGGATATACGACAACGCCCTGGCCATTGACAGGGAGGCGATCAGCGAGGTGCAGCGAATACTGCGCCTGCAATTCGCTGGGCTACCGGAGGAGACTGCAACCAAGCTGGCCGGCAAACTGGCTGATCCGCTCAAATACAGACTCAGAACTATTCTCTTTGTCGCCAATGACAATAAAGGTAACGTCAAGGGGTTCGCAATACTCAACCACGCTCCGGACCTGCATTTCTGCTACCTGGATTTCATCTCTGTTGATCTGGTAACTTCGGGTGGCATCGGAAGTGCTTTATACATCCGTGTGCGGGACGAAGCAAAACGACTCCAGACTACAGGCATTTTTCTTGAGAGTCTGCCCGATGACCCAGCCCTGTGCAGTGACAAAGCCATACTCAGGCAGAATAAAGCCCGTCTTCGGTTTTATGAACGTTTTGGAGCCCTGCCTATCATCAATACCGCCTATGAAACGCCATTAAAAGAAGGCGGCGAAAACCCGCCATATCTTCTTTTCGATGGCCTTGGGCAAACAAAGACACTTTCACGCGACTACGCTAAGAAAGTGGTGCATGCAATACTCACCAGAAAATACGGCAAGCTCTGTACACCGGAATACATTGCCATGGTAGTAGAGTCTTTCCGGGATGATCCAGTCATTTTCAGAGCCCCCCGCTACAACAACAGAACCAAAATTATTAAAATTCCGCCATCAGTCTCCGTCGATAAACGGATCGCCCTGATCGTCAACGAGGGACATGACATCCATCATATCCATGAACGTGGCTATGTGGAGGCTCCGGTACGGATTTCATCAATTCAGAAAGGCATCATGCCGACCGGCCTTTTTGATACCATTCGAGCCAACCATTTTCCTGAAAAATATATTAAAGCAGTCCATAAGTCAGAATTTGTCGAATACCTCAAGCGGATGTGCCAAAAGCTAGAACCTGGAAAATCGGTCTATCCTTATGTTTTCCCGATCAGGAACGGCAGGAAGCCACCCAAAGAAATGCCGGTCCGTGCCGGTTATTACTGCATTGACACCTTTACCCCGCTCAACCGGAATGCTTACCCAGCCGCCAAAGGAGCCGTTGATTGTGCCTTGACTGCCGCCAACCAGATTTTGGAGGGCTACCGTATCAGTTACGCCCTGGTTCGTCCTCCCGGCCATCATGCGGAGCGCAAAGTTTTTGGTGGATTCTGCTATTTAAACTCCAGTGCCGTAGCTGCCAATTACTTGAGCTCGCTGGGAAAAGTTACGGTTCTCGACGTAGATTACCACCATGGCAACGGTACCCAGAATATTTTTTATCAACGCAACGATGTCCAGACGATTTCAATTCATGGTCATCCGAGTTTTGCCTACCCATATTTCACCGGATTTGCAGACGAAACCGGGGAAGGTAAAGGGTTAGGCTTTAACAGGAATTATCCGATGCCGGAATCACTCGATGGCGAAGGCTACAGACGGGTACTTTATCGGGCGCTGAAACGGGTGCGAAAATTCAATCCTCAGTTTCTCGTGCTGGCTCTTGGTTTGGATACGGTCCGTAATGACCCCACAGGAACCTGGTCCCTGTCGGCAGCCGACCTTAAGTTGAACGGCCAGATGATTGGTGATCTGCAGCTGCCGACCCTGGTCGTGCAGGAGGGAGGCTACCGTTCCCGGACGCTCGGCGCCAATGCCCGTAATTTTTTCCTTGGTCTCTGGACTAGCATGCACAGCAGTAAAGAAGGTTATGAAACTGATTAAAGCGAGAACACGGGGGCTCCGCACACTGACGGAAAGCAGGTGGTTCGAACTGAGCCCTCACCTCAACCTGTTTCAATTTCCCGGTCAAAACGCTCAAGATGGTCCAAAATCGGGAGGGGATTTCCTTAGAATCCTGGAAACCATCAATCCGACCTATGTCTGCAAAAAATTAGCACCCTTTGCAGACTTGCCCACATTAACCGAACAGGGCGGACATCTCAGACGTGTCAATCCGACCAAACGAACCGTTGCCCTCGCTGTCTTTGCCTCCACTCCAGAACTTGTAGAACAACTCACAGTTGCAGGTGATTGGTTTTATGAGACAGATCGGATCGAAGTCGGGCGGCGGCTCGATTACTCGAGATGGATCAATTTTGTCGAACTTGCCTCATCTACCCGCTGGAGTGAAATTTCAGCAGATATACAGAGCTTGTTGGAAAAAGCAAACCGACTTGCACCAGGTCTTGCCTCCCCGCCAGCCGACATCCGCTCCCTTCGGCCATCAGATCGGATCAAGGATGAGCTTAAGGACCAGCTGGCACGCTGGCTGAGAACCCTGCCGGCGGAGATCCGGGATAACTCGAATCAACTCCTTGAAAAGACTATCACAGCAGTCATGCGGGCTGATCATTTCCAGATCGCGAGAGATATTGTTCGCAACCGGCTGCCACTCTTTGTTGTGATCGGCAATTGTCTTCCTGAGGTGAAAACACTCAGGGGTTCACTGATCTCCAACAGAATCAAGCTCCTCACCAGGAAGTCAAAAGGTGATGGACATACATTCATCGATCAACTCAACGAGCAGCTCGAAACAGTACCGTTTTCCGACATCAGGCTTCGGATCGACCGGTCTCAGGCAGGGGTGTTGCTGATGATGGATGACAAGCCGTTCCACCTGTCAACAAACGAACCACTTTCCTTATTCAAACAAATTCAGGTGAATGTCTGTCTGGCGTTCGCCTCCAGCCGTGTTGTCTATAGGAACGAGCCGGTATTGCTGTTTAATGGACCTGAGCAGGTTCTGCCCAACACGCTCCATAAAGTGCTTGCCGATTTTGTGATCAATGTTTCCAAAACCTGTCAATGTCTGTACAGTTTTGGCGATGTAAATATTTTTCCAGAGGATGTTGTCGGCAGGCGATACACTGCAGCTGAATTGTTCTCCATGGGAGAGTAAGAATTCTCTTTATCCCATTTTTTCATGAACATTGTATAGTGACTGAAAATAAGTGTCATTTTCATGCTCACCCATAGCTGCGAGAGGCCAACTGCCGAATGTCTAATTTTTTATTATCACAGATCCTGATAGGGATTGCCATCTGCACCGATACGCTGTCCTTTCAGTTCAAGGAACGAAAGAAAATCGTCGCCTGCCTGCTGGTTTCCTGCACATTAATCTCCGCCCATTTCATGCTGCTCGGCCACTGGACGGCGGCCTGCCTCGGATTGCTTGCTGCGGCTCGCTTCACGACCAGCATGTTTTCCACTTCGAAGAGACTCATGGGACTCTTTATGTTTGCCACAATCGTTATTTCTATATTCACCTACGAAGGATTGCTGTCCATCCTCGGTTGCACCGGAGGCCTTTTCGGGACGGCGGCCTCATTTTGCAAAGAAGACAAACCTCTCAGGCAGCTGATGCTGGTCGGTACCAGTTTGTGGATCGTTCATAATTTTCTCGCCGGATCTCCTGCGGCCGTACTGATGGAGGCTGTCTTTATCAGCAGCAATCTGGTCGGTTATTTCCGTTTCTACATCAGGCCAAAGGGTCAGACGCTCTAATCGGCATTATTCAGGCCTTGTTACATTGTTACAGGAGTATGAAATGAGTGATATCATAAAAGACAGATTTATAAGAACACAACTATTGCTCGGTGATGAATGTTTCCGACTCCTCCAATCAAAAAGGGTGACGGTGGTGGGCCTCGGAGCGGTGGGAGGCTATGCTGTTGAAGGACTGGTGCGCGCCGGGGTCAGTCACCTGCGACTTGTTGACCACGACACCATTCAGCCCAGTAACCTCAACCGCCAGATAATCGCTCTTGAAACAACACTTGGCAGAGCGAAAGCAGAGGTTGCCAGGGAAAGAGCTCTGGCCATCAATTCGCAATGCCAGGTAGAGGCCATGCAACTCTTTGCCGGTGAGGATACCCTGGATCGGATTCTTCATCCTCAACCCGACCTGCTGATAGATGCCATAGACTCTCTTAATCCCAAAACACAACTGCTGCATGAAGCATATCGGCGCAAGATTCCAATCATCAGCTCAATGGGTGCTGCGCTGCGCACCGACCCAACATTCATTCGTTCCGGAGACCTCTTTTCCAGCTCCAACTGTCCGCTTGCCAAACATCTGCGTAAGCGCTTAAGGAGAAGGGGCATCGAGAAGGGAATTTTCTGTGTTTATTCTATTGAAAAAATTGATTTTGATTACCAGCTGCCGGAAGAAGAAGCAATCGTTGGAGAGACTCCCTTTACCAGAGGCCGACAACGAAACATATTGGGCAGCTTGCCGACCATTACCGGGATTTTTGGTCTGACCATAGCCAATCAGGCTATCATGCACCTTACCGGGAGAGATAAGTAACAGTCATTTCCACCAACCTGCACAATCCAGTTGTACAGGACATTTTCCGATTAAAGAGGACAAATCCCCACAAAAATTCCGAACGCTTACCTTCCCAGCTGCTGCCCTGTCGATAGAAAATCAAATTTGAGGTTTTTGCGCATCTCGCATGGTATTTGCAAATAAAATTTCGCCGACAGTAACGCTAAAGCAGAAGCGACGGGGAAAAAGATGATTAAGTCTCATATCCGGAAAATCCTTATTCTCCCCACTGCCCTTATTATGCTGTTGTTCGCCGCAGGCTGTACCAGAGAGCCACCGTCCACAACCCCTACACTCAACTGGTATGTCTTTGATGAACCCTCAGGTGCCTTTGTCGATGCAGCCCAGAGCTGCTCCCGGCAATCGGATGGTCAATACACTATAGTTCTCGTCCCATTGCCGGCAGACGCCGATCAACAAAGAGAGCAGCTGGTGAGGCGATTGGCTGCCCATGATTCAGCCATCGATATTATAGGTATGGATGTCATTTGGACGGCGGAATTTGCCGCAGCCGGATGGATTCAACCCTGGCCGGAAGAACGGGTCGCTGGAATCACAGGAGGACGGTTGGGCAGCGCGGTCAAAAGTGCGACCTTTGCGGGTCATCTCCAGGCTGCGCCTTTCACCACCAATACCCAGCTGCTCTGGTACCGGACCGATCGGGTTGACTCACCCCCCAAGACCTGGGAGGAAATGATAGCAATAGCAGAATCCCTTGGAGAAAACGGCACCATACAGGTTCAGGGAGAGAGATATGAAGGACTGACGGTATTTTTCAACTCGCTGCTGGCTTCAGCCGGGACCACTATCCTGGAAGGTGATCAAATACAACTTGAGGAGGCAGCGACCCGAAAAGCCTTGAGCGTGATGCAACGTCTTGCTACATCACCCGCGGCACCGGTGTCTCTTGCTACAAACCGGGAAAATGAGTGCCGCCTGGCCTTTGAGACCGGAGACTCAAGCTTTATGGTCAACTATACCTTTGTCTGGCCCAGTGCCAGACAAAATGCCCCGGAAATCGCACAACACATGGGCTGGGCCCGCTGGCCTGCCATCTCTCCGGACCACCCAAGCCGGGTCACTCTCGGCGGCATCAACCTCGGTATCGGCGCCTTTTCCGATCATAGCCAGTTGGCCTTTGCTGCAGCCTCCTGCCTGGCCTCGGAAAACAACCAGCGCCTGTCTGCGATAAAAGGAGGGCTTCCTCCCACAATCATATCCCTCTACCAGGACAGCCAGGTCAGGAAGGTTTTTCCCTTTGCCGATATTCTTCTGGAAACCCTCATAAGCGGAGTGCAACGCCCTCAGACACCTCTCTACAACGATATTTCTCTGGCCATCAGCCATACGCTGCATCCAATGCGTTCCATCGATCCCAAAGAAGATGTGCGCCGTCTGCGGGAAAGAATAGATCAGGCTCTGCATTCGGAGGGACTGTTGTGAAATCGAGCCGACAGAGCGACCACAGGCTTGGCTTGCTGCTCTGCGCCCCGGCCCTGATCGCCATGATCACTGTAACCGTCTATCCAATTTTCTATGCCTTTTGGCTCAGCATGTTCCGCTATGATCTGCGCTTCCCCGACAGTCGGGCCTTCACAGGTGCGGATAATTACCTGTCCGTTCTCAGCTCTCCTGTCTGGTGGGAGGGACTGCTCAACACTGTAATAATAACTGCCTGCTCGGTCAGCGTAGAGCTGTTATTGGGTATGGCCCTGGCCCTGGTGATGCATCGGGCTCTTGTCGGCCGCAGGCTGGTCAGGGCGGCAACGCTCATTCCCTATGGCATCATCACCGTGGTGGCCGCCCTGATCTGGAAATTCGCTTTCATCCCGACCACTGGTTTCATCAACAGTCTCACAGGGCTTGAGCTTTCCTGGTTCAGCCAACGCTGGAGCGCCTTTCTCGTTATCATCTTTACCGAAATCTGGAAGACTACGCCTTTTATGGCCCTCTTGCTGCTTGCCGGCCTCACCCTGGTACCTGAAGACCTGTTACGGGCCGCTCGAGTGGATGGTGCATCTGCCTGGCAACGATTCACCCTGATAACCCTGCCGATCATGAAACCGACCATTGCAGTAGCTCTTCTCTTTCGTACCCTCGATGCCTTTCGCATTTTCGATACTGTGTTTGTCCAGACCAGAGGGGCGCAAAAAACCGAAACGGTTTCCATCATAGGCTACCATGCCTTGATCTCCCGGCTTAACCTGGGACTTGGTTCTGCAGTGTCGATCCTGATCTTTTGCTGTGTTCTGCTGATCGCCGTCATTTATCTGAAGGGATTTGATATTTCCCGGACCCTGACCGGCGAGGAGGATAGATGAGCAGCTCGAAGCACAGCCTTGATCGAATATGCTGGGCAGTCGGCAGTATTTTAGCAGTGTGCTACGCCCTGACCCCGATTGTCTGGGTTCTCTCACTTTCCCTGAAGTACCCAGCCGACCTCAACGATCACAGGTTTTGGCCGCAACGCGTTACCTTCGAACATTACCGAGCCATTTTCATCGACGCGCAGTTCCCTGCAGCCCTGTGGAATTCGCTGGGAATCGCCCTGCTTTCGACGATCCTGGCTATTCTGATCGCCATGTTTGCCGCCTATGCCGTAGTCAGGTTAAAATTTGCAGGACGCAAATTGTTTATGGCACTGGCTCTTTCTATCGCCATGTTTCCGCCGGTATCCATTGTCGGCCCGCTGTTCAATATGTGGCGTTTTATTGGTCTCTATGACACCTGGCCTGGGCTGATCCTGCCCTATATCACCTTGACCCTTCCTCTCGCAATATGGACACTTGCCGCCTTTTTTCGCGAAATTCCCTGGGATCTGGACAAGGCGGCCAGGGTTGATGGCGCGACACCCTTCCAGGCCTTCTGGAAAGTTATTGTCCCACTGGCAGCACCAGGCGTCTTCAGTGCCGCCATCCTGGTCTTCATTTTTGCCTGGAATGACTTTCTTTTTGCCATTTCACTCACTTCTACCAATCAGGCACGGACAGTCCCGGCGGCCATAGCCTTCTTTACCGGCAGCTCCCGTTTCGAGCAACCCACAGGTTCGATTGCAGCTGCAGCAGTAGTCGTTACCATTCCACTCATTATTCTGGTCCTTGTTTTCCAGCGACGTATTGTTGCGGGACTCACCGCCGGAGCTATTAAAGGATGAAAATGACGTTCTCCCCTCTTTACAGGTAAACCATGGCAGAAATTCAACTCAAGAACATCAGCAAAAGATTCCCCGACGGCACAGAAGCGGTCAAGGATATTTCCCTGACCATAGGCGACGGTGAGTTCTTCATCCTGCTCGGTCCTTCAGGCTGCGGAAAATCAACCCTGCTGAATATGATCGTCGGCCTGGAATCGGTAAGTACCGGAGAGGTAAGGCTAGACGGCCGGCTTATAAATGATCTTGATCCCCGGGAGAGGAACATGGCCATGGTGTTCCAGAGTTATGCCATTTATCCTCATATGAGTGTGCAGGAAAATTTAGCCTTCCCACTCAAACTTGCAGGGATGGACCGACAGGAGATCAGGCGAAGGGTGGAAAAAGCGGCCGACACCCTGCAACTCGGGGAATTGCTGAAGCGTATGCCGGCAAGCCTCTCCGGCGGACAACGGCAGCGGGTGGCCATGGGCAGGGCCATGGTTCGTGAGCCGGATGTCTTTCTGCTCGACGAGCCGTTGTCCAATCTTGATGCAAAATTGAGAAACGAGATGCGGGGTGAAATTGCCAACCTCCAGGAACAGTTGAAAACCACCATGGTCTACGTAACCCATGACCAGATCGAGGCGATTACCCTGGGACACAGGTTGGCCGTTCTGCGCAGAGGCCTGTTGCAACAGGTCGGCACTCCCCGAGAGCTCTACAATCACCCTGCTAATCTTTTTGTTGCAGGCTTTATCGGCTCTCCGGCTATGAATTTTTTCCCGGGGCAGTTAAAGAAAGACAGACTGCATCTGCCGGGAACTAAAGGTACTGTTGATCTCTTGACGATGGAGGGAACCGAATCAATGGGAGAGGTCATTGTCGGCCTGCGTCCGGAACATCTCAGGGTGGCAGACGAAAACGAGAAAGGATTGCTGATGCCGGTCACCATATCCATGGTCGAATGGCTGGGAGCCGACGCCTTTGTCCATTTTGAACTGGACTTACAAGAGGAACAACAACTCTTTTCGCTTCCCGAGGAACTTGATCGAAGAGTGGCACAAAACGGTAAACTTCAGGGGGTCGTCAGACTTGACCCGGCACACCGGTTTAAACGTGGCGACTCTCTTTACTTGAAATTGGCTACAGACAAGCTGCACATCTTTGATCATGAAAATGGCAGCTGCCTGAGTCGATCGGAGCAGTCAGAAAATTGAAGTTCAGCTTATACCGGACCAGACACTAAAAATTTACCTAACTCATCTTCGTCGTAGAAGGCTCTCTCAAAAAACAGACCTGCAGCCGGTGCCGTATTATTGAACGGCACCATTGAAGGAGTGTGGAGAAAACTATAAATATCTTCTTCAGTCAGCCTGTGACATCCGACCTCGACCAGGACCCCGACCATCCGGCGTACCATTCGCCACAGGAAATGTGAGCCAACCACCCTGACAGTGATTAAATCGTTGTCTTCAACACCAACGTTGACTCTATGAACCTGCACCTTGGTCGACTTTTTCAGTTCCTGCCTTTCGGCAAAGTTGACGAAATCGTGCATGCCGACCATCACCTCAGCGGCACTTTGCATGGCAGCGACATCAAGCTTCTCGCGTATCCACCAGTTATAGCGTTTGGCAAAGGCTGATTTCCGCTGTCGCAGCTGATACGTATAACTTCTGGCAATGCAGTTGTGACGGGCGTGAAAGCGTGGATCGACAGCTTCTGCCTTCAGGACGGCAAGATCTTTTGGCAGAGTGTCGTTCAACATTTCTGCCACCGTTTCCGGTTCCTTGTTGCTGACCACTTCAAGGTGAGCCACATATTTCAGCGCATGAACCCCGGCATCGGTGCGGCCACAGCCCTGAACATCTATTTTATTCTCGCCAAAGACCCGTTCTGCGCCTTTCAGCAGATCCCCCTGCACTGTCCGGGCATCGTTTTGCTTTTGCCAACCGCTAAAATTAGTGCCATCGTACTCAAGGGTGAGCTTGTAACGGCGAAGAGTTTTCCAGATCATGATAGTAAGTGTTCCTGTTTATGATTTTATTTTTCGCCAGACCGTAACCTGGCTGATTGAATGCTGGAATTTTCGATTGGTCTCCCTGATGACGAATTCTACATCACGAGGAGCAGCCACTTCCAGAAAATGCGGTTTCAGACGAGCTCGCAAACCATCCAGAGTCAAATAAGGTTCACCATCCTTTCTATATCCACCGATCCAGTTCTCCCTGCTGGTAAACTCATCGAGCCAGGTATATGGGGAGGCGATGACCAAAATGCCGTCCTCATTGAGACGCTCGTGTATGGTGTCCAAAAATTTTCCCGGATTCGACAACCGATCAAGTAGATTGGCTGCCAGTATCAGATCATAGTTGCTGAACTTCGTTTTCAGATTCAAGGCATCCGCCTGATAAAACTCTATCCGGCCTGCGGCTTCAGTAAGGCCCAGATCGGCAAGCCTCCTCTCGTGGTAGGAGACAATCTCACCTTCTTCCGGGAGTTCATAACGCAACACTCCCTTCTCCTGCATCTGATAAGCGATCCGGATAAACCGTGCGGAAAAATCAAGACCGTTAACAAAGCTAAATTCCCTGGCCAGCTCAAAACTGGCTCGTCCCACCGAACAACCGAGATCGAGAGCCCTGTTTTTCGGTCTACCCTTCATGTAGTCAAGACATATTGCCGCACAGACTGTCGGAAAATTGGCCACACCAAAAAATGTCCCACCATAGTGGGCCTCACAGTACTGAGAAACTGCACCATCGGTTTCATACATTGCCTGGGGTACTTCCAGGGGTTGCTCTGCCTCAACATACCGAAAGCCTGCATGCTGAAAGAAATGTCGCCGAAAAGCATAGCGGGCATCTCGGGTGGCCTCGTTTCCGGTTGAAATCCAGGAACCGCCTTTAATCAGGTTATGCTGGGTATCAAAGGTGGGGGTAGAAAAATCGTCATAAAAAGGATGCACCTCAAACTTGTCAAAACCAGAGATCGGAGTCTCCGTCCATTGCCAGACATTGCCGATAATATCAAAGAATTCCCCAAACTGAAAATGGTCGACCGGGCACGATGAAGCCCAGTGTTCCAGGTTGATGTTGCCCGGAGCCTTCTGCCAAAAGGGCTGGTCCGGGATAGCATGTACATCGTGCAGGCGATACCATTCATCTTCGGTCGGCAGCCTTATCGCGGAACTTTTTTTCTCCGCCAGCCAATTACAGAAAGCCTTGGCCTCAAGATAGTTGACCTCAACCGGCCAGTTCCAGGCCATGTCGATAACGGCGGAAAGGATTCTCAGCCGGTAGCCCCCGGATTCTTGTATCCAGAAGTGCGGAAACCGAGCTTCACTGAACTCAACCCATTTCCGGCCCTCCTCTGTCCAATATTTTTCCTTCTCGTACCCATTATCTTCGACAAAAGGCAGAAACTCTGCGTTTGACACCAGGTACCTGGCAGCCTTAAAATCCCATACCTCGAATTGATGGTTGCCGAACTCATTGTCCCAGCCATACAGAGAATGCTCTTTGGTCTTACCGAGGATAACCTTGTCTCCCGCAACAGGCAGCAGACTGTTTTCCGGTGCTTCTCCCCGCATAGGACAGATCTCCCATCCAGGCAGAGAACGAACCTCCTCAATCGGCAGGCGGCGGATAATAACTGATGAAGTTTCAAGGTGAATCCGCTGATGTTCAATACCCATCATAATTACCCAAAACGGACTATCCCAGGTTATTGGCAGGGAAAGAGGCAGCTCCCGAATAACATTAGAAACAAGATTTCGCACCTCCTTCCGGTAGTATCTGACTTCATCGACTGTTGGCCAGTCGTAGTTTTCCTCATTGAGGTCATCCCACGACATCTCATCAACACCGATGGCAAACATCGATTCATAGGCTGGATTAATCCGGCTATCAATAAGCCGGGCGATATTTAGCTTGTTAATATAAAAGGTAGCGGTATGACCAAAATAAAAAATCAGAGGGTGCCTGAGAGGTTCAGCCCGAAGATAGAAGGCTTCGTCACGGATCAGGTGGTCATACAGTTGTTCATCAAGGTCGAAGGTCGTATGAAAATAATCAAGTATCTCCTGCCGCTTTTCTTCATCATTACCTTCATTCAGGATTATTGTACGGCTCTTTTTCAGTTCCATGTTCTTTCCCTTATGATCATGCAGACAAAAAATGCTTAAAAACAAAAAACTGTGCCTTTTGGGGCTAAAATTTCCATTGGTAAATTCGCTTGTGATACTTATTTTTCATTATAATATAAAGTGTTAGCCACGTAGAGGTATTGTGTCAATGATTAGATTATTCATAGCCATAGACATTCCCGAAGCGATCCGAAAGGAGTTGGAGGGATTTGGAAGATCAATCCCAAATGCACGACCCGTTCCGATGGATCAGTTCCACCTTACCCTGAAGTTCATTGGAGAGGTGGAGGAAAACAGAATCCTTGATATTGATGACGCTCTCAAGGAAATTATTCAGCCGGAATTTTCTCTCCGTCTAAAAGGAGTCGGTACCTTTCCTCCCCGAGGTGCTCCGCGTATACTCTGGGCGGGAGTCGAACCCATGGATCGGACAATTGCCCTCCGCAACTCCATCGAAAGAACACTTGCAGCAAAGGGTATTCCAAGAGATAAAAGAAAGTTCTTTCCCCACCTGACTCTTGCCCGACTGAGCAATTGCCCCATCCATTCCCTGCAGCAGTTTCTAGCCGGTAACGCATTTTTACAGACGCCGGAATTTGAAGTGGAATACTTCCATCTCTATTCCAGCTGGTTAACCAAAAAAGGCGCTCTGCATACTATCCAAAGCTCTTATCCGCTCACCTGAGCGCAGACTTCAGATGAAGAGTTTTTACGACGCCATCAAATAGAATCGGCCACATCCATTCCCTGTTCAATGGCCCGTTTGGCATCCAGCTCAGCCGCCTTCAATGCGCCACCTATAAGGTGATAGCCAATACCCAGTGCGTCAAGCTCACCAGCCAGCTCCAGCTGCGACAGTTGTCCGGCACAGATGACCACATCATCCACCTCCAGCAATTGTTCCAGGCCGTCATGACGGATGAGCAGTCCCTGCTTGTTTATGGCAAGATACTCAACTCCATTCAGCATCTTCACATTGTTCTTTTTCAACACCGACCGATGAATCCAACCGGTGGTTTTGCCAAGACCTGCGCCCGGCTTGGTCTTTTTCCGCTGAAGAAGAAATATCTGCCTCGCGGGAGTCGGCGTCTGGACCTCGCCAAGCCCACCTTCAGCTGCATATTCCATATCGACTCCCCATTCTGCCATAAATTGTTTAACACTTTCAGGGCCGGACCTGTCGTGCAGCAGATAGGTGGCCAGATCAAAACCAATACCGCCGGCCCCGATGATCGCCACTCTGGATCCAATCTTTTTTTGGCCAAGCAAAACTTCATTATACAGGGAAACGTTATCTCCCTCACTGCCTTCAATCTCGATTTTTCTTGGAACTACTCCGGTACAGAGGACAATCTCATCGAAGTCTCGCAAAGCGGATGGGTTCGGTTTGGTCTTCAGATGTACATCAACTTCATGCAGCTTGAGCTGATTGTTGTAATACCTTAGGGTCTCTTCAAATTCATCCTTGCCCGGAATCTGTCTTGCCAGTCGAAACTGGCCTCCGATCTCACCGGATGCCTCATAAAGCGTTACAGCATGGCCTCTTGCCGCGGCTGTTGCAGCACAGGCAAGACCTGCGGGACCACTACCGATCACAGCAACTTTCTTTTTCTGTACAGCTTTTACAAAGGGTTTTATGGTCTCCCGACAGGCCCGCGGGTTGACCAGGCAGGTTGCTGTTTTCCGAGCAAAAATCTGGTCAAGGCAGGCCTGATTACAAGCTATGCAGGTGTTGATTTCTTCAACCCGACCCTGCTCTGCTTTATTCACCCACTCCGGATCTGCCAGAAAAGGCCTGGCCATACTGACCATGTCGCAGCATCCCTCTGCCAATACCGATTCAGCCACTTCGGGCATATTGATACGATTGGTGGTTACCAGTGGGATCCTCACTTCTCCCATCAAGCGCTTTGTCACCCAGACAAATCCTGCCCGCGGTACCATGGTGGCAATAGTCGGCACCCTCGCCTCATGCCAGCCGATACCCGTATTAATAATAGTGGCCCCTGCCCGCTCAACCTCCCTGGCAAGCTGCACTATCTCTTCCCAGGTCGAGCCGCCTTTTACCAGGTCGAGCATCGAAAGCCGAAAAATAATGATGAAATCTACACCAACAGCTTTCCTGATCTGGCGGAGAATTTCCAAGGGGAACCTGATCCTATTGTCAAAGGAGCCGCCCCACTGGTCTTCTCTGTGGTTGGTTTTTTTGGCAATAAATTGGTTGATGAGATAGCCTTCCGAACCCATTATCTCCACCCCGTCATAACCGGCCTGTCTGGCAAGGCCTGCACACTTGACAAAATCACCAATAGTTGCACGAATACCCCGGTTGCTGAGTTCCCTCGGCTTGAACCTGTTTATCGGAGCCTTGATCGAGGTGGGGGCTACGCACAGGGGATGATAGCCATATCTTCCGGCATGAAGAATCTGCATGCAGATTCTGCCATCCGCTGCATGAACTGCATCGGTTATGATCTTGTGGTTTTTGACCTGAGAAGGACTCGCCAGACGAAGAGAAAAGGGGGCAACCCAACCGGCCCTGTTTGGTGCAACACCGCCAGTAACAATTAAGCCGACACCTCCTGCCGCACGAGCCGCGTAGTAGACGGCCATGCGTCGGAAACCATCTTTTTCTTCTTCCAACCCGGTATGCATGGAGCCCATAAGGACCCTGTTTTTCAGAGTCATGAAACCCAGCTCAAGTGGTTGCAGCAGATTTGGATAAAGCGGATGTGAATCTTTCATTGGCAAAAGGTCCCTTTGATGAGTATTCTCAAGGAATTGAGATTTATTACGCCGCATATCTCGTACGGTAAGAATTGATATGCTTCATTTTTATTACTAACCATAAATTATATTAAGACTATGCATTATCAAGGAAATATATTCCGACCTCCGAGTGAAGCGTACTCCATTCTGTTACAGATAACCACAGGCTGTTCACACAACAAATGTACCTTCTGCAGAATGTATAAAGGAAGCCGATTTTCGATAAAGGATGACCGCACCATCATGGCGGACATTGATTTCGCAGCCGCTCATTGTCGACACCAGGACCGTCTTTTTCTCTGTGACGGGGATGCGCTCATTATCTCCCAGGAACGTCTCCTGGCTATCCTTGCCGCAATCCGCACAAAACTTCCCTGGGTAACCAGAATCGGCACCTACGCCAACACCAAGAGCATCAAGCGCAAGAGCCCGGAACAACTGCGGGAATTGCGGGAGAATGGTCTGCGGATTGCCTATATGGGCCTGGAATCAGGCGATGATGTCACCCTGCAAAATATAAATAAAGGTGCAGATGCAGCGCGGATGATCGAGATGGGCAAAAAGCTGCGCGCCTCCGGAATCAAATTGTCCATCACCGTCCTGCTCGGCATTGGTGGCAAAGAACGTTCTCATATTCATGCCAAAGAGACCGGGCGCGTACTCACTGCAATAGATCCGGAATATGTCGGCGCCTTAAGTCTGATGCTCACTCCAGGCACTCCGCTCTTTGAAGCCGAAAAAAAGGGACAGTTCGTCCTGCTATCGGCCAAGGAGATGCTTGAGGAACTCGCCATCATGTTCGCCAATACCGAACTGTCCAATGGCTATTTCCATGCCAACCATGCCTCGAATTACCTGCCAATCAAGGCCAAGCTGCCGCAAGATAAAGCGTCAACCCTTGAGCTTATTGAGAAAGCCCTGCAGGGAAAAGTCGGTCTTAAGCCGGAATATCTACGTGGTCTTTAGTGACTTAGAAATTCTTACCCGCTTGTTGGGGAAGAATTTCGTGAAGGAACTTACTACCGTGCTGTGCGGGGGATAAATAGTCGGGCAACGAAAAGACCCCTTGCTGCAGATAAACACAACAAGGGGTCTTTGATGTCGACTTCGAAAACTCTTAGAACTTGTAATTCATACCAACAGTAATAAGAAGCGCAGAAGCATTAGTAAATTCACCATCGATGACCGGCATACCAAGGGTTGGACTGACTTCGGACGTCGCCGTGCGACTTTCTTTATAATCATACAGAGCGGCCATACCGATATCCATCTTCTCATTTACTTTATACTGAGCACCAAGAGAATAGATCCAGGCATCGGAATCAGGCAGTTCAAAACCAATATGTTTCGGTCTGGAACCGGGTTTTCATCATAAGCAAAACCACCCATGAGAGTCAGGGTATCGGTCACGCCATAGGTCAGGCCTAAACGAAAACAATTGGTATCGTCCCAGTTTTTGGTCAAAGGAGCTTCAAATGGATTGTAAGGATTGGCCGGAGAAAAATCAAAATCAAGATCTTTATATTTCGACCAAAATGTTCTATCCCAAGTAAGCTCAACGTTAAGATTATCCAATACATCGTAAGCAACGGATAGAGCAAAAACTGCTGGGACAGGAACAGAAACAGTTAGCGTCATAAACACCGCTAAAGGGCCCAAAGGTCAATGCGGCAGTGTCTTTGAAATCAAGATCGATATGGGAACGATAGGTAGCGGAGATGTTTAGTTGCTCAATCGGTTTAACGGAAAGAGCAGCATTCCAGCCCCATTCTGTCGTATCACCGTCCATATCCCGTGCCAGAAGCTTACCAGACTTCATCACCATTGCTTGTTACCGTAGCATTTGCATACAGCATCCGGGGACCGGCTGCGATTGACACCATATTTCCAAAGCTGTAGGATACAGTGGGATTCACCTCTATTACTTCCAGTGAGAATTCTTCGGCAAAAGTTTTCTGCCAGGGATCTTTCCATTCGCTTAGACAAACCAGCAGGTGCTGTTACGGCAAGACCAAAGCGCGCACCACTAAAGGAGGGGGAAACCAGAAAACCGGTTGGTATAAAAAAATGTTCTGCTTCTGAACTTCCGTCAGCGTTAAACGGAAGAGTTCGAGAATCATCATAGTCAATTTCAGATAGATAGATATAAGTGGCGTCAAGTTCCACATGCCAGGCATCTTCCATCCAGGCCATGTTGGCGGGGTTATAATAGGCGCTGTCAGCCCTGGTGGATGACGCGACATTGGCACCAGCCTTTGCGGTTGAATCGACCGACTGTTCCGGAATACGCCATCCGGAAGCCATCGCAGAGCCCGCGACAAAAATAGATGCCAGGGCCAATACAGAAATCTTCTTCTTCATACTTCTCTCCCCTCAGTCTTGATATTACTCAGATCTGTCCACCGTACCGACAGACGCTTCATTATCTTCTATCAACAGAATCGCCCTGTTAATAGAAAGTCTCCCTTCCTGCCTGAATTTGTCTTTTACGTTCACGTCAATATTTGGCGACATTTTAACATCTTTACCATAAAAACGCATGTAAATATATAACCACAATGAATGTCAACCATATATTATACTGACTCTGTTTGACGCAATTTTTCTATCTCCTGCAGCATCTCCCCAGCCATTGTTACCGCCCTGCCACTCTTGTCGGTAATCACAAAGGTTATGAGAGCGTCGGTTGCAACTGTATCTGTGCCTTTCAGAAAAATTTTTTGCTGCAGGACAACGCTTCTGTTCCCAATCTTTTCAAGGTTTGTCGTTACTACCAGTGTCTCTCCAACCGGTACAGCCCGGCGATAATTGACATTGATATTGACGACAAGAAAGACAATCCCCTGCGCTGCCCACTTTTTGAGATCAATTTTCGATTCCAGATGTGCCCACCTGTCCGCTTCAAAAAACTCCAGGTACCTGGCATTATTAACATGACCGTAGAAATCGGCATGATACCCTCTCACCTTTATTTCCGTCAAATATTCCATAGTATTCACCAATGTAAAACATGAGCAAAATTTTACGCCTCAGGGCGTTTTATGCAGAAAAAGATGGCCGAGAAAAAATCATCAACCATCTTTTCCGAAACTTCGCAAAAACTCCTGAAGTGCACCTGGATTATTTGACTTAATTGTTCCCGTCATAAAATCCTTCATCCCCGGACGGTAATTATCCTCCCAGATCTTGAGAAAAAATTCCTGGCTGGTTTTGCACACGCAGTCTGCATTTTCAACTGCCCTGCCATCGCTTACCGTGCAGCTGTCCGCCGTACATTGAACGGATTTTTTAACATCTCCCAGGGAGAAATAAAAACTCGTCGGTTTTGAGAAGGTGCCGGCAATAAAAGATTTCGGAAGATCGGTAAATATGGTATCCAACATAGCCTCTGTCCTCCGCCTATAATGCCTCAAGTTTTGCAGTCAGAGCCGGCACAAACTGTTTCAGATCAGCAACAACCAGAACATCGGCGACATCACCAATTGGGGCATCCTTATCGGTATTGACAGCCACAATGAATTCCGACTTTTTCATACCGGCAAGATGCTGGATTGCCCCGGAGATACCGCAGGCAACATACAATTTTGGTGCAACGGTCTGGCCTGTCGTTCCGACCTGTCTATTATGCTCAACCCATTCGGAGTCAACCACCGGCCTACTGGCGCCATATTCTCCCCCCAATGCCTTGGCAAGCGCTGCAACCATCGCAACATTTTCAGGTTTGCCGATACCCCGACCTGCACTGACAATGATCTTGGCCTTGCCCAGATCCACTCCCCCGCTCTCCGCCTGCTCGTATCCGGTAAACTGTATCTTGCTGCCACTTTCGCCGGTTACTTTTTCTACCGTCGGGGTGCCGCTCGGTTCCTCAGCCAGTCCGAAAGCACCTGCCTGCAGGGTGACCACAGTTTTCTCTGTTTTTACAGTAACATCGCGACGCAGCTTGGCGTTGCAGACAGGCACTACCATCGTTTGTCCAGCCACATCGACTACTTCGGAAATTTGCGCTGCCTTCATAGCAAAAGCAATGCGCGGAGCGAGATCCCAACCGTATGAAGAATGAGAAAACGCAACCATATCCGGCTGCTCTTTTGCAACCACATCCAGAATCATCTGTTTATGCAGATCCGGATTATATTCGCCTGCAGCTGCCGCATCGGCGAGATAGAGCTTGCCGCCATATTGTGGTAAGGCGCTGTCATTGCCAACCAGAAACATTGCACTCTCGGCACCCATTTTCTCGGCAAAAGCTACCAACTCATAGCAACTTCCGAGAAGTTTTCCTTCTCTACTTTCAGCAATAAGCAATACTTTCATGTCGTCTCCTCCTTAACCCAGAACTGTGGTTTTCTCTTTCAATATCTTGATCAGCTGATCAACCAGGTCTGCTGCATCCCCTTCAAGAACCAGTCCACCTCCCTTCTTCTCCGGGAAGTACATTTTGGCTGTCTCCTGGCGGGAATCAACCTTGAGCAAATCGGCCACAGGAATGGAAAGCATTTCTTTTTTCTTTGCCTTCATAATATTAGGCAAGGTGGGATAACGAGGGGTATTGAGGCCAAGCTGACAGGTAACAACCGCAGGTGTTGCGACCTTGACACAAGCCTTGACACCTCCCTCGAGTTCGCGTTTGGCTTCAATCACACCATCACTATAGGCAAAGTGAACAATAGTTGTAACACCCGTCATACCAAGCATTTCAGCGACCAGAATTCCTACCTGGGCACTGCCGCGATCCTGGGACTGCATCCCGGTAAAGATCAGATCAAAATTCTTATCTTTTGCATACTCGGCGATGATGCCTGCAATTTGATAGGGCTCCTTTCTGCTGGCCTCGTCATCGGCGATATGGGCACCCCTGTCACACCCCATGGCCAGAGCTTTTTTCATGGTTTCTTTTACCTGGTCGGAACCGACAGACAGAACCGTCAGATCGGAGTCCTTAACCTGATCTTTCAGTTGGACTGCCTGTTCAACAGCATATTCATCATATTCATTCATTCGCCAGGCCAGATCGGTTTTTGCGTACCAGGTGCCGACGGCGTCAATCTTGAATTTCGATTCCATATCCGGAACCTGTTTTATGCAAACCAGAATTTTCATATTATTCCCTCCAGCTGTCATTAGTATTTTTTTGCTTTTATATCTTATTTTTTCAGATGATTCTTTCTGCGAGGATCTCTGCAATGTCCTTTGGCCTCAGTAACTCTTCCACCTCAGCACCTTTAACCCCGTCTTCAAACATGGTCAGGCAAAATGGACAGTTGGAGACCAAGGTTCCGGCACCGGTCTCGACGGCCATTTTAACCCGTCTGACATTTATCCTTTCACCGATTTTCTCCTCGGCAAGAATCCTGCCGCCGCCGGCACTGCAACAAAATGCCTCAGCCCGATTTTTCTCCATCTCTTTAATCTTTCCGCCCGCTGCAGTGAGAAGTGATCTTGGAGCATCATAGATATCGTTGTGCCGTCCAAGATAGCAGGAATCATGATAGGTGCAGGATAGTTCCCTGGCGTCTATCTGCAACTGGCCGGAAGCGAGAAGCTTTTCAAGGAATACGGTATAGGTTTCCACCTCTACCTCAAGACCTAAATCGCGATAGTCTTTTTCCAGGGTGTTGAAACAGTGAGGACAGGTGGAAACAATCTTCTTGACTCCATAGGATTTTATTACCTCGATGTTCTCTACAGCCAGACTCTGGTAGAGATATTCGTTGCCCATTTTACGCATCGGTTCTCCGCAGCATTTTTCTTCTTTGCCAAGGATACCGACTTTCACTCCTGCAGCATTGCACAGCTTTATAAAACTTTTGGCAACAGCGATGTTTCTTTTATCAAAGGAGGCATAACAACCAACAAAATAGAGGATATCGATTTCAGAGTCCTCAGACAGTGGTTTAACACCCAGCTCCTGTGCCCAGTCTCCACGAGACGCGTAACCGATCCCAAGAGGGTTGCCGTTCACCTCGGTTGCTTCCATGGCTGCCATTACCTCTTCTCCCGGGAATTCCCCTTCCATGAGAACCAGGGCACGGCGGCATTCAATAATCTTTTGGATGTGCTCTATGGCAGCAGGACAAATCTCCTGGCAGGCTCTGCAGGTTGTACAGGCCCAGAGGACATCTTTACCGAAAGTATCTATCAGGTTCGCTTCAGGATGGTTAAAGGCAACATCTTCCAGTTGATTAACAACTTTCATGGGAGAAAGCGGTTTGCCTGTGTTAAAGGCCGGACAGCGATCCTGACAGCGCATGCAGAGCGTGCAGGCGTCGGCATCGAAAATATCTTTCCAGGTCATATCCTTCAGGGTTGTCGCCCCGAAAGTCTCGGCTTCCTCATTTTCCAAATCGAGATTAACGAGCTTTCCCTTTGGTCCCAGGTCATCAAAGAAATAATTAATACTGGTGGTAAAAATATGTTTGAACTTGGTTAACGGTATCAAGACAAAGAATCCCATAACCAAAAGAAGATGGAACCACCAGGTCACCTTGTGCAGTGCACGAAGTCCATCCTCACCCATGCCGGAAAGGCCATTTGCCAGCAACAGACCAACCGGTGACCAGAAAGACAGAGAGGTGCCGAGTTCAGTTACCGCAATACGCGCACCCTCAATCAGAAAACCTGTTACAAGTATTATTAAAAGCAGTCCATGCATGACCGCATCGTCAGTTTTGGTCACCAACCCTTCCGGGGGAAAGAAATACCGGCGCACCAACAGGCCGCCCAGCATAAAGATGCAAACCAGCCCGGCAACATCAAGGGTAATGGAAAATAAAAGGTAAAATGTACCTTTTAAAAACTTCACATCAAAGAACAGATCGGTAAAATCGGCCTGAATGACAATAAGGGTGGTGCCTATAAAGAGCAGCCCAAATCCCCAGAAGAAGAATCCATGCAGAAGGCCAGGCCAACGTACCCTGGCCACCTTCTTCTGCAGCAGGACATTTTCAATCATATGCCGTATCCGCTTGCCCCGTTGATCGGTCCTGTCCAGGGGTAACCCCTGCTTATATACCTTACTTCTACGCAGAAATCCTCTGACCAGCATTGCAATCGCTGCAAAGGCAAACAGGTACATGGGAACCAGGGTCTCTGCGCTATGACCGACATTCCAGTAAATTTCTCGGGTAAATTCCATCTTCTTCTCCAGTTACTTTTTTTTTGCCACGAACCTAATATTTCAGATGGCTAAGTAAAAAACTGCATATGCGAGGCGCACAAATTTATATTATTTCGGCGTACTAAAATACGTCGTAATGATAGAAATTTTGTAGCAACGACTCAGATGAAGAATTTTTACGACGCCATCATCTATCGTGTAAGAGCGCTGCCGATAACCAACCGCTGAACTTCGCTCGTTCCTTCATATATTTCGGTAATCTTGGCATCCCGCATCATCCGCTCCACCGGGAAATCCCGTGTGTATCCATAGCCGCCGAGAATCTGTACAGCCTGGGTGGTGACCCGCATTGCCGTCTCACTTGCCATGAGTTTGGCCATGGCCGACTGCTGTGAATAGGACAGCCCGTTACTTGCTCTGTAGGCTGCATTATAAACAAGAAGTCTCGATGCCTCAATCTGGGTTGCCATGTCGGCCAACTGAAACTGCACCCCTTGAAAACGACCAATCGGAGTATCAAACTGTTTTCGTTCCCTGGCATATTTCACGGCGATATCGAGTGCCCCCTGGGCAATTCCCAAAGCCTGGGATGCTATGCCGATACGGCCACCGTCCAGGGTCTTCATAGCGACCTTAAACCCCTCAGCTTCATTCCCCAGTAAATTTTCTGCAGGAATCCGGCAATCCTGGAAAATCAATTCCATGGTCGGTGACGAACGGATGCCCATTTTTTGTTCTTTTTTACCAAAGGAAAACCCTTCAGTCCCCTTTTCAACGATAAATGCACTGATTCCATAATGTTTCTTTGCATCTTTGTCTGTTCGTGCAAAAACAATATAAACTTCGGCTTCTCCGGCATTGGTAATAAATACTTTCGTCCCGTTCAGGATCCAGGAATTTCCATCTCTTACCGCCGTGGTTTTAGTGCCCCCGGCATCGGATCCGGCTGAAGGTTCGGTAAGCCCGAATGCCCCCATTTTACGACCCTCGGCCATTGGGATAAGGAATTGTTCTTTCTGTGCCTGACTGCCGAAAAGATAGATTGGATTAGAGCCAAGGGATAAATGGGCAGAAAGAGTAACTCCCGTTGAAGCGCAGACTCGAGACAGTTCTTCCACCGCGATCGAATAGCTTATATAATCGGCACCCGCTCCACCATATTCTTCTGGAAAAACGATACCCGTCAAACCAAGTTCTGCGAGTTTATCAAACATCAATCCACGATCAAACCGCTCTTCTTCATCCCTTTCTTTTGCAGATGGAGCAACTTCCTTTTCAGCAAATTCACGAACCATGTCGCGAAGAAGGCTCTGTTCTTCAGTATGTTCAAAAATCATAAGACATCCTCCTCAGAGAGGTCGAGGTTTCCATAAGCATAGTTCATATATTTTTTAGCATCCTTTTATATAAATAAACTTTACGTAAAGGTCAAGATCTTTCAAATTATTTTTAGAATCATCCGCAAACCCTATGGAAACGGCACTGTATTCCAATTTTTCCAATTGACAGGGGAAGGGGCGGCATGATAGATTAAGAAAAACATATTACGTAAAGGTAAATATCTATTTCTCCCTTGGCATATAGAACAAGTGTTTGAAGAGGGAAGAAAATTTGACCCGCGATTGCGGCCAATCAATGAGCACCAACAGCCGCCTTGGCGGTTCTTTAACAAAGGACAACAAAATGAGTAATCCAGAGTCCAAACTGGTGCAAATAGGCGAATTAGCCAAAAGCCTGGGTATTACCACACGGACAATTCGCTACTACGAAGAGATAGGTCTGATGGGTAAAAACGAACGGCTTGGCGGCAGCACACGTACCTATAACAATGATGACATTCTTCGCCTGAAATTCATTCTTAAACTGAAAACAATGGGAATTTCCCTCAAAGAGATAGAACAATTATCGGATATTTTTGATATCCACTCAAGAGATTTCAATAAAATTACCCCAAAACTCATTGAAATCCTGGACAACCACATTGCCAAAGTTGACGAGAAAATGGCCAATCTCTCCTCACTCCGTAAAGATATCGTGGATTACCGGATACGCATGACAGATTTCCTCACCCACAACGGCGATGAAGAGTAATAAATGCCCCGTATTTTACGAATAATATGTTCGTAAAAACTTTAACTTTTTGGTTTGCGTCATCGCAAAATTTCTATCATTACGGCGTACCAAAGTACGTCGTAATGATAGAAATTTTGTAGCAACGACGCAGATGAAGAATTTTTACGACGCCCTCAGATTCCTCGTTAAATACTTATCAAGCTCATTGGCAAAATTTTGCCGGTCGCCTTTATTTAACACTGCCGGCCCCCCTGTATCTATTCCGCTTGCCCGCAGGGAATCCATAAAATCCCTCACACTTAAACGAGACTTGATACTGTCGGCAGTATACAGTTCTCCACGGGGATTTAAGGCAGAGCCTCCTTTTTCAATCACATTGGCCGCCAAAGGAATATCTGCGGTAATGACCAGATCACCCTCAGCAAGCTTTTTAACAATCTCGTTATCAGCAACATCCAGGCCGGATGCAACCTGAACGAAATCAACGCAGCGTAAGGCCGGGATACGCATGAAATGATTAGCCACAAGCGTCAACTGCACTCCGGTACGTTCTGCTGCTTTAAACAGAATTTCCTTTATCACCACAGGACATGCATCGGCGTCTACCCATATTTTCATAGCTTTCACTCAGCTTTTTTGCTTGTCAATGGTCACTTCAAATTTTTCGAATTTGACTGAAGCACCGAGACCTTCGCCGACCAGGTGAAACGAAAATGCCTGCCTGGCTTTAGGGTTGTCAAAATCAAACTGAAGATGGGACTCTTCTCCGGCATGCAGCAGTGGAAATGGCGGATATTCTATTTCCGTTACCTCCTTTTCAAACTGGCGAAGGGTCAGTTTCATCTGGATTCCATCCGCTGGTGCAGTCTCTGCTTTGAGCAGGATATCAACGTGAACTTTGGAATTTTCAGGGAAATCAAGATATTGGGCACCAACCAGGTTATCCACCCATTCATTTCTGATTTTCTCCGGCAGTTGCCTGATCTCTCCATCGGCAAAGTGAAGTACCTGTTTCTGCTTTTGATTTGAGAGATTGTGATCCAGTAGAGTTGCCAGACCAAAAAGACGACCGGCACTGTTTTCTGCATCCTGCTCAAAAATTTCCGGTCGTAGACCGATAATACTTTGAGCCTTCATTTTTCTGCAGCTGCCGTCTCTGCCGCACTCATAAAGAAAATCATCCTCCGTATGCCAACGCAGTTTGCTGCTGGTATAAGATACCATACCCCGCGGTTTGTCGTAGTCGCGAAACATGCTTCTGCCGATAATCGATGGAGGCATCGGCAGGTCAAAATAGTCAAGAATGGTGCCCTCTATATCAACCAAGCCGTAGGACCCCTTTTTCATTCGCGGCAGGTCACCCTGCTCCGGCGCCAATACGATAGCGAAGCCCCAGCTGCTGTACCAGTCAGCGCCATCGGCACCATGAGATTCATCAGAGGTGATAATCACAAGAGTATCTTCCAGAACACCATCCTGTCGAAGACCCTCGATAAAAGCCGAGACAGCCTCATCAAGAAGGGCAACCGTAGCAATTTTTCGTGAGCCGTATTTTTCTGCCTGTGCATCGGTTGCAGAAAAAGGTTGATGGGTGGCAACGGTCAAAAGTGACAAAAACCAAGGTGTTTCAGCCATCTGCAGCTCATGAACGTATTTCCTTGCTCCTCGGAAGAAATCATCATCTGTTGTTCCCCAGATAAAATCATTCTGGGTCCTTTCCGTGAACCACTCTACTCCATGAACATGCTGAAAGCCCATGGTCGGCATGGCCCGTTCCTTGTTCATAAACTGGAGATTAGCCCCCTGCAGATAGTGACTCTGCCAACCTTGTTTACTCAGTTGGGCAGGCAGACATTCAGCGGCTCTTTCCGGATTGTTCTGTAACTCCATTGCTTTTGGCATTTCGTAAGAAAATTTACTGAAATCGCCACAGTGTAAAGCGTACAAACCACGAATGGTCTGGTGACTATGATCGACAAAATCAGCCACCAGCATGCCGTCTTTAGTGCTTTGCGAAAGCCCCTGCATCTGGAAGATCCCCTCGGGAACCTGCATCTGTTCTCGTATTTCAGGAAGATAAATACCGGAAATACCTTCAAGGATTACAATGAGAACATTTTTTGCCTTGCCCCTATCCAACAATTTCTTGCCGTTTAGATCAAGACTCTTCAAGCTTTGGGGCAGATCAGCGATGCCGAGACCTTCAACATCAGGGGAAAACGGTTTAGAAAATGCGTCGATAACAAACCAGTGAAGAGAATTATAACGGGCGGCAACACTCTGGTTGCTGAATGCACGGCTGACAGGATAGTGCAACCCAGTAAGCAGCGAAGCCAGGAACAGGCAGGCTATCACCCTCCCCCATCTTGGGTGGCGGGGCGGGACAACTATTGCAATACCTGTCAGCAGTAAAAACGTTGCTGCAAAACCAGGAGTTGCAAGATGAAAACCTGCGGTGGTATTTTTGACGAAGGTTGGATCAAACAGATACTGCAAATCCTGCCAGGAGGGCAAGCGCTGCATGGCAGCCAACAATTCCTGAGAGATGATCTGGGTGAGAGCCCAGAAAATGAGCAGTACAGTTTTTAACCAGCGAGGACTGTTCCAGACAATGCCAAAGACGACCAGACCAATGCCGATATCCGACAGGAAACCTGCAGGTTGACTCATGGTATGGTGAAGAAGTCGCCAAATGGCCGGGAAAAAACAAGGTATGGCAAGAAAAATCAAAAACAATCTGGACTTCAAGGTGATAGTGCTCCGTATGAAACAAACATAGCGTCTCGGACTGTCGCGAAGTCCGAGACGCTATTAAGAGCAGGTAAACCCCAGTTGTTACCTGCCCCATTCTTAGTGACTTAGAATAAATATCGAAGTCTTCGCTTAACTTATCCCCGTGCTTTGCGGCGGGTTAGTACCTTTCGTATCTTTTTCTTTATGCCGCTAATCACATAAGGTGTCAATCGTTTCTTTTCTTTTAGAATCAGTTTAAAGAGATCTTTTTTCTTCTCAGGGATCACCGGACGTATGGCCGGAATCAGGGATAATGATTTCGTCGGACATGAACTTATGCAGGCCCCGCAACCCAAACAGTTATCAGAGAGTACCTGCATTCGTTTCTTTTTTCGATCATTTTCTACATCCAACAAAAAAAGTGCGGTCACATTACATGCTTTTTTGCATAATCCACAACCAACACAGCTTTCGCTGTCGATCTGCAAAGTATAGTTGGCCTTGGCTATACCCATGGGAAATCCCTGGTTCACACCGCCCAGCATTTCGCAGCAACAGGAACAGCAGTTGCAGATAAAAGATGGCTTATATCTTATATTATCAGTTATATGCGTTAGATGCAGTTCTCTCGCCTGCTCAAGTATTTTAAGCAACTGTTCCTTGGTACGCTGTTCGGCAAAGCCCCGACGTACCATAAATTTTGCCGCAGTACCGAGGGAAATGCAGATCTCTTTGGTTGGTGCGTTCTTCTCGCAGCTCTCGTTCAAATGTTCTTTTTTATGCCGACAGTAGCACATGCCGATTGCGCCATAGCTTGCGCTTTTGACTATCTCCCTGGCACTTTCGTAGGTTGCCACCTGCGAGCTGACCGGAATATGTTCCTCGTAGGGAAGGGTTCGAGTCAGGGGCGTTTTGCTGCCAAAAAATTCCCGTCCCATCTCCTGCTTCGGATCGCCGAAAAGATATTCGGTCATCAGCTGGGCAAGCTCAGCTACCGGCAGATCGTTTCGTTGCTTCATAAAGCTGAACTCAAAAAAACCGATCAACCCCGGCATCAGGAGATAGTAAGTTTTACCACCGTAAGTGGTATCCATCACCAGTCCCTTTTCGGCCATCGCATCAAGCTGTTGCCGCAATCTTTCACTTTCCCAGCCGGTACTTTTTACAAGCTCCTGAAGTGTTGCCTCCGTCAGCGGAAAGCGGGATGCAACATAGGCGTCCTCTTCGGAAAAAAGAATTGCCAGGATCTGACGCAGCTTGTCATTATCAGGCAGGCCGATCGGATACTTATTCAGCCTGTCGATCAGTGGTACAATACTGCTTTTTCCATCCAGATGATGCCCCATGTTTACTCCAATGGCTCTATGCTCGAGGGGACTGATTTTTTTTCACGCAGTATGTGAAAATTAGATAGCGCAGACTTCGATCTGTCTCCCGTATGAAAAAGAAAATCATAATTATTCGTTCAAGCAGGCATCCGAGCTAGAGTTTGGCTCTGTGAGGAGGTCTGATCGGACGAAAATGGGGTGCTGGTGAACGGTTACGAATACTGATTCTTCAGAGCATAGACGCTATCCCATACCCGCTCAAATCCTTCCCTGTTTTTTACTGGTTTCCTGATCATTTTATTAAATATCTCCTCCTGCTGCGGAGAGTTATCCTGGCCGAGAATGATCTGCAGGGCAAAAGCTGAATAATCTTTTACCAGAAAAGTGAATATCTGTTCCAGCACATCTTTGTCCGTACCGTAAATTTTGCTGTTTTCAAGGATCAGCTGGGCATAGACAATAAGAGTGAAAAGCTCGCCCGCCGCCAACATATAATCGATATTTTTGGCCTGTTCCTTACTGGGCGGCGCCACGATAAGAAGTTTGCGAAACAACTCCATCTGTTCCTTAAACACCTGAACGTTTGATAAGTCCATGCCTTGTAATTCCATACCTTCATAGGCCAACCTGTAATCAGGGAAGCGGATGGAGGCAAGACTTCCGGTCTTTTGCCTGAAAAGATAGGCATCGTCCCCAGCCTCTTTTCTCTGCGGAATCTCAGGATAGTCGACCGGCTCAAAAAAGTAGTTTTTGACAAACTTGATAATGAGCGCCATGTTGACATGCTCAGTTCCTTCAAGCTTGGGCAGCATACCGATATCCCTTAAAGCCATCTCGAAATAGGTGTCCTGCTCATAGCCCTTGGCGGCAATAACCTCATGGAGGAGTGCCACCACTTTTTCGCCCTGTCCGGTCACCTTCATCTTAACCACCGGGTTAAAGAGCAGATAGCGCCGGTCGTCATCGGAGGCGCTTCGCATATAATCTGCGGCCCGGAAGGCAAAAAGTTTCATGCCCATCAGCCTGGCGTAGCTCTCGGTAAAAAATTTTCTTACATGGGGAAATTCCGTCACATAACGACCATAGAGATTACGGCTCGCCGCATGGTTCAGGGCCTCGTATAGACAGTGGGTGCCGATACCTATCGAGGCGCAACCCAACTCAAACTTGCCGATATTAATGGTATTAAGGGATGAATTCCAGGCGTGCTCTCCCCGGGAGATGATATCGTCTTCGGTGATGGGATAGTCGTGCAGGGCATATTCCGCTACGTAAGCCTGCCGCACCCCCGAGGTGTCGATCTTCTTGACACACTCATACTTCTCATGGTTTGGATCAACCACGAAGAAAACATACTCGCCCGTGCCTTCAATCTTGGCGAAGGTGGAAACCAAAGCGGCACAATTGCCGTTACCGATATAGTATTTGGAGCCCCTGGCCAGATAACTGCCGTCATCCTGGGGAACGAGCAGCATTTCACTGGAATAGAGGTCGGCCCCGTGAGTCTTTTCAGAAAGACCGAAGGCGAAAACTCCACCTTCAGCCAACAGCCTCGCTGTCTTTTCTTTTACCTTTTCGTTGGTGCCCATCCAAATCGGACCAAGGCCGAGAATGGTCACCTGCCAGGCATACCAGTAGCAGAGCCCATAAAAGCCGAGGATCTCATTGAACTCGCTTATTCGATACATGTCCCAGCGCCCGTTCTCTTCCTTACTGTATTTCTCAGGTGTGAGGAAATTGGCGAAAATTTTCTCTTCTTTTATGAAGTCGAGAAAATCCTGGTACCAGACCATCGACTGGTCATCTTCTTTTATCTTTTTCAGTCCCTTCTTTTCAAAAAAGCCGATAGTTTTCAGAACAAGCTCCCGCGATGCACTGTCAGCATGGAACCTCTCATATTTTTTCGGATTGAGTAGCAACACCTTGTCTCCTCCCTTATATTTTTACCAGCAATTCAATCGATTTCTTTTCCGGCATTATAGCCCTGATGATTTGCCTCAAACACTGTAGCCGGAGCCAAGGCGTCGCCGACAACTTTACAGGCAATACCCAACTCTTTGGCCACCTGTTCCAGCGGATTGGCCGCCCGTGTTCCTACCGCGAGCACAACACTGTCTGCCGGAAGCAGTTGTTCACGGCCTCCATGTTCCAGCCGTACACCCGCTTCGGTTATCTCCAGCACCTTTGCCTGCATCAGGGTTTTAACCCCAAACCGGCTCAGATCCTGCAGCATTCCCCATCTGGTTGATTTGCCGAAATTGGTGCCAAGATTATCGGCCATTTCGACCACAACCACTTCTTTTGTGCCTTCTGTCGCCAGCTGGTAAAGTTTATCAGGGGAGACAGCACCATTGACCAACAGGAATTTCAATTCTTCTCCGGAAAGCGTTCCCTGTTCAGCGAGCAGCAAGGCGGTCTCGATGCCAACAGCGCCACCGCCGATGATCACTACCTTTCTGCCTGTTGCGACCTTATCGGCAAGAACATCCCAGGCCTGTACGACGTTTTCCCTGTCAACACCGGGGATAGGGGGCGTAATGGGCTCACCGCCTGTCGCCAGGATCACATGATCGGGGCTTTCATTTATAAGGATTTGCCTGTCCACCGGACTGTTCAACAACACCTTGATATCATGAAGCGCCAGCTGACGGGCAAGGTCTTCGCAAAAAACCAAAAATTCCCCCCGGCCTGGTGCGGCACCGGCCAAATGCAGCTGTCCGCCAAGATGGAGACCTTTCTCATACAAACTCACCCTGTGGCCCTGTTCCGCTGCAGCAATGGCAGCGGACATTCCCGCTACCCCTCCGCCTGTCACCAGCACTTTTTTGGGAGTTTTGGTTTTTGCCGGTTGCTCTTCATGCTCATGCCCTGCCCGCGGATTGCAGAGACATTCCACCGACTTCATCTTGAAAAGATTGTCAAAGCAACCCTGACCGCAGGCCACACAGTGGATAATCTCATTTTCCCGACCAGTGCGTGCTTTTTCAGGAAACCATGGATCGGTAATTAAAGCCCTGCCGATGGCCACCATGTCACAAAAATTCTCCGTTATCAGTAACCGGGCAATTTTGGGATCGTTAATCCGGTGGCTGGCAATAACAGGAACAGAGACTCTTTTTTTCATGTCTCGGGCCAAATAAGCAAACACGCCTCTGGGCACCTTGGTGACTATCTGGGGTACCTGCGCCTCATGCCAGCCGACGTTGACGCACAACGCATCGACTCCCGCCTGCTCAAGAGCAACAGCAAACTCCAGCAACTCCTCGGGCCCGATGCCACCTTCCATGAAATCATTGCCGTTCAGACGAACCATAACTGGAAAGTAATTCCCAAGACGGCTCTTCACCTCGTGGATCACCTCCAGACCGAATCGCATCCTGTTTTCCAGGCTGCCGCCATACAGATCGGTCCTTTTGTTGGTGAGCGGCGAAAGGAATTCACTGATCAGATAGCCTGTCCCGGCCAAAATCTCCACCAGATCAAACCCGGCCTTCTGCACGCGGCCTGCAGCTTCACCAAAGCGCCGGACAGTATCGGCAATCTCCTGCACACTCAGTTCCTCAGGTGTTTCCCTGGTCAGGCGGGATGCCACGGGTGATGGCGCCACCGGTTTTCTGCCACCGAGAAAAAAAGATGAATTGTAGCGACCGGCATGATTGAGCTGCACTGTAGCTTTTGCCCCACCGTCATGAATTGCCTCGGCAAGTGCCCTGAGTCCCGGCAGATGCTCGTCCAGATGCGCACCTATATTGCCTGGGCTGCCGGAGAGCTCATCGACGGTTGCATAGCCGACACTGATCAAGCCAACGCCACCTTTTGCCCGTTCACGGTAAAATTCGATCAACTGCCTGGTTACCATGAAGTTCTTGCACATATTCAGGTGCATGGCAGGCATAAAAATACGATTCTTCAGCTCCACTGAACCTATGTAAATTGATCGAAAAAGCGGATCAGCCATAATTTTTTCCCCTTAATAGTGAACAGCGGCATGAAACAACTCTGCCAGATCATCAAAAAGATCGATTTCCTCAAGTGAGCTGCGAAGCAATTCCGGCTGGTTGAGAAAATCCTTCATGAAAATAATTTCCGAAGCCTTGAGATAGATTTCAAAGATCTCCAACATCCGTCCGTTGAGGAGTTTATCTATCAATACCATTAAATCCTCTTCATCCCTGTAAGGGTAGAGCTGTTTAGCCCTGATGAGCATTTTTGAGATATAGAAAAGCAGGACGGCATCAATCGTTTTGACATTCTTCCGATGTGAGGGCAGCACTTTTTTATCATGTAAACCGGCAAGCTTGACAATCGATGAACAGTAAGCCTCGTAATTTTTAAACCGACCGCCGGTTTCCAGATCCACATCAAGAAGTGGCGACTGAAAAACCCCTCTCAGCAGAGTGTCACCCGTAACGGTCCAATCGTCCCCCACATAGACCAGATCACTCTGGGAATGCCCCGGGCAGGTTAGTACTTCAATTCCAAGACGCGCCGGAAGATCGTTTTCAGCCATCAGAAACTGCTTGGGGAAAGGAGGAAACAGGACTCCACTTTCAAAGATCTGCCGCAGGCCGTCAAGGTACGCTTCAGCAAATCCCAGACCAGACAGCAGTTGATACATTTCCTCCATCCGCTGGTCGTGGCCGGTAATCTTCAGACAATCACGATAGGGCAGATAAAGCACTGCATCGGTATTCTGCTGCAGCCAATGGGCCTGACCATAATGGTCGATATGGCAATGGGTAATAATGATGTGTTTGAGATTGTCCAGATCCAGGTGATCCTGAAGGTATTGCCTCGCATCCGGCGTGGGCGGACCGGTATCGAAAAGCACCAGTTCTCCGGCTAACACACCGGAATAACAATGAACAGGACCTACCATATAGGGGGTTGGAATGGTGTGTTGGGTGAGTTGTGTCATGTAAATCTGCAGTCCAAGGTATTTACCCGCAGTCCGTTGTACCCGGGGACAGATTAATTTTTACGAAAAGATGTAAAAAAAAATCTGTCCCCTAGGCATCACAAGTTTCAATTATTTGTGCCTTGGGTTCTCCCTGGTCAGAGTCGGAACTTAGAATATATATTTCTCCGCTTCACAGGCGGCCTTTGCGAGAGTTCGTTTGGCGGCCAGGAGTCCGGTGGCATCATACTTGGCAAAACGCCTGATACCGGAGAGGATCATGGTCAGGGTATCTCCTTCCTCAATAAAGAAGGCGCCTTGTCTTGCAGCCCTGCCTGCGTTCTCGGAAGCCTCGAAAGCGAAGATCTTGACCGTTGCGTCGAGCTGTGCCTGCTTGGTTTCACTTACTTTCCCATGGCTTTTCTCAGCGCGAAGCACCACACTTTCCAGCGCGAAGATCTGGATGGCAATATCGGCTGCCGCCATCAGAATTTCCTGCTCGTTTGCCAGCTTATCCATGAACTTCTGCACACCGGCTCCAGACAGAATCAGGAACAGGGTCTTCAAATTAGTAATGAGTGCTTTTTCTTTGACATAAACTATCGACTCATCCAATTCCTCGAAGCTTGGGGTCATCAGCGATTCAAAAGCCTTCATCGCCTTGGCCTGCAGGGGCAACTCACCCTTCATTGCCTTGCGAAGAATCATGCCGGGAATGAGCAGACGGTTGATCTCATTGGTTCCTTCGAAGATGCGGTTGATCCGCTCATCACGGTAGTAACGCTCTGCCGGATAATCAGCGACAAAACCATAACCACCATGAATCTGCAACACCTCATCAACTGTTTTGGCCAGAACTTCACTACAGAACACCTTGGAAATACCGCATTCTGCTGCATATTCCTCGATGCCTTTAAGGTATTCATCGTAATAATTGTCGATGCCCTTTTCGATGGTAGCTATTTTCTTATCAAGAAGCCCGGCAAGACGATACACTAAAGACTCTGAAGCATAGATGTAGGCGGTCAAATCAGCGATTTTCTGGGAAATTGCTCCAAACTGGCTGATCGGGGTGTTGAACTGCTTGCGCTCGTTGGCATATTTAATACCTTGCATCAACGCCATTTTTGAAGCACCTGTGACACCGGCTCCCAATTTAAAGCGGCCAACATTCAGGACGTTAAAGGCGATTTTATGGCCTTTGCCCTTCTCGCCCAGCAGGTTTTCCACGGGAACCTTGCAGTTATCGAGAATGATCTGGGTAGTAGACGATCCTTTGATACCGAGTTTTTTCTCTTCGACTCCAACAACCAGCCCTTCAAAACTTTTTTCTATCAGAAAGGCAGTAAAATGTACTTTGTCGATCTTGGCAAAGACGGTAAACAACTCTGCAAAACCACCGTTGGTGATAAACTGCTTGGTACCATTCAGGATATAGTGTTTGCCGTCTTCGGAGAGCACCGCAGATGCCTGGGCGCCAAGAGCGTCACTGCCCGAACCGGGTTCGGTCAGACAATAGGCTGCACACCACTCTCCGGAAGTGATTTTTTCCAGATATTTTTCTTTTTGAGCGGCTGTTCCGTAATAGACCAGCGGCAGTGTGCCTATACCAGTATGGGCAGAGAAGGCCACCGAAAAAGATCCGCCATAGGAAGCCTTTTCACTCACCAGCATGGTGGACGCCTTATCCAGTTCCAAACCGCCGTATTCTTCCGGGGTGTCCATCATCAACAACCCCAGCTCCCCTGCTTTCCTCATACCTTCGACAACGAGGTCAAAGTTCTGCTTGTCAATCTCCTCGATATGGGGAACGATCTCATTGGCAATAAATTGCTCGGTGGTCTCGCCTATCTGGCGTTGTTCGTCGGTAAAATCTTCCGGGGTAAAGACATCCTGACAGGGAGTCTCTGCAATCAGGTATTCGCCGCCATTTAATATTTTTTCAGCCATTAGTATCACCTTATATTTTTATTCAACTAGTTCCCATGTGCCACATGGGAACCAACCTATGCACCAGCCGGATCTCATCTAGTTCCCATGTGCCACATGGGAACAAACCTACTGGAGTGCTGATCTAGTTCCCATGTGCACATGGGAACCAGCCTATAATTTCTCGAAAACCCCGGCAGCCCCCATGCCCCCACCAATACACATGGAGACCAGCCCGTAACGAGCCTTTCTGCGGCCCATCTCATGCAGCAGGGTGGTGGTCAGTTTGGCACCGGTACATCCCAGCGGATGACCGAGGGCAATTGCGCCACCGTTGACGTTTATGATGTCTTTATTGAGACCAAGGGTTTTAACAACGGCCAGAGCCTGCGCTGCAAACGCTTCGTTCAGTTCAATCAGCTCGATATCTTCCTGCTTTATCCCTGCCAGTTTTAGAGCAGACGGGATGGCGGTAATCGGGCCGATTCCCATAACCTCGGGTGCGCAGCCAGTGGCGGAGAAGGCGAGAAACCTTGCAAAAGGGCTCTTGCCGATTTTTTCGAGATAGTCTTCGGAGACCACCATGGCTACGGCTGCCCCGTCAGTCATCTGCGAGGAGTTTCCGGCGGTGACAGGTCCACCAACCTTAAAGGCCGGTCGCACCTTGGCCAGGCTCTCAACGGTTGTGCCGGGTCTTACTCCATCATCGACGGTAACCATTTCCTTAACTCGTTTGATCTTCCCATCAACCAGCATATTTTTTTCAATTTCCACCGGGATAATCTCATCGGTGAATCTTCCTGATTCGATTGCTGCTGCGGCTTTTGCGTTACTTGCTGCGGCGAAGGTATCCATTGCCAGTCGGTCTATGCCATATCTCTCTGCTACCAGTTCAGCGGTGACACCCATTGAGGCAAAGGCCTCCGGCCAATCGACCATCATGCCCGGATTGGCGCTGTACTTCAGACCGCCGAGGGGCACACAGGACATTGACTCAACACCACCGGCGATAATACAGTCGGCAAACCCGCACATGATACGTTCGGCGGCCATGGCTATTGTCTGCAGCCCGGAAGAGCAGAAACGGTTGACGGTCTGACCCGGAACCTCTATCGGCAAGCCGGCTTTCATGGCAGCGACCCGACCTACGTTCATTCCCTGCTCCGCCTCCGGAAAGGCACAACCAAGATAGACGTCATTGATCGTCATCGGATCAATCTCAGTTCGATCAACCAGTCCTCTTATCGCTAATGCTGCCAAATCGTCCGGCCGCATGTCTTTAAATTTACCTTTATTTGCCCGGCAGCCAGGAGTTCTGTAACTTGCCAGTATATATGCTTTTTTCATATCGATTCTCTCCGAGGGTAATTTTTCAATGTTAGTTCCGTAGCGGCTTGCCGGTCTTCAGCATATGCTGGATTCGCTCGGCAGTCTTCTTGTTGCCACAGAGTTTCAGGAAATTTTCCCTTTCAAGCTGCAACAGGTATTCCTCTGTGATCAGGGTCCCGGGGTTCACATCACCGCCGCACATTACCTGGGCAATGATCGTTCCCATTTCTGCTTCATATTTGGTTATGAAATTACCCATCTGCATATTCCAGAGCTGGCTCTTGATAGCGGCAGCAATGCCACGGCCTGGAGCGGGAATATTTATAACCGGACGCCTGGGCCGATAATTGACAGCCAGTGCCAGAACTTTCTGCTTGGCATCGCCGATCTGCTTGTCAATATCCATGCTGATCGAGTCGCCGTTTCGCATATAGTCCATTCCATATAACTCAGCCGCGCCCATGGAAACCTTAGCCATGGCGATCTGCTCAAAATTTTTGATAATAAAAGGCTGCACATCTGCCTTGTTTTTCTGAGCCAGCTCAATTGCCCGGAGAGCCATCTCCTTGGTACCACCACCGCCAGGCAGCAGACCAACCCCGATCTCGACCAGCCCCATATAGGTCTCGGCATAAGCGTTGATGGCGTCGGAATGGAGGCAGAACTCCGCCCCGCCGCCAAGCGTCATGTTAAAAGGTGCGGCCACGACCGGTACCTTGGCGTATTTCACAGCCATAGTCGCATTCTGGAAAGCTCGAACGGCCATATTAATATCGTCGTAGGCACCTTCTGCGAGAGCCACTGCAACCATCATCAGGTTGGCTCCAACAGAGAAATTAGTGCCATGGTTGCCGATAACCAGACCAACACCTTCAGTTTCAGCGCGCTTGATGGCCTTATGGGTCATGGACAGAATGTCACCGCTGATGGAGTTCATCTTTGAGTGGAACTCAAAGCCAAATACACCGTCACCTAAATCAATTACCGAACAGTTGGCATTTTTCTCGACAACCTTGCCCGCTTTTTTGAGGATCTGCAGTTGAATCTGACCTTCCTTGACCGGAACCGGCAGATATTGCTTTGTGCCGAAATCAAAATATTCTTTTTTGCCTTTTTCATTGAAGCGATAGAAACATTCTATCCCTTTCAGGCTTTCCGGCACCTTGACGCCATCTTTTTCAGCCCGTTCGACAAAAGCCTGTACGCCTATTGCGTCAAGCATCTCAAATGGTCCGATCTCCCAGTTAAAGCCCCAGCGCATGGCGTTATCGACGTTGACTACGTCGTCGGCGATCTCTGGGATACGGTTGACGGTGTAGATCAGGGTGTCGCGGATACTCTTCCAGGCAAATTCAGCGCCTTTATCCTTTGCACTGACGACCATCTTTACTTTCTGGCCTGGATTATCCACCTGCTTGACCATCTGCACGGAGGCAAATTTCGGCTTGGCAAGAGGTTTGTAATCGCCGGTCGTATAATCGTAGTAGAAGATCTGTTTCTTGCCGTCGACAACGTCTTTTTTATAGAAACCCTGCCTGGTTTTATTGCCAAGCTGACCAGCTTCAATCATCTTTTTCATGAACTCGGGCAGTTTGAACACTCCGCGCTCTTCATCGTCCGGCAGCAGGTCGTGGGAGTTAGTCCCTACGTGGGCCAGTGTATCAAGGCCGACCAGGTCCGCAGTCCTGAACGCCGCGCTCTTAGGTCTGGCGGTAGCGGGACCTGCAACAGAATCCACTTCTTCCACGGTCATCCCCATCTCTACCATATGCTGGATGCCTTTATAGATTGCATAGGTACCTATTCGGTTGGCGATGAAATTGGTGGTATCTTTACCGTAGACGATCCCTTTACCAAGCCTGTTGCTGATAAAGTCAGCCAGCGCTTTCATGACGACCGGATCGGTTTCCCTGCAGGGCACTATTTCCATCAGGCGCATATAGCGTGGCGGATTGAAAAAGTGGGTGGCAAGGAAATTCTTTTGGACCTCGGCGGGCAATACCGCCGCCATTTCATTGACCGAAAGTCCACTGGTGTTGGTGGTGAGGATGGCACCGGATGAAAGGTTCGGTACTATTTTTTTCAGCAGGCCAAGCTTGATAGGCATATACTCGATGACGACTTCGATAATCCAGTCACAGGTCTTCAGTTTCCCCAGATCATCTTCCAGATTGCCAACTTCGATCTGACTTGCATATTCTGTCAGGTAAAAAGGGGCCGGCTTCATTTTCAACAGACCCTGCAGCCCGTTTTGGGCGATGCGATTTCGCACCACTGGACTATCAAGAGTTAATCCTTTCGCTTCTTCCTGCTTGTCCAATTCCTTTGGAACGATATCAAGCAAAAGAATTTCCAATCCCGCATTGGCCAGATGGGCGGCAATGGTCGCTCCCATAACTCCGGCTCCAAGTACGGCTACTCGATTAATTTGCCTCATGTTGGCTCTCCATTAATTTTTGATTTGCGGGGTAACGACCCCGTTACTCTTGCTTGCATAGAGGTCCTCGATAACATCTTGATATTTCTCGAGGATAATCTTCCTTTTCAATTTCAGGGTGGGAGTAAGTTCTCCGCCTTCAATCGAGAAATCATTGGCCACTACAGCAAAATATTTTATCGTCTTGTACGGTGGATAATTCTTGTTCAACTCCTTGATACGAGAAGCATAGAGCTCTTTTATTTTTTTATTGAGCACCAACTCCTCCATATCTATGTAGCTGATGTTTTCCTCACGCGCAAAATCGATAAGCCTTTCTATATTGGGGGTAATAACAGCAACCAGATAAGGTTTACGATCCCCGAAAACAATTGCCTGGGAAATATACTTGTCAAGCTTCAATTCGTTCTCGATCGGCTGGGGAGCGATGTTTTTGCCACCGGCCGTGACAATCAGCTCCTTCTTACGATCGACGATATAAACAAAGCCCTCCTCATCGATTGTGGCGATATCCCCGGTCTTGAACCAGCCATCTTCAAAAGTTTCCAAAGTTGCTACATCGTTTTTGTAATACCCCAGCATGACCTGAGGTCCCTTGACCAGCAACTCCCCGTCTTCCGCCAGTTTCAATTCTGTTTCACGCAGAGCCTTGCCGACTGAGTCAAAGCGTACCATGCCAACACCGCTGATGGCGACGCCGGGACTGGTCTCGGTCAGGCCGTAGCCGTTGAAAACCGGCAGCCCGATGATCCACATGAACTCATTGATGGTTTTATCAAGTGGTGCCCCTCCACAAAGGAAGTAGGTAAGCCTGCCGCCAAATCGTGCCCGAATTTTTTTAAAAACCAGGCGGTCATACAACGTATACTTCAGACCGAGCAGGCCAAGAGGCTCATTGGTTATATATTTTTTGTTTACATACTCACGACCTACAGCAATCGCCTTATGAAATATTTTTCTGCGAAGGGGGGGCAGCTGATGAACACTCTCATACACTCTTGAATAGATTTTCTCGAACAATCTCGGGACACTCACCATCGAAGTTGGTCGAACCTCCACCATATTCTCCATGACCGCCGCGGGGTTTTCGGCAAAGGCGATATGGTTGCCATGCATCAGTGTCACATAATACCCACCAGTCCTTTCGAGAACGTGACTGAGCGGCAGGAAGCTGAGGGTTGTCTCATCTTTTTGCGGCATGCCGAGCTGCATGGCACCATACTCGGCATTGATCATGATATTGCGCTGGGTTAAGAGGACACCCTTTGGCGGTCCGGTAGTTCCGGAGGTGTAAATGACTGTGATAATATCATGGGGTGTGATTTTAGCTATCTGAGCCTCGATTTCCTGCTTATCTTCATCTGACAGGGGAGTGGCTGCTTCAGACAGCTGGGACTGGCAGTAAACCGGAAATGAACGATGTCCCATGAATCGTTCATAGGAAACGACCAAGTCCACATTTGGGATCTCATCTTTTACGGAATAGAGTTTTTCATACTGGGCTCTGGTTGAGCAGAAGACGACTCTCGCCTCACAATGATTGAGGATGTAGGCTGCCTGTTTGCCGGTGTTGGTCGCATAGATCGGCACGGTAATGCCGCCGACACTCTGGATTCCAAAATCGGAAATTGCCCAGCCAAGGCAATTCTCTGAAAAAATTGCCACCTTGTCCCCCGGCATCACTCCATACTTTCGCAATCCTCGCGCCAGCATCAGGATCCTCTCATAAAACTCCTCATAGGTAACGGAGACAAAGACTCCTTTTTTCTTGTAACTGATTGCAGTCTTCTTGCTGAACTTTTCAGCGTTATCTTTGAGTACTGCCGGGATCGACTGATATGACATTATGTTCATACTTTTATTTCTCCCCTAAAACTATTCAGGCCAACCGACATAACGTTTACGTTAAATCACACTCATTACACGTTATACCTCACCTTAACGTTTAAGTCAATATCAAATCGGCTCTTTTTACCCATAAGACATCCTGTTGAAAGCAGGAGGTAACGATGATTCTTTACAACATTATAACAACCTGTTAGTTAAAAGGACAGCACCCCGCCGTTTTTTTAACCATCTCCATTCCAAGCATTCCCTCTATGGATTGGTTAACCGCTTGGGAACAGGTATCTTTTACGTAAAGTTGGATGAGGAGTATCGGAATGCGAATTGGAGATCGGCAAAAATCATCAATTTATCTCAAGGGAGAACAAATTCATGACACATCTGTTCATTGCCATAGGGGCCATACTTGCTTTTGTGGGGATTCTGGCAAGATCACTCAGCGCCCACGCATTACTGCAATTGCTGGAAGGGCGGGGTAAGCTGGACAATTTTAACCTCGCTGCAGACTATCTTGTAGTGCACGGCCTGGCATTGATCGGTGTCGCTATCCTCTGCCAGCTTTTTCCTGATGGTAAATACCAGCGGGCCGGCTGGACTTTTTTGCTTGGCTCCATCCTGTTTCAGGGAACAGTGCTGACCAAAAGTTTTATTTCCATTCAACCTTTTGGTTTTCTCACCCCTGTAGGTGGATTCATTCTGTTGGTGGGCTGGGGCTTGCTGTTTATAACTGCTCTGAGCAATTATCGACTGTCTTGACAACTATCCGGTTCCGACCGCCATTCTTGGCTGCATACAGGGCTACATCAGCCAGCGAGACAAGAATTTCGGTACGTTGACCAGGCTGAGGAATACAGCTGGCCATACCCAGGCTGAGAGTGGTTTTAATCGTTGCCCCTCTGTAATTCAGAATAATATCGGCGACGGTGTTTCAGGATGGAAATATCCAGATGTCGCCCTATATAATTGTCCGTGAAAAAAATGGTGTAAGGGACCAGGATGTAAAAAAACATTCCTGATTTGCTTCTTTTTTTCAGGTCATTAATTACCCGCCTGTTAAGTCTGTGTCGTTGAAAGGTCATCTTGACTTTTTCTTGACCGGCAGTTTGTCTAAATTAAGGTGCCGACAAATCATGCGCACTTTCTGCATCGACTCCTGCTGTATCAACTGGAGAAATTGCCTCGGCCGGTGCTGTGATTGTATCGATAAGATGTGCAGACAGCGGCGCAAAGGCACTGATGATCGACATTATTACCGCAGCGAAGTAAGGAATAGACTGCACCAGCAGGACTATAATCCACACCAGTATGTCCGGCGTCTCCGAGCCCTGTTGTTGAAGTATACCATGCACAGCAAGAAAAAGGGCCACCGCAATCAGCCCCTCTTCACGCGCTGATTGCAGGGCATGCCAGATAGCCCTCCCTTTAACTATTTTTGGAGTCCTGAAAAAAGGCAGGCTTCTGGTCATAAATCCAAACATTATTGCTTTGGCAATGGTATGGGACAAAGAAAGACCGGCCAGGGCCGAGGCGGCCGTCTGACCGATTGAAGCCTTCACCCGGCTGCGATACAGGTAGAACATCTTGGCCATCTTGAAGATAAAAAATGCTAAAGGCACCGATGACAGAATAATTAATGGCGGGTCGAACTTGGCTGGGTAATGGATCATTGCCATCGACCAGCATAAGGCAGCAAAAGTAAAAAGCAGATTCAAGCTGTCGGCCATCCACGGTAGCCAGCCGGCGATAAAATGATACCGCTGACCGTAGGTTAACTTGCTCACGCCACGCCGTTTTAACGATCCGGCATGGTGCCGCATAATCTGAATGGCGCCGTAAGCCCAGCGATACCGCTGTTTCTTAAAGTCGACAAAAGTGTCCGGCATCACCCCTTTACCATAACTTTTCGCGACATACAGTGCCTCATAGCCCTGCTCGAAAATTTTCAGACCCAGTTCCGCATCTTCCGTAATGCACCACTCCGCCCATGCGCCAACCTCTTCCAGAACGGATTTACGCACCATCGTCATGGTGCCGTGCTGGATAATGGCGTTGCGTTCATTACGGGTGACCATGCCGATATAAAAGAAGCCGCGATATTCAGCATAGCACATGGCCTTGAACAGGTTGTCACCATCGTCACGATAATCCTGGGGAGCCTGAACAATCGCCACCGAAGGTCTGGTGAAATGTGGAATCAGGTCCCGCAGCCAGTTCGAGGTTACCATGTAATCGCTGTCGATCACCGCCACAACCTCGGCCTCCGGAGAGGTCTTTGCCAGGGCGTAATTAAGCGCCCCGGCTTTAAATCCTGCCAACTTATCTTCGTGGAAGAAACGAAACCTGTCGCCAAGGCTTTGGCAATGAGCCGCAACCGGCTGCCAGACCGCGGGATCCTTGGTGTTATTATCCATCACGATAACTTCAAAACGTGGATAATCCAAAGCGGCCAGAGCGTTCAGCGTTTCAATCATCATTTCCGGCGGTTCGTTATATGCCGGAACATGCACCGAGACCATGGGCAGTAGTTCATCGGACACAGCTACAGGCGTAAAATCACGTCTTGATCCTTCTGACCAGATTGCCTCAGCCCATTCGTGTGCTTCCGTCAGAAGCACGATAGCAACCCCGATCAACCCGAAAAACATCAGCAATCCGACCATAACAGCTGAAACAGTCAAATACTGCTGAGAATAACTGTAAATAATCCAAACCGCTCCGGTGGCGGCGGTAAAGGCAATGATGGCCAGAAATCCGCGGCCTCTTTTTCTCAGCATTGTGCTGTCAATAACCAAAAATGCAAAGGCTATAATAGCAACAACTATAGAAGTACCGGCGAGGATACGCCATTCGGGAACTCCAACAATGGGTAATGTAAAGGGAAATTTCGCCTCACGCTTGGCATCATACACTCCCCAATAAGCACCTACTGCCCCTTCGGTAACCCTCTTCCAGGGTTGATCGAAAGCCTCCATGACATAATAGATATAGTCCAACTCCTCGGCACGCTCAATAAACCGGCGCAAAAAAGTCGCTTCATTTGCCAGCGAAGCCACCGCCTGCCGGCGGATCCTGCCGTTACTCGGCCAGCCAACCTCAGCAATAACCACCGGGGTTGTGGGAAAGGCGGTTTTAAGTATATCAACATGCTCGATGACAAAATCGACCGCCAGATCAACATCAATACCTTCCCAATAAGGCAGCATATGGGTTCCAATAAAATCGACATGTTCTACCAGCTCCGGATGTTTAATCCAGATGTGCCATGGTTCGGCGGTACTTACAGGCACGTCCAGCGCTTTTCGAACCCGATCAAGATATGCCATTACCTGTTTAACAGGGAGATCGTTTCGAAGGATTACCTCGTTGCCGACAATAACCCTGATGACGTTTCGATAATTTTCCTTTGCCAACCGGATAACCGTCTCAATCTCCTGCTCATTGGCCTCCAGATCTTTACTCAGCCAGGCTCCCAGGGTTACATTTAAATCGTATTTGAGGGCCAGGCCTGGTATTTGGGCCTGGACGCCTTCGACAGTATAGGTTCGGATCGCGTTGGTAGTATACGCCAGAAGCTTCAGGTCCGCTTCAATCTCCGCCTCAGTGGGCTGCCTTTTCTTGGTTGGATCATTCCAGGCCTGCATGGGAGAAAAGGAAAAACCCTGAATACGGCTTGGCCAGGGAGGTTCTATCTCCGGGCGGTTAAAAAGAGCCCAAAAACTTATGGAAATTGCAGCAATTGCTATAGTGATAAGGATGTTTGCTCTAGTCATAAAAATAATGCTGGGGGGCTGTCCGGGAAGAGGTTCTTCAAGTTAAAAATCGGTCGCATCTTACCTCAATTTGTTGAGCATGGGAAATGATTTCAGCCAGCATTTCTTTTTGATTTTCACAAAACGACATGAAAAAGAGCCTGAGGGGACTGATTTTTTTTCACGTCGTTTTGTGAAAATTAGATAGCGTAGACTTCGATCTGTCTCCCGATTTTAAGAAAAAACTCCATATGCGAGGCGCGCAAAATTTCCATTATTCCGGTGTGCTAGAGTACGTCCTAATGATATAAATTTTGCAGCAACGACACAGATGAAGAATTTTTACGACGCCATCAATTTCCTCACTTGCAATTACATCATCTTTTACGATATTCTTAACTTGTAGCTGTCCATAACTGATCAATTTTGTTATAAATCGCAATAACGATAAAATCTCTGTAAAAAGACACGTAGACATAACCACTTCATGTCTTGTGAGTTTGCAATGTGTCCCTGAATAAAACATTAATAACCAATAACCAAAAAGTTGATCTGCCATGAAGTATCTTATTACGATTCTAGTCATTATCTGCACCGCGGCATTGCTTACAATCATTTTTGTCTGGCCGGAGAAATCGATGGACAAGAAAAATATCGCTGTCACCATAAACGGACATGACCTGGCGAAAACTACAATTACAACCAAAGGAGACAAAGCCGGATACTATCATGAAGGCTATGCCGAACTACTGGACTCTGCCATAATCCGCGAATTACTCATCCAGGAAGCCCAGCATCAGGCAATAGACAAGGAAGAAAGTTTCAGAGTGTCGCTTAAGACTTTTTATGAAGAGTCTCTGATAAAAACACTTATGGACCGCCAGTACGACATGTTGAAAGTAGAGGTCAATGACAAGGAAATTGACAATTATTTCGGGTTGTACGGCAATATGATAACCTTTACGCGGCTTCCGGTTTTAACTTCTCTCACTCAAATTCCCACTTCTGATCAAGGACCGCAGAATGAAGTTCTGTTTGACGACCTGGCGGATTCCCTGAAACTACTACTTTCCAACTGCAAGCCAGGGGAGTATGCAATCAAGTTCGACACTGGCAGTGAACAGTATGCTATCAGGCTGGATAAGGTGACCCCGGCCGTCGACATGCCGACCGCTAAGCCCGATCGTGACCAAGTCAGAAAAATGCTCGAAGACTATAAACGTCAACAGCAGATCGCCAACTGGCTCAATGCGTTGCGAAGTAAGGCTTCAATCACTATTCACAACGGATAAGGAATCTCATGGCAAAACGGTACAAGCGCAGAAAATTCTTTATCAAGAAGGACTTTCAGGGCAAATTAATCCTCAGCTGTTTCCTGTTTGTGACCGGGGGTGGGCTGTTGTTTAATGTACTGCTCGGGTTGCTCTCGGCGGATTCCCTTACCATTTCATATTACAACCAGGATATCCAGCTTGGCCAGACACCTTTCATGCTGCTTAAACAGGTTCTGACAGCAAACTGGCTGCTGATAATTATCGGCGGCGGTTTTGTGATGCTGGCGTCTTTGCTCCTTTCCCACCGCATAGCCGGACCACTGTTTCGCTTTGAATCAACTCTTGACAATATGAAAAGCGGCAATCTCGAAAATACCATCCACCTGCGCGACAAGGATGAAGGAAAAGAACTGGCCCAGAAGATCAATGAATTTAATATCCAACTGTCGGCTTCCTTTCATATTATTAACAACAATTCCAAGGCGATCCAAATCCTCATTGACCAGGCCTTAACATTTGATCTGCCGGAAGCAGAGAAGGAACAACTTGCCAGCCTCTGCTGGTCAATGCGGGAACATAACCGCAAGATAATCAACAACAGCGATTATTTTTGCCCCCGGGATGAATAGAAAGTTTCTCGGTATAACTTTATTTCTTCTCTTGGTTTTGCTGGTTCCGCTGAACGCCCAGGCTGTAGAAAAAAGCAGGTACGCAACCTTAAGATACAGTGACATGCGACTGGTGCGAGATTTTAATGATAATCTCATTCTTGGTCGTAAACTGAGCTATTACATGGGAAACAAAAAGATCGTCACTGTTGAGGACGAGGTACTCGCCAAACTCGATATCATTATTGAAAAGGCAGAAGTCGTGCTCGATATGTTCCCCGCCGGTCTGCATATCAGCTTCGTCCTGCTGGCTTCACGTGATGAAGTTGCCTCAATGTACATGCAGAAGTATGGCAAAAAAAGCAAGCACATATCATATTATTCACTACAGGAAGATACCATCTATATTTCAGTGGACGACACCAGCCTCCGGGTCATCTCACATGAAATCGGCCATGCAATTGTCGACCATTATTTTCAGGTTCGCCCGCCTTATAATGTTCATGAATTGATGGCTCAGTTTGTTGAGAAGCATATCGTCGATTAGTAAGTTAGAAAAACGCCCCTTGTGCTCTTTACAAGGGACGTTTTTTCGTGAACGCACTTATCCCCGTGCTGTGCGGGGATGAGATCTAAAAATCACTTTTACATTTTTGCTAAAAGGTTTTTTTCTCTGTCTCTAGTATGCGTCCCCAACCCCCATAACCCGCAACCGCTTCTGAGCAGCTCGATTACCAGGATCAACCATCAACGCACGCTCATATTCCTCTTTGGCCCGAAAAGTAATTCCTTCCTTTTTATAATAATCTCCCAACTGAATGTGAAAATCTGCATAATCCGGCATCGCCTCAACCGCCTGACGCAATATCAACAACGCCTGTTCAGGTTGGCCGTTCCGATTATAAAACCCTATAATCGTCCGAAACCATTGTGGCTTAATCTGATCCTCGTCTGGTAAAATAGACAGCGCAGTACTAAAATAATATTCAGCTTCAGCAGGATTATTATCCTTCTCCAGCAAAATACCATAGCCAATCCATGAATCCACCGAGTGAGGCAGAATCCTGGCGATCTCCTCGCGGCTGAAGGAAATCTCCTCGAGCAGCGGTGCCCACTTTTGGAGAAGGACAGGAGTTTTCTGCAGCATTTTGCCAATTACCAGAACAGCCTTATCCCGTTCACCCTTTTGTAAGAGGTATTCAGCAAAGATAACGGCAAGTTCATCATCGTCCAGGTTGCGTTGATATCCCTTTTCAAGCAGCATTTCCGCCTTGGATGTATCTTTTACCAAAAAACCAATCTTCTGCAGAGTTTTGCCATCCATGGGTTTTAGACGAGCTGCCTGCAGTAAGTGCTGTAAACTCCGCTCATGTTTTCCAAAAAACCCTTCGATGTAGCCCAGTTTAAAACTATAGAGATATTCCAGGGGATCAAACCTTGCAGCCATGGTAACACCATCTATTAGCTCCTGGAGGCGGCTTGCATTGAGCAGTCGGCTCACATAGATGTCTTTCACCTTGCCAAATTCTATCCGGGCACGCAGCACACCATACTGCACTGTCACCATCAAAACAGTCAAAACCAGTGCACCTGCCAGATATCTTCTGTTTTGTTTGACTCCTTGACTTTGCAACAGCGTCCTGGAATCGAAATACTCAAAACGAATGTTAACCACAGCCACCAGCAGACCACACAGAAAGAAGAAGTACAAACCATCCGCACCATTATGCATATTGAAGTCGGTAACGCTATGCATCAGCATGGCAATAATTCCGGTAAATGCCCCAATTCCCAGCAAAACTGCATATTGATCCCGCCTCGCCCTAATCATTTTCCAGCCATGGCCAAGAACTGCCACCACGAACCACGCAGCAAGAACAAAACCGATAATGCCTCCGTCCGTCAACAACTCCAGATAGTCGTTATGTGCATGGTCAAAAATATGGTAGCCGGGAAAACTCCTGAAAGAAGGAAAAATATCGATATAGGTACCAAAACCACTACCGAAGAGGAAAAAGGACGGAATGATACGCAGCGTATCCGCCCAAAGCGGTAATCTTCCATCGTTAAGCTCGCCGGAGGATGAAAAACCATGGTTAAACTCGGCGATAATTGTATCCCAGCCGAACCAGGAAACTGCCATAACCACACAACCGACGATGACCAGAACAGCCATCCGCCCACGCTTGTTTTTTTTCATATTGTACATCAACATGAACACAAAGGCGGAGAGAGTGATTGTTAAAATGCCACCCCGGCAAAGACTTACAAATACAGACAAAACCATGAGAGTTGCCGCACAACCAAGAAAAAGATAACGGCTGCTGCCGGGCATGGTAAAAAAATTGACAATTTTCTCCCGCAAGGTCTCGTCCGGGTGCACTATAGGCTTATAGAAGAGAAAGAGACCAAGCGCAAGAGGGGCCATCATCTCCATAAAACCGGCAAACTGGTTCGGGTTTATCCAGGGTCCAAAAGGCGAGGAATTTTCCGGAACATTTCGAAACCAGTAAATCCTGTCAGGTGAGTCAACCTGTTGGATAATCGCCAGCAGAGCTATCCCAGCAGCCAGAGAGATGACAGTATATACCGTCTTTTTTAACCGACCATTGATGGTGAGCAGGTTGATAGTAAGGAAGTAGATAAGACTGTAACACGAGATACGAAAAAACTCCTGGAGAGTAGCCTTTTGATTGATCGTGAGCGGAATCCATTCCCCCACCCCGAGAGAAAGTATTGGAGCATAGGCATTATAGGTAGCGGGAGAGATAATCCGAATAAGATTGGCTGGAAGTGGGATAAGCTGCAACAGCATAAAAAAGAGCAGCAACAGCAGGGGGACGCCACCGGGAATAGAATACAGCTCTTTACGAAAGAAACAGATCGACAACAAAAAAAAGACAGCAGCCGTCCCTGACAGCACCTCAACCGTGACTAGCGACCATAACTCCACCGTGCCAAAGGCCAGTGGGGCAAAAATGAGGATGAAAAGGTACAACCAATAGGAGACCTTCATGAATTTTTTGTCAATATTTTTTTACGCCTCATCCTTGGCATAATACGTGCTATAGCCATAATAGTGTTTCCCTAAATCCTGGCTCTTCATGCCATTCAGGACAAAGCCCAGAAAATGTGTCCGCACGTCATGGAGCTTCTTCATACCACTTTCCAACTCCTCATTGGTGGTTTTACCCGCACGCACAACAACAATTGTACCTTCGACATACTGACTGAGCGCCAGGCTGTCAGCGACGCTTTGTACTGGCGGGGAGTCCAGCAGAATGAAATCAAATCTTTCGGCCAGGGACTTAATAAACATTTTCATTTTTTCAGATCCCAGCAATTCCGCAGGAGCCGGGGGAATGGGACCGGAAGGAATAAAAAATATATTTTCACCACTAATCGCCCTGACAACATCCTCATCCGTGGCACCCGAGAGAAAGGAGCTTAAACCAGGCTCGTTTTTTACTTGAAAGATGTCATGCATACGAGGTCTTCGCAAATCACAGTCGACGACCAGCACTCGTTTGCCACCCTGCGAGAGGATACGGGCGATGTTTGCAGTAGTTGAAGTTTTTCCTTCCTTGGCATTCATGCTTGTTACCAACATAGTTTTTGGCGGATGCTCAGCTGAAGAAAGAAGAAGGCCGGAACGAATAAGCCGATAACTCTCTGCAAGCGGGGAGAGCGGATTTTTGGTAATAAAGGATTCGATGCTCTTATCTTTATCCCGCATTTCTTCGATCGATCCGAGCACAGTCAAACCAAACTTTTCTTCAAGCTCTTGGGCTCCCTTTACCGTATTGTCGAGGTATTCAATGAAAAATGCCAGCGCGACACCACCAAAAAGGCCAAGAATCATGCCAAGCAACAGACTCCTCTTCTTATTGGGTTTGGAAGGAGCAAACGGCAGGTCTGCCTTTTTCATAACCCAGATATTGACGCTCTGTGACTGTTCGGTGACGCCCTCCTGTTTAATGCCTGCCTGAAGGGTTTCATACATGACCCGGTTGCTGTCCACTTCCCGTTTCATGATCTGGTATTGCATAAACTTTTCGTTCGAGCCCAGCATCTCACCTTTGGTTTCCGCAAGAAGTTCCTTCATGCTTTTTTCTTTCGATGTGGCAAGCTCATAGGAATTGGTTATTGAGGATAGAATTCGATTAATTTCGTATCTTTTTTCATTATTAAGAATACGCAACTCGTCGGTGGACTTGATCATATTAGGATGTTTGGGACCATATTTCTTGGATAATTCCTGTATGGCCTGATTCGCTTTATAGATCCGCTCCCTGATTGATTTCAGCACCTCACTCGAGGCCAAGGTCGGAATACTCTCAAGTTTATCGAGATCTTTCCCGGCAGCCTGAATTTGGGTGAGTTGATCCTGCAGTTCTTTCTTCTGAGCCTCGGCCATAGAAATCTGCCGCCCGAATTCACTCAGCTTCTGGGGCAAAATAGTGAGTTTGTCCTCAACTGTAACCAAATCGTTTTCCCGCATGAAACGCTGAAGCTCTCGCTCTGAAAACTCGAGTTTTTCGCGTTCCTGCTGAGCTTTATCCGTCATCCATTTTACCGAATAACTGGAGGTACTCAACTTAATCTCCAGCATTTCATCCATATAGGCCTTGACGACTGCATCAGCTACCAGTTTCGCCATCGCCGGATCACTATCGCTGTAAGAAATGCTGACAATTTTTGTGTCGTTTATGGGAGTCACCCCCAGGCCACCACGAATAATTGCGGCGATGATCTCTTCGTCGGTCTTAGGTTCAACTGCTGGAATTACCAGCGATTCGGTCGTGGCACTGGTTTCTTCAGCACTGTTTTTAAAAAAAGTGCTTACCGGCCTTAATACCGATCTCATAAAGTTTTTCGCGACGGTTATTACAGAAACATTGTGGTTTTCTTTAAAAAAATAATGGCGGTACCTGCTTGCCAGCTGCAGGTTTTCAACAACTTTTCTGGCAACATTAGAGCTTCTTATGATTTCTGTTTGTGTAGCAATAAATTCAGGTTCATACCTCTGATATTGAAAATCCAGGCCTTTGTTGCCATAATTCCTTTCAAGAAGTACCTGCGATGCTGCAGTGTAGATTGGTGTCGTGGTGTATGTCTTGACTGCTGTTGCCAGAAACACAATAGCAAACACGGTGAGAATGATATATTTCCGTTTAATGAGTTTACGAAAATAATCACGCAGATGAATTTCCTGCTCCTCAAACTCCTCAAACTGCTCAGGACGGTGCTCTTTATACATCATTTGCATTGCTTATATTGATATCTTTTCTCTAGTTTTTTCAAGTGATACAGATTCCTGGCTTTCGCAGGAATGGCATCGGTTTGCACTTTTTACGACATCATCATCAGAAGAAGCTTTCCGGAACTACCACCACATCATTATCCTGCAGAGCAGTATACAGATCAACATCCTCAAATATCTTCTTTTCACCTTTAACAATACGTACAACATTGATGCTTGATTTCGAAGCCTTTCCGGTAAAGCCGCCGGCAAGTGCCACAAGCCGCAGTACTGTAGTGCCATCGCCGCAGGAATAGGTTCCTGCTTGCTGCACTTCTCCAGTTATAAAACACATCCCGGCTTTCGAGATAAAGACGGTATCACCATCCTTGATTTGAACATTTTGGGAAATGTCACCATGGGCGATCAGGGCCAGGAGGTCGACTACTAAAACGGTCGTAGCCTCTCCCTCATTTTTTCGCTGAATGGTTGCCGTATCACCAGCATCCTTGTCGAGACCGCCTGCTTTAGACACCAATTCCAGAAAATTTGTCGGGCCACTCAATTCAATTAGGCCTGGTGTACGCACATTGCCAAGGATTACTACTTTCTTGCTGCGGTATTCTTCGACAAAGATGTTGACCTGTGGATTAACCAAATAACCGTTTGCCAGCAGGCGGGTTATCTTATCGGTGATGGCATTGACCGTCATACCCTGTACTTCAACCTGACCGAGTAGCGGCATAACAATTGTACCAGCTGTCGACACCCTGACTTTTGTAGCAAGATCCTCATTATCATAGACGCTGATGCCGAGTACGTCACCAGGCCCGGCCAGATAATCTTCAGCCCAGGCAATTGAAAAACTGAGACAAAAAAATAAAAATAGACTGCCTGATATAATTTTACAGCTAAATAGGAAACCTTTCACAAGACGGAAACTCCGTAAAAATTGATAAATTCATAAATGATAAAAAAATCCCTCTCCAAATATATCAGATTCGGAGAGGGACAACAAATTTTTTCCAATACAGTTTAAAGAGCGAAGTTCAAACTTAACATAACCGTATTGGTATCATAGTCAAACAGGTCATTGGATGAATCACTCACCTCGTAGGTATACGCCAACTCCCCCATCAGCCAATCTTTGAAAAGGTACTGCACGGAGGGCTTGAAAATAAAAGTATCGTCTTCCCTGTCTGATAACGCAATTTGGGTGTAATCTGCCTTTTGGTAATTGAAATTGAATCTTCCGGTGATCTTTTCGGTTACTTTCTGGATATAACCTAGCTGTACACCGAGTACGACTCTCTCGGAAGCAAATGCACTGTCTGATTCCTCATTTGTCCTATATAGATCAACACTTGCCTGTGTTTTTTCTGTAAACCTGTAGAGCGTCTGGAGATCTAGAGTTAAGTTATTTGATTGCTCAAAACCAGGCGCCTCGTTATCATATTCTTTGTGCTGAAGACCTGTTTTGAATAACAGGGATAATTTATCCGTTGTATCCCAGCGCACACCCCCATAGTAAAAGTTCTGACTGTTATTTTTCTGTGTGGCACTATCATATTCGACATCAGTAAATCGATATTGAACAAAAAGGGAGGTTTTTACACTATATCTATAATAGGCATAGAGATCGCCCGAATTGTCCTGCCGATCCAGGAAAGAGTTTATACTGTCGTCGTACATCAGTATAAAATTAGAATAGTTGATCTTGACCCGTACCTTCTCAGTAAGGTCCCAGTCGGCGGTTGCCATTACCAGGTTATTCTGAAATTCACGTAGATTTTTATCCGTAGTGGAAATCCCTACACCAAAATCATCGTGCGCAAGGGTATATCTGTCCAGCAGCTGAAGCGAAAGACCGCTGGCCATGTTGTAGCGTCCCATCCCTTCAAGGGTAACATCCTGTGTATTTAAATCGTCACTTTCAGAATAAAAAAACAGATCGGTACCGGCCAGGGCATAAAGCTGATATCTGTCCGTTCCTTCAGCATCGACAAGTTCCTGCTGCAAACCGCCTGGAGATGCATTATGCGGGGTGATGGTAATGGGGATGATTTTCTTACGCGGAAGAGTAAACCATATACCAGGTGAAATCCTCGTCATGAAGCTGTCGGTTGTACCTGAATCGACATTGAAAACATTATCAGTGTAAGAACCTTCCAGGCTGAGGTACGGATGAATATAGCCACCTTCAATACCAAAAAGATCAGCTGGAGCACCTTCGCCTTCAGGCAATAAAATCTCATTTCCCTCAGCACTCTGTCCCATTGGTATATCCTGAGCCATCCCGGCAGCACCTTTGGGGCTGTTGACAGCTGCGGCACCTGCCTGATCTATGGTAAAAGCCAACAAACATGCTACAATGAACAGCGAAATACGGTTCATTCCCACTCCCCTTATCACAATTATTATTTGATTTTTTGTTACGTAATCCAAGGTTCAGCGCACTTCTTCAACACCACGCAATAAGGCTGTCGCGAAAAAATCAAGGCAGCCTTGTTGCGTAATATTCTAATCTGTAATTTAAATGTTGAATTCCTAAGGCACTATTTTGATGGACTGGCATAAGGCGTATCTTTCGGGCCTGATTCAGGTCCAAAAGACCCAATCTCTTGACTTCCGCCAGGAGTGTATGGCTGGGTATCTGCAACTCGATCCCCACATTCTGTCACGCTTTTTTCAAAACCAACGGTCACGATCAATTCTGAAATATTAAATTCCTGGGCAACATTATAAACCTCCTGCCCTGAAACACCGGCACAGTATAAAGCCTTAACCAGATTCTCCGGATTCAACTTCTGATCAATAGCGAAACATTGTCCGGCAATGATCTGAGGTTTAATACCCTCTTTCAGAGCATTTTCAACGGCGAGATCAATACTTTTATTTTTGTAGTTTTCCTGAAAATCACTCAGCCAGTCAGCACAGGCAACTGATGCTGCGAACCCAACGATAAGAAATGCTGCGATAATTCGTTTCATTCTCTTTCTCCTAATTAATTCAAATACCGATCAATTCTTAAATACGAACCATTTGAACACTACCATACTTGAGATTCCCTAACAATATAAATTATTGTACCCAAAACGCAGTTGCATGCTTCACTTCACCCGACTGTTGCGATACCATTTGCTCCAAATATCTGGTGAGAATTTCTATTTTCGGAGGCGATATGTCCTTAAACCTGAACCCGTGATAATGCTCCCCATCATGTTCTGATGTCCAGAGATGCTCAGCCTGTACCTCAAATTTAAACGGAGTGATTTCAGCAGGCAGATCAAGACGAAGGGTCATGGTATTAATTTTTGTATCAATTTCATTCATCTTAGCCATACAACCGGTTTGAGAAATATTCAATATCTCGCCAGGATTCACTGTAGATTCCTCGGTAAAACAACCCATCATCAGTTTTACAGAATATCTCCTGCTTTTTCTAAAAATCTTAAAGATATCAAAACTGCCAAATACTAAGCGCAACACTAAATCAGCACCAACCAAATGTTGGCGTTTTTTTCTTAGCTTCAAGCTATATCGAAAAAATCCGATGATACAGAATGACGCCACAAGGTATATTGTAAAATATACCAGATACAGGAAAAACATCCACGGCTCAGAAAGACCATAAGCGGGTTCCAACAAGCTGATACCGCCTAACAAAATACTTATTGCAAGAATAACACGTACAGCCGAGGCCCTGCCCATGCCATATCTCAGAAAGATATGATGCAAATGGTACTTGTCAGGCCTAAAGGGGCTCTGCCGATGCATAACCCGTTTAAACATTACAATAATAGTATCGGTGATCGGTACGGCAAGTATGAGCAATGCCGCCACTGGACTCATCATAGCGCCACTCCCCTGTGTTAGTGCCAATGCCATGAAGGAAAGGGAAAAGCCAAGACCAAGGCTCCCTGCATCCCCCATAAAGAGCACAGAAGGATACCAGTTAAAGTTGAGGAAACCAAGAACCGCACCGGCCAGTGCAAGATTCAACAGCATTAAAACTTGATTATCAGCAAAAGATGAATGGATGGCAAAAAAGATGAAAGCAACAAAAGATAAGCCGCCTGCCAAACCATCAAGTCCGTCGATGAGATTGACCGCATTTATAACACCCACAACACAAAATATTGTGACCAGCCAGACAACAGCATTTCCACCGGGGATATCCAGAACTCCTACTCCAAGCAAATCCCCAAAGGTGACAAGAGCAACCTTACTGAAAAAGATCATCGCTCCAGTAGCAACTATCTGGGCCAGAAATTTCTGTCTGTGACCAATTTCTTTAAAATCATCCAGAAAGCCAACAAATAACAAAAGGACCAAGCCAAGGAAATAGCCTCGTAACCCATTTATTGGGATAAACGCAAAACTGGTAAAAGTAACAGCTATCACCATGCCAATGCCACCCACCAGAGGACGCGGATGTGTATGCACCTTTCGTCCGTTGGGCTGATCCAGCAGCCCGATACGTTTGGCAATATTGGCAATTTTCGGTAAAATGAATATTACAGAAAAGAACGAGACCAGAAAGACGAGAATAATGCGTATTTCAAAGGTAACCATGAAAATGCGTGGCCAAACAAAATTTATTAAAAGATAGAAAAGACCATTAACGTCCTTGCTACAACAAAGGTTTACCCATTTAACGAATGGAGTACCTTGGAACTATGTCTACCGTTTTCCTTTTTTAAATATGATCTGGGGATTCCCTGTTTTTTATTGTAGCTCTAATTGAGCAAGGAACACAAATAGTATTTATGTATATTCCTGTCATTCGAAGCTAAAATAATGGATCTGGTTTCCGATTTCCTCGCCTCATCAGAAAAACCTGGCAGGAGCGACGTAAAGGCAATAGTATAAAAAGGATGCAACCTCCATTTTCTTAACCAATTATTACAAGCTTATTCACATTTTAGTCTGCTTCTTCTATGACATCGCTCGACAACGTCTATGCCCGCCAAAAACTCGCCTTGGCACCATTCACTGATAATTTTTCCAGGACAGCTCTCATTGAGAAATTCAGCAAAATGGAAATAGAGGAAAAAAATGGTTTTCTCATGTTTCTACTGATAAACAGCCTCGGTTCTGCCTGGTTAGAGAAACTGGGCGGAACTACGATTGATACCCTATGGCCACAAGAACAGGTACAAAAGCTCCGAACTGAATCAAAGGCAATTGCATATCGATATCTGCAACAAATTATATCCCTCTACAAAGTTTCTCAAAAACTGGAACAACATTCCATCCCGCATGCAGTCTTTAAAGGCGCACACACAAGAGAATTAGTCTATCCAAATCAGGTCACCCGGTCATGCGGAGATATTGACATACTTATCGATGAAAATGACAAGGAAGAAGTCATCCGAGTGTTGACCTCCGAAGGTTACAGAATTCATTCCATAGCCGAAAACCTGACCCATGAATTGTCTCTTACAAAGGGTATCAATTCCATTGACCTCCATTGGCATATCCTCAGGCCGGGAAGAGTCCCCAAATCACTTACCTCAGAGTTATTAAGTACCCGCACTAAATACAACAAATACTGGTGCTTAAGAGATGAGGAGCATCTTTTCATTTTACTGATTCACCCCATTTTTTCCAAATATTCATCAACCACGCAATCCGGTCTTGCTCGTATGCTGGATCTGATTTATTGGCTACAAAAACAACCTGTTGATTGGGAAATAGAACTTGAACTGCTCAAAAGAACCGGCTTATGTACCGCTGCATGGATAACACTCCAATACCTGTATATTTTAACAGGTATTACTATTCCTGTTAAAATAATGAACCAACTAACTCCAGGGACGATTAAAAGGAAGTATCTGCACAAATGGCTTTATACAGATCTGCCAACACGACTTCAGCGATGGCCCTTCTTTGTCAAAGTCGCATTCACCCTATTTGCCCATGACAGCATGGCAGGCAGTTTCAGGTTTTTAAAAACACTTTTCATTGGGAGGTTAATTATCAGATTCAAAGAGAGTCACAAACCCCACAATTTATAAATATAGCTGTAGGCTGGAACCAATCCAAAATCAGATTTAAAAATCCATACCCTCATCACACTGTCATTACCGGGTGCCATTAACAAACCACTGTCCAATCTTCCTCAAGGGTTTCAGTGCCAGAGTCCAGGGATAGGGGCGTAACCCATTAACGACCCAAGCCTTCCGATCCATTCGATTTGCACGAAGGCGACTCCCTAACTGCGCATTACTCACTCCACCACTTCTCATTTTCACCAACACTCGTGGTAAATAAACAGTGGTTGCACCATGCTTTAAAAGAAATCGAAGCATAAGCTCATAATCAGCCGCAGTCCCGAATTGGGTATCAAACCGGCCATATTTTGCATATAATGATCGTCGAACGAAAAAGGTTGGATGTGGGAGCATCCAACCCCAACGAAACCTTCCGGGCCTATAAGCTCCAGAACGCCACAAACGAACAATCTTAGAGGTATCTGCAGGATCAAAGTAGACTAGATCCCCATAACATGTATCTATCGCTTTATCTTCAAAGTTCTCAACTACATCAGAAAGCACCTGGTTATCATGATACATATCATCGGAATTCAGGATTCCAATAATATCTCCCGTTGCCATCCGCAAACCCTTATTCATGCCATCATAAAGACCTTCATCCTTCTCGGAAATCAACCTGCGGTTTTCTCCAGGATATTCCTGAATAATAGCAAGAGTAGAATCGGTAGAGGCAGCATCTATAATAATATGTTCCACATGTTTATATGTCTGGTAATTTATGCTTTCCAGACAATCACGGATAGTGGACGCACCATTAAAGACAGGGGTTATGATAGATACTTTAATCATATACTTTTCACAACAACTTACCTGAGTTAAGTTACTAAGATGACTGCTTATTGCTTTTGCTAAAAATGCAGACTTATTTTCCTGGCCGGAATAATCTGGCTGCCGAAATCGACGGTAAAAACGCATCCCGGTCTACCAACACTGCCTGTTTGTCACCTTTTCTTTGATCCAGCAAATACACAGAACCGGACGGCCTGGCAAGCAGCTTTAGTGGCCCATATCCTGGCAAATTTACTGTCACTTCACTCGCATCCCCAAAAGCGGCCCAGGCGACTATCAACCAGCGCGGGGCATCTTTGTGTTTACGGGCGAGAACTCTTAACCGGCGCCCTGGCTTAGCAAACTGCAAGTCTGATGATTTACTTATTCCCAATCCTTGATCACCATTCTCCTCGGGTACCAGTTCATATGCAGGCAGTTCTCGTGACCACGCGTGAGAAGATGGACCCCCAACCAACTCACCTTTCCGAATGTCTTCTTCCAGAAACGTAAACAAAGCATGCACTCTTGCCAGGGCAACCATGTCTTTAATCCATGCAGGAGGATTTCCAGGCTGAAAGGGAGCGCCGAAATCAGTGTGTTCATACCATCCTGCATTCCCACCTACAGACCCAGCGACATATAAACATTTAAGAAAGCCCATCCATCTGCCAATATCCGTCTGTTTTCCCCAAAACCAGCTGTAATCAAACGGCTGACCATTGGCAATATCATAAGCTTTCACATTCGTGGCCATCGTCAGCATGTCTGCTGTGCCAATAAAACCGGTGTTGAAATGTTCATAATAATGGGCATTACTTGCCAGATCGGAAGCAGGTTTCATATACTTAAAATCATACCCCCATATCCAATACCAAGGGTAACGTTTACGATGAGGATTGCCGGTAGTATAGTAAACGTATAATTCTCGATCGGGCACAGCCCTCCTGACCTGATCAGCTATCTGAGTTTCAGCATGTCCCTTGCGCGAAGATATGTACTCAAACCATGATTTACCCTTTTTGGCAGCACGTATTTTCGGATCCTGAATCCAAGCCTTGGCAGCAAACCCCATGACCCCAATACCATATTCCCCGCCGTTGACGACAACTGATACCGGCACCTGTTTCCGTAGTTGTGCGATAGGTTCAGCCCGCAGGCGACCATACTCCAACCACACCGAGTCTGGCGCCTCTGGGCTGACCACAGTTTTTATATCGGGATGCCATTCGGTACCATCGTAGCTATGGGCATTGTCCAGCAACAATTTACCTTTGCTGTTGCGAGTCCAGGTCTGAGGAGGCAGAGTATCTGGTATTTCTCGATTCGTAATAGCAAATACTTTTAATTTTTCAGACTTGGCAAGTTCCACTAATTGAGCTTCCTTTGTAAACGGCATTCCCAGACGGTCAGCGTTGCGCTGGGACCAATATCCGCCCATTTCAAGGGCATATCCCCAGTCCCTTGCGAGAGAGATATTTACATCCATCGGCAGAGTCCAGCCATATCTCGTAAGCGGTGGAAGGCTGTGTCCTTGTCGAAACGACGGTTTCTGTAATGCTGCCAGATAAATAGCAGGCGTAACCTCTCCCTTTGCCTTCAGTAACTCTGATTCCAGTTGATCTCGCAAACTTTTTGACAGTTCCAGCTTCGCCAGCAGCTCTGCAATTTCCGGCTGATGAGAAAATACTATCGGTACCCGCCAAGCAATCAGTTCATTAAGATCTGATTCACGAAGTTTGTATTCTCTAATCCCAGCCCATACTTCAGGAGCCAGATCCTGCATTTTTTGTACAGCTTCACGATTTAATTCTGTCCACTTTTGTTGTTTTTCTTTAGACTCGTTCATTCTTGAGATATCATCTTGGCCCAACAAACGCAGTTCGGCTTTCAGGGCATCCGCTTTATTGCGTAGCGAACGATAGGCACCATTTTTTTCAGCCTCAGCCTGAAATATCCCTGTCATTATCTTCAATTCTTTAACAATTGATCGCAATTCCAGCCGGGCATCCGTGAGTTGCTTGTCCTCTGTCTCTAATCTGGCAGCAGATCGGGAAATATTTTTTATAATCGCGCTGATTTCTTGCTTTTTATCCTCAAGCTGATCAGTTAATTGAACCACCAGTTCAGAGGCCGAATCGCCAGCACTGACCTTATCTGCAAGGATCGCTATGGCAGGTAAACCAAATCCTAGAAGGACATGGAATAGAACGATTTCTTTAAGCAAAGTGAATCAGTGAGTTAGAGATTGTTTTTCTTGAGAACGGATATAACGATCCCTGACAGGGTGACATGGTATACCCGCATAGATTTTCCACGATTCAAGATTTTTGGTAGCAACACTCGCAAAACTAAGCACAGCGCCTTCACCTATGTTGACGCCTGGACCAACTTTAGCAAATGCAGCGATCCATGAATAATTGCCAACAACAATAGGATATGTCAGCAGATCAAACCTTTCCACGGACCAGTCATGGTTTCCGGTACAGAGACAAGATCCCTGTGAAAGGCAGCAATGATCCCCGATAGTAACTTCAGCCAGGTTATCTATCCAGCAGGATTCACCAATCCAGGAATAGTCACCAATTTTCAAACGCCAGGGAAATTTTATCCGTATATGCGGTTTTAAAATGACTCCCTGGCCAATATGGGCACCAAATAGACGCAATAGATAAACCCTGTGTACATTTCCCGGTAGCCATGAACTTATAAACAACGCCTGGACAAACAACCATATTGATTCTTTCCAAGCTGGAACGCCACGGTCGAATTGACGGTTTTGGAAACGATCCAGGCGCACCTTATCTTTCCCTGATGATTGTTCAGTGGCCATCTCTCACCAAATCCATATACATTATTTCCATCTGCTCGCATATTGCAGACCAGCTGAAGTGCTTTTTCGCTGCTTCAATTCCCCTTTGTCCCATTTCGGCAAGCATACCTTTATCAGCTAAAAGTTTTTTTATCTCAGTTGCAAGTTTTACAGGCTCACCACCTACAACGACACCAACGCCATAAGCCTTTACCTGTTCGGACAAACCGACTTCAGGCGTAACAACAACCGGGCACCCAACTGCCATTGCCTCTAAAACTACATTGCCAAAGTTTTCACTGTACGAGGGCAACACCAACATCTCCGCATGCTTGTAAAGTTCCCACTTCTCTTCCCCGGAAACCGTCCCTATAAAATGTACTTTGTCTGCAACACCCGCCTTTCGGGCAATAGCCATAAGATTTGGTGTATAGCCTTCATCATCATTACCTGCAATAATCAATGGGGTGTCAATACCATATGCCCATGCCTGAATAAGACGATCAAGACCTTTTTTCCAACTAATTCTGCTAAGAAAGAGAATATATTCCCCTTCCCCCCATAAGTTCCTCTTAACCTTCCCACCAGAGAACAACTCCGGCATATCAATCCCGTTTGGAATCAAAACTTGAGCCTGTATTTTCAGCCCAAGCCTGTGAAGCTCGCGACCTTCGCGAGAGGTTGTAACCTGAACCACACCAGCCCCTGAGAGAACCTTTTTGCCGCAAAGGTGTAACCACAACGATTTGGGCAACCAACTCTTCCTGTGTATCAATGCTTTTTCAAGCATCCCTCTAGGTGTAAGAACATATGGTACAGAGGCTTCTTTCGCAGCCATCGCTGCGACATATACAGGCCATACAAAAACCGTGTGAAGATGAACTATATCGAACTTACTGACATTGCATAGTAATGCCTTTTTCATTGAGGGGGACCAAAAAAGCTTTCTGGCAAAATTTGATGGAAAATATGTAACCAGCACACCATCGACGTCAATCGGGGTCTCCAACAACACCTGACTGTCTACTGGCCCATCAACAGCAGTAGTATATACATGCACCTCATGGCCTCTCGCCGCAAGAGTTCGGCATAAACCGGCCACAGAAAAAATAGGGCCACCATAACGAACCGCTGGCCAATAATAAGGTGTTACATGTAATATTTTCATAAGAGCATCAGGCTAGCCTATTTCTCATTTGCGGCCGCTTCGGCAAGGACCCGACAGAACGAACTACACCGCGGTGCCGCGGCATATGTTTCAGCCGCCTGACAATCAACATGAAACATACCCAAAAGAGAAAGGAGAAGCAATTTCCGGCCGAGTAAATAGCAGGCTCAAAGATACTGACAATCATACCACTGGCCGTTGTAGCGATCAATGTAACCAAATAGAAATCCGTCCAGAATCGAACTATGGAAATAACTATAAAACCTCCAAGCAAGCCGAAAAAAGCCAAGGTTACCGGCCAGCCCATTGCAACAGCCAAACCATAGTAGCTGCTCATGACACCATAGCCACGCAACCCCATCCTCTTCAGATCAACACCATAATATTCATGTATAATCCCATCGGTGCCAAAGCCGTGTCCAGTATATGGTTGGTTTTTTGTATATCTCTTTGATAGATCCCAGAAAAAAGTACGATTTGAAGCATTTTCCAGAGTATCTGCCCTAAGAACATTTTCATTGAAATAGTTGGATTGGCTAAAGGAAGCAACAATCATAATCCCTGTAATACCTATAACAATTGCTTTCTTAGGACGACTGGCGAATAATGATACGATGATAGCAACCACCGCAATGGCTACACCCAGCATTGCAGATCTCGATCCGGCTAATATCAGGTTCAAACCCACTACACCTGCCACAACTAAATCTATTTTCTTGCGACTCCGCAGCCATCGTGCAACAGCGAGAGGAACCGCCAGACAGGCAATAAGTCCTATATTATTAGGACTTTGAAATAATCCCTTGAAACGTGATGAGAGCAAATCATCAGGAAAAAACAGCGTGCCGACTAATAGGTTCACAGCCAGAAAGACTGCAATGGTATAGAGGAGATTGCGAACCAAAACATCTTCTGAAAATTGGTTTGCATACCGCCACATCACCCAAAAAGAACAGATATACAACAGCAATAGGCTTATCGTCCTTCCAACTGTTAAGGCGGGGGCAATAGACCATGCGGCGGATGCGAGAAACAGCCCGATAAAACTAAGAATAACAGCATCTGTTCGATACAGTCTAACAGCTTGCCGTGGCCTCCGTTTAAACCCAAATTTAAATGCCAGACAGCATCCTATCACTAAAAGGCACCATCGCAGATATTCTCCCACCTGGGTCATTAATCCTGTTTGAGTGGTGGCCATTAAAAAAGGCAGCACATAAAACACCGGGAAATATTTCCAAAAGTACTTGTACATAAATTCCTTAACTTCCGCTATTACATCTGAATATTCTCAACATAGTGCCCCAAGCCCTCGTAGCAGAATTTCTGCCCACCGCTTCGGTGTATATTGTCTGGATAATTCAAAACTTGCTTGAGCATATGATTCTCGTTTTTCCGGTTCCAAATTATGCATAGAAATTAATGCCCTCGCAAGTCCAGCTACCGATCCTGCTTCAAAGTTAAAGCCATTAAAGTAAGGCCGCAACAGATGAACTCCGGAACCACAGGCCGTTGAAAGGATCAACGGGAGTCGGCTAGCCGCTGCTTCCTGCACAACGACACCCCAAGGCTCAAACCGACTGGGCAATACAAACGCGGCTGCCTCGCGCATCAAAGCTGATAGCTCTTCAGGCTGTACAAAACCACGATCTTCCGCACCTACCCTTAACAATTGATCCCGAAGCGGACCAACACCGGCACAAAGCAGCGGCCATGGTTTTTCTACGGTATTCTTATAGCTTTGATATGCTGCGACAAGAGTATCGAGTCCTTTTTCAGGGATATAACGACCAACATACAGAAACTTTGGCCGAGGAATTTTACATATCTTTCAGCTGGTTTTTCGGAAAAGCAAAAGCATCCCAATCACAGGCGTAAAATCCATCCCAACATCGATCCCCAGTATAACCCAGCTTGGCTGCCAGTTGTCGCTGCCGTTCCCCGGACACCCAAAGTATGTCAATAAATTTATGAAGATGCCACGGTGCTATTAGACCTGCCCCGCGCTGCCGCAGTGATCCGGTCCATTGGGTATCACAACCGGATATAATAGGAATACCCTGAGATTTGAGTTCACGACAAATTTGAACATAGCCACCGTCTATCCAACCACTTACCAGAACTGCATCGGGTTTAAAATGCAGCAATATCTGATCGAAATTGGTGTCGGAAATTTCCTTGCGTTCACGCACGTCACCGATATCATTAAATGCACCGCTATCAAATGGTGCATTTTTCTGGTTCGGCCACGCATAAACACGAATTTCAGCTCCGGACACACTTCGGAATGTACGCAAACAGGCTGAAATATAGCCGGATAAACGAGAATAGAGAACTAGCAGTCTCATTGGGGCAAAATCTTTTCTTTAATTTTATCAATTGTCATTTTCGTTATACGATCCCAAGTATAATTTGACACTTTTTCTAGCGATCTCTTTTTCATTTTCTGTAAACGTTTGGCTTCACAATTGAGAATGTTCAACATCGCTTCCTGCAAGGACCTTTCACCTGCCTCAGACATCAGTACACCATTATCCGGTCCAACAAGCTCACCTACGGCCCCGACATCAGTTGCGATTATCGCCAGTCCACGTGCCATTGCTTCCAGAATAACAGTCGGCATACCTTCAGCATAACTTGGGCAAACCAAAACATCACAAGAATCGATTATCTCCTTCAAGTTATCGTTATCACAAGTTTTCCCATGGTAATGAATGGAAGGTCCTTGTATTTGATTTTTTTCGGGAATGGGTCCAACAAAGTGAAACTCAAAATCACCTGTATTTAATAGAGATATTACTTGTGATATATCAGATATCCCCTTGCGTGTCTCGGGACGCCCAATAAATATGAATCTCAATGGCTTATTCGCAGGCGAAGTAGCAGTTTGAATCCAATTTCCATCTACCGCATTCGGCACCTCAATGATTCGTTGAGGTGAAACCCCAATTCGGTGTTCTACAATATCTCGGATCTTACCGGAAAACGAAAACAC
>CAVPXO010000009.1:0-114567 GCA_963709755.1 uncultured delta proteobacterium
TGCCATCCAGGCAGCTTGCTTGCCATACATGTCAGCATACATACCTTCAAGCTCCATAAGTTCCTGGTGGGTACCCGCCTCGGAGATTTTCCCATCTTCCAGAACATAGATTTTATCCGCCATTCTTACTGTAGAAAAGCGATGACTGATGATGAGGGCAGAGCGGCCCGCAATTAATTCTCTGAATTTTTTATAGAGGTAATATTCAGTATGTACGTCCATTGAGCTGGTTGGCTCATCAAGGATGATCAATTGGGCATCCCGTAAAAAAGCCCTGGCAAGCACGATCTTCTGCCATTCACCCAGGCTTAATTCTTCACCGTTGTCGAACCACCGGCCAAGAGCCGTTGCATACCCTTGTGGCAGTTTTTGGATAAAGGCGTCAGCACCCGCTTTTTCGGCAGCCTTGTGTATTTCGGTTGAATCAGTTGGCAAGCTGGTATCACCTAACCAGATATTTTCTCCCACTGTCAGAAAATATCTGGCGAAATCCTGAAAGACGACACTCATTTGTTTGCGCAGATCTTTCCGGGCAAAGCTGGAGAGTTCAATGCCATCAAGCTTAATGCTTCCCTGCTGCGGGTCGTAGAGGCGACAGAGAAGTTTGACCAAGGTGCTCTTTCCGGCACCATTTGCGCCTACTATCGCCACCACTTCACCTGGTTGAATGGTGAGCGAAACGTTGTTAAGAACTGCTTCGCGTTCACCCGGATATTTAAAATGGACATTTTCCAGTGTGATTCCCTGCTTGATTTTATTTGGCACCGGCAGGGGAATTACCGGATCGGTCACTTTACTTTTGATATCCAGAAACTCGAAAAAATTGGCGACGAACATATTATCTTCATAGAGACCGGCTATCTGAAAGAGCAGATCTTTCAAATAGCCAACACCTCTCTGAAAGGCCTGGAAAAACATCACCATATCACCAATGGTGATGGCTCCACTCAAAGCGCGATAGGCAATAAGCAGTAAACTGCTCATCAAGACAATGGCGGCAAAGGTTTGGCTGTAAAAATCGGCAATGCTCCTGCTCCTGGCCAGTGCCAGCTTCTCGCCCCGTATCAGATTTCGAATCTGGTCAAAGAGGTTACTGAAATAATTGCCCAGGTCGAATAACCTGATTTCCTTGGCAAACGAGTCCAAAGTAAGGACGTTACTGATATACCTCGCCCTGCGCTCGGTACCAGTACGCTTATTCTGCCAGGCAAATCTTTTGCGGGCGTGAAGGATCTGGACAAAAATGCCCGGCAGAACGGATACAAAAAGTAAGACACCGACACTCCAGTGGAACAGAAACAGCAGGCCTGCCATGGCAGTAAGAGAAACAGCATTTTGCAGGGAACTGGTTAAACCATTAACAATCCTCGTTGGGCGATAGGGTCCTTCCTGTTGGGCACGATGCAGAGTGTCAAAATAGGCAGGATTCTCGTAGTAGGCCAGATCGAGAGAGAGGGATTTATCATGGACCATTTTAGTTACGTAATCGGTAACAATGGCGCTCTGCGCTTCCGATACATATCCACTGATCAGCCGAACAGCTGACTGAAAAACGGCAACAAATGTTGCGGCAAGGATGAGGTAGACAACGTGCCTGAAACTGTTTGACGCATCACCTGACTGCATTGCACCAGCAATGGTATCGACAATGAGCTTCATTATATAGAGAGTCAGGAGTGGGATAACGCCCTGGACTACTGTCAGCCAAATTGACAGGATTGTCCATTTGCGGCTGGCCTTCCACACCAGGAGAAACGCACGGTCGATTCGCAGGGCGTTCCTTATTTTGGTTTTAATTGATGTGGGGGGGCTCATGGCCAGTTAAGATCAGGAGGTTAGGTACTTCAATTCAGTTCATTGGAAACAACTTTTCCAGCAGACGTTTCGACCAATACCAATAATACCTAAGAAAAAAAAACTTGATGTATGTGAAGAAAGAAAAATTTAATGCCTGCCATTTCCCATCCTCCTCTCTCTGATATCCTGTCACTCTGGCTTTTATAGCAGTTAACGGCACTGAATTATCTGGAGTATACATATTATCTCCCCAAGTCTGGATAAAGCAAGTACCATTACTTTTTGTTTTCCGCACTACTCGATGCATAATTGTATGCGTGTCATCTTGCTCATAAACTACAATATCACCTAGCCGAACTGTGTCCGGTAATATTTTCTCGATTCTTACCATACAATTACGAGGTATCGTTGGCCGCATACTGCCACCATTACATCTAACGATGATAGGAAGATTATCGGCAAAGATACTTTCCATTAAGCTTAAAAAATCGTTACTCATTCTGCTGTTCCAGTATATCCCGAAGAAAATTGACGGCTCTGCAGTCCGGCAAAAAGCCAAACGAATAGACAGGGGTAGTGTTGACTACAATATCAAGAAGACTGATTGTATCGGGAATTGTATCTGGTAGCCAATGAAACATTCTGCAGTTTTTAATCAAAGCAAAAGCGGCTTTTGAAGCGGTAAATCGTTCTACACGGTTGCAGGATGCATGATGGAGGAAGAAAATTGCAGCCAATTGACCTGATGTTTCCTTGGGAGATAAAGCAACTCTAGGAATCAAACCTGTATCGCTATACCACGGAGAGCCATATACCCAGGGGGAACCATCCCTGCTACGGAGAAAGGGATTCTCATCAGTGAAACAAACCGCTCCTGCAGTGGTTGCCAATTTACTCAGTGTTGACTTGCCGGCTCCGGACTCTCCCAGAAACAGGACGTATTTATTATCAAGCTTTACCAGGGAACCATGGAGCAAAGCCCCAGTACCATGTGTTGCAAGATACCCCCATACTGCAAGCATTGGCCACGTACATTCATCAAGATAAGGATTGGAAAGTGTTAAATAATCAGGAGAAGCATGCCAGAAACGACAGTTTGTAAAATATTTTCGTGCAATTAAAGCTTCTTGTTTACGCTTAAAAATATAGCCTGACCGGCGAAGAAGAAATTTATTCCCTATGAACGCGCCTTTCTGGAATGATAATCGTTCTGTATCAAAACAGGAGGGACTACTGTTGCTACTAATCAAGATATCATAATTTCCGGTAAAAGGAAAAGAACAATATAACCTATAATTTTCCCCAAGATCAAACCCATGAGACAGCTTGATCTTGGCCATAATGCCAGCGACATCAAAATAGTGCAAAATCAGTGCATTCCTCTGTAATTAAAAGCCTTTGCAAAAGCAACAGGCATCCCTTAGTGGGATACAACCTTTTAATTCTGCAACTTACTCAGCTCATATATGTTACAAGAACGACTCTTTAGTTGCATTTTACATTATGTTCAGGATTTTGGCATCCACCTTCCTGATCGCTGGAGGCATTCCCCCCTGACGCTGTATGGCATTTTGCCAATACATCTTTATCCCATTCCAGCTTTACCTCTTTTACTGCCGGTTTTTCCCATTTGCTTCTTGAATCCTTTTCTTGTGACATCAATCTACCTCCGAATAAGTTTTATTTGGGTATAGTATTCTTTAAAGAATATTTGAATTTCTCGAATCTCACTTTGCCAATGGCACAATGATAATCAGTAGGTCCTTCTTGCAACCCACCCTCCCGTAAAGAGTAGGCCGGACAAATGCGACAAAATAAGGCAAGATCACACTTTCTGCATGGGCTGCTACCCCACTCTAGTTTCTTTATTGCCTTGGGTATATAGTTATACCACCCATCCCGGATTGTACCTTTCCTCAGATCATATTTTATTGGCTCAAGAACGAGACAGGCATGCATCTTTCCATATGGGTCTATGCCAAATCCTCTTTTTCCCAGAGAACATCTATATGAGTTTACAGGAACTTCCGAGGTACCATAATAAGCGGGAAAATATTCCTCAAGCCCCTCTCGTCGCTCACGGTGATTGAATTCCAACTCCACCAGTTCTTCAGGCGAAAGTCTTTCCTGAAATGGAAAGCCGCCACCGTGTTCCGATGTTCCAAATAATTCAGCATCCCAAAAAAAAGAATCAACATAGTGGTTATTGAGTTCTTCAAGTTCCCGGAATTCTGTGATATTTCTTTTTGTAATAATTGAACGAGTTGAAACTGGTATATTGGCTTTTTGCAATAACTCAATGTTAGCTAAGACCTTTGAAAACATGCCTGGTATGCCAGTTACTGTTTGGTATGTCGATTCGGTTGCACCATAGAGAGTTATTGATATATTGGTAGGTGACCATTGCTGAAAAAACTCGACATACTTTTCATTAATGAAGCTACCATTGGTAAACAAAGATATGAGCAAGCCCCGACGCTTTGCCATCTTCCATATATCCTTGAAATCAGGTCGCAACAATGGTTCTCCACCAGTAAACGTAAGGAAGAGGGCACCTTCATCAACACTTTCCCCTAATATACGATCCCATTCTTTGAATGATAATTCGGAGTTTGCAAGCATACTCTTCTGAGGGAGACGGCAATAGCAATGACGGCAGGTAAAATTACATCTATAAGTCAACTCACACTTGATGCCAAGAGGTAAATTGGATTCTTTTGAATTGATATTACCCAAAACAGATTTAATATTGCATTCCATACAAATTCAACTTTCATCCAGAACTGAACAAAACCCATTCGATACGAAAATATCAAGTATGTTGTGAATATCTTCACGAGTTGTGTCTGGATCAATTAAATATTTTGCTTCAACTTTTGATTGAATAGCATCTGGGGTAACTGGTTTCTCCAGACACTGCCAAATTGCCGCGGCAGAATGATTCAAGCTATAAACCCTTTGTACATCTGCGCCGAACTGAGTTATTGGAATTAATATGAATTCATCTGCGATCTTACGCATGACGAAATTTTCGCTTTGCATATACATTTTCTTTTTATTTCTCATACTATTAAAGAACACTTTGTGTATTTAACTGAAAATATTCGATACATTCATTATTAATTTATTATCTTTATGTTAACATATATTTATATGGCAATGCAAATTTCTGTAGTTATCTTAAGCAAACATTCTATTGCCAGATGAAGATTTCGCTCAGCGGTACCATGAACGAAAGGATCATCCACAAAACGCTAGCAGTCGAACTGTTGAACCGCTTCCAAATTCGTATTCTCTTATTGATCAAGCTGATCCCCCCTTCCATGCCTGTTCTTTTTTTTCAAAAAAACACGAAATGGTTGCAGCGAGATGTATGTCATGATCATAGAGGGTAGATGAACTCTATAGAGATAATCGTAAGGTTTACGCAAAAATCCTAGCAGGAAAAACAGAAAAAAGCAATAATGTTAAATGAAGTGGGCTTATTGTGGGATCAGGCATAAAAGTTGACAACGGTTCAGCAATATTGTGGGCATGGCAAGTAAACCTCGCATTCATCTCACTCCGAGGCCGGACGGTATGTCAATCGCGATGTGGGGAGTATCAGTTCAGCCGTCCGCCGTTTGTCGGAACGCTTGCAGGATCGGCCCGATCTAGCTGACCGCGCAAAGACCTTGAAAGCTTTAATTAGAAAACAAACTTGACATCTTCGAAGCCTGACCCCAGTTGGTTGGCAAGGGCACGGCGGGCGTTATCTTCTCCATGCACCAGATGGATTTCCTTTGGTGGCTCCGGCATGGAATGGACCCAGTTGACAAGCATCTGCTGATCGGCATGGGCTGAATAGGCGGTAAGGGTGTGGATACCTGCTCGTACTGGAATCTTCCTTTCTATCATCTTTCTGCCGGGAGTTCCTTTTGCCTGGTAGCCTACAAAAAAGATATCATTGGCCGGATCGTCAAGACCATATTTCAGGTGATCGACAATACGTCCCCCGGTGCACATGCCGCTGCCGGCGATAATGATGGCAGGGCCTTTGATTTCCAGAAGCCTTTTATGGTCCTGGTATTTTTCGACTGCATACAATCCCTTAAAATCAAAGGGGTGGTCGCCATTAGCCTTGAGATCCTTTGCCTCCTTATCCCAAAACTCTTCAAGACTTGAATAAATTTTGGTAATTGCCAGTCCCAGGGGAGAATCGATGAACACCGGCACCTTGGGCCCAATCCTGTCCAGTTCATACAGCAGCTCCTGCGTTCTTCCCAGGGAAAAGGCAGGGATATAGACGATACCCTTATCGGCAAGGGCTTTTTTGAGTAATTGCCGCAGAGCCTCGACCCGGCCGGTTCTGTCGGGATGATTGCGATTGCCGTAGGTGGATTCCATTACCAGCAGGTCACAGGCCTCTGGCCGGTCAGGGTCCGGCAGAATTGGGGTATCGCTGCAGCCAAGGTCTCCCGAGAAGATCACACGGTAAACACCTGAGTCATTCAACTCATTTGGCTGGAGGATGGGGAAACAGAACAGAATAAAACATGAGCCGAGGATGTGCCCGGCATTGCTCAGCTTGAAGGTTATCCCCTGTTGGAGGCCAAAGGTTTCATGCAGTTCAAATCCCCAGGACAGTTCATCGATGAGGGTTTCCAGGCGGTGGACTTCCTTTTCGGTTCTACTCGAAAAAGACATGGCATCATGCAGCATGGGAAGGAGCAGAGCCTTGGTGGCGTGGGTGCAGATTATCTCGCCGCGAAACCCGGCGTCGATCAGGTCCGGCACTCTGCCTATGTGATCAATGTGGGCGTGGGTCAGAAACAGATAGTTTATGTTGTCTACAGGAACTGGAAACCGATCAAAGGGCAGCTCGGGATCATCACCATTTGCCAGGCCACAGTCTACCAGGATATTTATGTTGTCGGCTTCGTTCTGGTGGGTTTGGATGAGGTGGCAGGAACCTGTTACGCAGTCTTTTGCTCCTAGATGGGAAATTTTCATTTTTGACCTGAAAGTGAGTTAGCTATGTTTTTTTAAGCATTCGTGTTTATTGGTGTAATTCGTGGCTAATCACCTGGAAATCAAAGGAGTCTGACTGCCTTTTTTGTACAATAATTTCCCAACGCGATCGATATGTTGCACGAGTTCTTGCTCAGTAATACCTTCATAGTGGACCACATCAAAAAAATAAGGCAAAAGAGACTCTTCGTTGAGGAGAAATGACAGCGCCGAGACACATGAGTGATCGATTGCCTTTCCTTTTATCGCTATATCAACATCAGAACCGGGTTTAAAATTTCCTTTGGCCCGAGAGCCGAACAATATGGCCTCCTCTATTTCGGGAAATCGGCAGAGAGCGTGAAGTATCTCAGCAATATCACGCGGCAGCAGACCATGTTTCATAGCCTGGCCTTTTTGCTGAAATCTTGAAATAATTTTGTCAAAATAGGGAAATAGGCATTTCGGATCTTTTCTTCCACTGCAATCGCTATTTTTTCTTCGTATGTATGAACTGTCAGATTGCGGTCCTTCAAAGCTTCCATCCAGAGGTGTCCGTCAATGATGAGGCCGGACTGAAAGGACTGCTTTATCGTTTCTCTCGGACTCACCGGAACAAAACCTTCTTCTTCCAGGTAATCTTTTAATACCTTCCAGGCCAGCTCGAAAGCCATCTCAAAAAACTGGATCAGACCTGCTCGCTCGGCTTCTGAAGGACCCTCTATCGCAATTGTCTGCTCCAGCAAATTATAGGCTTTACTGAAATGAACAAAACGCTGTTTCCAGCGGATATCTAGTTTTTCGTCTTTCATAACTTATCTAGGATAAGGTGGGTCATTTGGGACTAAAAAGCTAACCCCCGCAAAGCACGGGGATAAGTTCCTTAACAAAAAATTTTGCTTAGAAAGCAAGAAAACAATTTCCAACTCACTAAACAATATATCCCTGATCTTCCAGATACAGCAGTATTTCCTGCACTGCCTCCATAGGCGTGAGAGTGGTTGTGTCGATTGTCAGCTCCGGGCTTGAGGGTGGAATGTAAGGATCGGTTATTCCGGTAACACCCTTCACTTTGCCCGCCCGTCCCTTGGCATACAAACCTTTGCGATCCCGTTGCTCGCAGACCTCGAGAGGCGTTGACACATGCACCTCGATATAGCCACCATAGCGGGAAATCAACTCCCGGTTAGCCTGCCTCGACTCTTCATAGGGTGCAATTGGCGCGCAGAGTGCAATCCCGCCATTTTTGGTGATCTCACTGGCTACAAAACCAATGCGGGTAATGTTGAGGTTACGATGTTCCTGTGAAAAGGTCAGTTCAGAGGAGAGGTTTTTGCGGACGATATCGCCATCCAGCAAGGTCACCGGCCGATCACACATCTCCATGAATTTTACCAGCAAGACCTTGGCAATGGTCGATTTGCCGGAACCGGAATAGCCGGTCATGAAGATGGTGAAACCCTGCTTCGAGCGAGGAGGGAACGAGCATTGCAGCTGGTCCACCACCTCCGGATAGGAGAACCAGACGGGAACATCCTCGCCATATATCATCCTGCGGCGCAATTCACGCGATGAAATGGTTGCCACCATTTCGCTGTTTACCTTATCGAGCACCACGTATTTCTTCAACTCCTGGTGATAGCCCATTTCTCGTTGGGGAACCATGGCGATACCGGTTTCATCGGCGTGGTCGGTCACCATCTTCTGCGCCGCACCCCGCGGATAGAAACGTTCTTCACTGTCACTTGCAGCTAATGGGTCGGCGTGATCGTCGGCTACCATAAAATGGCTACAGCCAAAGTTTCTGCGGATGATGGCCTGCCACAAAGCCTCTTTGGGCCCTGCCTTCCGGCTGGCAAAGGGTGTCAGCCCGAGCTTGATCATATTTGGAGGAAATTTTTCTGTGAAAGCCTGGTAACAACGAATCTGTGTATAATAATCCAGGTTGCCGGGGTGGCTGAGATCGGCCACCGGCTGCAGAAAGATTGCCGACCCCGCCTCTCTTGCAGCATTTATGACCATCTCCCGGTGGGCACAGTGCAGATATTCGTCGGTATGAAAGCCCAGAACCCGCCGCCAGCCATTCATGGTGAAGGAGCGCACCGTCTCGGAAGGACTCAGCCGCAGATGCTGAAAATCATAGTGAATAGGCAGGCTAACCCCTTCCAGGGTACCGGAAATATACCAGCTGTTAACCCGGTCATAAAGCTGCCTCACACCTGAATGTGCAGCAGGGTCATCCGTGCCGTAAACAGACAGGGCTTCCTTCTTCTTGTCCGGCAGCCATATATCTTCTACTGTTAGAATCGCCAGCAGAAACCCTTCCCCATCATTTAAGGCTACTCGGCTTCCTGTACTCAGCTCTGCCGCTTTCTGTTCATTGACATCAAGACAAATGGGTATCGGCCAGACTGTGCCATCGGCCAGACGCATCTTCTCTAAAACCGAATCATAATCCTCCCGCCCCAGGTATCCAATCAACGGATACAGGCCGCGATTCAACAACAGTTCCAGATCACATAACTGCCGTGATGACAGGTCTATTAATTTACATTCCAGGGCCTCGGCCCGCAGCGCCTCTACCCGTCTGAAATGGACCAGCAGGCTGTCTGAATAATTCGAATCCACTCTCTTTTCCAATTATTTACCTATAGTTTAGCAATGCACCTGAATCAGGCAAAAAACTCAGTATCGGCCAGCAACAGGGCCGCCGCATCTTTTGCTGCCAAGGTGGGTTCACCTTGAAGAGGCCAGCCGATGTTCAACGTTGGATCTGACCAGAGCAGACATCGCTCATGCTCAGGAACGTAGTAATCGGTAGTTTTGTAGAGGAACTCTGCCGTTTCACTCAAGACCAGGAAGCCATGGGCAAAACCTTCAGGTATCCAGAGTTGTTTCTTGTTTTCCGCCGAGAGCATTTCTCCCGTCCAGCGTCCAAAAGTGGGAGAGCTTTTACGAATATCCACAGCTACGTCGAACACCTCACCTTCAACCACCCGCACCAATTTACCTTGTGGCCGCACAACCTGATAATGCAGGCCGCGTAATACATTTTTTACAGATTTTGAGTGGTTATCCTGGACAAAAACTACCTTCCTGCCAATAATTTCATCAAATCGACGCTGATTGAAGCTCTCAAAGAAAAAGCCTCGTGCATCACCAAAGACCCGAGGCTCGATGAGACACACGTCAGGGATTGCAAGATGGGTCAGCTTCATTACTTAATCCCCTCCCGCAACATTTGTAACAAATATTGACCATAACCGTTTTTCACCATTGGATCAGCGAGCAGTTCCACCTGTGCACTGTCAATCCAGCGCTGTCGATAGGCTATTTCTTCAGGGCAGGCGACTTTAAAACCCTGCCTTTTTTCAAGAACTGAAATGAACTTACTCGCATCAAGCAATGAATCAATGGTGCCGGTATCGAGCCAGGCGTAGCCGCGGCCCATGATTTCAACATTGAGCCGGCCTTCTTCCAGATATAAACGATTAAGATCGGTTATTTCCAGCTCGCCACGTGCAGAGGGTTTAAGCGATTTGGCCATTTCCACAACCTCATGGTCATAGAAATACAGCCCGGTGACAACATAATTGGACTTCGGATTTTTGGGCTTTTCTTCCAACGACAAAACTTTTCCGCCGACATTAAATTCAACCACTCCATAACGCTCGGGATCCTGCACGCGGTAGGCAAATACACTCGCTCCCTCGGTGCGGTTCAGGGCGTTGCCAAGCAGATGATGAATGTCGTGGCCGTAAAAGATGTTATCGCCCAATATCAGGGCCGAGAGGTCGTTGCCGATAAATGATTCGCCGATAATGAAGGCTTGCGCCAGACCATCGGGCGATGGCTGTACAGCGTACTGCACGTTGAGCCCCCACTGCTCACCTGTGCCGAGGAGCTGCTCAAAACGCGGTGTATCCTGCGGGGTGGAAATAATAAGAATATCCCGTATCCCTGCCAGCATAAGCGTACTGAGCGGATAGTAGATCATGGGTTTGTCATATACCGGCAACAGTTGCTTGGAGACTGCCAGGGTCGCAGGGTGCAGACGTGTTCCAGCTCCGCCGGCCAGGATTATACCCTTGCGGCGCGGAGAAGCCAGTGGTTTAGCAACGATGTTGGGAGTATAGGGATTCGCCATGGTTATATTTTATCGTTCAGCTCGTTATTATTTATGATTTCTGCCACCACACGCCTTGCATGCAGTTCCCATGGCGGTAATTCCAGATTGAATGTTTCACTGAATTTTTTGGTTATCAGTTGCGAGTTAGCCGGACGTTTTGCGGGAAGCGGGTATTCCGAGGTGGGGATCGCACGTACATCTTTGGAGGTTGCACGAAGCTGTACTCCATGACGGAGGGCTTCATTAAGAATAAACTGCGCAAAACCATGCCAGCTGGTACTTCCACTTGCCGTAAGATGATATATTCCACCCCATTGCGAGGCAAAGGCATCATCATATTTTAAACGATAGAGGCAACAGGCAGTAGCATCGGCAAGAAGCTCTGCGCTTGTCGGAGCCCCAACCTGATCATGCACAACTTTCAATTCATCACGTTCCCTGGCCAGCCGCAGCATGGTTTTAATGAAATTATTCCCTCTCGCAGCATAGACCCAGCTCGTCCTGAAGATAAGATGCCTGCAACCAGACGCCAGGATACCCATTTCGCCTGCAAGCTTTGAATGACCATAAACACCAAGAGGAGAGGTGAGGTCAGCTTCCAGATAGGCTTCCTCCTTGGATCCATCAAAGACGTAATCTGTGGAGTAATGGATGAAGAAGGCATCAAGCCGGCAGGCTTCTTTCGCCAGAAGATCGACTGCTTCACTGTTGATGAGAAATGCGCGGTATGGTTCAGACTCAGCCTTGTCCACAGCGGTATAGGCGGCCGCGTTGACAATAATCCGGGGAGCTACCGCACGGACCAGGCCCTGCAAAGCTTTGTGATCCTCGAGATCAGCCTCTGCTCGTCCACAGGCCACAACCTCGCCCAATATTGCCAGTGAACGTTGCAGCTCCCAGCCGAGCTGACCGTTTTTGCCTAGGAGTAATATTTTCATATTTTATATTGCCTCTCTACCCATTCTCGATAGTTACCACTGGTGATATTAGTCACCCAATCCTGATGGTCAAGGTACCAGTGTATTGTTTTCCGGATACCCGACTCAAATGTTTCTACAGGTTTCCAGGAAAGCTCACTGCCGATTTTTGCGGCATCGATCGCATATCGGCGGTCATGTCCGGGGCGATCGGTGACATAGGTGATCAGGGAACGATAGGTCGAAAAAGGAAAATGCGTTGCCGGGGGAACCAGTTCGTCAAGGATGTCACAAATAGTATGCACCACATCCAGATTCGCCCGTTCATTCCAGCCACCAACATTGTAAACTTCACCCACACGGCCGCCGGCCAGCACACAGCGGATGGAACTGCAGTGATCTGCCACATACAGCCAGTCCCGAATCTGTTGACCATCCCCGTAAACAGGGAGGTGTTTTCCCGCCAGAGCATTATGGATACAGAGAGGAATCAACTTTTCAGGGAACTGATACGGTCCGTAATTATTGGAGCAGTTGGTGGTCAATACAGGCAAACCGTAGGTGTGATGATAGGCGCGAACTAAATGATCCGATGCCGCCTTGCTTGCCGAATACGGACTATTGGGTTCATAACGATTGGTTTCAGTAAAAGGCGGGCTGACGGGATCAAGCGAACCATAGACTTCATCTGTGGAAATATGGAGGAACCGAAAGTCTTCTTTTGTCTTTGCGGTCAATCCATTCCAATAAAAACGGACGGCTTCCAGTAATCGGAAGGTTCCCAGAATATTGGTCTGGATGAAATCATCCGGCCCATGGATTGACCTGTCAACATGACTCTCTGCTGCGAAATTAACTACGGCGCGAACCTGGTGCCTGTTCAACAGATCTAATACGAGATCATAATCGGCAATATCGCCTTTAACAAAGAAGTGTCTCTCATCATCCGCAATACTCGCCAGATTCTGGAGGTTCCCTGCATAAGTGAGGTTATCGAGATTAATGACAGGTTCATCATGCTGCAGAAGCCAGTCAAGCACGAAATTACTGCCTATAAACCCGGCACCGCCGGTTACTAGAACTGTCATGGTTACCAGACCTGGTTGGATTTTGTTTTTAAAGGTGAGGAGTAAGACTTTTTATATACCATTCTGCGGCCTTATCCAATCCTTTTCGAACTGAAAATCGAGGTTCGTAGCCTAACTTTGTCTTGGCTTTTGAAATATCAGCCAGGGAATGGCGCACATCCCCTGCTCTAAAGTCGCGATATTCCGGTTTTGCATGCGCTGCGGCTGGATAGACAGCAGCAACTCGCTCCCTGATGAGAGAGTACAGTTCGTTGAGGCTTGTCCGTTCGCCAAAGGCAACATTATAGACCTGATTCGTTGCGGCCTCATCTTCAACTGTCGCAGATAAAAGATTTGCCTCTACACAATTTTCAATAAAACAAAAATCCCTGCTTGTCTCCCCATCCCCATTAATATAGACGCTTTCATTCTTGACCAAGCCGGCAAACCATTTCGGAATAACCGCAGCATAGGCACCGTCGGGATCCTGTCGCTGGCCAAAAATATTGAAATACCTGAGACCGATTGCCTTAAAATTATAAGTCCTGGCAAAGACTTCCGCATACAATTCATTGACAAGTTTGGTGACAGCATAAGGAGACAGGGGATTACCTGTTTTCTCTTCCACCTTTGGCAGATCCCGATGATCACCATATGTGGAACTGGATGCTGCATAGACAAATCGTTGGACCCTGGCATCCCTGGCTGCAACCAGCATATTAAGAAATCCACCGACATTATTTTCATTTGTGGCGACCGGGTCTTCAATAGAGCGAGGCACAGAACCCAAAGCTGCCTCATGCAGAACATAATCGACACCCGCACAAGCTTGCCTGCATGTTTCCAGTTGACGAATATCACCTTTGATAAATGTAAACCGCTGCCATTGCTCATCACTCACAAGGGACCTAACTTCGTCAAAATTGTGTTGAAAACCGGTTGAAAAATTATCGAGTCCAATAACCTTTTGGCCAAGCTTAAGCAGAGTCTCCAGCAGGTTTGAACCAATAAACCCGGCAACCCCGGTAACAAGCCAGCTGTGCGGAAAAGCCTTGAGCTTTGTCTGCAGATTTTCATATCTATTTGTCATTACAGCAATATATTGATAGTGTTGAGTGAATAGGCAGTTTACTCCACGAAGGAAGCACCAGCTAGATATTAAACCTCATCTGATAACTTGAGTAAATAGTTTTACAGATCTTTTTAAGGATTTTCCGGAACAAGACAAAAAGGTTCGGATTTCCGGAATATCTTTCGTTTGTTGAGCGGAAAGTTCAAATGCCTCATTTTTATCTTTTATTATAACTGGCTGATACTAAAATTTATTTTTACTACATTCAATCAATCTACCACCAGTTCCATGCATGGCATACTAGTTGCTTCCTAAAGGATGAAGTGTATGAAAACAATAGCAGGCATTACGGAGAAAGGATTATGAGAAGAGAGAGTTACCTTAAGAAAGCAGCTTGTGCCATTGTCATTGGGGGCTTACTGGTAACGGGACTCAGTGCTGACGCCCAGCAGATAGTACCATCGGATCTGCTGAACATATTTGATTCATCCTGGACCCAGTTTCAGACCAATGGTTCTGCAGATCTGATTAATGGCAAAATCGTAAATGATGGTAGAAATTATTACGCCGGGGATTTGGCGCTTTCTTTTGATGGAAGTGCTGCCTCCGGTAGTTTTTCATCTTATGAATATGCCATAGACTTTGGACTGTGTTCTAAAGACTATGACGGAGATAAGGTGGATCAGATTCCTGGTGGCGCCTGGACTCATTCCGGCTTCATTCTTGATCCGCATTGGAACATGTCCTGCGGGAATGACATAATTGATAAATCACTCACTGTCACTCCCGCCCCTGAACCGGCAATGATGCTGCTTTTCGGCGCCGGACTGATCGGTTTAAGCAAGGTTATACGCAATCGTAACAAGAAATAACCAGGTCTCCCTTCCTGGTGAAACCCCTTAGCAGGTTCCCTGATAAGGGGTTTCTCTCGACGTTCGCAAGTCTGAATCCCCGGCTCATCTCTTTCTCCATTGAAACAGAGCTTAATGTCGAATGTGTTGAATCCTGCTGCTTTGAATCCTGTTGCTTGAGATGACGCAGGAGATCTCTCGGGGTCTCAGCCTGCACCAGAACCTTCTCCGGTAGCCTGACCCCAAATTCTTTCTCCAGTCGGGTGAGCAGTTCCATTCGGGCAAGGCTGTCCAGACCAAGATCGCGGTCCAGGGCACTGTCGAGAGTAATTTGCCGATGCAATACTGCCTCCGGGTGCAGCTCCTCCATCAGTTTGGCAATAATCGGCAGAAGAGATTCAACGGACGGCGCGGAATTCATAACACACCTCACATGCTGAGGATGGTGAGATTAATCCTACAGATGAGAAATACGAGCTATGTTTAAGTTTAATCTAAGCCTTTAATGATGTTGAGGCAACTCCTTGCGCCGGCACACGTCCCTCCGAGGGCTTCTTTCATCAAGTTGCCGTGCTTCCCTATTTTCGTTTACCAAAAGACAGAAAAGTAAATAATGAGCGTTTGGTCAACGGCAACGGATAGGTCTGATTAACGTATCGCATGTCCTCGATTGTATAAAAAGCATTAGGGTTGTATTTTTTGATGATGGAAATGATTTTAGAAAGATTTTTCCGTTTGGTGATACTGAAAATAACTTTCACCGGTCCCGATTCCCCCTGTGCATTAATGCTGGTCACGCCATAACCTGATTGCCAGAGAACGTGAACAAGTTCATCCGCCTCTTTTAAGGTAATGATTCTGATTAACAGGTTGCCAAAAGCGATTCTCTCTTCAAGAACCACACCAACAAAATTACCGGCTGCAAATCCACAAGCAAACGCAAAATAAGTCTGCCATGTGTTGAGATTCTGCATGACCTGGGCCACAGCTATCAACCAGATAAGGGATTCAAAAAAGCCAAGAAAGGCTGCAAAATATTTCAACCCTTTGGCCACAAAGATTATCCGCAGCGTCCCTATCGACACATCAAGAACACGGGCCAGAAAAACCAATATCGGAAGAATTATATAAACAAACATCGCGCTATCATTCATATTTGTCACTTAGTGTATATCAAAATGATCAAATTCAGGGCATCCAAAGGCTATTAATTGCCGTACGGGATTGTGTGCTGCAAAAATATTGTTTGTCGAAAGACAAATAATACGAGAGACAAAGTGTAGCTATAGTAAAAGAGGAGGATTTAAATGCAAACTTTTTCTGGAACAATCTCGAAGCCCGTAATCTGGAAAAGCGGAACAAAGAAAAAGGGGTTACGCGAAAAATCACGTAACCCCTTTATATAAATGGTCGGGGCGGTAGGATTCGAACCTACGGCCTCCTGCTCCCAAGGCAGGCGCGCTAACCAGGCTGCGCTACGCCCCGACTATATTGAAAAAGGCTCGATCAAGAAATCGAGCCTGAAAGATCATGGCTCCCCGGGACGGATTCGAACCGCCGACAAGGTGGTTAACAGCCACCTGCTCTACCGACTGAGCTACCGAGGAACAAACGTATTTACTGCGATTTTGATTTTAACAGTATTGCTACTGTTTGTCTCGCCGAATTGACGTAGGCGGGCAATATAAACCGCAGTGAAAGAGGTGTCAACAGATTTTTCTATCACCTTCTCTATCTTTTTCCTCTCCTCTCTAACCTCCCTTCTTCATTCGGATTTAATTTCAGCTTCATTATACTTTCCCGTAGTTGCGTACGAAAATCTTATTGACCAGGTATTCCTTTCATCCCCTGCAACTGTTATTTCCGGCTGATTTCAAAATTTCCCCAGCTTTGACAAACCGGCATCACTTCGACAGAATTGATATTCACATGGGCCGGTCGACTCGCTGTCCAGTAGATAATTTCTGCAATATCCACAGGAGTAAGTGGCTTTGTTCCCTCATAAACTTTTGACGCTTTAGCAACATCCCCGCCAAATCTGACAATAGAGAACTCACTTTCGGCAAGACCGGGTTCGATGTTAGTCACCCGGATCCCAGTTCCTTTCAGATCCGTACGAAGATTCCTGGAAAACTGCTGCACAAAGGCCTTGGTTCCTCCATAGGTATTGCCGCCGGGATAAGGCCATGAGCCTGCAATAGAGCCAATATTGATAACATGCCCAGCGCCCCGCGCAACCATTTTGGGAAGTATCAGTCTTGTCATGTACAGCAGTCCTTTGATGTTGGTATCCACCATAGTATCCCATTCATCAAGATCGGTTTCATGGACGGGTCCCAGACCAAGAGCCAGGCCAGCATTGTTGAGCAGGATGTCGATATCCTGAAACTTTTGAGGGATGTTTTTGACCATTGCCTCAACCAGATGTCTTTCTCGCACATCGAACGCAGCGACATGGACATCTGACTTACCAAGTTGCTCCTGCAACTCCAAAAGACGCTCCTTGCGCCTTCCGGTAAGAATCAACTGCCAGCCATTACTCTTGAAGAGTTCCGCACTCGCTTTACCAAAACCCGAAGTTGCTCCGGTAATCAAAATGGTTTTTGTCATTTTATCCCCCTTTTTTCCAACATAACACCATCTGAAATTTTAAATTATTAGATTTTATCAACTTTCCCCAATTACTTATTTTTTCGGTAATTAAGCGTTGAACACTACACTCCCTCTGCACAATCTAACCATACAATACTGCACTATGCCTGAAAGCTCAAAATCAATTCTCTCACTTAATATTTCGATAAGCATATTATAAAGTTGCAATATAATACCCCCAATCTTAATTTTAAAATATAATGAAAAACACCACAGATTACATTTTTCCCCAATCCTGCTGCTCACTGCCGGAACTTTTTCTTGCGAGAGTATCGAAAAGTTCCCACGATGGGGCATATCGTTATTTCGATAAGGTATCCCTGAAGTGGCACACCATCACCTGGAAAATGATGGACCAAACCATCCGCAGGTGGCGAAAGGCTCTGCAACGGGAAGGCTTGGAAGTCGGGGACAGGGTTGCCGTTATGCTCCCCAACTGTCCGGAATGGGTCGCTTTTGACCTGGCGGCACTATCCCTGGGACTGATAGTTGTTCCTCTTTTTGCCAACGACAGACCCGGAAATATCAGTTATATCCTTGAAAACACCGAGGCGAAGGTGTTCCTCTGTCCGGGAATCGACCACTGGAAATTGCTCACTCCGGGAATCAACCAGCTGACTCATCTGCAAAGAATACTAACCATTGATTTATTTCAATACCAGCATGACGATCCCAAGGTTATCTGCATTACCAACTGGCTTGCCGAATCAATAGAGGATTCGGCGCCATATTCTCCTGTCCTTTATGAAACTGCATCGATAGTCTACACATCAGGCACGACCGGCCTGCCAAAAGGGGTGATGCTCAGTCATCGCAATATTCTCGAAAACTGCTACAGCGGCCTTCTTTGTATTGATATATATCCGAGTGATACCTTTTTATCCTTTTTGCCTCTTTCACATATGCTGGAACGAACAGGTGGCTACTACCTCCCGATGATGGCCGGGGCGACAGTGGCCTTTGCCAGATCAATCCCCGATCTCGCTGAAGATCTCCTGAGCGTAAAGCCGACCGTACTAATCGCAGTCCCTCGAATCTTTGAGCGAATACACAGCGGCATCACCAGCAAACTAGCCACCAAACCGAAACTTCTCGCCACGCTGTTTCGGCTTGCCGTAACTATCGGCTGGAAGAAGTTTTTGTATCAACAGGGTCGGGAAGCCTGGTCGTTTTCGCTGCTGTTTCAGCCTCTTCTCGATATACTTGCGGCCAAAAAAGTAAGGGGAAAACTCGGGGGAAGATTGCGCATAATTATAACTGGCGGTGCACCTCTATCAGCTGAGATATCCAAATTTTTCATAGGTCTTGGGCTGCCGCTTTATCAGGGGTATGGACTTACTGAGACCAGCCCGGTAATCAGCGTCAATCGGCCTGAAGACAACCGGCCGGAAGGTGTTGGCAGACCCGTTCCCGGAATTGAAGTTAAAATTGGTGCAGGTGACGAACTCCTTGTTCGCGGCAGCTGTGTCATGCAGGGCTACTGGAGGAATAAACAGGCGACTGAAAAAACCATCGATACAGATGGCTGGCTGCATACCGGTGACAAGGCCCGTCTTGAAGATGGTCACATCCGCATCACCGGACGTTTAAAGGAAATCATCGTCCTCAGCAGCGGCGAAAAGGTCGCCCTGGCCGATTTGGAAATGGCCATCGGCATGGATCCTCTGATCGAATATAATATTGTCATTGGCGAGGGACGACCTTTTCTTATCATGGTTGGGGTGCTCAACCGGCAACTATGGGAAGAACTTGCCGGACAGCTTGGTGTCTCACCGGATCCACAATCTCTTAACCTACCCGAAGTACGCACCACGATCCTGGCCAGAACCGAAAAACTGCTCTCTCGTTTTCCCGGTTCTATCTTTATAAAAGATGTAACCCTCAGCCTGGCCCCATGGACTGTGGACAACGGACTCTTGACCCCGACCCTCAAAGTCAGGCGAACCGAAATAGAGAGACATAGAAAGGATGACATCCAAAGGATATACGGCCGGCAATAAACCGCTGTTGGATCTTTCAAACAACCGATTCGAAATTGCGAACAACGGCCATCATCTCCGCAAAACATGGACTGGCGTCTTCCAGGGGAGCATCCCCTGGAAGACTATTAATTGCATACACAGGATTCTTTTGCACTACGCATGCGTGATAGACACGAGCAGCTTTAGGGATGACGAATTGAACTAACCGTTTTTCCTTTAGCAAGTGTTGTAAATCATTTAATTTTTTTACATCAACAACCCTGTCCAACTCCGACCAGGCGGAAAATATTCGTTTTTCAAAGATAACATTGTCCTTTAGTTTGAGTAGATTATCTATCTCTGAAATGAGTTGCACCAATTCCCAGGCACTGTTTAGGGGGACCCGGTCATATCGATAGGGATTGTTGCCGACTAAAGGTTTTCCGTGATCAAAAAACCGAACGAAAGGGAGACGAAGATAGAATTCCAGGGTGCCTCTGAAAAAGCCAAAACGCCCTCCATACAATCCAAGAGCTGCAGAAAAGAGGTAGAGTTCGCCGGTAATTTCAGGATCTGTACACCCAAAATACAAACTCAATGCCCCTCCCGTTGAAAATCCGCCGATAGAAACCCGTTCTGCTTTTTCGGCGGCTGTCCGTATGGCAAATCGGACATTTTTTTTCCATTGCGCAAGCGAAACCCCGACCATTCCTTTGGGGTATTTCAGGCCATGCCCCTGAAGTAGCGGCATGTAGACGTTGTAACCGAGAGACTGGTGAAAATATTCAGCTATTGCTGCCATATAATAAGGCGAATCGGTCAGCCCGTGTATCAGAACAATAGCTTTTGCAGATCGGTCATTATGCAGCAGTTTCCGGGGTTGACATCCCGGCCGCACCGTCTTGTCAGAAAAACTGGGGAATTCTTTATAGTAATCTTGCCATAAGCAACTGTAGTCTTTCTGAGTAGACAAGATAACCTCCCTCAACCTTTTCTAATCCTGAAAATCCATATGCACAGCAAATTCATAAGCTCCTGATAAACGAACCAATTTTTCTAAATGCCTTTTTAGATCCTTCTCCGCTTACCAGCTGGTGCCGGTCATAGCTTAGAAGACAAAACTCCTTGTCAGGTGAACCTATATCGTTGTAAAGCTGCAGAGAACCTTTCGGATCGACAATCGATTTTTTATCCGCCTGGATTATCAGGACCGGTTGTTTAATTGCAGAATACCCTGTCTCAATCGACTCAAGAAAATCATCAACTTCTTTTAATCCCGCCACAGGGTTTCCCGGGTCACCCTGCCTGTCATGCTCACCTCGCTTCATCTTATTGATAATACGATTCCAGACATCTATACCTGGCATAAAATTGGTCGTAAAGTTCCCAAACACCATAGGCGGAAAGAGTGCGAAGACACCTGCAACGGCGCCAACCCTGGCAGCCAGGTCCAGAGCAAGATTTCCACCTATCTCCAGCCCTCCGACGACAACCCGATCGCAGATCAGGTTCATCAGAATATAGCCGTTCTCAACAGCTTCCACCCATTCCTGGTATTTTCTTCCGGCTAAATCCTCAGTGTTCGTGCCATGCCCCGGCAACCTGGGAGCATAGACCCACATGCCGCGTCTCTGAAGATACCTGGCCATCTCCCTCACCTCTTCCGGAACAGAGAGATAGCTGTGGATCAGCACCACTCCGATCCTGCGCCTGAAACCGGGGAGTAGAAAAGATTTTCCGGCGAACATTTTTATATCGTTACCAACCTGATCTGTTCTTCTGAAATCTTCCTTGTATCGAACCTTTTCCTGCCTGAGAAAGTGCCTGATCAGAAAAAATTTCAACAGGATTTTCGGCTGCCAGGACAGGGCCTTAACCGTTGACCGAAATTTGCGTAACGGTTCAACCTCATTAGCCATAATTTCGATCGGGTTATTGATTCGCCCTTTATGAAAACTGAGTGGTGCAGAAAGCTTGGAACGGTCCCGGATAAGATACTTCCCCTCTTTTTTCACCACACCCTTTTCCAGGGCGAGGTTTAGAAAATTTTCATACTTTCCATAGCGGTCGTCGGTAAGCAGATGGGCCTGATTTTCATTGAGGGATTTGTGCAAAACAATGGAATTGGATTCTTCATATTCACTATGTATGAGTGATGCTCCATAAAAGACCCTTCGCTTAAAATCCAGTTCGTCTATGCGTTTGAAAGGATACATCTGCAGGAAAGAAGCAAAGAGATGATCATGGTTGACAGTAGTCATGGCGTAGATATCCTGCATGTATCGCTGCATCAGATTATAGGCAGTTTTCCGCATCTTCTCTTTCAACACGGAAGAAACAGAAAATCCACTTATGCCGTCCCGCTCCATATCCTCCCGAAGCCAGTGCTCGTCAAGATAGTCCGCCATCTGAATTGGTTTGCCGCAACGGATGTCGAGATCTACTCCTGACAAGAGCATGGTCCCTTCAGCCATAATCTCCTCCACCATCCGGTCGGGAATATCCTTTACCAGCTTTGAAGCAATGTTCGAGGCGATATTTTCAGCAGCCCGCATAGGGTAATAGGTAAGGTTTACCGGCTGGATGGCAATCTTGTTCTTCTGGATTTCGTCAATACTCGCAAGTCCAAGTGCATTGAGCATCTTCTGCAGCTTGTGTGGAGCAGTCAACGCGGTATTCAAAAAATAAGTGCGATAAAGTTCAGCTCTCAGGGCCAGGGCGGCTGCTCCGGTATGCGGTTCGTGCATTCCTTCAGGACTGGCAATCATGAATTTGTTGCCGTCCATTATCTTTTTTGTCTTGACCATATTCCCTTCCGGAAAAATGATCCAGTTTGCCTCACCAGTGAGCAAACTCTTCACGATCAATTCATCACGTCTGGGATCGGAGGTGGACACCGCTCCGACCATGTCGAGGAATTTGCCAAGACCACCTTTAAACAGTGAAGACGTTGCCAGCGACCAGGCAGGCTTACCCGTAAGTTTATAGATATATGCAGGAAGCAGCAGGGTCTCTATCCGTGTGAAATGATTCATCACAAAAATTGTCGGCCCTTCGGGTATATTCTCCTTGCCATAAATGGCAACGGACGCCTTGGTGAGGCGGGAAAGGAGTTTTATTACCAGACCGGTTGTGAAATAGGCGGATCGATTCATAAACTGTTCCTGTATCAATGGTGGAACCAACCGAAAAATCTAACTATCTCATTCTAGAAGTATTTTCAGACAGGGTCAAGTGAACAACCTCATACTCCTAACTTGAGTTGCTTTTCCATGATTTTATATCTATAGTAAGAAAAATTGTATACAATCAGAGAAACCCTTACATAGAGGCGAGTTATGAAGCTGGATTTCACCTATACTCCACCGGATTTCGAACAACCACATCTTAAAAACAGCCCCTTGGCTACGCTCGAGCCCTCACCCGCCGATGGTATTTCTCCGGCGAACTATCACGCAACGTCCAACCACCCGGAGTATGTTAAAATAGCTGAAGACCATTGGGTGCTCGCCCCGGAAAGCCGGATGGATGCAGTCTTTGTCGTCAAAGATGACAGGATAGAGGTAGTCGAAGCCAGGAATCTCCAGAAAGGCAGTATGGTCGTCACCGGAAGAACAGAAAATGGCGAAGAAGGTATCCTTGTCCACGAAAAAGGCTTCTACCAGAATACAGCCAATGTTGATAAATTCTCCTTTCGCTCACGGGGCACCAGAGAGACGCCCTTTTCCCATTCCTATGATGCGCTTTACGAAATACTCAAGCACGACAGAGATCACGGACATATCGTCTGGGTACTCGGTCCTGCAGTGGCTTTTGACAAGGACTCCAGATCGTCCATGCAGGGTCTCATCGAAAATGGCTACTGTCATGGCCTGATGGCTGGTAATGCCCTTGCAACCCATGATATTGAAGCAGCTATCTACAATACCGGCCTGGGACAAAATATATACACCCAAGTGCTCCAGCCTATGGGCCACTACAACCATCTTGATATCCTCAATGAAGTCCGCAAAGCGGGTTCTATTTCCAAGGCAATTGAGTCCATGAACATAAAAGACGGCATCATGTACGCCTGTGAGAAGAATAACATTCCTTATGTGTTAGCCGGTTCCATTCGAGACGATGGGCCACTGCCGGAGACCATCGGAGATGTCTATGAATCACAGGACAGGATGCGCGTTCATGCCCGAAAAGCAACCACGGTGATCACCATGGCCACCCAGCTTCATTCCATAGCTTTTGGCAACATGACCCCAGGTTATAAAGTACAGAAAGACGGATCTGTTCGACCGGTCTATTTCTATGTGGTGGATATGTCCGAATTCAGCGCCGACAAACTTGCCAACCGGGGTTCTGCCCAGGCGCAGGCTATTCTTACCAATGTCCAGGATTTCATTGTCAACCTGTGGAACAATCTCAAGAAAGGCTAAGACAATGAAGAAGCCGGTCCGCATTATCGGAGTGCCCATGGATCTAGGGCAAAATCACCGCGGGGTTGACATGGGTCCCAGTGCCGTCCGCTATGCAAATCTCTCCAGAAGCCTCAGGAATCTCGGTTATGAGACCTTTGACAGCGGCGATATCAACATTCCAGGCCACTACGCCCTGGCCAACACCAGCATACAGGAGCGACTCCCCCTCATTTGCAAAGGTTGCCTCAGTGCCTATGAGCTTGGCCGACAGGCTGTTGAGGCTGGAGAAATTCCAATCTTTCTTGGCGGCGATCATTCTGCTTCTATCGGTACAGTGGGGGGAGTCACCCATAACACAGAAGTTGGACTCATCTGGATTGACGCCCATGGAGACTTTAACACTCCGGAAACTTCGGAAAGCCAGAACGTTCACGGAATGGCCCTGGCGGTACTGCTCGGTCTTGGCCCAAAGGAGTTGGTCAATCTCGGCAGGCCCGGCCCCAAAGTAAAACCGAGTAATGTAGTACTGATTGGCATCAGGGATCTCGACGAGGAAGAAAAGAAATTAGTCAGGAATTCAGGCTGCACCGTTTTCACTATGCGGGAAGTTGACGAGATAGGCATCCGTGCAGTGCTTTCACAGACACTTAAAAATTTCAGTCATCTTGACAACATCCACATAAGTCTTGATCTCGACGTCATGGATCCCCAGGATGCCCCCGGGGTCGGCACTCCTTCCCAGGGAGGGCTGACCTATCGGGAAGGGCAACTTATTATGGAAATTCTGTCAGATACAGGCAAACTTCACTCTGTGGATATCATGGAGATTAACCCTATTCTCGATATACAGAACCGTACTGCGCAGATGGCAGTGAATCTCGCGTCTTCACTCTTTGGCAAGAAAATCATCTAAAACCAGGCTGCTAAATTTTATAGTGGCCTTTTATCACTTCTTTTTCTGTCCCGAATCAGCAAGACTGCTATCGGGTGTTGCCTTATTTCATTCTTCGTATTAAATATGTTACTGTTTACACCTTAGAAATTATTTTCCTGTTTATTACAGGAAAGCTTTTTAAAGGTGCTGAACAGGCAGTATATAATCCGCCTGATCGATAGTAGAAACCAGGAGGGACATTCACTTAAGCCTTGGAGGAAAACGATGAAACCTGTAGGAAAGATCGCTCTTTTGTTTGCAGCCTGCATGCTGATTGCTTCACCGGCAATGGCAGCGGAAAAAAAGGTTCGCTGGAAGCTGGCAATGACCTGGTCAAGCACCTTGACTCCACTTGCCTCACCTGCACCAAAACTCGCCAAGCTGGTCAGCGAAATGACCGGCGGCAACTTCGAAATCAGGGTGGAAGGTTCTGAAAAGCACAAAGCACCTCTGGGTATTCTTGACATGGTCAAAGGTGGTCAATTTGAAATGGGCCATAGCGCTTCCTATTACTGGAAAGGGAAAGATATCACTTCTGTATTTTTTACCACTGTACCGTTTGGCATGACAGCCGACGAGCAACTTTCCTGGCTCTACTACGACGACGGCATGAAACTCCAACAAAAACTGTATGATAAATTCGACGTCTACTCCTTTCCTGGTGGCAACACCGGAGTTCAGATGGGTGGCTGGTTTCGAAAGGAAATCAAAACACTTGACGACCTGCAGGGCTTGAAAATGAGAATCCCGGGACTCGCCGGAGAAGTCTTCGCCAAACTTGGTGTGAACGTAACCAACATCCCATCGGGAGAGCTCTACACATCACTTGATCGCGGTACTATTGATGCTCTGGAATGGGTAGGACCAGGAATGGACATCAAAATGGGTTTTCATAAGATTGCACCATTCTATTACGCCGGCTGGCATGAACCTGCCTCTGACATGCAGTTTTTGATCAATAAGGGTGCATTCGATAAATTACCTGAGGAGTATAAGGCTATACTGCATACGGCCATGAAGGCTGTTTCTGCCGATATGTTTGCTGAAAACTTCGACGCCAGTGCCAAAGCCTGGGAGAAAATGAAAGAAGAATTTCCAAACATCAAAGTCATGATCTTCCCGGAACCAATTCTGAAAGCGATGAAAAAAGCCAATGACGAGGTTATGGAAGGGTATGCTTCTCAAAATGCAGAGTTCAAAGAAGTTTATGATTCACAAAAAGCTTATATGGCCAAAGCCCGACCATGGACAAAGATGTCTACACAATACTACCTCCAGACATCTGAAATGGTAGGTGAATAATATTATGTTGTTTATTTGTTGATTCCGCCGTCCATCCCGTAATGAGGGGATGGACGGTATTTTTTTATGTGCAAATCAGGAATGGTGCATCATGCCAGGTGACATTTCTGATGTCGGTTGGGCAACAGCAGGAGTTAGAGAATGTTGATCAGAATAGAAGAGTTTTTTATGCGGATAAACCGTATAGCCGGGAAGATATTGTCAGTCATCCTTTTAATAATGGCACTTAATGTCTTTCTTGATGTTGTTATGCGGTATTTTTTCCATAATAGCTCTGTAGGGATGCAGGAGATGGAATGGCATCTGTTCTCCATTGTTATTCTCTTTGGGGTATCGGTATCCCTGCTTGATGAAGCCCATGTTCGGGTAGATTTTCTCTATGATAAATATCCAGACAGAAAAAAAGCGATGATAAATATTATCGGAACAATATTTTTTCTGCTGCCCTTGGCTCTGCTCATCCTTTTTGGTTCCTTCGACTTTGTCAATGATGCTTATCAAATCATGGAAATATCCGAAGATCCCGGTGGATTACCCTTTCGCTGGGTCGTTAAGGGAATGATCCCTCTGGCTTTTCTCTTCCTGATCTTTACCGCTTTCGGTTATATCATAAAAAATATCAATATTTATCGCAGTCATTCGCAGGGTAAAATGGGTACACAGCAGCATTTGGCAGGGGAGGAAAGCAAATGATCGGTATTGTAATGTTCCTCGCCGCTTTGATCATGCTGACCATTGGTTATCCGGTCGCTTTTACCTTTGGCTCCATCTCCATTTTTTTCGGGATTTTCGCTGCAATTATCGAACTGATGCCGGATTTCAATATTGTTCTCATCTCGGAGGAATTTTTCCAGATGTTTTCGATGATGCCGTTCCGCATCTACTCCATCATGAACAACACTATTCTGATGGCCATACCTCTCTTTATCCTCATGGGCATTATCCTCCAAAAATCGCAGCTGGCTGAACGATTGCTGGAAGCCATGGGCGTTCTCTTTGGAAAGATCAGAGGTGGAGTCGCCGTAAGCACTGTGCTGGTCGGTGCCCTGTTAGCTGCATCAACAGGGGTGGTTGGGGCTTCGGTAGTTGCGATGGGTGTCATCTCTTTGCCGGTTATGTTGAAATACGGCTATTCAAAAAGACTGGCAACGGGAACAATCTGTGCCGCCGGAACCCTGGGACAGATCATACCACCTTCCATCGTATTGATTATTCTTGGCGATGTCTTCCAGGTACCTGTCGGTGACCTCTTCCAGTCGGCAGTTGCCCCCGGCCTCATCCTGGTGGTCCTCTATATCGTTTATATCCTGGTGTGGTCCTTTATGAACAAGGGCGTAGCCCCGCCTCTTCCTCCCCAGGAAGGAAGCCGCAGTGGCAACATCAAGCGGGCGATTTTTGCCATCTTCCCTCCGCTGACTCTGATAATTCTAGTTTTGGGATCGATCTTTGTCGGCGTTGCCACTCCCACGGAATCAGCCTCCGTCGGCTGTGTTGGGGCAACTATTTTGGCCGCGATGTACCGAAAACTCAGCTGGCAGATCATTGAGGAGTCAGCGCTTGAGACAGTGAAGGTTACCGCTATGGTTTTCGCCATTCTGATCGGGGCGACGGCTTTTTCCATGGTTTTTGTCTACAGTGGCGCAGACTACATCGTCGAGGATATTTTGACCAATCTTCCCGGCCAAAAATGGACTTTTCTTCTGCTGTCCATGCTGACAATCATGGCGCTGGGCTTTTTTATCGATTTTTTCGAAATTTGCTATATCGTTGTGCCTATTCTTCTGCCTATTGCTCGAATTATAGGTTTGGACCCATTGTGGTTTGCCATCTTGATCGCTATGAATCTGCAGACTTCGTTTCTGACTCCTCCTTTTGGTTTTTCGCTCTTCTATCTCAAAGGCGTCTGTCCACCAGAGGTCCGAACAGTTGATCTCTACAGCGGTGTGGTTCCTTTTATTCTAATCCAGGTACTTGTTTTGATATCAATTGTTATATTTCCAGGATTTTATGGTTTTGGATGAAATCTGCAGTGGAAGCCTTTCCCGGACTTCGGGTAAGGCTTATAGCGCATAATCCGATGCTGAGATTTTTCTTCATTCAACGAGTTCTAAAATAGTCCTGAACATATTCGATATGGGTCCGCATAGCCTCAAAAGCTTCCTGTGATGATCGCCTTCTAATTGCATCGAATATTGCTCTATGATGAATGATTACAGCTTCCAGAGCCTCCCTATCCATATACATGTGCGTCAGATTTTTCTTTATTCCTACAAAAAGAAAATCATAAAAATTGCGCATCAGGTGAATGAGAACTGGGTTTTTAGTCGAGAACGTTACCGCCATGTGAAAAGCTGCATCAGGTCCTGTGCCAATTTTATCTGTTGTCTCCAAATCATGTTCCATTTCCTCAAGGCTCTTCTCAATTGCCTTCAGGTCGGTATCGGTGGCCCTTTGTGCTGCCAGCATTGCCGCGTTACATTCCAGTCCCATCCGCACTTCGAGCAGGTCATCCAGGGTGGCCTCATCTGTTGCCATGGCAGCAGCCAGTGGATTACCCGTTCTATTGTCAGGAGAACTGACAAAGGTCCCCTGTCCCTGCCGATGCTCAAGGAGCCCCATAGTGACAAGTTTATTGATGGCATTTCTAACCGAGGTCCTGCTGACAGCCATCGACAGAGCTAACTCCCTTTCCGGGAGAATTTGCTGACCTGCTTTGAAATCGCCTTTGTAAATCAGTTCGCGTACTTGTTCAAAGACCTGATCTGAAATACGTTTTGGTTTAATCGGTTTAAGATTCATTATGGTTTTTATCGAGTGACTTAGAAATAATTTCAAAGCCTGCACTTATCTCTCATTTCTCTACCCCAATAAAAAAAGGGACTGAAAAAAGTGCAGTTGATCATTTCGTGAAGAAACTTATACCCCGCAAAGGGTGCTAAATTGAGCCCCGCATTTTTCTGCATGGAATATCATCTGCCTACAACGAGCATGAGGTTATGTAAAAAACCTTAAAAACGCAACTCAAATTCTATATCGCACCACAAATACCACCTTTAAATAAGACATTGAGACATATAGATACAATTCTTTAAAGTTTTTACTATGGTTTTTTCTTATTCCCATAGAGCCGTTTCCTGGCAACCTCATTAGTGCTCTACTTTCTTTCCTCCCACCAGCTCTCCAATAAGAGTTCTCAGCGTTTCAGAATTCGGTAGTTAAACCGCACATGTCCGTCCAATATTGGTACTACCATTGCCGAAACATCATACTAAAAAATATACACAAAAGGGGGATATAATATTCATTAATACCTATATATATTATCTATCAAAGATAAAGCAACGTATCAAGTTTTTTCTTGACTAGTTTTTTTTATATGATAAATAATTGGTACTACCAATTTTCCAATTTGCTTCTTTGACCTTCTGAACAGAGAAAAATTTTCGAACCGTGGACGAGAAAGCAATAGTGGTTATTATTTGCATAAAAGTAGGTTAACAAGTCAAATGATATCAATGAATTGTTTTCAACCTCTTGTGGCACATTAAATGCAAGTATGTTTCATGCTGGCCGATCAATGTCCAATTGTTCATAAAACACTTCTGTTAGACGATGTATGGAAACTTGCTCTCCCTCTCCTCTACGTAATTGGCGTAACTGGTAACTGGTAAAGAAGAGGTGAATACGGCATCAATTCTTTTTGAGAAACATGCCTTTTGTATTCGAGTTGACCATACATGAAGTGTAAAGCAAAAAGCTGCCTTAATGCAGGTAGCGTCAATGTGGGGGTTTACCCCCTGGTTAAATCACTTAAACCAAGTAGAGGGAGGAAAAATGAAAAATTTTAAATTCTTAATCGGTCTTGCGTTGATCTCAACCTTGACCATCGCCCCTAACGCCTTTTCAGCCAGGGAGAAATTTGGTGCTGATAAACGCCACGATGAAGTGAAAAAAGAGTTGCGTACTATCAAACCATCTACAGAAGAATTCAAATGGAAAATGGTTATGCCATGGTCTAAGGGACTGTTATTTTACGATCTGGCCCAGCATTTTGCTGACTCTGTAGCTCTCGCATCTGGTGGTCGTCTTGAAATAAAACTTTTTTCTGCCGGCGAGTTGGTCGGTGCCATGGAAAGTTTTGACGCAGTTTCAAAAGGTCAGGCAGAAATCGGCCATGATTGGCCAGGTTACTGGAAAGGTAAAAATGAAGCCTTTGTCGCTTTTGCATCCGTTCCTTTTGGCCTCGACGCAGAAGGTTACAACATCTGGCTCTACGAGCGAGGTGGATTAGAGATGATGCAGGAACTCTATGGCCGTTACAACCTCTTCGCTCTTCCCGGTGGTAACGTTGGTCAGGAACTTGGTCTTTTCTCCAATAAAAAAGCGACCACTATGAAAGATTTCAAAGGCATGCGCCTTCGAACTCCAGGCTGGTACATGGACATCATGACCAATCTTGGAGCGAGCGTCACTCCACTACCTGGCGGTGAAGTATATCTTGCCCTTGAGCGTGGTGTTATCGATGCCGCTGAATTCAGTACTCCCGCCATCAACTACCCAATGGGTTTTGATGAAATCACCAAATTCGTTATCGAACCAGGCGTTCATCAGCCTTCCTGCCAGAGTGCATTCTTTATCAATAAGGACGCTTATGCCAAACTTCCTGCTGATCTAAAATGGATTATTGACATAGCTGCAAAAGAAACTCAGCTCTGGTCAACTGCATGGCAGGAGAATCTTAATGCCCAGGCAGTCAAAATGTTCAAAGAGAAAGTTGAGTTCGTCCGTATGGATGATGACACTTTGAATTCCTTTGCCAAGGCTTCTCATGACTATATTGAAGGCCTGAAAGTAAAATTCCCTGATGTTAAAAAAGTCATGGATTCTCAGGACGAATTCAAAGCCGACTTCGCAGATTGGCGTCAAGAGCGAAGTGGCGTCGCTCCCTGGCCATATGAGATGTATATAAATGGCAAGCACATGCAATAAAAGCTAAAAATGCGGGGGCCTGATAAGGCCTCCGCATCTTCCATGAAATGAGCTACACAAGCCACCATTAAAGTTTTCAAGAGGTTTTTATGATGAAGATAGATAGTGTGATCGACACTCTCAACGAGAAGATCGGTTTTTATGGGTCGTATCTGGTATTGCCACTGATCGCTGTGGTGGGTTATGAGGTCTTGATGCGCTATGGATTCAACGCACCGACATCCTGGGCCTTCGAAATGACCGTTTTCCTTTACGGTGTTCATTACAGTCTGTCTTTGGCTTATGCCCACAAAAATGACACTCACGTTGCTATCGATGTCTTTGAATCTCGCCTGTCAAAAAAATCGCGTACGGTTTTACGGATTTTCACCAATATAGTTCTGTTTATCCCGACGATTGGACTACTGGCTATCTACACCAGCCAACTTGCTTTCTTCTCGTGGAGACAGTGGGAACATGCTTCAAGCTCCTGGGCACCTGCTCTTTATCCCTATAAGACGATCATGGCGATTGGCTTTATCTTGTTGTTGTTGCAAGGGATTGCCAAACTAATACAAGATATCCGTTCGCTGAAAGAAATAAATCAATTAAAATCCCTTTGATCCTGGAGAGAAGACACCAATGAGCGTAGAAGTCATTACCATACTTATGTTCCTGACCCTGATGGGTTCCATTACCATGGGACACCCGTTAGCGATAACGCTTGCCGCAGTTGCTACTTTCTTCGGCCTGCTCACCAATGGTTTCGATGTACCGGGCTTGATTGGGCTTTTTGCCAACAATGCCTGGGGAATATTTCTAAATTATACTCTTGTTGCCATTCCGCTGTTTATCTTCATGGCGCAGATTCTTGATCGCTCCAAAGTGTCCGAGGGGCTTTTTGAGGCCCTGTATATTACTCTCGGTGGGCTGCGCGGTGGCCTGGGAATGGCGGTCATAGTTGTTTCAACGGTCTTTGCCGCAACCACCGGTATTGTCGGAGCTTCGGTAGTCGCCATGGGTTTAATGGCTGGACCAGCCTTGCTGAAACGAGGGTACGACAAGTCTCTCTCCGCAGGTATCATCTGCTCTTCCGGGACGCTTGGCATTTTAATCCCGCCATCTATCATGCTTGTTGTATATGGCGGTCTGACCGGTCAAAAAGAAACATCCGTCGGTAATCTATTTGCCGCGGCCATCCTGCCGGGACTACTGCTGTCTGGCTTATATCTGCTGTACGTATGCGTACGCTGCTATCTCAGACCCCAGGACGGTCCGCCGATCCCCGCTGCAGATCGCACCGCAACCGGTATGCAGAAATTTACCATGACCATGAAGAATTTCGTCCCCCCATTCGGTTTGATTCTTACCGTTATGGGAACAATTCTTGCCGGAATGGCCACTCCCACTGAAGCTGCTGCTCTCGGATGTGTCGGTGCTCTAGCCCTGGCTCTTGTGACCCGGAAACTTACCTGGCAAGTCATAACTGAAGCCTGTATCTCCACAGCCCGTACTACTGCCATGATTATGGCCCTGTTCATCGGCGGAAAATTTTTCTCCGTTGTTTTCTTGAGCATGGGTGGTGGCGATGTCGTGGCAGATGTTCTGCTTGGAATGAATGTCAGCCCCTATATTGTATTTACAATAATGATGGCTGTTGTGTTCTTCATGGGCATGTTTATCGACTGGGCGGCAATCCTGCTGGTCGTCGTCCCGATTTTCACTCCAATCGCCATGGATCTTGATTTCAATCCACTCTGGTTTGCCATGATGGTTTGTATCAACCTGCAGACATCTTTTTTAACTCCGCCTTTCGGCTACTCACTGTTTTATTTCAAGGGGGTGGCGCCACCGGAATACAGCATGGGCGATGTTTACAAAGGAATCATTCCTTTTGTTACCATCCAGGTAATCGGATTAATTCTTCTTGTGGTATTTCCGCAGATAATTACCTACCTGCCTGACGTTTTCTTTGGTAGATAGTCTTCTACTTCGAAATTGTTAGTAGTATTGCAAAATTTCTATTATTTCGGCGTACCAGGATACGTCGTAACGATAGAAATTTTGCTGCAACAACGTAGACGCCATCATGATTCAACTGGCAATTAATATCTACCACCCAGCAAAGTCTGTTTCCCCCAACATCACTCTTTTCAGTTTCCAGCATTCCTCAACTTTTCTTCTTTTCACGCAGTTCCAAATGAGTGAGTTATTGCTATTGATACTTATTCAGTTGGACTCTCATGGAAAAACCACGTATAACAAGTGTATCATAAAAAATACATGTAGCGAAAATGATACGAGGAAGCCATGTCCAAACAAATGAGCGTCTCACCGGGAAGTCTGTTATTCCAGCAACAGCAACTATTGACAAAAAGCCAGCAACTGCAGGCTCTCCAATTGATTTTTCAACATATTTACAATGGTGCCTGTGTGACTGACGCCGATGGTGTTATTACTCACATCAACGAGCCGTATGGCCGGTTTCTCGGACTTAATTCTTTAGAACAGATCGGCAGACATATCACCGATGTGGTAGAAAACACCCGGATGCATATCGTGGCACAGACAGGCAAGGCGGAGATCAATGCCAGCCAGTCGATTCGAGGCGAAAATATGCTGGTCCAGCGCATTCCCATCAAGGAAGACGGCAAGGTCATAGCCGTTTTCGGTCAGGTCACCTTTAAAAATATCAGAGAAGTAGGCCAGCTTGCGACCAAACTCTCGGAGCTTGAATCTCAGGTCAGGCGCTATCAGAAAGAGCTCAATTCTCTCCGCTCAACCCGTTACTGCTTCGACAGCATCGTTGGCGAGAGCATGCCTCTGCTTCGCCTCAAAAAAGAGGCCCTGCAGGCCGCCGCAACCAACCTCTCAGTGCTGATCTCCGGGGAATCGGGCACGGGCAAGGAACTCTTTGCGCAGTCGATCCATAATGCCAGCTCCCGAAAGTTCCAGCCCTTCATCCGGCTGAACTGCGCTGCCATCCCCAAGGATTTACTGGAAGCAGAGCTTTTTGGTTACGACAAAGGTGCCTTTACGGGAGCTAAGTCTACCGGCAAGCCAGGGAAATTTGAATTAGCCGACAAAGGCTCCCTCTTTCTTGATGAGATCGGGGACCTTCCCCTGGAGATGCAGCCCAAACTCCTTAGGGCACTTGAGGAAAAAGAATTTGAACGAATCGGGGGAAACAGGGTTATTCATTCCGATTTTCGGTTGATCGCCGCCAGTAATCAAGACCTTGAAGGGATGGTCGACCGAGGGGAGTTCAGGGCGGATCTCTATTATCGATTAAACGTTGTGCCTCTTCACATTCCACCTCTCAGGGAACGTGCTGAAGATGTTGTTTTGCTGGCGAGACACCTCCTGCAGCAGATTTGTGTCGATTCCATGCAACCTCTGGTAGATTTCTCACCCGCGGCCGAGGGATTGCTAAAGCAGCATGTCTGGCCTGGAAATGTGCGGGAACTCAATAATGTCATAGAACGGACAATGGCTACCATGGCGGGACAGCGAATTACTCCTGCCGACCTGCCATTTTATCTACACCGAGGCAAAGAGAATCGAGGCCCCATTCACAGCTCCCTGCTCAAGGATGTAGTGGCCAAGGCCGAAAAGGCGGCAATTCAGGATGCCCTGAAGATGACGGACTACAATAAGGCCAGGGCTGCCGAACTACTGGGAATCCATCGCACCCTGCTCTACAAGAAAATAAGCAAATATACTATCTCCCTTATTCCTGATTGAATACTACCGTCCCGTAATAAATCATGAGAGTTTCATACCCATGATGGCAGGCATAAATATCCTGCTGTCCATAAATCGGGGAGTGCCATTAATAATTGGGGTAAAATCCATCAGATCAAGCACATCTTTCTGGAGATCGATTCCTGGGGCAATCTCAATGAGTTCGAGCCCCTCCGTGGTGAGCGAAAAGACGCAGCGCTCGGTAATATAAACCACCTTCTGTCCTCTTTTAACAGCATACTCACCACTGAAAGTGACATGTTCCACGGTCCCCTTGACAAATTTTTTGGCTTTACCCTCCTGCAGGATATGCAGCTGACCTTCTTTTATGGCCACCTTTAATCCGCCCGCAGTGAACGTGCCGAGAAAGATTACTTTGCGGGCATTCTGGCTGATGTTGATAAAGCCACCGGCCCCAGCCAGGTTGCTGCCGAATTTACTGACATTGACATTACCTTTCATGTCAGCCTGCGCCATGCCGAGAAAGGTAATGTCGAGTCCGCCTCCGTCATAAAAATCAAACTGATAAGGCTGGTCAATAATCGCATCGGTATTGGTTGCGGCCCCAAAACTGAGTCCACCGGCGGGAATTCCACCAATAACACCGGGTTCGGCGGTCATGATAATCTGGTCGAGCATACCTTCCTCATTGACAACATCGGAGACCCCTTCGGGCATCCCTATACCAAGATTGACAATATCACCGGGAGTAAGTTCAAACGATGCCCGCCTGGCGATCAATTTTCGCGGTCCCATAGCCATGGGTGGAATTGATCTCACAGGAACTTTGATCTCACTGCTATAGGCCGGGTTGTAGCGTTCGCCAAAAGTCTGCCAGTGATTTTCCGGTTCCGAGACAACGACATAATCGACGAAAATACCGGGGATCTTGACCTGCCGGGCGTTCAATGTCCCATTTTCGGCGACTCGTTCAACCTGTACGATTACCTTACCACCGGAATTACGGGCAGCTATGGCAATAGCCAGCACCTCCAGGGTGAGTGCCTCCTTCTCCATGGTGATATTTCCGGATGGATCCGCGGTGGTTCCGCGAAGCAGTGCGATATCGATCGGCAGTGTTTTGTAGGCAAGATATTCCTCGCCGTCAAAGGTGATCAATTCGACCAGATCTTCAGTTGTGGCCTTGTTGATTTTACCACCGCCATTTCGTGGATCGACAAAAGTACCCAGACCGACAGCACTGATGGTCCGGGGTTTTTTCGCTGCAATATCCCTGAACATTGTCGAGATAATTCCCTGGGGAAGATTGTAGGCGATGATCTTATTTTCGACAGCAAGCTTTTGCAGTTTTGGTACGAGTCCCCAATGGCCGCCGATAACCCGTGACACCATGCCTTCATGACCAAGATGATTCAGTCCCCTGGTTTTGCCGTCTCCCTGCCCTGCTGCATAAATCAGACTCAGATTACGCGGCTCACCAGTCTCAATAAATCGCTCTTCGAGGGCAATTGTCAGCTGTTCGGCAAAGCCTATACCCACAAAACCTCCCGTGGCGATGGTATCACCACTTTCTATTGCAGCAACTGCAACTGCAGCAGTAACGACTTTATCTGTATTTAATTTTCCGGGAAGTTTCTGGATTGGCTTGATTTGCATTTTTCACCCTATGTTTTAAGCTATTACATTTTGCTGCACATTACCTGGCGAGACTCTGTGAGTATCTTATGAATTTAGAAATAATTATCAGCAATAAATATGCCGGGAGCATTGCAATAATCTTAATTCTGCATACAACTGAATAACAGCTGGTTTACTGGGAGCGGAGGAGTTGGCGCAAGACTTGCAGTTCTCACTTTTTGTAAAGAATGTGCACTCCCGGTGTTTTCACAAGCACCCAGGGAAATTCAAAACAACTTATGAAAAGGCAGGGAGAGAAAGATAATGTTGACTGTGAAAGGATCCGTCGCTGTCATTACCGGCGGCAGTGGTGGTATAGGCAAAGCTCTGGCAGAATACTGGTTGAAAGAGGGCGGCAAGGTAGTAATAGCTGACGTCCAGGAAGACGCGCTGCGGAGCACCGAGGTGGAACTCAAGGCAATAAGCGGCGATATTGCCTCTGTTGTCTGTAATGTCACGAAAGAAGAAGACTGTTCCCGACTGGCGCAGTATGCTATCGAGAAATTTGGCGCCATCAACATGGTGGCACCGTTTGCCGGTATTACCGGAGACGGCATGATGATTAAAACTGATCGGCAGACCGGTAAAGTAACAGGCAAGATGTCACTCGAGGTATTTCAGCGGGTTATAGATATCAACCTGACCGGAGTCTTTCTTACAGTACGGGAATGCCTTGAGCAAATGATCAACAACGACTGCAAGGGCCTGATCTGCCTGGTATCCTCCACTGGTTCTCTGGGAACAGCAGGACAAATTAATTATTCATCATCTAAAGCGGCTATGTCGGTTATGCCTAAAGTACTGACGGCCGAATTCTTCAGGCGCAATATCGCAGATAAAATACGTTGTATGGCAGTAGCACCTGGCTATGTCGGCACCCCTATGGTAAAAAATATCGATGAAAAGGTTATCGGAAAAATAATTGATCAGGTACCTATCGGCAGGCTGATCGAGCCGGAAGAGGTAATTTCCCTGGTAGCCGAACTTTATAAAAATGAGGCGATGGCCGGCGAAACGGTATTCATCCACGGCGGCTTACGCCTTGGCTCCAAAGGTTAAAATTAACACGCGCAGATATTGTTTTATATAAGATCATTAGACGGAGGAATTAAGCATGAAAGATGTGGTAATTGTTGACGGCAGCAGAACGGCAATCGGTGCCTATGGTGGAACCCTGAAATCAACTCCGGTGGTCGATCTGGGTGCCGGGGCTTTGAAAGGGACGTTACTCTCTGCCGGACTGCGACCAGTGGCCGGCGAACAGTGTATCAAATTTGCTGCAGACAGGATTCGGGATGATGGACAGGTAGAACTTGAAAGCAGGTACAATGACTACAACAGCAGTTTGCAACCGATAGAAATTGATCAGGTAATCATGGGGAATGTACTCGGGGCCGGCCAGGGACAGAATGTTGCCCGCCAGGCGATGATCAAGGCGGGGATTCCCAAAGAGACCAGCGCCACTTCCATTAATAAACTCTGCGCTTCAGGTATGGAGGCAGTGGCCCTGGCGGTCCAGGCAATCCGCTGTGGCGATGCCGATGCTATCCTTGCCGGAGGTATGGAAAACATGAGCCTCGTGCCGTATGGCTTGCCGGCTGCCCGATGGGGCCAGCGTATGGGCGACGGCCAGATGATCGACCTTATGGTGTACGATGGTCTATATGAAATTTTCTATGGCTATCATATGGGGATGACGGCGGAAAACATCGGTGAGAAATATGGGATCTCCCGGGCAGAGCAGGATGAAATCGGTGCACTCAGCCATAAGCGGGCTGTCGCTGCCATTACCAAAGGACTGTTCAAAGATGAGATCGTACCGGTACTTATACCACAGCGCAAGGGTGATCCACTCAGCTTTGAAATTGATGAGAGGCCTATGGAAACCAGTGCTGAGAAAATGGGCAAACTGCGTCCGGCCTTTAAAAAAGATGGGACAGTCACCGCGGGTAATGCTTCCGGTTTAAATGATGCAGCAGCCGCTTTGCTGATCATGTCCGCCGAGAGAGCGAAAGAACTTGGCCTGAAAGCACTTGTTAAGATCAAAGCACATTCCTCGGCCGGTCTTGATCCTGCCTATATGGGTCTGGGCCCGATTCCGGCGGTACGGAAAATTTTGCACAAGCACAACCTTTCTATCAATGACTTTGACAGTATCGAGTTAAATGAAGCCTTTGCGGTACAGGCCATTGCCTGCATACGTGAACTGGGTTGCGATTTAGAAAAGACAAATGTACTTGGTAGCGGTATTTCTCTTGGCCACCCCATCGGCTGTACCGGTGCCAGAATTCTGATCACTCTCATGAACCAGATGAAGAGAAACAACCAGGCACTGGGCCTCGCTTCTCTGTGCATAGGCGGTGGCCAGGGTATGGCAATGGTTCTTGAAAATATTTCTGACTGAGTTCCTTACTCCTATTTTCCTCTGCTACGCTCAACCATTGTTCTTTGTTGGGCGAGCATAGCATACAATCATCCAGCTGCACTCTCTACTTGAGAGCGCAGCTGCAACGAGGAGGCTGCTATGAGCAACAGACTGCCAAACATTGATAACCTTTGCACCAACCCGGCCAACCATAAATTGCATATCTGCGAGTTGACCAAAGCAGGGAAAACGTCAGAAATCAAAACACTTCAACACAATCCCAAATTCATCTGTGGTAATTGTGCCCAAAAATCCAATACGGAAGGTTCACTCTGTGCTCCAGGACCATTTCATAATTGATGGCTAAGTAAAAACTCTTCATCTGCGTCGTTGTTTCAATTTATTCTATCATTCCGACGTACTCCAGTACGCCGGTCGATGCTTATGGAAAGACGTGACACCTCTCCATAAGGTTTTGCATTTTTTTTGAAAGTTCATTAATATGAGAGGTTCCATTTTGCGGTACCAGCTATTACTCCCATCAGCCTTACACACTACCGCGCAAAATCATTAACAAAATCAATAAGATTCGAATTAAAAAGGAAGAGAATGGCCCATCTCATCGAGCTCTACGACACTACCCTTCGCGACGGTACCCAGGCAGAAAATTTCAACCTTTCCGTTGAAGATAAGATCCGCATTACTCTTGCTCTCGATGACCTTGGAATCGATTTTATCGAAGGCGGATGGCCGGGATCGAACCCTGTCTCTGTCGAATATTTCGAAAGAATGCAAGCAGTCGATTTGAAACACGCGAAACTTGCAGCTTTCGGTTCAACACGCCATTTTCGCAATAGACCCGAAAAAGACTCTAACCTTCTCGCACTTCTCAATGCCAAAACCCAGGCTATAACAATTTTTGGCAAGAGCTGGGATATCCATGTAAGCGATGCACTGCACATTGAACTGGAAGATAATCTTTTGATTATTCAGGACACTCTTGCTTTCTTGCGCCCCTTTGTCGAACACCTCTTCTATGACGCCGAACATTTTTTTGATGGTTTCAAAAATAATGAGGAATACGCACTCGAAACCTTGGTGAGCGCCGTGGACGGTGGAGCGGAAACTATCATTTTATGCGATACCAACGGGGGCACTCTCCCCCACGAGCTTACGCCGATAATCAACAGAGTCAAAGAGTATCTCGCACAGAAGAACAGAACAGTTCAGCTTGGTATCCACGCACACAATGACTCCGAGACAGCCGTTGCCAACACTCTTATTGCCGTCTCTAACTCAAAGATACGGCAAGTACAGGGAACAATGAATGGCTTTGGTGAAAGATGTGGTAATGCCAACTTAACTTCCATTATCCCCGCCCTGGTTTTTAAGATGGGGGTTGAATGCGAAGTCCGTAAACATATAGATACCCTCTACACTACCTCTCGTCTTATTAACGAGCTCGCCAATCTGCCGCATAACAGATACCAACCCTACGTTGGGTCTTCAGCTTTTGCCCACAAAGGCGGCATCCATGTAAGCGCCGTGAAGCAAAACCCGCTGACTTACGAACATATAGCCCCTGACAAGGTAGGCAATATTCGCCGAATCCTTATCTCCGACCAGGCTGGAAAATCCAATATTCTGCATAAGGCAAAACAATGGGGCCTCAAACTCGAACCTGACGATCCCGTATTGGCAACCATCATAAGTGAACTGAAGGAGCAAGAAAACCAGGGATTTCAATATGAAGGAGCCGAGGCGAGTTTCGAATTGCTCATGCGGCGAGCTATGGGACTGCAACGAAACTACTTCAAGTTTGAAAGTTTCAGAGTAATGAACCATAAATACCGGATGGATAAACCACCGCTTACCGAGGCAACTATCAGGCTTTTCATAGGCGGCAGCGAGGTACATACCGCCGCCATGGGTGATGGTCCGGTCAATGCTCTTGATTGCGCCATTCGAAAGGCCCTGTTACGGTTTTACCCATGCCTGGAAGAGATGGAACTGACTGACTACAAAGTTCGGGTGCTTTCAGGTGAACACGGCACCCAGGCGCGTGTACGGGTTCTGGTTGACAGCAAGGATCCCTTATGCAACTGGGGCACCGTTGGGGTTTCGGTCAATATCATCGAAGCAAGCTGGCAGGCTCTTGTTGACAGTATCACTTACAAGCTCATGAAAGAGGATATAAGGAAGCTGGCCTGATCAAGGGGACTGTCCCAGACACGGATATTCCTCCGGACAAGTCACGCAAGCTTTGAAATTAACCAGGAGACACGACACAAGAGCTATGAAAGATGATAAAAAATTCCCGGAAATCAATCCACATGCCCCTATTGTCTCTTCTGAACACCTCACCTCGCCTGACTCCTGGCCTCTGAGTGAATTCGAATACGGTATGATCATCGCCCACAATGCTTTCTCAAGGTGGATGATTCGCTGTATGAATGCTGCTGGATATGCCGATTTCAGCCCATTGGATGTATTGGTTCTTCACAATGTCAATCACCGAAACCGTTCGAAACGTTTGATCGATATTTGCTTCGTCCTGCATGTTGAAGATCAGCACACCGTCAATTATTCACTGAAAAAACTGGTAAAAGGAGAACTCGTCGAGCGTGAGAAACGCGGCAAGGAGATTTTTTATTTTGCCACGGCGCAAGGCATAGAGGCATGTAAACGGTACAGGGAAATACGAGAACAGTGTTTAACCTCAGCCTATCGCAGCCTCGACAAAGAGGGACCGGAGATCAGCCAGGCCGCGGCGCTGCTGAGGTTGATGTCTGGGCTGTACGATCAGGCATCAAGAGCGGCATCATCTCTGTGAGGTCCCTTTCACCCTCCCATCATATTGGGTAAGAAGGTTACAATTCCTGGAAACATGACAATTAAGGCCAGGCCAAGCAGCAGCAACAAGAAGAAAGGCATGGCGGCATAGGCCACTTTGAGGATATCCATTCCGGTCAACCCCTGAATCACAAAGAGGTTGAAGCCAACTGGTGGCGTAATCTGAGCCATTTCAACAACGATAACCACAAAAATCCCGAACCAGAGTGGATCAATACCTGCCTGTTCGACCATGGGCATGATCACTGAGGTGGTCAGCACCACAACAGATATGCCGTCGAGAAAACAGCCCATGATAATGAAAAATATGGTCAGTGCCCCAAGAAGTGCATAGGGCGACAGACTCATTTCACCAATCCAGATAGCCAACATTTTGGGAATACCCGTAAAACCCATGGCAACCGTAAGAAAAGCCGCGCCGGCCAGAATAAAGGCAATCATGCACGAAGTTTTCGTGGCCCCAATAAGACCGTCGAGAAATGTTTGTCTTGAAAGCGTTCCGGTATATCTGGAAAGAACCAGAGCCAACAGTACACCAACAGCAGCCGCATCGGTCGGTGATGCTATTCCGGAGTAAATTGAGCCGATCACTCCGAGTATCAGCAGACCAACAGGAATAAGACTGAGGGAACGTCGCAACTTCTCCTTTAATGGCAGAGACGGTTCACCAGGCGGAATCTTGCCTGGATTCAGCAGTGACCAGATAATTACATAACCAACAAAGAGAGCCACAAGCATACAGCCCGGCAAAACTCCGGCAATAAAAAGCCGGGCAATCGACTGTTCCGTAGCTACACCATAGACGATAAGAATGATAGACGGCGGAATCAGTAAGCCCAAGGTTGCCGACCCGGCCAAGGTACCAACCATCATATTAACCGGATAGTTACGTCTGGACAGCTCGGGAATCGACATTTTGCCGATAGTTGCTGCTGTTGCGGCAGAAGAACCCGACACGGCAGCAAAAATACCGCATCCCAGGATATTGACATGGAGGAGTCGGCCAGGAAGATGAGCCAGCCACGGAGACAATCCCGAAAACATATCTTCAGATAAGCGAGAGCGGAAAAGAATTTCCCCCATCCAGATAAAAAGTGGTAAGGCAGCCAGAGCCCAGCCGTTACTTGCACCCCATATCGTAGTAGCCAGAACTTCCCCCAGAGGTGCATCGGAAAAAAGAGCCATTCCGGCGATGCCCACTGCCATCAGTGAAATAGCGACCCAAATGCCGCTGCCCAGCAGAAAAAACAGCAGAAGGAGTAAAATCAGTGTCAGGGTTATTTCAGACATTTTTCCTTTTCCTACTGTGCAGCTGAAGAAGCCGACTCCATTTGCTTATTACCTGTCAAAAGCTTTTCTCCCTTTCCTGCATAACTGGGCGTGTTACCACGTACAGACAGAGATCAGTTCATCAAACAACGCAACTGAGAGGACAACAAGACCAAAGAGCATTGCTGTCTGGGGTATCCAGATCGGCACCGCAATCATTCCTGACGAAAGGTCATTATAACTGTAGGATTCATAGGTCAGCAAGGCTGTATACCAGGTAAAGTAGAGGGAAACCGCCAGTCCAAACACGATGCACCAGATCTCCACCAGGGTTTGCATTTTCTTTGGCAGGCGACTGACAAGCAATACAACCCTGATATGCGCTCCTTCTCTCAAGGTATATGCCAGGGACATAAAAGAGGCTGCAGCCAGCAAGAAACCTGTGAAATCAGCATAGGAGGGGATTGTAAGACCAATAGCATTACCGGTCAGCAGTGTGCTGAGGCGATCTATCAGGTTAAGCAGGACCTGGCAAACCACCAGCAAACAGATCATAGCTATACAGCCTGCGCCAAACCATCCGCTTGTTTTATAAAGTATGTCCAACCACCTGCGCATTAAAAACTCCTTTACCGACCGTTAACATGATATGATAACGGTCGGTATCTTGTTCCATCAGCCGTAGATCTTATTTTGCCTGATATGCTTTAAGCATGGCATCACCTTCCGGCCCGGCAGCCTTCTTCCATTCTTCCAGCATAGAGGCTCCAATGTCTTTCAACCCTGCCATAAGTTCAGCACTGGGAGTGACGACTATGATGCCATTTTCCTTGAGAATGGCAGTCTGCTCAGTGGTCTCTTTTTTGCTCATCTCCCACCCTCTTGCCTCAGCCGCCTTTGCTGCTGCGAGAACTGCATCCTGGCTTTTCTTGTCTAAATTTCTGAAAGCTTTCTTGCTGACCACAACCATGTTTTTCGGCAGCCAGGCCTGAATGTCGGTATAATGTGTGACAAAATCCCAGGCTTTGGAATTGGCACCTGTTGAAGGTGAGGTAATCATCGCCTCAACCCTGCTGGTGGCAAAAGCTTGTGGGATATCGGGGACCTCTATCTGGGTAGGTGCTGCACCAATCTTATTGGCAAAGAGTTCCAGTGTAGCGTTGTATGCCCTGAATTTAATGCCTTTCAGGTCATCCACGGTCTTTATTTCTTTTTTGGTATAAAGCCCCTGCGGCGGCCAGGGTACAGAAAAGAGCGGCATCAGTCCCTGCTTGTCCAGAAGATCCGTTATGATTGGACGCTGGGCATCCCAGAGTTTTTGAGCGTCATCGTAATTTGTGGCCAGAAAAGGCTGGGAATCGGCGCCAAATACCGCCTGCTCATTGGAGAGGAGGGAAAGAAAAAATTCGCCAACAGGAACCTGTCCTCCACGTACGGCATTTTTGATTTCAGGATGTTTATAAAGTGATCCGGCGGAATGTATTTTTATGGTAAGCTCTCCACCCGTCGCCTTTGCCACATCTTCAGCAAAAATAGCTATATTTTGGGTATGAAAGGTCTTATCCGGATAGGGGGTAGGCATGTCCCAGCTGGTAGAAGCGATCGCTCCCACTGTCATCCCCAGACCAACAGCCATTCCTGTTAACACGGCTAAAGTATTCTTGCGTACATTCATACTCAACTCCTCCCGATGGTGTTCTTTAAATGTTAGATACTTGAACTACGCCTCCGACATGGTTTTCAAAATTATCCGTATCCTGGAAATTGTCTACAATACAGCAAAATAAATTCCAGGATACTACACTATGGTGTTGACTTTCTAAACCATTATTGCAACTATCACAGAATAATGACAATTTGTCGATAAAAAATCATTAAGTGACATATTTTTGTTTGAGTAAAAATGTTAAGAGCATATTTACAATGTCGTGACCGACAAGACCAGGGAGAAGATAATGAAACAATGGCAGATTTGGATCGATCGCGGTGGAACATTTACCGACATTGTCGCTAAAAAACCGGACGGAAGCCTCGTCACCCACAAACTTCTTTCTGAGAATCCAGAGAAATACCAGGATGCTGCCGTCCATGGAATTCGCCAGCTACTCGGCTTCTCAGCTACTGAACCGATCCCGGAAAAATTGATCGGTGCAGTCAAAATGGGTACAACTGTCGCAACCAATGCCCTGCTCGAACGCAAAGGCGACCCTACGCTTCTGGTGACCACCAGAGGCTTCGGTGATGCCCTCCGAATCGGCTACCAAACCCGTCCCGATCTCTTTGCCCGGCACATCGTCCTGCCCGAAATGCTCTACAGGGAGGTGCTTGAAATACCCGAACGGATGTCAGCACGAGGCGAACTGATAATCTCTCTTGATGAAGAGATTGCCATTGTCGGGCTACAAAAAGCCTTCGATCTTGGCATCCGGGCCGTAGCCATCGTTTTCATGCACGGCTATCGATATTCTCAGCATGAAGAAAGGGTTGCCGAAATCGCGAAACAAATCGGCTTCACACAGATTTCCGTAAGCCACCGGGTCAGTCCGCTCATGAAATTAGTCTCTCGTGGAGACACTACTGTTGTCGACGCCTATCTCTCGCCCATTCTCAGACGCTATGTAGACCAGGTTGCGGTTGAGCTTGGAAGCTCCAGCAGCTCAGGCCCCAAGCTCATGTTCATGCAATCAAACGGCGGGCTGACAGATGCCCAGCTGTTTCAGGGAAAGGACGCTATTCTTTCCGGTCCTGCCGGTGGTGTGGTCGGCATGGTAAAGACTGCAGCCATGGGTGGTTTTTCGAAGCTCATAGGTTTTGACATGGGCGGCACTTCCACCGATGTCGCCCACTATAATGGTGAATTCGAGAGAAGCTTTGAAACAATGGTGGCCGGAGTGCGCATGCGTGCACCAATGATGCATATACACACTGTTGCTGCCGGTGGAGGCTCGATCCTCAATTTTGATGGTGCCAGGTACAGGGTCGGTCCCGAATCGGCCGGAGCTAATCCAGGGCCGGCCTGCTATCGGAGAGGTGGGCCTCTTGCTGTTACCGACTGCAATGTTATACTTGGAAAAATCCAACCGAAATATTTTCCTCAAGTCTTCGGCGAAAATGGTAACCAGCCCCTCGATACCGAATCGGTACGCAGTGGCTTTCTTGCACTGACCGAGAAGATTTCCAGTGCTACCGGTATGCCGGCTCAGGTCCCTGAGGAAGTAGCCGAAGGTTTTTTGCGCATCGCTGTTGAAAACATGGCCAATGCCATCAAAAAAATATCTGTACAGCGCGGCTATGATGTAACCGATTACACCCTGAACTGCTTTGGTGGTGCAGGTGGACAGCATGCCTGCCTGGTTGCCGATGCCCTGGGCATGAAGAGGGTTTTCCTGCATCCTTTCGCCGGTGTATTGTCTGCCTACGGAATGGGTCTTGCCGACATCAGGGCGCTTCGGGAAGTGCACCTGGAATTTCCCTTAAATGATCAAGCACCGCAGCATATCGACAACGCCTGTCGTCCGCTCATTATTGAAGTGGAGACTGAGGTTATGGCACAGGATATCGATAAAGCACACATTCAGATACTGCGAAAGGCTCACCTCCGCTACGAAGGTACCGACAGTGCCCTCCTTGTTGATGTCGACAGCCCCAAAGAGATGATCAGAGCTTTTGAACGTGCCCACAAACAGCGTTTTGGTTTCATCGCCAGAGAAAGAGCGCTTATTGTCGAAGCACTCTCGGTTGAGGCAGTGGGTTTGACGGAATCAATACTCGATAAAAGAAGACCTGCAGCTGCCAATCCAGACCCTCCTCTTCCTCACGATACTGTTGCTATGTTCAGCAAAGGCCGGCACCACGACACTCCGCTCTATCTTCGTGAGATGTTTCTATCTGGACAGAAAATTTTTGGACCGGCAATCATAGCCGAACAAACCGGCACCGTGGTCGTGGAAGATGGTTGGTCCGCCGAAACAAACCATCTCGGTCATCTCATTCTTGAAAGATACTGCGAAAGGCCGGGACAGCATGCAATTGGTACTTCAGCCGATCCCGTCATGCTCGAGGTCTTCAACAATCTCTTTATGTCCATTGCCGAACAGATGGGGGCGACGCTTGCCAACACTGCCTATTCGGTCAATATCAAAGAACGCCTGGATTTTTCCTGCGCCTTGTTCGACCAGGACGGTAAGCTGGTTGCAAATGCCCCCCACATTCCCGTGCATCTTGGATCAATGGGAGAATCAATCTCCACGATTATCAGGGAAAACCGCTCCAGTATGCAACCCGGCGATGTCTACATGCTGAACGCCCCTTATAACGGCGGTACTCATCTACCCGATGTGACTGTCATCACTCCTGTTTTTTCAAAAGATAATACAAAGGTACTTTTTTATGTCGCCTCCAGGGGACATCACGCAGATATTGGAGGCCGTACCCCGGGATCCTCTCCACCGGACAGTCAGCATATCAAGGAAGAAGGGGTACTCATTGACAACTTTCTTCTTGTTAAAGCAGGCGTCCTTCGAGATAAGGAAACACGTGCCTTGCTAAGCTCAGGTCCTTATCCCTGTCGAAATATTGATCAGAATATGGCCGATCTATCCGCGCAGATTGCCGCCAATGAAACAGGCGTGAGAGAGCTTGGAAAAATGGTGGAAAGCTTCGGCCTTAAAGTGGTCCACGCCTATATGCAACATGTTCAGGATAATGCAGAAGAGTCTGTACGCAGAGTACTTGAGGTTCTTCAAGATTGCCATTTCACCTATCCCATGGACGGAAATAAGCAGATCCGGGTGAAAATTTCTGTGAACCGCAAGGAGCGTGAGGCCATCATCGATTTTACCGGCACGTCTCCGCAGAGTGAAGGCAACTACAACGCCCCGACGGCTGTCTGTAAAGCTGCCGTGCTTTATGTCTTTCGCACTCTGGTTGCCGACAACATCCCCCTCAATGAAGGATGCATGAAGCCGCTCAGACTGATCATTCCACCTAAAACAATGATAAGTCCGGAATACCCGGCTGCGGTCATCTCCGGCAACACTGAGGTTTCCCAGGCAATCACAGATGCCCTGTTCGGCGCTCTTGGGCTTCTCGCTTCATCCCAGGGTACTATGAACAATTTCGTCTACGGCAATGCCACACACCAGAATTACGAAACTATCTGTGGCGGCACGGGGGCGGGACCTGACCATCCCGGCACCAGCGCAGTACACAGCCATATGACCAATACCAGAATGACCGATCCTGAGGTCGTTGAGTGGCGTTTTCCTGTGCGTGTTGAATCGTTCTCCATTCGACACGGTTCCGGCGGGAATGGCAAATTTTCAGGCGGAGACGGTGTCGTCCGGAAAATACGCTTTCTTGAACCGATGACCGCAACTGTCCTCTCCTCTCACCGGGAGACCGAACCGTATGGTCTGGCCGGAGGCAGAGCCGGCAAAAAAGGCGAGAACAGTGTTCTCCATCCGGATGGTACAACTACACTTTTAGCCGGTAACGATGAGGTTTTTTTGTCGCCCAACGACATTTTCATCATAAAAACCCCGGGAGGTGGCGGTTATGGAAAACAAACAAAACCATAAGGTCGAGCTTTCTGATGTTTAACATCATTACTAGTGATGAGAAAATTACTGTTCTACGGCTCCTTGAGCTGGATTCCTCATAAACATTGTGGTATCTTGGCCTCTTCTTGTACTTAACAAGATGTTTTTGTGATACAATCCGAAACCCTTCTATAAGGAGAATCAAATGAAAACCCCAGTACGTGTCGCAATCACCGGTGCCGCCGGCCAAATAAGCTATTCCCTTATCTTCCGCGTCGCAGCGGGTGATATGCTTGGAAAGGACCAACCAGTCATCCTTCAACTCCTCGAAATCCCACCCGCAATGGGTGCCTTGGCAGGAGTTGTTATGGAAATCAACGACTGCGCATTCCCCCTTGTTGCCGGTATCGTAACCACCGATGATCCAAATGTTGCTTTTAAAGACGTTGAATACGCACTTCTGGTTGGATCTCGTCCACGTGGTCCCGGTATGGAACGTTCAGATCTGCTGAAAGCAAATGGCGCTATCTTTACCGTTCAGGGTAAGGCCCTCAATGATAATGCCAATCCAAACGTTAAAGTACTGGTTGTCGGTAACCCGGCCAACACCAACGCCCTTATCGCCATGAAAAATGCGCCGGACCTCAATCCCCGCAATTTCACCGCGATGATGCGCCTTGACCACAACCGTTCATTGTCTCAGCTCGCTACCAAAACAGGGAGCCACTCCACCAAGGTAGAAAAGATGGTGGTATGGGGCAATCACTCCGCCACTCAGTTTCCTGACATCAGCTTTGCAACAGTGGATGGTGTTCCGGTAAAAGAAAAAGTTGACAACGACTGGTATGTAAAGGAATTTATCCCAACCGTACAGCAGCGCGGTGCAGCAATCATTAAAGCCCGTGGCGCTTCCAGTGCAGCTTCTGCAGCTTCTGCAGCGGTTGACCATATGCGCGACTGGGCACTTGGCACCAACGGCGGATGGGTCAGCATGGGTGTCTTCAGCGGCGGCAACAGCTACGGCATCAACGATGACATTATGTACGCCCTGCCGATCACCTGTGAAAATGGTGAATGGAAAGAAGTTACAGGTCTTGAAATAAGTGAATTCGCCCGTAAGATGATGAGTGCTACCGAGGCAGAATTGGTTTCCGAGAAAGAGGCCATCGCCGATTTGCTGTAAGATACACACTGCAGGTCACTTCAAATAGAAAAAGGCAGATTCCGGCTGGGATCTGCCTTTTTCTATTTTCCACAACATCCCTGCGATGAGTGACTGAATTGTCTTGCCGCTGCTCTATTTTAGAGAGATAGCTTTTATCGACCTGCCCTTTCCAGATTTGATCTGAATCAGCAAAAGATACTTTCTTTTTCGTCATTCTTGCTATACCCTTTAAGTAATAACATACCAATACTTCCAGTATAATTGTTGCCTACCAAAGGATATTTGCATCTTTTACAGATAATAATGATCGAAGACATTCAACAGCTACTGCACCATTTTTTTCCTGGGCAAACCTTCCCGGAGCAGGAGGTTGAAGAGGGTTTGGAGAAAGGTGATATTTTAATCGAAAAGGGAAGAATCCTTCCCTTCCTGCAAACGGCACTGATCGATGACAAGATGCTGGAAGTTGAGCTTGACAGCAAGCCCCGAGTCTACTTTTCAAGACTCAAGGACAATCCTCCTGAAGAAACTGAAGATGAGCTCATTGACGATAAAATGCCTGAGGAACAGGAATACGGTAAAGGTGATTACTTAAAAACAATGAGCCACATTGTTACTCTGCCACTTGAGCCTGGCCTCGGCAGCCTGCAGCTGCGCTACTCTCGCTTTATAGTTTTGAGAATGTTTACCAACACCTATGCCGTTGAATTATGCACTACATTTGAAACCGTAACTAAGGTTAAAGACCTTCCTGTCCTCAGACTTGCCTTTCCCAAGCTGGCAAGAATTGTCCGCAACGCGCGGGAGTTTAGAGCAAAAGTACCTGATGTAATGGATTTTATCGTCGATATCGAAATGGATGAAAACCTCCCGACATTAACTACCACCCCCCTCGATATCAGTCTCAGAGGCATGTCTATCTCGGTAACACAAGATGATCAGAAAATGTTTCATCTGGAAGCGGTGCATTCGATTAAGCTCTTTCTCAATGATGAGCTTGTGGTTGTTCTTGAAGGTAAAATCAGACACCTTTCCAAAGTTCGGAAAAAAGGAGGTATAGAATATGTCTGCGGGATTGAGTTCGACCTTATTACACCAATACTGGCGGCCGTGGTCGAAACCACTGTAGCCACTGTACAACGAGCCCACCTCAAGGATTTAGCCGAGAAATCGGATGCCAGCGGCATCAATTTGATTGCATGACACGGAAGGTTGGCAGAAACGATTTAGAAAAGTAACGCTCAGGAGAAACTGTGATGGTCAGATTTACCGTGAACAATCTCGGAGAACACACCATAGACAACATGGTTATCAGCGGCCCCTTCAAGGCGATCATTATGGAAATGGTCGAAATGTTCCTTGCAACCTATACTGGACCAGTTGAAGAAGATCTTGATTACCACTTTGCGGAATATATTATCAAAAATTCTTACGGCCAAGGACAGATACTTGAATGGAAATCGCCCCCACCTAATCAAATACATTAGCTACAAAAGATACTGAGCCAGGAATTACGCGAACCTACATTAGTGAAAAAACAAAATAAATACGGCCCAATTCGTGACAATTCGTGCAATTCGCGGTTAATCTTTATCTGGTTTTTCCATACCGGCAAGCGGGATAATAAATTGGGGTTCTGTATCCCACGGGAATAATATCCAGGTATCCTGGCTCACCTCAGTTATAAAAGTATCAACCAGAGGACGACCGGCAGGTTTTGCATAAACCGTAGCAAAATGGGCCTTTGGAACAATCTCCCTAACGACCTGGGCAGTCCTTCCGGTATCTACAAGATCGTCGATGAGCAGCCAACCTTCCCCTTCACCTTTAAATGATTTTAGAATATCCACCTCGCCCTTTTTGCTTTTCCAGTCATAACTGGAAAGACAAATAGTATCGAGCAGGTGAATATCAAGCTCCCGGGCAATAATGGCTGCAGGAACCATCCCACCTCGGGTAATGGCAATTATGCCTTTAAATTTGCCAATATGTAAAAGACGCCATGCGAGAGCTTTTGAATCTCGATGGAGCTGATCCCAAGAAATGGGATATGTTTTTTTGTATTTCGAATCTGCCGACATTGTATTTATTTTAATAATTCCTGTGGGTAATCACAGAACCTGCTTCAGAAACAGCTTTGCCCTTTCTTCTCTCGGATTGGTGAAGAAATGTTCAGGAGTTCCAACTTCAACGACTTTCCCCTCATCCATAAAAATAACCCGGTCGGCCACTTCACGAGCAAAACCCATTTCATGAGTAACGACGATCATGGTCATCCCCTCTCGGGCAAGCTGTTTCATGACGTCGAGTACTTCACCAACCATTTCCGGATCAAGGGCGGACGTCGGTTCATCGAAGAGCATGACTTTTGGATCCATAGCCAGCGCCCTGGCAATCGCTACACGCTGTTGCTGCCCACCGGAAAGTCGTGAAGGATACTCACTGGCCTTTTCAGAAATACCGACTTTTTTCAGCAGTGCCTGAGCCTTTTCGTTTGCAACTTTCTTGCTGCGTTTTCGAACCCGACACTGGGCCAGTGTAAGATTCTCCAGAATCGTTTTATGAGGAAACAGATTGAATTGCTGGAATACCATTCCAACTTCGGCCCGAACCTTATTTATGTTGGTCTTTTTATCGGCCAGGTCCACGCCATCTATGATAATGTGGCCCTCTGAAAAGCTCTCCAGCCCATTAATGCAGCGCAGAAAGGTAGATTTACCTGAGCCTGAGGGGCCGATGACAACGACAACTTCCGCTCTTGCCACCTCTGTTGACACACCGTCCACGGCTCGTACCTCGCCCGAACGACTATTGAATATTTTTACTACGTTCACGGCTTTAATCACTGACGGCGAGCCTCCGTTCCATATAGTAAACAAGTTGTGACAGGACAGAAGTCACCAGTAGATACATCGCTGCCACAACAATCCAAACCTCGAAAGTGGCAAAGGTTGAGGTGATAATTTCCCGTCCCGATTTTGTCAGATCGGTAATAGCAATGACCGAAACAAGTGATGAGTCCTTGATCAGGCTGATAAACTGTCCGGACAACGGCGGCAGAATTTTCTTAAAGGCCTGAGGAAGAATAATATCTTTCATGGTCTGGAACGCCGTCATTCCAAGCGACCTGGAGGCCTCCGTCTGCCCTTTGGGAATACCCTGTACTCCGGCTCGAACAATCTCCGCCACGTAGGCACCCGCAAATAAAGCTAATGCGCCAACACCGCAAACATTTCGACTGAGATTAAAAACAGTGCCAAGGAAAAAATATGCTATGAAAATCTGTACAAGCAGTGGAGTTCCACGGATACACTCCACGTAAACCATCGCCAGCCCCCTGAGGGTAATATTTCTAGAAACCCTGGCAATTCCTGTCAGCAAGCCCAGAATGAGTGCAAAGAAACTGGAAATAGCAGAAAGCCACAGCGTCGTCCATAAACCCATCATCAATGGACCAAGTCGCCAATGTTCAGTAAATCCGATAATGTCGCCCTCAAAAAGAACCTCTCCCTCTGACACTTTCAGGCTGTTCGATTTTACACTTATCACTTTCTGCTTGGAGTCTTCCGAGACCAAGGTTACTTTTGAGTTCTTTTTACCTTTGTCGATCGCGCTAACAGTGCCATCAAAAGGAATCTTCTGTGCATCTTCTGCAAGGTACATGAAATATTGGGGCACCCTGTACCATCGCCATTTATAATCAATTTTTCTGACGGCACCCCAGGTACCGGCAGCCACTCCGAGCAGGATGACCACCAGCAAAAGCCTCCAGGGCCAAGTCTTATCTCTGGCTTTCAAAATTTTAATTCCTTTTTTAGGTAACTATCCAAGCAGATACAGGAAACCTGAAAATATCATGAACTGTCGATATTCAGCAGCACCCTTTGGGTGCTGCTGAATATTATTTGTTTACTGGATTTCTTTTAACCATGCATCATCCTTGAACCACTTGGTATAAATTTTGTCATATACACCATCATATTTGATCTGGTTCATGAAGTTGTTTAACCAGTTAAGGAAGTTTGGATCATCTTTACGAATAGCCCAGGCAAGTGGTTCTTTGGTGAAAGGTTCTGCCAGATGAACAAATTTGTCTTTACCTTTCTGGCCCATAGCTATTGCATTAAAGGGCAGATCATAAATAAACGCATCGATTTTACCATTAAGCAACTCCATCACGCCTTCCTGCTCTGTCTCATAAGAGATATATTTGGCATTAGGAACCATGCGCTTAGTGGCCTGCTCACCAGTGGTCCCTAATTTGGAAGCAACGGTGTATTTTGGATCGTTCAGATCTGTATAGGATTTCACCTTATCAGCAAGTTCTTTTTTCAGAAGAACGGACTGGCCGATGAGAATATATGGGGAGGCAAAATTGACTGTCATATTCCTTTCCTGGGTGAGAGTCATTCCAGACATAAGAATATCAAATTTATTGGTGAGAAGAGCCGGAATAATACCATCCCAGGCAGTGGAAACCAGTTCCAGTTTAACATTCATTGCTTTAGCCATTCTTTTGGCCATATCGACATCAAAACCTATAATTTCACCTTTCTGATTTGTTAACTCAAAAGGCATATAGCCAGGTTCCATTCCCACCCGAAGTGTCCCGCGCTTTTGAATCTCCGCCAGGGTATCGGCCACAACCACAGTTACTGTAGAAAAAGTCAGCACAGCCAGTGCCACAGCCAAAAACAATGATAGTTTTTTCATCTCCATCTCCTTTTTAAGTGACTTCGAAATGATTTCCTTGCGTTTCTCGCAAAAATCTCTTTTCGATATAAAGTGATACCCCAAGAGGGTATTAAAACACCTGGTCCCAATTCTTTCAGTAGGGGATAATTTTCTCAGCATCGGTCTTGCATCCATCAGTGTATACAAAAATTGTTTCTTAACGATCTTTATAGTACTACCACGTATGCATAGTAATAGAACAACTATTTGATTTTACAAAATGGGGCAAATACGGAAGACCAATATCAGAGTCTCTTTTGCGTAACAAAATCCTGGACAAAACTCAAGAATATTCGTACGTAATGGGCTCATTCACTGTGACTTCTGGCCTTTCTAAGGAAACCCCTTCAATAGTCACTGCTCTATTATTTATTACGAGAATATCTTTTTTCTCTCGGCATCAATCCCTGCGAGATATTTAAGGTCATATAGTTTAAATTCAAGCAGCAGCAACATCATATATTTTTAACCACTTATAAGTTCTGCCATATTCAAATTATCAGCCAATGAAAACCCGAAATTCTATCCTTACATATCTGTCTTTGGCAGCAGCTGTTTTTTTCTGGGGACTCTCCTTTGTCGCAACCAAAATTGCCCTCCAGAGTTTCACGCCATTCTGCCTCATCTTTATCCGATTTTTTTTCGCCTCGATCTTTTTCATAATACTTCTTTGGCGTATTGGTTTTCCATCTCTTACCAGGAAAAACCTAAAATCCCTGATATTACTGGCGCTTATGCAACCTGGCCTCTATTTCGTCTTTGAAACATTAGGTCTTCAATACACGTCAGCGACCAAAACCTCATTGATTATCGCAACAATTCCGGTAGTCGTTCTCATTCTTTCCGCTTTATTTTTAAAAGAACAATTGCGGGCTGTTAATGTGATCGGCATTATTGTCTCTCTGGCCGGAGTAGCTCTGCTGGTTTTTGGCGGTCAGGTTGAGACAGAATTAAGTGGTATATTAATTGGCGATATTTTGATTTTCGGAGCTGTTCTTGCGGCATCTGCGTATATGATAATGACCCGACGATTAGGCGAAGCCCTTTCTTCTCTCCAGATTACGGGCATGCAAATCATTTTTGGTGCCGTGCTTTTCTTTCCTGCTTTTCTCTGGGATCTCCCTCAACTCAACTGGCAGGAAGTTTCCGGCGAATCACTCATTGCCGTTTTCGCCTTGACTATTTTTGCAACCATCGGCGGCTTCATCTGTTATAATTATGCCCTGACTAGAATTCCTGCGGCCCAGGCCGCAGTCTGTATCAATGGCATTCCGCTGGTTACTGCCTGCGGAGCCTGGATGTTACTCGGAGAAACGCTTACTGCAGTGCAGCTTTTGGGAGGAGCAATGGTACTTATTGCAGTCTTTCTTGCCAACCACTCTCCCAAAATTGTTCCCGTTCCTGAAATGGTCCATCAATGATGAAGACCTGATAAATAAACAACCGATTAACCAACTCCAACACAAGGTTGAAACAATGAAAAAAATATTTATTTCCGGCTCACTTGCCTATGATCGCATTATGAATTTTCCCGAGAGTTTTTCCGACCATATCCTCCCTGATAAAATTCATAGCCTCAATGTGTGCTTTCAAGTGAACGGGGTGACTGAGAATTATGGTGGCACTGCGGGTAATATCGCCTACGCGTTAAAGCTCATGGGTAAAAATTCAACTATCACTGCCACCATCGGCAGCGACCATCATAAATATTTTGAGTGGCTGGATAAGCATTCGATAGCTAGAGAAAATATCACAGTCATTTCTGAAGAATTAACAGCCGGGGCATATATCACTACTGACAAAAGCAATAATCAGATTACCGGCTTCAATCCCGGCGCAATGAAATATTCCTCAAAACTCAATATTGATGATCTTAATTCTGAAGAAAGTCTGCTTCTTGTCTCTCCGGGAAATCTTGAAGATATGATCAATTATCCAAAACTTTGCAAACAGAGGGGCATTCGTTATATTTTCGATCCCGGTCAGGCACTGCCTGTGCTTCAGGCGCAGGATTTAATTGATGTCATCACTGGCTGCATGCTCCTCATCGTCAATGATTATGAGTTCAACCTGATCATGGATAAGACCGGATTATCAAAAGATGAGCTTCTCGCTCTTCCGGAAGCAACTATTATTACCCTTGGAGAAGTCGGCTCAGAACTCTACAACAAGTCAGGCAAATTGACAATCCCATCCTTCAAAGCGGCTCAAGTGGTTGATCCAACAGGTGCAGGAGATGCATATCGAGGCGGTCTGCTCAGCGGATTGATCAATGGCAGTAATCTGGAAACAAGCGCTCTCCAAGGTAGTGTTTGCGCCTCCTTTGCCGTTGAATGTAAAGGAACCCAGGTTTACTCATTCACTCCCGAGGAATTTGATACCCGGATGAGAGCTAATTAAAATCTGCAGGAGATGCCGGAACAGCGTCTCCTGCAGTCTTTATTTAATTAGAAACAATCTGACAACTTGTCTTGTTCCGCCTTCGCCAGTGCCTTTTGCAGGGGACATGACAGCGGTATATCATTCCCATCGCGATAGAGCTGCAGAATTTCGATTGACTGGGAAGCAAGCTCTCTTCTCACTTGACGCCTTCTCCCTTTCACTGGAGCAACGACCATTCGATCATATCCGGTGGTTTGATGGCGCATCCAGGCGATGACAGCACTGCTCGTTCGATCTTCCAGAGGAATTCGCTCAGTTCGGGCCACAGTTCCGCTCCCAACAGGGGTCGCAAGCTCGGTTACTAAACGAGCCAGTTGTGAAGCAAGAGTTGTATACCTGGGATGAAAATTGAGATAACGGAGAACTCCGGCGAAAAATTCCTGGACGTACTCCCTGTGTTTGTTCTGCCTTCTTGCTAACTCCTGATTACGTTTTTTAGCATAATCAGGTGCCAGACGCTTTGCCTCCAGTTCGTTTTTTGCCGCAGAAATATGTGCTTGTTTTGCCCAAATCCCCTTAGAGATAAATCTGTTCTTAAATTTTACCTGGACAAGCCAAGCAGGTCCTTTTGCTTTGACTAATTTGGTAAGAGGACCGTCTCCGGGGGGGAGCAGAGCCCAATCCCCAGGAACAACAAGCTGTTCTCCTGCATCGGTCAGGACACTTCTTTCCGTCCTGCCAGGCCTGACGGTACGATTTTGGTTCGGCATATGTATTTGTCTGACACGCTGCGGTAGATTGTTCAAAAGGCCCACTTCTCTTTTTCGGGAAGTGGACCTCAACAAAAATCAACCTGACCTGAATTACTCTCAGTGTATCCCAAGCATCGACAAAATTTTGCTTTTGATGTCTTCGACTGCAAGACCCTGATGGGGCAATTGTTCTGCAATTCCGCCATGGCCTATCCTGTTTGTTCCCATAAAGGCATATTTGGGTGCCAAACCTCTTTCCAGGAGCCAGGTTCCATATCGCATGCCAAGACCGGTTTTGGTATTCTGACTCTCCACGACCAGGACAAAAGGACTGCTGCCCACCCTGGCAATCATGTCTTCGTCAATCACATTCAGGGTTGGCTTATTGATCAAACCTATATTAAGCCCCTGCGTCTTGAGCTGCAAAATAGCATCAAGGCACCTGTAGGTCATCTCCCCGTAGCTGACGATGTAGCCATCGTTCCCTTCACGAATAATTTCATCTTTTCCGGGTTGGAAGACATACCTGTCGCCAAATATTTTTTCTCCCCTGTCATCTAAAAGAGTGGGTGTTGCCGAACGTGTGGAAAAGACAAAACGCAGACCTTTATCGTTAAATATTTTCTTTAACATGGCTCGAAGCTGAAAAATATCCGCCGGAAAATAGAGACGGGTAGCATCACCCTCGGCAACCGCGTTATCGGCAAAGAAATTATTGATACCAAAATGGCAGGTATTATCGGCCATATCGTCTATTCCCGAATGAGAAAAATGGGCAAGGACATTGGCATTATTAAGCCGGGCCATAGTAATTTCGGAGATGACCATTTCAAGAAAAGCCGCAAAAGTGCCAAAAATTCCCTGGCGTCCCGCTTCAGAACCAAAACCTGCGGCAACTGAGTAATTATTTCGCTCCATGATGCCACCGTGTACATACACCTCGGGATGGTTCTTGCGGATATGATGCAGACCACAGGAGCCCTCAAGGTCGGAGTCGACAACCAGCACTTTGCCGGCGACGTCGTCCATGGTATCGAGAATTTCACAAACAACTTTCCCAAAATCATCACGCACCTTGCCCATTTCCGGGCTACTGCCCAGGTAGGTAATTTTTTCTTTTGAAATAGAGAAGTTCTGAAGCATCTCGGCCGCTGCAGTCAATCCCTTTTTTAAGAGATAATCAACAGCCAGATTTACTGCGATGACATCATGTCCCTTGGGAGACCCTTCAATGCCTGCAACACCAACGGCCATGAGTCGTTTGTTAATAAGGGCAACCGGACCGTCAGCTACAAGCGCCTGCTGGATGCGTATAAAAAGCGCGTCAATGTCCTCCCCGTCACCAACATTTGCAGCGAGTCCGTGTCCTTTCATTGTCTTGGCTAGATCATAGCCCTGCAGATACTCGCTTGGATGTCCTGCAATCGTTACATCATTGTCGTCGATGAGGAGTTTGACCTTAAGATTTCTGGCCACCGCATATCGGGCTGCCTCTGCATTATCACCTTCCATCTGGGAACCGTCACTACCGAACATGACTACAGTTTTGCTGGTATCGGCTTCAGCTACGCCATTGACATAGCTCCATAAATGGCCAAGTCTCCCAGACGAGAAAAAAACTCCATTACGGTCGTCCCGCTCGGGATGACCGTAATATCCTTTATCATATTCTCGATAATGCAGCAGCGTTTCCGGCTTTTGATAGCCATTCAGCACTGCCATCATATACTGAATGGCTACCCTGTGTCCCGCTTCATCGAAAAAGACCGGATGAAGAGAATCGGAACCTTTCATAAAACCGTCTATGATGAGAAGTTCCGGCACGATATCGAAGGCACCGCCAGTGTGTCCTCCGAGTCCCTTAACATTGGCAAGAGCGGTAAAAAATACTAAACTGTCACGAACTATCTGAATATTATCGAGCAGCGCTTTTCGCTGGTCAGCGGTAAGTTTGTTCTGGGTCAAATCATACTTCTGTGAAACATATTTACTTAAATCTATTGGAAAATCCATTACTTCCTCCGGTTCAATGCTATTTAAGTCAAATCAAAGCTCAACTCTTCAGGATGACTGTTTTCGTTCTTTGGGTAAAATTATGTTCAGCAAAATACCTAAGACACCGGCCAGACCAATTTTTTCGATAGCAAAAGAACCGGCGGTAAATTTCATCCCACCAATACCGCAAACCAGAATGACCGCGACTATGATAAGATTTCTGGGCGTCATCAGATCCTGACCTGATTTGACCAAAGTATTAATGCCGACGACGGTGATCATACCAAAAAGAAGGATCATAATTCCACCCATGACCGGGGCGGGAATGGTAGCCAGCAGGGCACCAATCTTTCCGACGAAAGAGAGGGAAATTGCTGCAAGAGCAGCCCATGTCATAATTGCCGGATTGTAGGCCTTGGTCAGCGCCACCGCTCCGCTTACTTCCGAATACGTAGTGTTGGGCGGCCCGCCAAGCATAGAGGCTATGGAGGTGGCGATTCCGTCACCAAGGAGAGTATTTTGAATACCGGGATCCTTGACATAATCTTTACCGGTGATGGAACCGATGGCCAGAACATCGCCAAAGTGTTCTATCGCCGGAGCAATAGCCACAGGTACAATGAACAGGATAGCTTCCCACTTCCATTCGGGGAAAACAAAGGCGGGCATCACCAGCCATGCTTTTCCGGCAATCGTTCCAAAGGAAATCAAGGCAGGTCCGGTCCAGTTCTGAAGGCTGCCAGGATCAAAAGAGGCCTGAATAGCAGTAGAATATCCGGTGATGATCGAGAGCAAGCGACGTAATGTACCCGGCACAGATACCACATAAAATAGGAAGCAGTCTCAACCATCCTCTGCCGAGCAGAGCGACAAGCACTGTAGTCAAAAGGGAAACTCCCGATATAATCACTGCGGTATCTTTGGGAACGAGCCATGCTGAACCATCGCCGGTGCGCCCCATGGCCATATGCACGGCAACAGGTGCCAATACCAGGCCAATGACCATGATAACAGGTCCGGTAACAACGGCCGGAAGGTATTTATGCAAAATTCCGGCACCAAAATAGCGAATTGCGAAACTCAACACCACGTAAAGCAAACCAGCTGCAGTCAATCCGCAAAGGGTAGCGGGAATTCCCCAGGTCTGCACGCCGTAGATTATAGGAGCGATAAATGCAAAGGACGAGGCCAAAAAAACAGGTACCTTCCCCTTGGTAATCACCTGGAAGACAAGAGTTCCAAGACCGGCGGTAAACAGGGCAACGTTCGGATCAAGTCCTGTCAGGATAGGGACTAAAACCAAAGCCCCGAAGGCGACAAACAGCATCTGGGCACCCAGCAGACAGTCACCTAACCGGAAATGATAATTTGAATTTTGTGGAACTTCTGACATTAAAACGACCTCATTATTTATTTTACAGTCGATAGGAATATTCTCTTGAAAAAAATATTCTGTTGTTACAATCGAACCAAAAAGTCATTACGGAAAAACTTTTAGCTCTACTTGGTGCCGAAGATTTTATCCCCGGCATCCCCCAATCCCGGTAAAATGTAGCCCACCTCATTCAGTTTTTCATCGATTGCGGCGACATAAATCTCCACATCGGGATGAGCCTCGGTTATCCTCTTTATTCCCTCCGGGGCAGCGACAAGAAAAAGGCCTTTTATTGTCTGACATCCTGCTTTTTTCAGAGTTTCAATTGTGGCCATAAGGGTGCCTCCGGTAGCCAGCATGGGATCAAGGATTAAAGCTACCCGCTCCTTAATATCGTTTGCCGTTTTGACATAGTATTCGACCGGCTGAAGTGTTTCTTCATTACGATAATAACCAACCACACTTACCTTGGCTGATGGAATGAGATCAATAACACCTGACATCATTCCAAGTCCTGCCCGCAAAATGGGCACAATGGTTATCTTCTTACCTTTGAGCTTATCTACTTCTACAGGTCCTGCCCAGCCTTCTATGGTTTCTCTCTCTGTTTGCAGATCTTTTGTCGCCTCGTAGGTCAGAAGACGGGCAACTTCCGACGAGAGATCACGGAAATCCTTGGTGGAAATGTCATGTTGACGCATAAGACCAAGTTTATGCTTGATGAGTGGATGATCCGCGACATGTACGCTCATAATGTTCTCCTCGGGATGATTTATTGAGTATCCTTCAGTCCATCTGGTAATTTTCATCGAATTCTACGTGACAACCTGTTTTAAGAAAATCTGGAGAAAAAGCAAGCAATTTTACCTTTCAGACGAAACGACAGCTATTTGAATCGAGCATTGCAACTTCCTGATTATTAATTTTGTTTGTTTTTCCCATAAGAGATATTGATCATAAATGCTTTTATATGGTATAAATAAATCTACAAAGAAATAGTAACAACACGCTTCCAAAGTTGAAACTTTCCCGGGAATTCTCAACGCGGCTGGAACCATGCGACAAGATTAAGCCGATCATTAAGCCAAAAGGAGTAATGATGAAAGTCAAAGACCTTATGGAACCCATTTCAAGCTGGTTAACCCCTGAAATGTCCTTGCGTGAAGCAATCAGGGTTATGAAATCAACTAAACGCCGGCACGGATTATCAGTAAATGGCATTGTTGTACTTGATGGAGCCATGAACCTGGTAGGAATCGTCTCCACAAAAGATATCATAAGAATCCTGATGCCATCGCAGGTGTACTTTGCTGACTATCATGATCATATCGCTTGGGAGTCCATTCGGAAGGAAAAAACAGCTTCCATTCGTTCAATCAACGTCAGCAAAATCATGACAGAGGATGTCAGGGTTATCTCAGCAGAAGAGACTCTTCTGCGCTGTGCCGATATCCTGCTCACTGAACAGATAAGACGCTTACCTGTCACGCGAAGCGACGGGAAAGTCGTCGGAGTTATTTATCTGCGGGATGTCTATAACGCTATGACCGAATTATTGATCAGCTAAAAATGAACTTCACCAACAGGCTATAGCATTCCTATTGTGGTAACAGGTCAGAACGTTACCATAAAGACTCTATACCTGTCTCCCTTGTGGGACTGCTCCTCTATTACATTCCCTGCCATCCTCATTGATATTTTATAAAAGGGTACTACAGTCTTACACGACCATATTTTTTGCATTTTCCTGACAATCACAACCAAGGACTTGCTTTGACGATTCATAATTGTAACGGCCCGGTGCTGATTGTTGAAGACGATCCAAACACCGCAACGCTCGTTCAAACATACCTGGAACGAGATGGTTTTGAGACCATCAAAGCAGCTGATGGTGAAAATGCCCTGCGCCTCGCCAAAAAATATCAGCCGGGATTCGTCATACTCGACATCATGCTGCCGCGCCTTGATGGTTGGGAGGTTTGCAGACAGCTGAGAACATTCTCCGACGTCCCTGTCCTGATGCTGACTGCCCGGGAAGAAGAGATTGACCGGGTTACCGGCCTCTCTCTTGGTGCCGACGACTATGTGGTCAAGCCATTCAGCCCACGCGAGTTGGTGGCCAGAGTGAAAGCTATCCTGAGAAGAGTACGACCGATACAACCTGAAGACAGCAAGATGCTTATCTGTAATAACCTGAGGGTTGAGCCGGAAAAACATAGGGTGCGTCTGGGGGACATTCCCGTGAACCTGACCGGTTCGGAATTTAAACTCCTTTGCGCTCTCATGCGTGCTCCGGGCAGAGTTTTTTCCAGGCCGGAACTGCTAAGCAAATTTTACCAGGATGGAGAAACGGTCATCGATCGGGTAATCGACGTCCATATCGGCAATCTCAGACAGAAAATTGAAAAAGATCCGACAAAACCCAAATTTATTCTCACCGTTCGTGGCTTCGGCTATAAATTTTCAGAAGGCGAAGAGCAATGAGCCACATAAGAAACAGGCTGCTCTGGAAACTTCTGCTGATCACGGTCGTGCCGGTAATTGGCGTTATAGTTTTGATTATCTGGCTGGCCATTAATCAGCTCGCCGCCAATTATTTTATGGCCTTGATGAAAAAATACGATGTTTCCCCAACAGATATCCACCATATGTTTCTTACCTCTATCCATTACTACCTGATATGGGCCAGCCTTGCAGCATTGGCAGTTGCTTTTCTGCTCAGTTTCCTTCTTACCCGACGCGTCCTCAGACCATTATCCCAGATGAGCAACATCACCAAAAATATTGCCGCAGGTGATTTCCATGCCCGGGTCGATGTGGTAACCAGGGACGAAGTGGGCCAGTTGGGTCTTGCCTTTAACCGCATGGCGGATTCCCTTGAACGTGTTGAACAACTGAGGAAAAATATGGTGGCCGATGTGGCCCATGAACTGAGAACACCGCTCACCAACCTGCAGGGCTACCTGGAAGCCCTGAACGACAAGGTTATCGAACCATCTCCACAAACCCTCAAGATGCTGCAGGAAGAAAACCTGCGGCTGGTTCACCTGGTGGACAATCTGCAGCAGCTCGCTCGGGCCGATGCAGCCAGGGCCTATCTGAAACGGGAGGGTCTTGATCCGGCAGCAGAGCTCCGACAGATTTTTGGTCTCTATAGTACAAAATTTCAGGAAAAAAATATCACTGTATCAACCGACTTTAAGGAAGGCCTTATTGTTTCAGCAGATCGGGACAAGCTCTTGCAGGCCCTCCGCAACCTGCTTGAAAACTGCCATAAATATACCCCGAAAAACGGTACTGTCGAAATGAGTGTCTCCGATAAAAAGAAAGCAGTAGAGATTCGTTTCTCCAATAGCGGACCAGGAATCGATGAAGCAGACCTGCCTTTTATATTCGAACGTTTTTTTCGTGCCGAACGGTCCCGATCAAGAGACGCAGGTGGGGCAGGAATAGGCCTTTCCATCACCAAAGAGTTGATTGAAGCCCATGATGGTACTGTGGGGGCAGAGAGTTCTGCAGGGATAACCTCAGTCTGGCTCACTTTACCGATCGAACAATCCTGCAAGGCAACATAATTCCGTTATCTTTACACGATCTTTACATTGCCTTTAAACCGTTCTTACATTGACGATCTATTATTGAAGAAACGGAAGCTATTCCTGCTTTCTGTAACTGAAATTTTGGAGGAAATCCTATGAAAAATTTTTTCTATATTATTGCTTGTCTGACAATGGCAATTCTTGCTTCATGTGTGCTGGCAGAAGACAAAGGCCAGGAACAAAAAATGTCACCGAAACAGCTGCCCCAAGTCACAGAGACTGCTCTTTTCGCAGGAGGCTGTTTCTGGTGTATGGAAAAGCCCTTTGAAGCTCTGGACGGTGTAATTTCCGTTACTTCCGGCTATGCCGGTGGCACAACGAAAATGCCGACGTATCAGAATTATGCAGCAGGCCATCATATTGAAGTGGTGCAGGTTATCTATGATCCCCAAAATAATTTCCTACGAAAAACTCCTTGAGACTTTCTGGCAGCAGATCGATCCAACCGATGATGGAGGTCAGTTTGTCGACCGGGGTCATGCATATACCTCAGCTATCTTCTATTATAATGAAGAACAAAAGAAATTAGCCGAAGCAACCAAAAACAAGCTGGAGCAGAGTCACATTTTTGACAAACCGATTGTGACTCCCATCTCGCCGGCTCCTGAATTTTGGCCAGCCGAAGAGTATCACCAAGACTATTACAAAAAGAATCCGCTCCGATACAGTTTCTACCGCAGTGGTTCCGGTCGGGATACCTTCCTGAAAAAACACTGGAAGGGAAAAGAATTTCCCTCAATGAAAGAAAACAACTCAAAAGACTTGAGGAATATGTTAACCCCGCTCCAATACAAAGTGACCCAGGAAAATGGAACAGAACCCGCGTTCAAGAATGAATACTGGGATAACAAGAAACCTGGTATCTATGTTGATATCGTCTCGGGTGAACCGCTTTTCAGTTCCCTTGACAAGTTCGCTTCCGGTACCGGCTGGCCGAGTTTTTCCCGACCTCTGGTTAAAGAGAATGTTGTCGAACATTCAGACAGGAGCTGGTTTATGACTCGAACGGAAGTACGTTCCAAAAAAGCCGATTCGCACCTGGGGCATGTCTTTAATGACGGCCCGGAACCTACCGGTCTCAGATACTGTATCAATTCAGCATCACTGAGATTTATTCCGGCGGATAAGCTTGCCGAAGAGGGATACCAGGAATTTGAGAAACTTTTCCGTTAGGAGATGCTGATCATCTCAGGGATTTGCCAAAAAATTCATGCTCTAATTGAGGGGCCGGGGTTTCCTGAGTCGGGTCATTGGCAACAGTTCGACAGCCAGAATGCTGAGGAGGATCAATATCCCTCCGGAGAGCTGCAGAAGGGACAACCGCTCCCCCAAAAAGAGTATTCCACATCAGTGCGGCAAAAACAGTTTCGGAACTGAGGATGATAGCCGCATCGGCAGCGGGGGTAAAACGCTGCCCGACAACCTGAAGGGTGAAAGCCATGCCCACGGAAAAGATTCCGACATAACAGATTCCCCAACCAGCTCCAACAACCTGGGAGAGAGTTGGTGATTCAACAAGAAAGCCAAGCGCCAGACCAATACAACCACTCACCAGAAACTGCACAGCGGCTACCACCAGCGGCGCCTGGGTTCTGGAAGCCAGAATCCCTACCAGCATGACATGGATAGCCCAGAAAATTGTGCTTGAGATCACCCACAAATCCCCCGCAACCAGATCAACCTCCCGAGCGCCGCTCAGTATATAGGTACCGATGAAGCAGCAGATTGAAGCAGGCCAGATGGAAAAATGAACTTTCCTTTTCAAGACAATAAACCCGAGTACCGGCACGAGCGGTACATATAGAGCGGTCAAAAATCCTGAATTAGTAACAGTCGTACGGAGGATTCCATGCTGCTGCAGACATGCCGCAGTAACGAGGACACATCCTGTGACAACAAGTCCCAGCCAATCGGAAGTTTGAAATTGCCTTTCTTTTTGGTTCACCCGTAAAAATTGTATGACGGCAAAAGGCGATACCACTAAAGCGCCAACAAGAAAACGGGCACCGGTAAAGGTAATTGTTCCCAGCTCCCCTGTCCCAATCTGCTGCACGACAAAACTGCTGCCCCAGATTATTGCCGCCAGCGTCAGCGACAGATTTGCCTGCAAACGATTCATCTTTCACCAAAAAAATATTATGCACAGAAGGTAGAACCAAATGACAGCATTTCGCATTGATATACGATTAACAAATGCATCTACCATTTATTTGAAAAAATACAATTGCTATGTGCTTTGCAACACATGGATAAAGAACAATATTACCTGAAAATTTGTTTGCTTACAGTTCTTTTCCAATATAAATATCATGGCTTGCGGATTTTAATTTTCCGGTTTAAGACGTATTGGAGTCTCTGACAATTTAATCGACTATGATCAGGGGAAGATCGCTTAAAAGTGAGAAAGGGAGATAGAAATCATGACCGCTACATTGAACTATCCAGCACATCTCGAAATTGCCCGTAAGAAAACGCCACTTCAGAAAATGGAACGATTGAGCGAAGAACTGGGGGTAGAAATTTTCTTTAAAAGAGATGATTTGACCGGTTGTGAACTCTCCGGCAACAAAATCAGAAAGCTTGAGTTTTTGCTGGCTGATGCCAGAGCCAAGGGGGCGGACACGGTAATTACCTGCGGTGGAGCGCAGTCTAACCATTGTCGAGCGACAGCCCTGGCAGCAGTGACAGCCGGATTGAACAGCACCCTCCTGTTGAGGACCGAAGATCCGACAAATCCTCCGCCCAGCCATGGTAACATCCTGCTTAACAGGTTGGCTGGGGCTGAGCTGGTCTGGATTACTCCGGACGAATATAAAGAGCGGCATAACAGGTTTGAGCTGGAAAGGGAGAGACTGAGTGGATTAGGTAAAGTGGCTTATATAATTCCTGAAGGAGGTTCCAACCAGTTGGGTTGCTGGGGCTATGTGAAGGGGATGGAGGAGATTGCAAACGACCTGACCACATTGGGAGCAGGGGGTTTTAGTGAGACTACGATTCTCTCTGCTACAGGCTCCGGGGGAACAACCGCCGGACTGCTTCTCGGCGCCCGGTTGCTCGACCTTGACCTGAGGGTGACTGGGGTCAATGTGTGTGACGACGAAGACTATTTTGTTACAGAGATCGGCCGTATCTGCAATGGATTTATAAATGATTACTCAGTGGATATTACCATTAACAGCACTGATATCGATATCGTCGACGGCTATGTTGGAAGAGGTTACGCACTTTCCAGGCCGGAAGAGTTGAAAGCGATATATGACCTTGCACGGCTCGAAGGTGTGGTGCTGGATCCCGTTTACACCGGCAAGGCATTCTATGGCATGGTGAGCGAAATCAGGAAAAACCGATCGGTTTTCGGCAAACGTATAGTCTTTGTCCATACCGGCGGACTTTTTGGACTCTTTCCTGTCGCTGATAAATTTGAGGAGTTCTTTTAGCAAAAGATACGCGTCAACCTGGCTCTTCGGCTGATTGCAGAGACCTCTTTGATAAGACCCGGCACAGGATATGCCGGGTCTCTAATCACTTCAGCTTGTGGCATAATTCTTTTACGTTGAAAATGAATTGTGAATTAATGCAACCATCGACAACAAGTCATAAACCTGCAGATTAACAGATTTTCGGACAGCATCCGCAAAAGGGGGCAAATCAGTACATTCAAGCAGAATTGCTCCCAGATCAGGATGCTCTTGTTTTGCCAGTGCAGCCAATGAAACTACTTCCCCTTCCACTTTTTCCATCGCCAGAGGCTGGTTTGGAAAACGACTGATTTTGCTCCATTCCGGCATCACTTCCATACCGTATATTTCAATTCCATGCATATCATGCACTCCCACCGCCCTGAAGTGTTCGGGTCTGAGAGTTGATTTTGATGCAGTGATAACGGCCAGTTTTTTCCGTCCAATCGAGGCAAGAATAAAAGGAATCTGCATTAAGGCTGAGGTAAAAACCGGAACCGGCAGCGCCTCTGCCAGTTCTCTTTGAAATATTGCATTAAACCCGCAGCTTGTGATTATTGCCCGTACTCCCAGCTTCACCATTTTTTCCCCTTCACTCACCATGGCATCAATGAGCCCTGCCTGTGGGGCTTGTACGACGGACTGGTAATTAGCTCCCCTTACTTTTCTGAAAACTACCGGAAAGGAATAGGTTGCAGGGTTAGTGCTGTTGCCGACCAGGCTTTCCAACTGTTCAAGACCTTTAGGGCTGCCACCTTCTTCCCAGCACAAAACGCCGAGAAACGGTATACGAGACTGCATTCCTGGCTCTCCTCTTATTTGTTCAATAGCACTTTGAGTGGATGGTTTTAACATGAAGCTATCCTCTGCTGTGACATAAAATCAGGGGTTAAGACTACCGTCCCAATCGTTTGTTTCCCGCTGAAAAGTGATCCCGCGTTTTTCAAGCTGACTGAAATAATAATCGAGTGGCACTTCCATGGGCATTGTTCTTCCCAGGGTTTTAATCTTTCCGTCAAGTATCATCATGCTGCCAATGGACATAGGAAACCCTACTGACTGCTGCATGGCGGTTAAACCAGAATTTTGATCAGCGTAAACAATGCATTGCATCAACACCTGTTTACGCTGCCCATCAATCAATCCTCTTCCATCAACTCTGAGAAGTGCGACATCTCTTTCGCCATCCTGGTAATGAAACTGCTTTTGATTTCCGAGAAGTGAAGCGCAAAACTCCTCCGGCTTCACCATATGATTGCCTACCTTAATGGGCTGGTCGCTCAAAAAGCCGCATCGGGCCATTTTTTCCCAAAATGCACCATGCCCTGGCCAACGACAGATATAACGCCCCATATTCTTGATAGTCTTTGCTATTCCGAAATGATCAACGTACTGCGTTGCGTTGCCGTTGAAAAAGCACTCAAACTCTCCTAAGCCCTTAATATCCAGGTGGTGAGAATTCTCAGAAGAAAATATGGAATCAGCCTGAATTGCTCGAACCTCACCATTGTCAAGGTATTTGGCTGGTCGAAGATGAGAGCGGATGACTCCTATGATCGACCAGCTGAATTTATACTTCAGAGGGTTGTTTGCCGATTGTAACTCTGGAAAACCTGCACCATAGGAATGAAGTGCATGAATCTCATCGAAGGAATCTACCACCTTTTGGCCCATGGCTAAGTCGATACCAGGGTCCATGCCGAATTCCTCCAAAATTATAAGGCCTTTTTTCCGGGCGTTTTGATCAAGCAACGCAAGTCTCTCAGCAAATCCCGGCTGCGCCGCATAGGCGGGATTATTGATATAACTGGAGGTGATGACATGACAGTTACAATCAATGGCCAGTTCAACCGTCGGAAGGGTGAGATGGGGAGGAAAAAATTCGATAACAAGCGAGGCGGGCTGGAGAATCTCGCGGATTGTGACCAGATCTGTACCGTCAATATGGCAGCCCTTTACCCTCGGATCTTCTAAAGATTCAATGTCGTCAAGAAATTTTTCGTAACAGTCAACTATGACCAGTTCGTCAAACTCACCATGATTAATAAGATCATAAACGCAGGCTTTTCCCTGCATTCCATAGCCCATCAGAACAATTTTCCGTTCCATCGCTCAAAACTCCTTTAGGTTTAAATGTCATGTAAATGAATAAAATACCAGTAAAAGTGTGACTAGTGGCATCTTTCACACTCTTTCCCGCACTTTAAGAAATGGTCCTTTTTAAGGATAGGAGAATATCAATGTTTTAAAATTGAACTTAAAAAGAGTTTACCTCGGGCTGTTTGTGGATTATTGAAAAAATCTTCAGGTGGTGCAACTTCTATAATTTGTCCATCATCCATAAAGACGACCCGGCTGGCTACCTCCCGGGCAAATCCCATTTCGTGGGTTACTACCATCATCGTCATGCCTTCATTAGCTAAATCTCGCATAACATCGAGAACTTCATTGATCATCTCAGGGTCAAGCGCCGAAGTTGGTTCATCAAACAGCATAATCTTGGGTCGCATGCAGAGACCTCTGGCAATTGCAACTCGCTGCTGTTGGCCACCCGACAATTGTGCAGGATAATTATTAACTCTATCCCCCAGTCCCACTCGTGCCAATGTTTCCCTGCCGAGTTCTTCCGCCTCTCTTTTCGGCATTTTTCTGACCTTCATAGGTGCAATTGTTGCATTTTCCAAGGCTGTCATGTGGGGATATAAATTGAAGGACTGGAAGATAAATCCAATTTCCGCCCGGAGTATCGTCATATTGATGTTTTTATCATGGACATTCATGCTGTCAACGATAAGATCTCCTTGTTGGATAGGCTCCAACCGATTTATACAACGGATCAAGGTGCTTTTTCCTGATCCGCTGGGCCCGCAGACTACAACCACTTCCCCCTTGGAAACTTCTAAATTGATGTCATTCAGGACATGAAGCTTATCAAACCATTTGTTTACATTTTTGAAAGCGATCATGAACTCATTCCCCTTCTTTAAGAAATATCTTCATTTGACTTTTAACTTTTTTCAAAGCCTGGTATTGGCAACCTTCATCCGCCGTTCCATATAATTTGACAAGTTGATCAAAGGATAGCAGATTGCAAAATATAAAATACCCACAAGACCGAACACCATCAAACCTTCCGGAATGCGCTGCACGGTCAGCCAGCCGATTCTGGTAACATCAACCACTCCGATCGCAGAAACCACAGACGAATCTTTTATTATAAGGACATATTGTCCCACCAGTGGGGGGAGAATCGATGGTATGGCCTGGGGCATAACTATATGCCTCATTTGCTGATAACCAGATAACCCGGATGCGGTCGCAGCCTCTCTCTGGCCGTGCGGTACGGCCAGGATACCGCCGGCAACAATTTCGCAGATAAAGCTTGCGCCCATATTGCTCAGTGCGATTACCGCTGCGGGAAATGCTTCCAGCTCTATGCCAATTCCCGGCAGGATAAAAAAAATAATAAATACCTGTACCAGAAAGGGTGTTCCGCGAGTGAGGTCCACCCATGCGCCGATAAAGAATCGAAGAACCTTATTCCGGCCGGCCCTCACAATTCCTAAAATAAAACCGATAATGGTTGCTATAATCAGAGCCAGCCCGGAAACTGCCACAGTCATCCAAAGCCCTTTGAGGAAGAAAGGCAGACTGTTCATTAATTCATGAAAATAGAAACTCCACATATCTCATCCCTCGGTCATCAATGAGCTTCCCGGAAGATCAGCCGTTTTTCAGACCAATTGGAGAAGGTTTTCAACAGGTAGTAAATAAATAGATAAAAAACCGCGGTGGTCAGGAATCCCTCTGCGGGCATAACTCGATCTGACGTCAGCAACTGACCGGCTCGTGTCAACTCCATTATCGAAATCAATGAGAGAAGCGAAGAATCCTTCACTAAAACAATCGCCTGTCCCAGCATGGGTCGAATCGTCATACCAAGTGCCTGAGGCAAAATGATATAACGCATGCGCTGGAAATAGTTCAGACCGGAAGCAATTCCAGCTTCAATCTGGCCGTATTCGATGTTCTGTATACCCGCTCTGATTATTTCGGCATAATAGGCACCGCTGTTCAAAGTGAGGGCAAACACGCCGGTAACCCATTCCGGAACCATGATACCGATGGATGGGAGGCCGAAATAAAAAAAATAGAGCTGCACCAACAAAGGTGTGGCACGGATGCTTTCGATATAAATACCGGCGATTTTGGAGATTGCTTTGGACTGACTCAAGCGCATGGAGCAGGCAATGGTTCCTACCAGAATAGCTCCGACCAGTGACAGGCCAGACAGCCAGAGAGTGGCCCAAAAGCACTGAAGATAAAGCGGCATGTATTCCAAGATGACTCTGAAATTGAAGTCGACGAGCATATTTTTAACCTGAAATACCCTTTGCCATGCGTTTGATATCGATGAAATGCGAGCCGCTGTTTCCGGCTCGCACAAGACTCAATGTCATCGGTCTAAATTTATTAGTGATCTTTCTTCCAATCCAGAGAATTGACCCAGTAATTTAAGTTTTTATCAAGCCGACCGTCCAGTTCGAAATGTAGAAAGAAGAGATTCAGCCATTCACGTAAGTCTGGAGAATCATACCGTACAGCAAAGGAAAGTGGCGATTTGGACAAACTTCCATCCAGAATCCGGATGGTATTCGGCGGGTAACTGGCGGACTGGCCACGGACGGCAGACCCATCATTTACGCCGGCATCGGTGTGACCTGCAATTACTGCATTGAGCACAATAGGTCCCCCACCTTTATACGTCTTCACTTCGGACTCGGGAAATGCAGTTTTTGCATCGTTTTCCCCTGTAGAACCGAGCAATACTGCCAACTTAATTCCAGGCTTTTTAACTTCTTCGATAGACTTGATCGGGCTGTCCTGCTTCACGAATACCACGCTTCCGGTATACATATAAGGGTCAACAAAAGAAATTTTCATGGCCCTCTTTAAAGTCGGGGTCATATCGGCGGCTAACATGTCAGCCTTACCGGAAAGGAGGGCGGGAATAAGACCATCCCAGTCATAATCAAGGAACTTAATCTTGACACCCATTTCCTCGGCGATCAACTTGCAAAGCTCAATCGAACTGCCTGTCCGTTCGCCATTTTTATCTACAAAACTGAAAGGTGCGCCCTGGGTCTGACATGCAACACGAAGTTCTCCCCTTTGAGCGATTTCTTCCAGGGTTCCTGCTGCGGCAATTCCGCCAAGAACTAAAAGAATAGCCAACGAGGCAATCACAGAAAATCCTAATGCTTTTTTCATTTTCCCTCCATTTTATTTTTCAGGTTTTGGTTGTAGCCTTTTCCCACTCCTTCGGGTAAATGCAGCCAGTTTTGGCTGGATTTCATGATGATAAATGTTTCACTTCTGACAATATTACCAATATTTAGAATCGTTTCAGTGGTAAATTGATATAATTCATCCTGCCCTCCCAAACAAATAACCTCTGCAATGATATCGTAACGCCCGGCGATCACCCCTGCCCATGCGACATTTGGGAGTTCAGATATCTTGGCCATGATCGTATCCATCTGTCCATTTGACTGGATGTTCATGGCGACCAAAGCCGTAATCATGTCATGGTGTCGGCTCGGATCAACAAGGCCTGATACCTTGAATAAACCTTTTTCTTCGAGAATTTTAATTCTGCTCCGAATAGTCGGCGCTGTAACAGCAAGCTTTTTGGCCATCTCACCAATCGACATGCGTCCATCCTCTGTGAGCAGATGGATGATTTCATAATCCAAGGCGTCAAGAGTTGCTTTACTCATAAAAATTTCTCCATTGTTAGTTTCAAAAAAGAAACTTTTTGAGTTTTAATATAATCAAAAGAAAAATGTCAAGTCGTAAATATATTTAAAACAGAAAATACATTCAATAATATTTTCTATTATTTCAGGCAGAGGGTGACACATCGCCTGAGAAGCCTTGGCAGAGGCAAATTAATGTTCATTTCGTTCTTATGTTGGAACATTTGCTTTCATATGAAATACAAATTGACTTTATCGAAACTTCGATGAATAATATTTTGACAGTCACACTCAGATTAACCAGAACGCAATGGATACGGTTTTATGGAAATTCTATCTGAAAGACAGAACCGGATCCTGGCGCTGGCAAGAGAAAATGGCAAGGTGGATGTCGACAAACTCTCCAATACCTTCAAAGTTTCTGCCCAAACAATCCGGAAAGACCTGAACGAACTCTGCGATAAACAATTGCTCCAAAGAATCCATGGTGGTGCCATTGTCGGCGCAGGCATCGAAAATGTTAGCTATGAAGCCAGACGACTTCTTGCCCCGGCTCCGAAAAAAGCTATAGGTCTGGCGACGGCTGCATTGATCCCGGATAACAGCTCACTCCTTCTTAATATTGGCACAACGACAGAGCAGGTGGCTCACGCCTTGAGCAATCACCGGGGCTTGCTGGTAATCACCAATAATATCAATGCAATTGAAATAATGAAGAATTTCCATGGCATTGAATTGATCATCGCAGGTGGTCAGGTCCGTCGCTCCGACGGTGGCATCGTTGGAGTCGCTGCGGTTGATTTCATTAATCAATTTAAGGTAGATTACGCGGTTATAGGCGTTTCGGCCATAGACGAAGATGGCTCACTTCTCGACTACGATTTCCGTGAGGTCCATGTCGCCCAGGCCATAATTAAAAACGCCAGGCATATTATTTTGGTCGCCGACAAGATGAAGCTCGAAAGGAGCGCTCCCATCCGAATAGACCATATCTCCAGAATCAATACCATCGTCATGGACGAGGCGCTGCCCCAAAAACTCCAGGATATCTGCCTGAAAAACGGCGTTGAAATAGTCATCGCCTCACCTTAAATTTCGCAGCGTTGCTACTGTCAGGTATTCTTTAATCAAGATGTCCGTTTTCAATAATATTTTCATTTGCCTCAGCTTTTGTTTTCGGTTATTAATGTCTGCACTTGCATTTGAAACAATTATTTAACAAACCTGAAATAGACCCAAGGTAAGGTTAATCTTCAACAGGAACCGATTATGAAGAGTCCCATTTTTGATGTTGCGATTATTGGTGGCGGTATCAATGGCTGTGGCATTGCCCGTGACGCTGCCGGTCGCGGACTTTCCGTCTTTCTCTGCGAAAAGGAAGACCTTGCCCAGGGGACCTCTTCTGCATCGACAAAACTTATCCACGGCGGGCTCAGGTATCTTGAATATTACCAGTTCCGTCTAGTTCGGGAAGCCCTGCACGAACGTGAAGTTCTTTTAAATGCCGCCCCACATATAATCTGGCCTCTGCGTTTCATCCTTCCCCATCATGAAGGATTACGACCGGCATGGCTTATTCGCCTTGGACTTTTTCTTTACGACCATATCGGCGGGAGGAAGATCCTTCCCGGTACTACCAGCGTCAACCTCCTCACCGATGTTGCCGGGCAGGTACTTAAAAAAAATTTCAGTAAAGGTTTTGAATACTCCGACTGTTGGGTGATGGACAGCCGTCTGGTCGTCCTCAATGCCATGGACGCAGCCGCTAAAGGTGCTGAAATCAGGACCCGTTCTCCCTTATTGTCAGCTACACGATCTGGAAAAATCTGGCAGCTGAGATTACTTGACAAGCTGACCAACCAGGAATTTCGAGCAGAAGCCAGAACCCTGGTCAACGCTTCCGGTCCATGGCTTGACGAACTGCTGAACCACATCTCCCACAGTGAGACAAAAGAACACATTCGTATGGTAAAAGGCAGCCATATCATAGTTAAGAAACTATTTGATCATGGTCGTGCCTATATCTTCCAGAATACGGATGGTCGAATCATCTTCGCCATCCCATACGAAAACGATTTCACCCTGATAGGCACTACAGACAGTGATTTTCATGGAAATCCAGACAAGGTAAGCATTTCCCCGGAAGAGACCGACTACCTGTGCAAAGCAGCATCCGAGTATTTTCTGAGGGACATTACCAGAGAAGATGTAGCAGGCGATTTTTCCGGAATCCGCCCTCTCTTTGACGACGGCAAAAGCGAGGCGAAGGCCGCTACCCGGGATTATGTTCTGAAATTGGATACCGGTGAAAATGAAGCCCCCCTGCTCTCTATCTATGGCGGAAAGATTACTACCTATCGCAAACTTGCCGAATCGGTGCTTGCCAAACTCTCTGATTTTCTACCGGGAATGGGAAATGAATGGACGGAAAAGAGCATTCTGCCCGGCGGTAATTTTAATCCGGATGATTTTGATCTTGAGGTTCGAAAACTTTTGCGCAGTTGTCCGGTACTGCAGGAAGAACTGGCGACACGACTTTTTAGAACCTACGGCAGCTGCGCCTATGGAATGACCTCGACGATAAAAGATAAAAGCCATCTGGGCACTGCGGTCGGACATAATCTCTATGGTTTCGAAGTCGATTATCTTATGGCGCATGAATGGGCCAGATGCTCTGAAGATATACTCTGGCGACGCACGAAGTTAGGGCTTTTTCTATCTGCTGCAGAGGTTGAAGCGCTGGATGAATATGTTAAAAAGAACATCCTGGTGAATACAATTTCTTCATGTGGTGATGTTCTATCAGCAGTTCATCAATTATCCGAAGCCGACAGTAATTGAAAATATCGTTGACGGCGGGGGCTGCACCTGTTTGTATTCTTTTTAACCGCCTGTTCATATGACTTGAAAATTGTCCGGAATCTTTAAACCAGGAGATTCACAATGGCTTCGCACATCCTTGCAATCGACCAGGGGACCACCTCAACCAGAGCTATTGTATTCAACGATCAGCTCGAAATAGTTGCAGCAGCCAAGCAGGAATTCGAACAATTTTTCCCTCAATCCGGCTGGGTAGAGCATAATCCCGAAGAAATCTGGAACTCAACGCTTGTAACCTGTAAAAAAGCTCTGGAAAAATCAAAGCTCTCCGTCTCCGACGTCGCCGCAATAGGTATCACCAATCAGCGAGAAACCACTATCATCTGGGATAAGGAGAGCGGTAAACCAATCCACAAGGCCATTGTCTGGCAAGACAGGAGAACGTCCGAATATTGTCGTCAGCTGCAGGAAGATGGACATAACCCAATGATTACCGCCAAAACCGGCCTGTTGCTTGACTCCTATTTTTCCGGTACGAAAATTAAATGGCTTTTGGATAATGTTGCAGGCGCAAGAGAAAAAGCGTCGGTCGGCAAACTCCGCTTCGGTACTGTTGATACCTTCCTGCTCTGGCGTCTGACCGGCGGTAAAGAACACAGCACCGATGCTACCAACGCCTCGCGCACCATGCTCTACAATATTCATGACAACTGCTGGGATAAAGATATACTGGAACTGCTGGATATTCCATCATCCCTTCTTCCGGAAGTCAAAGATTGTTCCGCCTATTTCGGTCTGACCGACCCCACATTTTTTGGCAAAGCCATTCCTGTCTGCGGCATAGCCGGAGACCAACAGGCAGCTCTTGTCGGCCAGGCATGCTTTCAGCCGGGCATGATTAAATCGACCTACGGTACCGGATGTTTCATTGTTCTTAATACCGGCGATCAGGCAGTTCGTTCAAACAACAGGCTGCTGACAACCATCGGCTATCGTTTAAGCGGCAAAACTACCTATGCCCTGGAAGGTTCAATTTTTGTTGCCGGTGCAGCTGTACAATGGATGCGAGATGCCATGGGCCTCATTGAATCGGCTTCTGAAACCGGGAAACTTGCCCGACAGGCTGATATCAATCAGGACGTCTATCTGGTTCCGGCCTTTACCGGTCTTGGCGCCCCACACTGGGACGGCGAGGCACGGGGGGCTATTTTCGGTATTACCCGGGCCACCGGTCGGGCAGAACTCTCCAAAGCGGCACTTGAATCGGTCTGTTACCAAACCCGTGATCTGCTCGATGCTATGCGCCTCGACTGGCAGAACATCGGAGAGACTGTGCTGCGGGTGGACGGCGGCATGGTCGCTTCCAATTATACCATGCAGTTTCTGGCCGATATCCTGAATGCTCCTGTCGATCGGCCGGTTGTCCTGGAAACAACCGCTCTGGGTGCCGCTTATCTGGCTGGCCTGCAGATCGGGCTTTTCCCGCCACCGGAACAGTTCAGCAGTTCCTGGAAACGGGAAAAGCGCTTTACCCCGACTCTTGACGAGGAAATCCGTATTCGAAAATATAACGGCTGGAAGGATGCGGTTCGACGCACATTGACGAAATAGGGAGGTGATGGCGATAAGAAATAACGGAAAATCCTTCCAGCAGGTTTTCTATTGTTGGATTTGCACCGAGGATATTTTTCTGACCCTGTCCATTGATTCGTCTTATCTCAAATTTCGTTGCTGAAGTATTTCTGGGATATTCCGCCTGCCGTCAAGGATACAATGGATAAAAACATCTGGGTCGATGATCTGGTAGATAATGCGGTAGACTTTCACATGAATTTCACGGTATTCACGTACGTCAATTTGTTGAAGCTCTGGAGGATAGTGACCTTTTTCCGGATTAAATGACAGGTTTTGGCAAGCTGTTTCAATTTCTGAAAAAATTTTTCCTGCGTTTTGCGGATATCCGGATTTTTTTATATAATCATAAATTTCATAAAGATCTTTTTCCGCATCAGAAATGACATAAACATTGTATTTCATTCAGATTGGTTTTCCAGAGTTTTTTTCAAGTCACCGAACACATCGGTAACAGGCCTGTAATCTTCCTTTCTGAGGCTATTTTGGCTTTGGGCCAGCATTTTCAACATGGCGAGGCTTTCCTGGATTTGTTCATACTGGACAAGATCCTGAAGAATCGCTTTGGCTTCCCCATTTTGGGTGATAACCATGGGCTGTCGGCTATTAACGATTTGTCGGATGATTTCCGAAGCGTGTGCTTTAAAGTAGCTGATGGGTTTAACAGATTGACTGAGTTTCATGCTGTTCTCCATAATTAATTTGACCTTAATTTAGTCCATATTAAGACCCATGTCAAGATTGAACCATGTAACCGGTTGCTCACCGCCCGCAACTCTACCGAATACAGCTGATTAGCGATAAGATAGAGCTCAATGGATGAGAAGCGATGTCATCTTGTTTATCCTCTGCCTATTGTTATAGTTATGGCAACAGCATGATTTTTTCCCGGCACCGTTTTCAAGCAACCAAAAGGAGCAAGCCATGGATTTAGCCTACATCAAACCTGAAGAGGCCATGTTGAAGATTAAGGAAGGCGCCCTGCTCATTCACACACTTCCGGAGGAACATTTTGCCAAAACACGTCTGCCCGGAGCGACCAACGCCTGTGTCTATGAAGTGACCTTTTTAAGCAATATGGAAAACATCTGCGCAGACAAGGACAGAGCTATTATCCTCTATGGTTCCAGTGCGCATTCTCTGGATGCGCCCACAGCGGCAGCGAAATTGCACAGGGAAGGATATCAGTCTGTTTTTGTTCTGGATGGAGGCATTGTCGACTGGTGTGCGGCAGGTTTTCCGGTGGAAGGTGATCTGACAGATAGAGAAATCAATCCGGCGACTCAACTGCCATCGCTTGATGGTGATTATCAGCTTGATACTGAAGCGAGTATAGTGGGATGGTCTGGCCGTAACCAGAATAATAAGCATTACGGCACACTTCGAATGAAAAATGGCGATCTCAAATTCCAGGGACGATCCTTTGTCGGTAAACTGGTGGTGGAGATGAAGTCCATGACCAACATCAACCTCGCAGGTGATGAACTGCAGCCGGTTCTTATCACTCATCTGAAATCTGACGACTTTTTCTTCACCAGGGTATTTCCAACAGCGACCTTTGTCATTGACAAGGGGGAAATTAACGACACGCCTTATATTACATGCACCAACTGCACTCTGAAAGGGTCGCTTACCCTTCGTGGAGTTACCAAAAATCTTGAATTTTCTGCAACACTCACACCTCGTGAGAATGACTGCCTTGGGCTGGAAGCCCATTTTGATCTTGACCGCACCCGATGGAATGTCATTTACGGTTCAACCCGCTTCTTTGAACATCTGGGGAAGCATATGGTCTTCGACCAGATAAGTCTCGAATTACGCCTTGTGCTGAAGAAAGCCGACATGAAAGGGTAAATCCCATTGGAACATACCATAGAAGCACTGCCTCTTAGCTTGGCAGATCCTCATCAATATACCGCTGGATATAACGAGCGGCGTTGATGTTGGAAACCACCACCCAAACCACCAGAAAAAGAGCCAGACTAACGGTTATGGATATCGCTTTCGGCAGCAGAAAAATAATCGGCAGAGCCAGGAGAATTATCACAGAGATGAATTTCAATCCTCTTTTTTTCATCTGCCTCATGACTTCTAAAGCAGCTTGCCGGGTATTGATGCCACTGCTGCGCATGGTATCACGCATCGACTCATACCCGACTTGATGCCGACTTTCCAAACGACCAAACGGATCATTAAGCTTCATATAAAAAACCTCTATGGATAACAGTGCAGGTGACTGAAGGTGCCATTTTTAAGATGACAGCTCGCCATTTTGGCCACCACCGACATTTTGATTATCCTTCTTACCAAAAATAATCTCTTCACCAGGCTTGCCATTGTCATTTTGCAGCAATGGGTGAGAAGCGTTGGTACATTTCCAGAAATAAAAATCCTTGTTATTCTGTGACTGGACCAAGGTCACCATATTTTTGCACCCCTTGACAGGGCATGGAGCCTTCGGCGCATTGGGGTCTAAGACCGGCATTCCGGGTGTGCCGTCTTCGTCTCTGATCAATGGGCAATTGCCCTTTTTGCCGGTCGAGCAAGCCCAGAAATAGTTGCCTATTTTATGATTACTCTCATATCGAATAAGATACCCGCTCCGACAATGAGGACATTGGGGCCCGGTTTCCGGGCGATCCATAAATGCTGCCCCGGGTGCTCCATTAAAATCGGAACGCAGAGGACAGTTCTTTTCCTTACCGGAAGAACAGACCCAGAAAAATCTACCCCGTTTTTTTTTCGACTCCAGACGGGAGAGGTGGCCACCGCAGGAACAGCGATGCACCTTACCCGTCACCTCCTCGGAAAAGCGGGTTTCGAGTGCATATTTGACCATATTGGACATGCGTTTGGTCAATTCTTCGAGAAACGCTTCTTTGCCCAGTTCACCCTCACAGATCCTGTCAAGAGCATCTTCCCAGATTGCTGTCATACCCGGACTTTTAAGGGAAGGGTGAATCTTGTCTATCAGCTCCCGGCCTCGAGGGGTTGAAATGAGAATTTTTCCGGTCTTCTGCAGGTATTGCCGATTTTGCAGTTCGCCGATGATATTGGTACGGGTTGCAGACGTACCAATACCGGAGTTCTCTTTCAGCCGCGCCTTGATAACCGGATCCTCCACAAATTTATGGACCTCCGTCATGGCAACCTGCAGAGATGCCTCTGTAAACCTGTTTGGTGGTTTGGTAAACTTCTGCTCCCTGTCAACTTTTGTTATCGTTACCTTATCCCCTTTGGTTACCTTGGGCAGGGATTTTTCTTTGGTCTGTTGATCATTTAGGATCATCCAGCCCTGATCCTTTATAGTGATTCCCGAACCTTTCCATAGTTCTTGTTTTGCTTCGACAACAATGCTGCTCGAATAGTATTTATAGTCGGGATAAAACTGTTTAAGAAAACGCCTGGCAACCAGCAGATAGATATTGAGTTCATCCTCGGTGAGATTCTTAGGAATGACCTCAGTAGGAATAATTCCATGATGTGCCTCAGCGCCCTGCTTCTTGGTATTCCAGGCCGGAGACTGGATGGTAAGATCAGCCCCCTCAGCTCCCTCGATCTTCTGGGCCCTAAGACTCTGTATGATGCTTGGGGCATCCTCAAACATCTCGTTTGGCAGATAGCGGCATTCGGTGCGCATATAAGTAAGCACCTTCTGCTTTTCATACAAGCCCTGCCCAAGATCCAGCGTCTGCTTTGGCGAATAGCCGAATTTATCTTCCGCCTTTTTCTGCAGATCCGAGAGCAAAAAGGGCAATGGCGGAGTGTTTGTCTTGAGTACATCCTTTTTATCTACGACAACACCCTCCTGCCCGGTAACTTTTTGGGTAATCTGTTCGGCTACCTTCTCGCTTATCAGACGCCCTTCCGCATCAAGACCGGCTGCAAGTTCATCCGGATTCCAGTTGGCAACAAACTCGCCTGCCACATGCTCAACGGTTGCTCTTAAAATCCAGTAAGGTTTTTTGATGAACTGCTCGATCTCCCGGTCCCGCCCAACAACCAGTGACAGTGTAGGGGTCTGCACCCTCCCGGCAGAGAGTACGGTATTTGACTGACCGGCGGCAAGAGTGAGGCCACGGGTGACATTAATACCAACAAGCCAATCGGCATTGGAGCGACAAATGGCTGCATCTTTAATATTTTTGAACAGAGCATTGTCTTTTAGATTGGCAAAACCTTTTTTAATGGTTCGCACATCCAGGGCAGAGATCCATAACCGTTCAGCGGGGCCTGTATACCCGAGATAATCAAGCACCTCGTCTACGATGAGCTGCCCTTCACGCTCAGGGTCACCGGCATTAATGACTTTTTCAGATCTCTTGAGCAGACCGTGAATTATATGAAGTTGTTCTCTGGTCCGGGGGATAGGTTCCAATATCCATTGTTCCGGAATGATAGGTAAGTCTTCAGCCTTCCAGCGTTTATAACGTGGATCATAAGCATCCGGATCAGCCTGTTCGAGGATATGCCCAACACACCAGGTGCATACGACATCGCCTCTGCAGTTATAAAAACCCTTCCCTCTGCCGACTATACCGAGGTACGTGGCAAGATCTTTCCCAACGCTCGGCTTTTCCGCTATAAGCAGTGTTATTGCCATGTAAAACTAGTACCTTACTTCAGAATGACTGTCACTATTTTCAGTACCCCCTCGTGGGGAGTAGTGATTCAACTGGCCATTCCTATCTTACTTAATCGGAAAAATCAAAACAACTCTTCTGCTTGATCATTTTTTTAACTCTGTTTTCTGTTTTCCGGATAGACTCTGCCCCAGGAAAATACTACATTTATTATTCTACTCAAAAAAAAAATTGGGCGGACGGTGAAATATGGGGCGAAGTGCGCTTTGAGATTTTCAAAAAGCTTAAGTGGAGAGAAAAATGGAAGAACAACCCAGATTACACATTATCGGTATACTCCATGGCGATATAATGAACAATGAGGACGCTCCCAAAAATTTTGACGAATCAGACAGAGTGGGCACCTTGGAGATCTATCCTGAATACCAGGACGGACTTGATGGTATTGTTCCGGGACAGACAATCGTTGTTGTTTTCTGGCTTCATAAATCAACCCGAGACACTCTTAAAGTCTATCCACGGGGAGACGTGTCAAGGGGCCTTCGCGGTGTCTTTGCCACCCGTAGCCCGATAAGGCCAAATCCTCTGGCCATTTCCGAACTGAAGGTTCTGAATATACATGATAATCGCCTGGAAGTTTCCGGGCTTGATATATTGGATGGCACACCTGTAATTGATATCAAAAAAACAATCAGCCGGTAAAGCTGAAAGCCTCATTGTTTTAACTGACCTCAAGATAATTATGCTGCTCGGTAAGAGGAATGATTTTTCCAGCCACCTTCACGTAGGTTTGCTTATTTTGATCTACAAAGGTCTGAGTTAATGTGCGACCGACCATACCTTCCATCTGATTAATTATGAAACCTTTGCCTACCTGACGAAATTGAAGGTCAGCATTCTTTTCTTTCATAATTTTATCTCCTTTTTGGAATTTTCTTTTATTCCAGTCATCGTAATTTTGTTCTACTTGCATGTAGGAAAGCAGAAACCGTGCCAAAGCACCTGATGAGGACGATGCAATAACGGCCAAAATCCTTTTAATCAGACTATCTTATTGAAAATACGATTTTTTATACCTCGGAAAATTACTGTTTCTTTTCAGCAGGAGCAGGATCAGGTTGGGATAATTCATCCAATATGAACAAACCAGAGCGTAAACGGTAACAACGTTTACTCCTTACCAGGAGATAACAATTTTTGTTTCTTGTTTTAGCAGCAATTTATCAGTATGATAAAAATATCAGCATATCAGACAGTTAGTTGATAGGAAAAATTAATTTTTAAAAATTTAATCGTCGCCATTCCTGGCCTGGAACCAAGTAATTACTTGAGGTTACAGCTTCAGAAATCACAGCATCGCAAACATCGTTTACACTTATGACAAACACTGCTCAGCAAACAACCACATCAAAATCATACCTTGCACTGCTCAAACAAAAGCTCTCAAAATTAGCCGGGGCCTGGACCATTGGAGACTACCAGGCCTTAATTGCGTTTTATTCTTCCTTCCTCCCCTCTTTGATGAAAGTAGAAAGGTGTACTGTCTTTACTATTGAGATGGGGAGCAAGGAGATCTGTTCCATCTTCGGAACAGGTCTAGAGCATCAAAAAATTACCCCTCCCCTCAAAGGAAGTATTGTTGGAGTTGTCATCAACTCCGGTAAACCATACCTGATTAATGATCTTCAAGGACATACTGGGTATCACTCGTTGATTGAAGAGCAAACAGGTTTTGTCAGTCATAATCTGATATGCGCCCCTATAAAAAGTATGACAGGAAACAGTGTTACCGGTGCAGTGCAGCTCCTTAATAAACTTGACAATCAGCCGTTCACAGAAGATGACCTGGCACGTCTTGAGGAGATAGCGCATTTTCTGTCACTTTCCATAGAATCTATTGTTCTCAACCAGGAAATAATGCGTATTGCCACATCCCTTGGAAAAGAAGCGGATCGCCTTGAAAAAGAATCGATCAACGGAGTAACGTTGATAGCAGAAAGTGCGGCCATGAGAGAAGTGCTCGATCTTGTTCGTGTAGTCAGCAAAACTCCTGTCAACGTCTTGCTCCAGGGGGAAAATGGCACAGGGAAAGAACTCATCGCTCGGATGATTCACCAACATGGAGATCGTCAGCGGCAAGTATTTCTCCCGGTAAACTGCGCAAGTATTCCAGAAAATTTGATGGAAAGTCAGTTTTTCGGTCATGAAAAAGGGGCCTTCACCGGCGCCGAATCTGCAAGAAAAGGATTGTTTGAGGAGGCCAGCGGTGGCACCCTGTTCCTCGATGAAATCGGAGAAATGCCCTTAGGCCTTCAGCCCAAAGTTCTCCGGGCAATACAAGAGGAAGAAGGGTCCCGGGTTGGGAGTAATGTGTCTTACAAATATGACCTCCGACTCATCAGTGCAACCAATCGTGACCTGTCCGAGGAGATGAAGCATGGTCGATTCAGGGAGGACCTCTTTTTCCGACTCTTCTCCGTAGAAATATTACTGCCACCCTTAAGAGACCGAAAAGAAGATATCCTGCCACTTTCTCTCCATTTTCTGAAGTTGACTAATGAGAATTTTGGCAAGGACATTCCGGGGTTCTCGCCTGAAGTACTTAATTTGTTCGAGAACTATGGGTGGCCGGGAAACGTCAGGCAACTGCAGAAAGAAATTGAAAGGCTGGTCGCCCTGACCGCCGAGGGACAGCTCATCCAACCGAACCAGCTCTCCAGGGATCTTCATTCATTATATTCGGCTCAAAACATCAATGACAATGAGACGAATGAAGGCTATCTTTCCCTGCCGGAGCAAAGCAAACGGCTGGAAATTATCCTGATCAAAAAGGCCATGCGACGCACCAGGGGCAACAAAACCAAAGCCGCCAAACTTCTCGCTATTACACGCCAGGGTTTGGATAAGAAAATAAAAAGGTACAACTTGCTGTTCAGTTGAATTACCAGATTCTCTATCAGTCCTTTAAATCTTTTTGATGGATTTTTCCTTGTTGATCCTCTCGATACTGGCTATGGCGTGATGTTTGACATTTGCAATGTGTTGCTTCAAAATCTGAGTCGCACCGTCGAGATCGGAGGCTGCAATACAGTCGTATAATTTGATATGTTCCGAATCGACTGTATCCATGGGGGTTACAAAGAGAACATTACCCCGGTACTTGAGGTACAAAAGGTCGAAAAGTAATCTCAAGGTATTGATTTGAATGGTGCATCCGGAAAGACTTGCCAAGACAAGATGAAATTCCATATCCCGCAGGAGTCGTTCTTTTAAATAAATATCTCGTACTGCTTCAAGGTGATTATCAAGCGCTTTTTTAAGGATTTTGAGTTTTTTCCTGTTCATGCCGGATACGATTTTGGGCAGAAGCGAAGCTTCAATCAACTCCCTGAAATCATAGATCTCTATTATTTCTTTTAAGCTTATATTTTCAGTATAATAGCCGCGATTGGGTTCGTGACGAACGAGCCCCTGGTCCTCAAGCCGTTTCAAGGCCTGTATAACCGGCGTGGTACTCATCCCCAGCCGTTTGGCGAGATCACCGTACGAGATTTTTTGGCCCGGTGTAATTTCATTGAGGAAAAACATTCGACGGATGCCCATATAGGCTTCTCTCGTGAAATCATCGGTACTCTTTTTCCTTCTGGTTTTTTTCGGTTCCATAGGCTGATCATTATACTAAGAATTGTATAAAATCAATAAAAAAGCATCCAGAACTACCCTTTAAATTATAGTATGATCAGACTGAATAATTCCATTATATTCTTGACATACAGATAACAAAGGCGGTAGAACAGTCACAAATATAATCATATATTTGATTAAATTTTTGATCAAATAAACCACATGCAGCTCTACAGGAGAACAAATGGCTTTATCATTTATGGAAGGAAATGAGGCACTTGCCAGAGGAGCGATTGCTGCGGGGTGCAATTTCTTTGCAGGATATCCGATCACACCAGCCACAACTATTTTCAACAATATGCTGAAAATGTTACCTGCCAGAGGCGGTATCTGCCTGCAGGGAGAAGATGAAATCGCCTCAATAGGATATTGCATCGGTGCATCCATGGCCGGTAAAAAGGCACTGACTGCAACCTCGGGTCCCGGTATCAGCCTGTACAGCGAGCAAATCTCCTTTGCCATTGGCGGTGAAATTCCCCTGGTCATTGCCGATGTGCAGCGCCTTGGCCCTTCGACGGGCTCGGCAACCCGTGGCGCCGACAGTGACATTCAGTTTCTGCAATGGGGCAGTACGGGTGGAGTACCGGTCATTGTGCTTGCCCCCAAAGACGCCCTTGACTGCTATATCCTTGCCATGCACGCTTTTAACTATGCAGAAGAATTCAGGTGCCCTGTCTTTATCGCCTCGAATAAGGAAATCGGCATGACGAAAGAGAGTTTTGATCTTGAGTCTGTTCCTCTCCCTCCTGTCGTCGAAAGAAAAATGTTTTCCGGTGAGAGATATCTTCCTTTTGCAGCTCAGCCGGATGAGGCTCCGCCCTTTTTGCCCATCGGCGGCAAAACCCTGGTCAGACAGACATCATCGACCCATGGACCGGATGGTTTTATAACCAACGACCCCGAGGTAATCGCCCGGAACCAGGAACGGCTGCGCAGCAAAATCCTGAGCGCCTGCGATAGAATCACCCTGTTCGAAGAAAATATCAAAGCTCAGACAGACACTCTGATAATCAGTTACGGCGTCACCTCACGCGCAGTCGAAGATGCCGGCAGAATCCTTGCCGACAGAGGTAGACCGATATCCACCCTGACCCTGAAAAGTTTATGGCCGGTACCGGAGGAGCTGCTGCAACAAAAAGCAAAACTTTTTAAGCGTATTATAGTCTTCGAAATGAACCTGGGACAATATGTCCATGAAATACGGCGTGTGCTTGGTGGAAAGACAGTGGAATTTTTCGGACAGATGAACGGTGTTTTGATCACGCCTGCCCAAATCATGGAGGTCATCGGTAATGCATAGTTTTTTGAATAAAAGCAGGCCTCCAGTCTACTGTCCCGGCTGTACCCATGAAAATATTACCACCAGTCTTGATAAAGCCATGGTCAGCCTGAACCTTCCGGCAGATAAAACCGTGATGGTGACGGATATCGGCTGCTCCGGGCTTTTCGACACTTTTTTCAACGTTCACGCACTGCATGGTATTCATGGACGCGCATTGACCTACGCAACAGGACTTAAACTTGCCAACCCGGATTTGCATGTCATTGTCACTATGGGCGATGGCGGACTCGGCATCGGTGGTGCCCATGTCCTGGCAGCATGTCGGAGAAATCTCGATTTAACCCTGATTATTCTCAATAACTTTAACTTTGGCATGACCGGCGGGCAGTTCTCCGTTACCACTCCAACGGATGCCGTGGTGGGATCAGAGTTTCTGAATCAGGCCGAGATGCCGATAGATATCTGCGGGATAGCTGAAAGCGCAGGTGCAACATATGTCGCCAGATGCTCAGGGCTGGATAAAGACCTCCCTGAAAAAATCAGCAATGCCATCAAACACCAGGGATTTTCAATTATTGAGACCCTTGGCATGTGCACCGGACGTTACACAAAAAACAACCGTCTTTCGCCTGCAATCCTGGAACAGATGGTAGACCGACCTGCCCCCCAAAAGCGGTATCGTAGAAAAAAACTGCCGACCGGAGTATGGGGAACGGTATAGGAAACTGGCCAAAGAGAAAAACATCTTCCCTGAAGCTGTCTCCGTAAAAAAGGAATTTACTCTCACCGACTACCAGAATCAGGAAGTTGCCATTTTAGGCAGTGCAGGAATGCGCATCGTAACTGCCGGAGACCTTGTCTGCCACGCAGGTCTTTCTGCCGGCATGAATGTATCAATAAAAAACGACTATAACATTACAGTCTTAAGGGGCCAGTCCGTCAGTGAAATACTGATCTCATCCGAAAAGATCGGCTATACCGGCATTACCTCCCCGACTGTTGTTCTGGCTTTGAGCGATGAAGGAGTCCAGCAGCGGAAAAAAATATTTGCAAAGCTTAAGCCCACCACTTTTGTGGTGAAAGAAAAGTCAGTCAATATCCCGGAAACCCCTGCGAATGTTGTTGAAGTTGATTACAAAGAATTGAAAATAGTGAAACAGGACTGGGCTCTTGCCTCTCTGTGCGTAATGGCCAAAAAAGAAAAGGCCATCAATAAGGCAATGCTTGAAGTTGCTTTAAAAGCACGTTTCAAGGCAAAAGCCTACACAAGCTCCATGGAAATTGTGGAAAAAATTTTCAATTTGAACACCATCTAAGCCAGGAGGAGCAATGGATATTTTAGATACACTCGGCATACAAAAGAACAATCAAGGCGCGGCAACAGGTGCCAACTGGAATACAACCCAGACAAGTGGAAAAATTGACGTAACCTCCCCCGTTGACGGCAGAAAGCTCGCCGGCGTTTTCCTTGCCTCAAAGGAAGATTACCGTAATTGTGCTGCATCGGCCAAAGCAGCATTCTCCGAATGGCGTAAGGTGCCACCCCCTAAAAGAGGGGAGGTCGTACGCCAGATTGGTGATGCCCTGCGCGCCAGGAAGACACCCCTTGGCACTCTTGTTTCATGGGAGATGGGCAAATCGCTCCAGGAAGGACTGGGAGAAGTCCAGGAAATGATCGATATCTGCGACTTCGCAGTAGGTCAATCGCGGCAGCTCTATGGTTGTACTATGAGTTCGGAACGGGTGGAGCATCGCCTCTATGAACAATACCATCCGCTCGGGACCGTAGGTATTATCAGTGCCTTCAACTTTCCAGTGGCGGTCTGGTCATGGAACGCGATGCTGGCCATTGTCTGCGGTGACACAACCATTTGGAAACCATCCTCAAAGACACCGCTTACAGCCATCGCCATCCAGCATATCCTTGCCGAAGTCATCAACAAAAACAAGCTGCCAGAGGGGCTGTTCAACCTGATTATCGGTTCCGGCTCGACGGTTGGCGAACTGCTGCTGCATGACAGGGATATTCCTCTGGTGTCGATTACCGGCTCAACCAGAGTCGGGCGCCGCGGCGCTGAGGTTGTTGCCTCCAGGTTCGGCAGGGCAATTCTGGAACTGGGCGGCAACAATGCTATCATTCTGACACCCCAGGCAAACCTGAAACTGGCAGTTCCGGCCATTGTCTTTTCTGCGGTTGGAACTGCCGGTCAGCGCTGCACCTCAACGAGACGATTAATCGTCCATGAGTCAATCTATGATAAAATCAAGCAGAGCTTAACCAAAGCCTATGGCTCACTCAAAATCGGTTCACCTCTTGATGAAAAAAATCATGTCGGCCCGCTGATCGATATGCAGGCGGTAGCTGGGTACCAAAAAGCCCTGCAGGCCTTAACAGAACAGGGCGGAACTATTGTCTGCGGCGGAACAGTTCTGCAAGGCAAGGGGTTTGAATCGGGCTGCTATGTCGAACCAGTGCTGGCTGAGGCTGAAAACAGCTATCCGATTGTTCAGGAAGAGACCTTTGCACCAATCCTCTATCTGATAAAGTATTCCGGTGGAGTTGAAAACGCTATTGCCATCCAAAACGACGTCGCCCAAGGACTGTCTTCCTCAATATTCACCGAAAACCTGAGAGAAGCCGAACTCTTCCTGTCCGCTGCAGGCTCTGACTGCGGTATCGCCAATGTCAACATAGGTACATCCGGTGCGGAAATCGGCGGGGCCTTTGGTGGTGAAAAAGAGACAGGCGGCGGCAGGGAGTCCGGCTCGGATGCATGGAAAGGCTATATGCGCCGGCAGACCAACACGATCAATTACGGCCTGGAACTGCCCCTGGCCCAGGGTATTAAATTCGACCTGTAATACAGGCAACTGCCCAAGAACATCATAACCCCCGCAAAGCACGGGGATAAGTATTTTGAGACAGATTATTTTCTTTCAAAAAACAAGAAAATAGTCTGTAAGGTTACTAAAAGGAGAGTTGTAATGAACACCACCACCGAGTTGACTGACTATATGAATTTCCAGGATCTGCTGGAAGACGAAGAGAAGCTGGTTCGGGCAACTGCCCGCAATTTCGTCAACGAACATGTTCTGCCGATTATTGATAAACATGCCCAGGAAGAAACCTTTCCTCGTCATTTAATTCCATTGATGGGCGAGATGGGTTTTTTTGGCCCAACCCTGCCCGAGGAATATGGCTGCGCCGGATTGTCCAATGTCGCTTACGGATTGCTCATGTATGAACTGGAACGCGGTGATTCAGGACTTCGCAGTATGGCTTCCGTCCAGGGGTCACTGGTTATGTATCCGATTTTTGCTTATGGCAGCGAAGCCCAGAAAAAACACTGGCTGCCGAAAATGGCCAAAGGGGAAGCAATCGGCTGTTTTGGTCTGACGGAACCGGATTTCGGCTCCAACCCCAGCGGCATGCGCACCAGAGCCGTCCGTGAGTCAGACGGAAAGTGGCGGATTAACGGGGCCAAGATGTGGATCACTAATGGAACGGTGGCCGATGTGGCGATTGTCTGGGCCAGGACAGAGGAAGGGATACGAGGCTTTCTGGTGGAAAAGGGAACACCTGGTTTCACAGCCCCGCAGATGAAAGGCAAGTGGAGCTTGCGCGCTTCGATCACCTCGGAACTCATCCTTGACAATGTGGTGGTAGACGAGGAAAGGAGCCTGTTACCTGGAGTTATCGGAATAAAAGGCCCGCTTGGTTGCCTCACCCAGGCACGTTACGGGATCGCCTGGGGCGCACTCGGTGCCGCCGACAACTGTTATCAGACTGCGCTTGAATATTCCCTTAACAGAATCCAGTTTGATAAGCCTATCGCCGGTTTCCAGCTGCAGCAGAAAAAACTGGCGGAGATGGTCACCGAACTTACCAAGGGGCAACTGCTGGCGCTGCAGCTTGGCCGATTAAAAGACAAAGGGTGTTATAGTCCGGCCCAGGTCTCAATGGCCAAAATGAATAATGTCAAGATAGCCCTCGATATCTGTCGAACGGCCCGGACCATGCTTGGTGCTAATGGGATAATGGGTGAATATCCGATAATGCGGCATGCCAATAACCTGGAGTCCGTTTACACCTATGAAGGGACGCATGATATGCATACCCTTATAGTTGGTGAAAAGGTAACCGGGATAGCCGCTTATCGTTAGTACCTTGAAAATTAAGGAAATACACCTCATCATACTGGAGCTCGCCGATGAATAATCGTATCAACTCTGTAGTAGTGCTTGGCCTTGGAAAAGTCGGAAACCTTGTGGCCCTCCTTCTCCACGAAACAGGATTCAAGGTCACTGGAGCAGACCTGAGTGCAACGGATATATTCCCATTCCCGACACAATCACTCGATGTAAAGAGCGAAACCGACTTGAGCGAAGTCCTCAAGAACCATGATGCGGTTATTTCCTGCCTTCCTTACCGTTTCAATGTCGGGGTAGCACGAGTTGCAGCACAATGCAACACCCACTATTTCGACCTTACCGAAGATGTAAGCACCACCAGGGAAATAATTGAATTGAGTCGAAATGCAACTGTGGTTATGGCCCCGCAATGTGGCCTTGCCCCAGGTTTTATTGCTATCGTGGGAGCGTCTCTTGCCGGCAGATTTAACAAAATAAGATCGATTAAATTGCGTGTCGGTGCCCTGCCAAAACATCCAACCGGCTTGCTTGGGTATGCCTTCAACTGGTCTCCGGAGGGTGTCGTCAACGAATATCTCAATGACTGTGAGGTCATTGAAGGTGGTGTCCGAAAATGGGTTTCGCCACTGGAGTGGCTGGAAAAGATCGTCATCGATGGAGTACAGCTGGAAGCATTCACCACTTCCGGAGGGCTTGGTACCATGTGTGAGACCTATGATGGGCTGGTCGAGAATCTTGACTACAAATCTATCCGTTACATGGGACATGCCTCCTTGATGAATTTTCTGCTCCACGAACTCCTGATGCGCGAAGACAGGGAAAGCACAGGTAAATTGCTGGTCAACGCTAAACCACCTGTGACTGAAGATGTGGTCTATATCCATGCTTCCGTAGAAGGTTGGAAACATGACCAACTCATTCGAGAGGAATTCGTCAGGGCCTACCCTCCCGTTGTCATTGCAGGAAAACCGAGAAGAGCGATCGCCTGGACCACAGCTGCTTCGATCTGTGCTGTCGTAGAGATGGTGAATATCGGCGTCCTGCCTGATAAAGGTTTTATCAAACAGGAAAAAATTCCATTGGCTACCTTTCTTACCACTCATAATGGTCGCTTGTATGATGGCCAACCCCATGGCGGGAAATTGATATAATTACTCATTCGGAGAAAGACCTATGGTTACGACACCCATCGATGCAAAAACGGTACAGGACAATATCAATAAAAGTGGTCTGAAAAGTGTTGGGCTTGCATCCATTCGAGAATGCAATCGCCTCGTGCTCAATATTGAAAAGGACTCCGGCCAGCGCTTTATCCGGATGGAGATGGGAATTCCGGGTTTAACGCCGCCACAAATAGCAATTGATGCTGAAATTGAAGCGTTGAAAAATAACGTCGGGTCTATTTACCCGCCGTTCGACGGCATACCTCAGCTAAAAGATGAAATCTCCCGGTTTATTAAAAATTTTATTAATATTGAAATTGACCCGGCGCATTGTTTGCCGACGGTGGGCTCGATGCAGGGCTGTTTTATGGCGTTGATGGTTGCCTCCAGACGTATCAGTCGTCAGCACAAAGTACTCTTTATCGACCCAGGTTTTCCAGTCAATAAAATACAGACAAGAGTGATCGGGATAGAAAGTGAGAGCTTTGATGTCTATAATTACCGAGGCAACAGGCTGCAGGAAAAACTGGAATCATATTTGAGCAAAGGCGATATTGGTGCATTAATGTATTCAAATCCCAACAACCCTTCCTGGATATGCTTTACAGAAGCCGAACTGCAGATTATCGGTGAGCTTTGCACCAAATACAACGTCATTGCGCTTGAGGATCTTGCCTATTTCGGCATGGATTTCAGACAGGATTTTTCCCAGCCGGGACAAGCACCTTATATCCCAAGTGTTGCCAACTATACCGACAACTATATTTTATTAATCTCCAGCTCAAAATCATTTTCACTGGCAGGACAACGGATCGGCATGACCGCCATATCCGATAAACTGTTCGTAAGTGATTACCCTGACCTTAAACGTTATTTTTCCAGTTCTGAGTTTGGCTATGCGTTTATTTTTGGCGCCATGTATGCAGTCAGTTCCGGGGTGAGTCATAGTGCCCAATATGGCTTGACTGCGGTTTTAAAAGCCGTTAACGATGGTGAATACAACTATGTGGAACCGGTGAAAGAATATGGTGTTCGTGCCGGTGTCATGAAAAATCTTTTCACTGAAAATGGCTTTGCGATCGTCTACGACAGAGATGAAGGTCAAGCCATTGCAGATGGTTTTTATTTTACTGTATCCTACCCCGGTTTTACCGGTATTGAACTTGTGGAAGAACTGCTTTATTATGGAATAAGTTCTATCTCGCTCACCACAACCGGCAGTGATCGCCATGAAGGGATCAGGGCTTGTGTATCTTTAACTGGTAAAGATCGATTTCCTGAACTGGAAAAGCGCTTAAAACAATTCAATTTGGATCACCAGGCTGGATTCAAGGCAATCGAAGCATATAAATAGTTGACCATCTTGATCGATTCGCTGGATTTATAAATTTAGGAGAGTAATCAAATTTTTTTGAGGTGTAATTTTTCTTCAACCAATTTTGTGATATTCAGATACGTTTTATCGGAACCAACAAAAATGGAACAATTGAGAAATCCTTCTAAAAATGATCTACGCTCTTATCAGGAACGCCGGCAAAATCATATAAAAATACACAAGCTCTTGTTCATCAAGGGCCAACGGCGGACTCTGCAACGGAGCGAAGACGGCAAACGAATTATCATTCTTGACCAGTACCATCCCACCTTACTGATATGCGCACTTATTGTCTTGGGTCTGAGCCTGCTGGATGCTGCTTTAACACTCGTCTTATTGACGAGAGGGGCGGTAGAACTCAACCCGGTGATGCGATATTATATCAACCTCGGGCCGAAATTTTTTTTGTTGGTCAAATATGGTCTTACTTCGCTGGCCGTAGTATTTCTGGTTGTCCTCAAGCCTATCCTCTCTGTGCGATTCCGTATTGCGTCATCACTTTTGTTTCCATTCTGTGTTTTTGTGTTTGGTTCGGTTGTCATATGGGAACTCTATTTACTGATCAAATTCAGCCTGTTGTAATGTAGTATTTTACACATCATTCTGGTGGAGGATTTTTTTTAACTCGGTTAGCCAACAGCGGCAAAAACATGCGCAGTGGAGCGTTTACCAATGAAAAGGAGGAGCTATGACAATTCAATTGAAAGAGAATACCGATTACCTCAACCTCCCGGAGATAAAGGCCGGAGACTCTGTGCATCTCGAAAAGGCAGACTGGGCACCCTTTATTATGGAAGCGCTGGTAACAAACAGAAACGAAGAAGATGGCACTTATGTCTGTAAGGTGACGAATATTCTGTATCGGCAGACCTTTGAGCCGGTACGCGGCAATGATCCGCTCGGCATTCTGAATGAGAATATCCTGGTGGAGAGGCGGTATATCCAGGCAAAAAAATAAAGAGCGTCACACGTCAAAACCACATCTGATCAGTGAGGCAACTCAATGCCTTCGTTCATGATCCGAATGTAATCCAAATAAGAGTGTAGGCGGTTTCGCTTCTGTCCAGTCACCTCGCAGTGCCGATAATACGTTTCAGACCGCAGCGTTGCCATCATTTTCTGGGTCAGCCAGATGTTTTCATCCGCGTAAACGGCCTCAACGCCTCCCTTGCCGGTGGCTGCAACAAAGGTTAAATATTCGGCTGCCGAGGAGCGAACGATGGATGTCTCTTTTTTTCTGGACTTTTGTATTTTTTTGTTTTTATCCTTCTTCATTCAACGCGTCCCCAGTTTTGATACCTGTCCCGGGACCAGCGGAGGTATTTCATCAATTCCCAGTTGATCGATTCGAAATCAAACCGCTCAATGTCGTAATCACCACCGGACCATTCCATGTAAATTTCGTGCTCTTCATGGCTCGGGTCCTTCAGGGCGTTGCAGAATTCAAAGTAGCCGGATACGCCGCCCACATCTTCAGGTGGGCAGGCCCTTTCGCCTTCAAGGCAGGCCAGCTCCGTTCTCAGTTTCGGATTGAAATAGCGGCTTTCCTCAAGAACAAGTTCATGCTTCCAGCTATCCCCGAAATCATACAGATAACGGAAAGTACGGCCTTTCTGTTTGATCAGATCTCCAAGACGGTATCTGCCGCAAACCAACCCGTCTTCTTTCGATTCCGGATATTCCGTGTAGCGTTTATTCCCGATGGTAAACTCGTGCAGATGGCTGTCGGTCCAGCCCATGACAATCTGAATAACATCGTGCAGCCGGTCCAGCGTAATGCTCGCGGGTACCACAAAACGACGCCAGAGTGCCGGTTCGATATCAAGCAGCTGTATTTTCAGCAGATAAAATCGTTCGTTCATTTCTTTACCTCATATTTTGACCAGAAGCTTCGTTTTCGACCATGGGTCTGAATGATCTGCTCTTTGAAAGCTTCATGATGATTAAATGCTTTCCAACCGGAAACGGTTGCCGCAAGTTTGTCCAGCTTCTTCAAATAGCGGATACCATGGGGATAGGCCTTGGTGTACCCACGTTCCAGAATCGAGACAAGCAGACTGCGATACATCAAGCTGGTGACAAGGTGGCGGTTCTTTGATTCCATCGCTTCGGCCAGAGAAAGCAGGCTGCCATAATGGTTACCATCTAGCTGATCAGCACGCCCAAGAAGATAGCCTTCTGCTTCATCTATCTTTCCAATTGAAATCAGAAATTCGGCATCCGATTCCCGGAGTGTGGAGCTTGCCAAAATCTGCACCAATTCAGCTTTAATGACCTCATCACGCTTGTCGTGACCGATCACATCCAGAAGCGCCTGCAGGGTGTCAGTGGAATGATAGGAGCTGAATTTCTGATATAAAAGCCCCGTCAGCTTTTCTGAATCGCCCTGCTTTTGGTAAATATCCAACAGCAGCTTATCCCGCTCGTACGCCTGAAAAATTTCTCCCTCCGGTATTTTCTTCAGCCAGGAATGGGCTGTTTCAACATCACCGCTTTCAAGGTAGACCCGGGCAATATCAATCAGCACGGCTGTGGACAGGTTTCCCCATGAAGCGATGCGGGTCTTTTCAAACAGCTTTGCATCCTTGATCTGACGGGCCAGTGATTCGATCAGCCTCAGGTGATGACGCTTGCCGTATTCATCCTTTTCTTTGTCGGCCCTTTTCTGGAGCATGGCAATCATGGTGCGGATAACCTCTTCAGGCAGGTACTCTCCGGCACAGTCTATCAAGGTGTCTCGAATGCCGTAATTATCCTTTTGATTTACCTTCAGAATAATGTCTGCAATTTTTTCTTTGTCTGCACAACCCGAGGCATAATCCACAAACAGCTCTTTTGCATTATAACGGAAAACATCGCCGATATTGCCGCTGGAGTCATCACACATCTCAAAAATGGTATTGTCTGCCTCGTAAAATGCGGCAACCAGTTCAACGCCGGTAATAGGATCATCCACACCGGATTTTAAATCCTGCAGCAACATTTCCAGCTCACGTGCAAAACTGGCAGCTCCCCGCCAGTCAATAAATCGCCTTGAGCGTTTCAGTCCAGAAAGCTTCTTTTTGAAACGCTGAACATTTTCCTTTGGGGTGGCAATCAGCTGTTCAATCAGGTCATCCGCCTCATCGGAATGGACTGCAAGGTTCAATAAAGCATCTGCCAGAACATCAGGCCCAAGGTCGATCAGTTTTTGTTTGCGGTCACTACCCAATGGTAATTCTCCTTTAATCTAAAATTGATGAGCCGTGCCGGTTTCGTTTTATCTGAGTGATAGAAACCATCGTGTGGTGGCTACATTTTCTAGATATTATTTTTGGCAAAAGGCACTTACACTGGCCTATTTTCCGGTAACTGGGATCAGTTCACATATACGAGGTTCGCGTCTTAAAAAATCACCGTCAATCCAGAAGCAAGACTTCCTGCTCCAGGCCAACGCCATAGCGGTCCAACATCGTCACAAGCTTATGTACCTGCTCGTCGTCGGTTTTCCTTAGTCTAGCTAGCACCGCACCATTGCTGCCCTGAAGAAGCTGTCTTTTTCCGTATCGGGAGAATAGAACTTCTAAATTAGCTGGTAAAAAGAGTTCCACACGTTCGGGGCAAGCAGCCTTCAAGCGCAGATATTCATCAAGGCCAACTGGATCATAATCACCGCAGTGGATGATTCGAGCCTCCGCCATCGCCTGGGAACCAAGCCATGCCAAAATCCTGCCACACAACCGTCCTTGCGCATACAGTGCCATCTGAGCACCTGTCCTCAACTTTTCAAAATTCCAGAAAACCTCGAGATTTTCCACCACCGCCAATACCCCAGTATACCCCCACTCTCTACCACCAAGATGCAAGGCAGCGACACCGGCAAGTTCAGTCAACTCAGCGACTGGCAGGACCTTTGTTCCAGATCGTAATTCACACTTATCGACTCCCCGCAGTAAAACTGTAAGCGGTCCAGGTTCTCGAGCCTTCTTTGAATCCCGAAGTTCGGCCACCGCCTTGCTTCGTGGAGTTGATGATTCTTCTATTCCTTCCAGGCCGGAAGGATAGTTTCGGAGAATAAAGGCATCCAGGACATCCATGTTTTTCACAACCACCCTCTTGCCAGCACCACTTCGCGCAACCTCCAAGACTCCCGTTTCAAAAAGTGACCGTAACCGGCTGCAGTCCCTTTCGGTCAAGCGGCTGGATGCAAGATTGCCTACCGTAAGCAGTAAGCTAAGTTTTTGAGCCAGAGCATCAACTGCCATCTCCAGACCTCCTTTCAATACGAAGAAGAGATGTTCTCGGATCAAGCATAATTCGCCCATTGTTTTCTCGCAGAAAATAGAGCAAATCGGCAGCTTCCATCGCTTCTGGGCTGGCGAGAACCGCTACAAATCCCATTTTACGTGCCTCCTGAACAATGGCTGCCAGATTTTCCCGATCAAGGCTTGAAGCCTCATCGAGATAGAACGGAATGGACACCTCTTTATCACCCAGCAGCCCTTTGAGCAGAATGAGGTTGATCAACACTTTGATAGTGATGGTCGTGCCGTTGGATTCAATAGAATCGAGGTGTGGGTAGCGCCGGGTCTGACCGTCACCACTGGTGACTTCGAAATGCAGATCAAAGAGGTCGCTCAATTCCACGCGCCGATGCTGCTTGAGTAACTCACCAAGTTGGTTTTGGGCCTCACTGACAACGCCGCTGTTAAAGAACAAAGGCATGGCTTCGACTTCCACCACTGTTTTGATCCTCTGGGTCCATTCGGCATGTTCGCGCAGAATCAACCGCAGCCTCGACAGATTGGAGATGGAAACCCGACCCAGGCGGCGATTGAGTTCATCAATCCGAGTTGTGAGTGTCTGCAGATCCCGGTTCAGTCCTTTAAAAGCGCTCTGCAACCCGGCAGCAAGACTCTTCCACAGTTCCTGCACTGCTTTTTCCCGCTCTTCCAGGGCTTCCACCTCGGCTTGAAGATTATCAAGTGTCGCGGCCTCATCCTCGCCCAGATATTTACCGTAGGTTCGCTGTTCGATGCGCCGAAACTCTTCAGCAAAGCGGCTGGCAACATCAGTATGTTGTCCATATTTTTCCTCATAGAGTTCCAATAGGGAATCGAGATGACGATTTTCCGTATCAAACGGTTCAACCGACCAAGAGGGATCTGGTCCGGTCAGCTTTTGTACTCTCCTCAGCAATTTATCTCGACGCAATAGAAGCTCACGTCCACGATCTTCGAGTCCTTGTCTCTCTATAATAATTTCCTTGTTTCGCTGAGTCAGTTCAGCCAGCCGCGTCTCCAACTGCTGTTTTCGTTTTTCAAGAGTATTCTTCTCTTTGGTCCACTGCCGAATAATGGGTAACCGCTCCTGGTAATCCAGGTATTGTTGCAACCGGATGCTGATCCGATCACATTCCTTCTGGAACTTCTCTTTTTCAGCTCGAATCTGCTCACGATTCACCGCAGCTTCCAGAATCCGTCGTTCCCTCTGAAGAACTTCTTCCTGCTCGGCAATACGCTGTTCCAATGTTCCGGCATCGCGATATGCTGCCATATCAGGTGTACTGAGTCCGGCTAGCGAAAAGCGCACAAGTTCGTCGACATAGACTTCACCTTGAATCCTGCTGGCAAAATCAGCAAGAGCAGGACCAAATTTACTTTCATCCTTTATTATAAAGCCATCATCATCGTACGGAAGGCCTAATATTTCAGGATTTATCAGTCGGAAGACTTGTTCGGCATCGACGTCAGACATCATCGGCAATAACTTTACCGCGACATTTCTGGAAAATTGATCGAGTCTCCGCTGCATTCCGGTGAGTTCTCGTTCCATCCTCCCCACCCGCCCGCGCACCTGTGCCACGGAAAAATCAACGACCTGCCCAAGAGACGCGCCAAGCCGATTAATCTTCAGCTCAAGATCATTTTTTCGACTCTTTTCAAAATCAACCAGGAAATCCTTGAACGATGCAGCCTCCTGCTCATGGTGCTGAATATTCCCTGCAATCTTGCCAAGCTCCTGCAACAAGGTGTCTCTCTCATCCTTATATTTCTTTTCTTCTTCGGTAAGACAACCTCCATCTTTATCCAGGCGGGTCAATTCCTCTTCAATCTTTTGTTTGCTGCGCAGTATTTCAGATTCGACTTCTCCGTACCCGGCCCGCACTGCCGCCCAGAGTCCCGGAAGCAGCCGCCGCAGTGCGTCTCGATCGGCTACAAGCGTGAGAACCCGGCGGACATCCTCGACAATCGCACGAAGATCGCGCAGGCCCTCGGCCTCGGCACAAACTTTGCGATATTGGCTCGAATAGCCGGCCTCCAAGTCTATGGTGCGCTGCTGAAAATCACCCCTGTGAATTTCGAGTAGAAACTGCTTCAGCTCATCCTGGCGCAAATGAGCCAGGCGAAGCAGGTTGCCAAACACTGCCCGAAAACGTTCATAATGATCCCGCTGGCGAATCGGCACCAGCCCCAGATTCACATCACGGTTATCGCCTATTCCAGTGAGAGCGGCTCGCAGGTGGCGCGGTTCAAGCCATTTAAATTCTTTGGCAGCCAGCCGGGATTGTACCACCTCTGGTTCCCGGATACGCCGCTCTTCATCGAGGTAATCGTCTGGATCATATTGTCCCTGATAGGCGAATCGCTTGAATTCGTAACTTCGAATTGGGCCCAACCCCTGCACACCGACGACCTGGTATCCCGTCGGAGTCAAACACTCGAAAAGGACGTAGCTGTTCTGATTAGGGAAGTAATACTTCCTGGTCTCAGCCATCTCCCTGGAAAAATGCATACTTCGCTGATCGTCAATATAGAGAAATTGCAGCACGGCGATGAGTGAGGTCTTGCCGATATTGTTTGGTCCGACCAGGTGGAGCGGATTGATCAATTCAACTTCACCGTAATCGTATTTTCCCGCCCGCAGCAGTACCATACGCGATGGTCCAACAATATTCATGACGCCTGCTCCTCTTTTATCCGTGCTTCATCTTTGTTCAGGATCTCGATACAGACATCGAAAAAACGGTACGCCGGGGTCCGAAAGCTGAAGGTGTCATCGGTGTGTCGCTGAATAAACCCAAACCGCTCAAGTTGACGAAGAATGTTACGAAGATCATCTTCGCTTATGGCTCCAGCTTCTTTGAGATAGGTTCGGTAACGTGCGCCCTTAAGGTGAGGCAGGTCAGGAACTGAAAACGTTTGGGTCATAAGGGTATCAACCACCGGTTCGCCTTGGTCCGACAGGGCCTCAATAAGAATGAAGACGAAAACCGCCATGCGCGAGGCCTGTTGGCTAAGACTGTCTTTACCGCGAAAATAAAAAAAATCACGCCCATGGACCTGGAGGTGAAAACCAAGATGATGAAAAAGATCCTGGTAGGCATCCAGGTTTTCCCTGAGAGCCCAATAGAGCTTCCCGTCTGCGGCGCAGAGGTGGCGACCACGACGGAGGGCATCAAATATTTCACTTAAATGTGGCAAATCAAAGGGGCTGGTTTCAGTCGTCATCGCAGTTTCTCCAATCTGACGGGCCTGGCGATAAGGGTGACGTTATCAAGAGGATAGCGTCGCTGCTCCTCACCAAACTGCATTGTTTTCGGCTCATCTAAAAAGACTCGCCCGTATGCCCGTACCATTTCACCTAGTCCAGCCTGGGGATAGTTTTCCAGCAGCCAGGCGAGCAGGTCATCAACCGGCAGAGCCGATTCGAGCCGATCAAAGAGTTCGGAGGGCAGAATAAAGTCAGTCTCAGTAACTTCACCGGTATCGATTAAGGGTTCGGAAATCCTCGGCTGGTAGCCTTTGATTCCATGGAAAAAGGCTTCAAGAGAGGTATCTGAAAACGTCCCCTCAATCCGCCAGACAGATATCTCCATCATCTCCGGCAACTGCAGACTTGCAAGGCCCAAACGGTCCATTCGTTCCAGGGCAAGAGAAGCCCCGCGAACCAGCTCACTCTCTTTTTTAAGCGAAACGTAAAGCGGCTCAACCTCACGCATAGACTCATTAAAATCCTCAGTCATCTCTCGGCGAAGACGCAGAAGTCGGGCCCGACAGCGCGAAAACTCCCGAGCTAGAGCACCATCGAGGACAAAGGCTCTGCCGCTTGAAGTCAGGCTGCGATCTAAATCATCCAGACCGGCATCCATCGCCATTTTTACATCAATCAGGTCACGCAAGGGTTCCAGATATCGGCTCCAGAGGTGATTGATAACCTCAAACCTCTCCCGGACGGTACGCCGATCGCGATTAGATTTGAGTTTAATCACTTCCCCGATAATCCCTTCACGGTTGCTATGTGAATCCTGGCGTACCCGTTCGATCAACTGCGAAATATCATTCAATGCCCGGGCCGCCTGATGTCCCAGATTCTGATGGGCTGCGCTATCAAGCTCCTCGCGCAAATCCGAAAGGTCACTCAGATAAACCTGAAGGACTTTGGTGGACGTCAGCCGATGCTCACGGAGCAGAAAAGAGAGCAGATTCAATACAGGAGCGGTCAATTCAAAGGAAGCCGTTGCATCGGGAATAGGCTCAATGATAGAAAGTGATTGCAGCTGCTCGATCAATTTTTCGGGGCTTGCATCCCCCTCGGTGCGAATGGTTTCGATCAGGTTGCGCAGGTCTGCCTCGGAAAATCCTTCACGCCTGTAAAAAAGATCCAACAGCAACGGATAATACCGGGCAGCGAAACGAAAAAAACTTTGCGGATTGGCAGCCATTATTTTTTAAAACCAAATAGAGTTCGAAATCCCTATCTACTGTGAGAGCAGGTCCTGACATAACGAGAAAAGGCCTTTGTCACAATAATTGTCACAGTAGTGTTGTGAGTTCAGCTAATACTACCTTGCGCACCACTGCTTTTCACAAGGTGCACCGGTTCCATCATCGTCGATTTTTACTCCAAAGCAATTTAGTAGAAAAAATTCTGTTTCTTCACATGACCTCATTTGTGAACAATGCGTCTTGCCGTTACAACTATAACTTGCACTATTCGTGCCTCCCTTCGAGTACCGACCACAACTCCCCTTTCTCCACAATCTCTATAAAACGCTGGACTGAGAATCCTTCAGAAAACATATCATCCTCAGGTAGCTCTTCTTCTATCAACAGGTTCCCAGTAAATAATTCCCGTTCATTGTTCAGAATGACAATCAAACCCTCCAAAGAAACCTTGAGATAGCCATCGATTAGTTCCTGGTCATATTCTATAGAAGTATCTACAATCCACGGATAAATTTTGATAGCATCTTTCTGATCCGAAAGTCTGAGCTTTGATTGTAGGTTAGCATCATCTACGATGGCGTGAGCTATCGCATTTTCTTTCCGTCTGAGCTGCTGTGAAGCCTTTCTCAACGTATTGGTTCGATGGATCCAGGCCCATTCTGATTCCTCAGGTATTTCAATTGGGTATAGGGTTAAATGCTCGCCATCAAATTTATAGCGGTAATCATCGTCCAGACAGCTTATCGAACCAAACTATCTCGCGATGAACGTAAACCGGCAAAAATAGCTTTAGCTATCACTTCCGGAAATCCACCTGGAGTTCGAGCGGCAACACGCTTTATTGCACCATCGACTGAGTCACAGCATTCCTCAATAATTTTATCCATCTCGCCATCGGAAAAGCGGCATTTCCTTGCAGCTTCTAGCCAATGCCTACGAACTATCCTCTCTCTACGGTAATGTCGATTTTTAGATTGAACCGCCATCGCCATATTTACACGTTGACTTGCCAACTGTCCGTTTGCAACCAGTGGATGAACCGAAATAACATCGTAAAGAGGAGTCATACGGAACAAACCTCCTCGCATGTGGAAAATACTGAAATTTTTAGCGTGACCGTCAATAGCAGCCAACATCCAAAAAAGCAGTTGGGTCATCATGAAGACCCGACGATCCTCATAACTACGCTCAGACCCCAGCAAGATATCCATAATCGTGCGCATGCCTGGGCCACCATCGTTTTGGTATTTCAAGTTTCCGGATACACCTGTAACCTGACACATATCTTCCTGAGGTAATCTCATGAGCCACGATCCATCTTTTGCCCAACGACGATCAAAACGCTCAACAACGAGGACCCTTTGCTCACCAAACTGCATTATTTCGCTACTTGCTACCGGTACTCCAAATTCAGCAAGTAACTGCAGGCAAAGCCATTCATTCTCTATACTATCCGCAAGATCAATACCGGTGTTTCCCATTTCTCCTATGGGTAATTTAAAGATATGGCTGGTTGGCGTCGCACCACTTGGCCTACACCAACGATTATCCTGTTTTAAGAATGCTGTCTTTTCCTGGGTTCCTGCTACTGATATACGAAAATCTTCTTCAATATTCACGCCTAAAGGCATGGTTCGATAACTCTGAAGTATTGCTGAAATCTCAACATCGGATAAAGGCGTCGCTGTTATTTTTCGAATATCAACAGGGGCTCCTTCTGACACCAGCTGCAACGCCCCTACACAATCTCTTCCAATGTAAGAAAGTAAATCAAAACACCGGGTCGTCTCAGCTCCCACACGTGCCTGCAACCTGCTACGAATCGCTAGGCTATCTGGAAGGAGATTATCAAAGTAATTTTCGACAATAACGCCACTGTAGCTTTGACTGCTTAAAGGCAATGAAAGAGATAAAGGTCTTCGATTGTCAAAATCAAGCCATGATTTTTCATAATTAAAACTCAAAACTCCTTGAGCTGAAGAATGCAAGCGGCCAACCAAATACCCATTCATCAATATTTGCAATGAAACATTCTTTTTAGAGGACATTACCAGTCATCCTGATTTGAAGTAGAAGAGTTAGATTTAGATCGCAAAACAACTCCCAGCTCCAAGGCAGAGAGTAAACGAAACAGACTGTCAACTCTGCAGTTCGGGTTACCGTTTTCAAGCAACGACAGCTTTTTTTGATCAAGCCCCACTTTTTGACCTAGTTCTTTCTGACTCAACCCCTTCTCCTTACGAAGAGTTCGCAGTGCAGCCCCTATATCCTTAGGCGAAACAAGTAACATTTCCATGACACCTCCTTGTCTTTTTCGACATAATAACATTTCATGTCGAAAAAGCAATAAACAGAATATATGTCGCTAAAGACATTGAGAGCGATTTAAACAATTTAAAAGCAGGGAACCAGTAATATACTGGTTGTCTTTTTCTTCTTCGTCATGCTTAACTGACGTGGTCAAGTAAAAACGGACACTTTTCTTAAGCAGCTTTTTTCAAAACCATTTGTTTCTTAAACTCAGCTGGGCCGAGATACCCCAGATAAGATTGACGCCTTGTGTTGTTATAAAACATCTCGATATAAAATGAATTGTATCTCTCCGAGTGTCCTCTCTCGTTACATTAGGAGAGTCAAAGATTCGCTCTGTTTTTAGGCTACCAAAAAAGCTCTCAGCAACACTATTATCCCAGCAATTTCCTTTCCGACACATGCTACAAACCATATACGGTTTGGTGAAATTGAAGATTTCCTTATAGCTCACGGTCGCACTCTTTCCAGTAAAACCATTGCGAATATGAGATCAGGCTTATCCGGCAACAGGAGATAGCACCAAAAGATTAGTGTTTCATTTTCGCGGGATAAAAGGCCTGTGAGAACCTGAATATCTCAGGAGTTGCAGTTTACGCCGGCACAAAACATTCTACTGTTACGGCCCTGGGTAAAATCATGTCTCCAGAACAAATTAAGCATAATGTTACCGGTCATACCTCAAAGGCATTCGAGCGCTATTTTCTCCCAGACCATAACGAAAAAATCTCGGCCACCAGGAAGGCGGCTGAGATGCAAGGTGAGTCACAGCTGAAAAAAATCCGTCCTATGAAGCAGAGTGTAGAATAGCTTGTTGATCAGTGGTTTCAATAACAATAAGTATGCATAGTTGACATTAAACACTCACACGGTTACTGTGTATTGCCTGTACAGTAACAATACATTTGATAAACGGAGACCTTAATGAATGCCAAAGAGCTAAGATCGCGCAGTATTAGAAATGCCATTGTTCGCATATTGCCCGCCTCATCCGCTATTATAAAAAAAGTGATAGCAGAGAGTTTTAATATAAAAGATGCTGCTATCAACAAACACTTGCGAAGCATGGTTGAGGAAGAATTTGTTGAAGTGCACGTGGATTCAAAAAACGACAGGATTTACTCGATAATAACAGAAAAGATTTTCAAAAAAAAATACACAATAGCAGAAGGATTGGCGGAAGATTTGGTATGGCGGGATGATATCGCTCCAGCACTCAATGAGTTGTCTAATAGTGCGAGGGAGATTTGGAACCATGGTTTCACAGAGATGTTTAATAATGCCATTGATCACTCTAATGGAACGCACATTGAAGTCACTATTTTAAAATATTTTAACGGATACAGTATTTATGTAAAGGATAATGGGGTGGGTATTTTCGGCAAGATAAAGAGAGATTTTAAACTTCACGACGAAAGACAAGCTATCTTGGAACTCTCAAAAGGAAAGCTGACGACAGACCCGGATCGCCATTCTGGTGAGGGGATTTTTTTCACATCGCGAGCCGTTGATCAGTTTTTTATTGTTGCTGATGGCCTGCGCTTTAGCCATCAGCAAGACTACTCACATGACATGATAGATGATACAAATCTCAAAATTCCAGGGACAGTTATCGAGATGCATTTATGTTCTCAAACAGAAAAAGAACTCACAAAAATCTTTAATGAGTTTGCCCCTGCCGATGAATATACCTTTGGCAAAACAATTGTGCCGATTCACTTAGCCCAGTATGAAAATGATTTTCTAGTTTCTCGTTCTCAGGCTAAAAGGGTTTTGGCCAGAGTCGAGAACTTCAAAATTGTTGTTTTTGATTTTGAAGGTGTAGAAATTATTGGCCAATCTTTTGCTGATGAAATTTTTCGTGTGTTTCAGAATAAATATCCCGACATAGAACTCCACGCTATAAACACAACAAAAAAAGTAAGTGCTATGATTGAAAGGGCAAAGGCATAACAAAGACGAATGACGACAGTTACAAAAAGATAAAGGCCAACCACTTTATTAATGTAACCGCCCGGGGGAGATCATGTCACCAGAGCAAATCAAGCACAACGTCACCGGCCATACCTCAAGTGCCATCCAGCGCTATTTTCTCCCCGGCCATAACGAAAAAAACTCGGCCACCAAGAAGGTGGCCGAGTTTTAAGGTGAACAACATCTGAACAACATAAAAGCGTTATCAAAAAATGTTAACTAGTTGTTTTTTACTACATAAAAATGGTGGAGGCGGCGGGAGTCGAATAAATATATTAATTATCTGTTATTTAAATGTTTATTAAATAATTAATTCCAGACATACCGCCACAAATACCGTCATTTTTTACGCTAATAATCTATCAGATGCCACATTCAGGAGTTTAGATCGCTCTGTCTGCAACAAGTTTCTTCGGGTTTCTTGCGTTTTAGTGCCCAGACAAAACGTCTCCACTTATCAATAAATGGTAACACTATGTCTGGTTAATGGAATTGGACATCTGTTTCACCTCTAGAGATTCTAAAGGACCGCCCCAGATCACATCACGCCGAGAATCCACCCCTCGATACGGGCAACATGATATTCACCGGGCAGCATCTCAGGTTTGAGAAATTTACCAAAGCTACCATCTTTATCGACCTGCCGCAGCCAGGTGGATGCCACGTAAGCATCATGCTGATCGGCCGTACGATTTTCCCTTGGATAGCTCTTGCTCCACAACGACGGATACACCTCGACCATCGCGGATTTCCCAGCAGGAATCTCCCAGCCATCGAACGGCCAGAAATCAAGACTCTCTCCGAGTCGCTGTCGCAGATAAAGCAACCAAGGAAGCCCGGCATGGGTTGATTTAGCAACCGAGCCGGGCACATCAAAATGAAAGACCGACTTGGCCCTGGCTCGTTCTTCTGTCAACCTACGCCAGCGTGCGCTTCCAGAACGAGCCTCACCGTTACCACAAAGGCCATCCCTGACAAAATCTACATAAGTGTGTTCAGTATCCGTCGGCCAGTGCTTCTGAAAATCGTCGAGAAAGATAGGCCAGTCCGGTTTCAGGCAATGGACCTCAAAATAGCGCAGGGGAAAAGAAAAACCGTGGTCGATGCCGACGAGGGTCGGCTCATCCTCCGACAAACGCACTGCCAGCCACTCGGCCAGGCCACGCCGGGTCCAGTACTTGCGTGGGCTGGGCGGCGGTTCCACTTCTGCTGGTGCAAGTTCGCGAGTAGATTCATAGACACGAAGACCCTTAAGACTGGAATCCGGGGTTTCCGCGCCGGAATAATCGATGCCGATATAACGGCTGAAAACTGGACTCGACATAAATACTCTTTTAAGGGTTTACTTGATTGTCAGCAGTGGAGGTGCCAATCTGCTTTTGTCATATTCAGTCCTGGCATCCAACCAATTTCACGAAGGCGACATGTCGCGATCCTTTTCCCGATCTCTCACCTTCATGATGGTGGATATGGGGTCAAACTTCACCATACTGGTTACAATACTCTACGATGCCATGCTGCTATAATAGGGTGACGGCACAGTCGGGTAGGCTCTAAATACATGGACGAAGACTGACTCAGTCTTATCACGCACATCCGCTTCCGTATACGCTTCCGGCAATCCTGTGTCATCGCTCCAAAGGTAGTCCTGAATAGTCAAGCGTACAGCGTCCCGAGTTGATTCCTTGTCCCGCCAATGATTGATCCGCAACTTCTCCGCTTTGAGCTTATCAAGCAGATCGACTGCAACCGCCTTGATACGTTTTATGTCACCTGGCTTCAATTCCGGTTTCTTCAACAAATCGAACACGGCCAAGGACTCTTCGTCGAGGCCTTCCCGCACAGCTCGGCCTTCTTCATCGTCCATCTCACTGGTGATCCTCAGAAGCTCCTCAAATGTTTTCTCAATGGTCACCCTATCCTTCTCTCGATTGTACTCGGCTACAATCTCCTCGTAGTGCCGTTGGAAATCGGTACGCAGTGGGTTCTGTTGGAGTAGTCGCTTGAGGCGTTGTTCAATAGCGGTTTTCAGATTCTGCACGGTGGTGCGTTTGGCTGGACTGCGCTCGAATTCCCGACGAAGCCGGTCAAAATCGATTCTGCTGATATCGTAGATATCGCCCGCGTTTTCAGGAGGACTTTCCCTGACCTCAATAGCTTCATCGACTACTTGATGAAGTTGACGGAGAATATCGGTGATATCCGCTTGCTCTCGATCCTTCTGCAGGCTTTTATAGACAATGTTGATCGCATCAAAATCCTCACGACAATCATTGACGCCCTCGACCATGATACAAGCTTTGAATTTCGAGAACACCGCCCGGCACATCACCTCAAAGCGTTTCCTCGTCTCATCGTTTTCATTCGCCGCTTCCTTGGCTGCAAGAATAGCCGCATTTCTGAAAAATCCTGTCTGTTGAATAATCTCGGCGAGTAACGCTTTTCGTTCAGCCAGGAACGCCCGGACAAAACCAATCGCTTCGGTAAGATCGGCCAACAGCTCTTCATCCGGCTTGGCTGGTTCGGCCTCGCCCCCCTCGCCGCCGCGACCGCCATCGCCCGTTCCGGCAAAGGTCGCCAACGCCTTGCGCAGATTTTTCAGGATACCGCAATAATCCACGATCATCCCGTTGTTCTTACCCTCATTCACCCGGTTCGCCCGGGCAATGGCCTGCATCAAGGTGTGCGCCTTGAGCGGTTTATCCAAGTACAGAGTGGCAAGGCTGGGCACATCAAAACCGGTCAACCACATCGCACAGACGATGGCGACGCGAAATGGGTGCTCTTCGGCCTTGAAAGCTTCGTCCAGCGACAGCCGTTGCATATTCTGGAACTGTGGCTGTTTCCGCATGGTCTCGGGCAGGGCGATGCCTTCCTTGATCAGGCGTCGGTACGGCGTGATGTCCAGCTCCCACTTGCGGAACTTCTCGACCTCACCTTGCTCCTCACTGACCACGACCGCCATTTGCGTCTGGCGCATCCACTCGATCCGGCGTCGCAGGTACTGCTCGTCCTGCTCATCCGTGGCCGACGGCAATCGTGCTTCCAGCTCACGGATTCTCTCTTTCCAATAGAACTCGATCAAGCGGTGCATCCGCACGCAGGTGATCTTGTCGATGCATACCAGCATGGCCTTGCCGGTTTCCCACGCCGTGGAGTAGTGGTGCACAAAATCGCGGGCCACCTGGTCAAGGCGTTTCCCGGCCGTGATGATGTGGTAATCGCGCTTAAGTTCCCGCTCCAGGCGCTGTTCCACATCGATATCGCCCGTCTCCAGCTCCTCCAGCTTTTCGGCGATCCGCTCGTTCAGATCGCCGACCGCCACCCCAAGTTTGTCACCGCGTGCATCATAATAGAGGGGCACCGTGGCCTTGTCCTCGACGGCCCGTTGGAAATCGTAGGTGGAGACGTATTCACCGAACACCCGCCGAGTAATCTCGTCATCCTTGAATAGCGGCGTACCGGTGAAGCCGATATAGCTGGCGTTCGGCAGGGCATTGCGCATGTTAAGCGCCAGAGTCCCGTACTGGGTGCGATGGGCTTCATCGGTAATGACGATGATATCATCCCGCTGTGTGTAGGCTTCACCTTCGATAACAGTCTGGTTGAATTTCTGGATCAGCGAAAAGACATAAGATTTATGCTGGGTCAATAGCTGGGTAAGGTTATCTCCACTCGAAGCCCGACACGGATCCCGATCGTTGTCCACCACACCGCAGCCGGCAAAGGTCTTGTAGATCTGTGTGTCCAGGTCGTCGCGATCCGTCAGGACCAGAAAGGTGAAATTGCCGCCGAGCTTCCGATGCACTTTCCGAGTGAACATGACCATCGAATAGCTTTTGCCCGAACCCTGGGTATGCCAGAACACCCCCAGCTTGCCGTTTCGATCTTTCCGGTCACGAACTGCCTCGATGGCCCGGTTGACGCCCAGGAACTGATGATTCCGGGCCAGGATCTTCCTGGACTGCCCGGCCGAGTCGTCGAAAACAATGAAGTTCTCCACCAGGTCCAAGAAATTTTCCTTCCCGCACACACCTTTAAGCAGCGTCTCCATATCCACGACGCCCGGCTGATCCTCAGCCAGCCGCTTCCACTCGTGAAAATGTTCGAAACGGCTGGAAAGCGAACCGAGTTTGGCATCTACCCCATTGGCCAGCACGATCAGCGCATTGTGATGAAACAGGTGCGGAACGGTGTCCTTGTAGTCCAAAAAGTTCTGTTCGTAGGCGGCACGGATATCCTTGCTGACGTTCTTCAGCTCCATGAACAGCAGCGGCAGGCCGTTGACAAAACCGACGATGTCCGCCCGGCGACGGTACAGATCACCGCGCACCCACAACTCCCGCACACAGAGAAAATCATTCTTCTCAGGATATTCGAAGTCGACCACCCGGAGCCGCTCGCGCGCCCGCTCTCCTTTGGCGTTGCGAAAGGTGACCTGCACCCCGTCCTTGATCAGTTCGTATTTCTCGCGGTTGGTGGCGAAGAGTGTCTGCGTGGCGGAGACCGCAACAATCTGGCGAACAGCGTCTTCATACGCCGTAGCCGGTAGCCCGGGATTCAGTTCCTCGATCTTCGTCCGCAGGGCGCGGGTCAACACCACCTCGCGATCCGACTCCCGACCCAGCAGGCTGTCCGGCCCGAAATCCTCGTTGTTGTAGGCGTACACCGATTCCCAGCCCAGTTGTTGTTCCAAATACTCGGCGGTAGTCTGCTGGACAAGGGTGTCTTCGGTGTAGGGTGCGGGAGTCATTCAATCACCTCCCAGTGACCGGTTTTTTTGGAGCCAATCCGGCGGATGCGGTTTTGCTGTTTCAGCTTCTGAATATTACGTTTTACCGTTGCCTCACTCACTTCAAGTCGCTCTGCCAATGCTGCATAGCCTGCTGACGGCTCAGTACGCAGTTCATTTAAAAGGTCATTTATTGGGTCAGCCTGACCGGATAAATCAGAGGCTTGACCCGTTAAATCCCCTTTATCCGCCAATTCCAGCTCTTCCACCGGTTTCCGGTTAACCGTGGCGGTGAACAGGCAGCCGTCGTGGTCATCGGTAAAGTCGATGGTCGGCCATTTGTCCAGCGCCCGCTTGATACCCGAACCCAGACCGTGGTAAGGCAGCAGCCCCTTGGCCACGTAGGAAACAAGGATCGGATTGCGGATGTTGGAATTCCCGGCCCGGATCTTCTCCACCGTCAGGTTGTTGGGCAGATGGCCGGGGCTGATGATTTCAATCCGGTTGTCAAAGACAAACAGGCGGATCGGGGCGCTGACCAGATAATCGCGGTGTACCAAGGCGTTGACCAGCAGCTCCTCGAAAACCGCTTCGGGGATCTCCGGCGTGCCCGGAGCGTTCACCCCGCGCCCGGCCTGCACCTTGTGCAGGTTACGCATGACAAAGGCCAGCGCTCCCTCGAAAAGTTTCGGCAGCGGGCCGGAAAAGTCCTCGGTGTCGAGGTAGTCGGTGGTATGGATTTTGTTGCCGGGGTAGCGAATCGCCTTGACCATGAACTGCGGCACGATCCACTCCGGCTGCTCGGCGAACAATAGCACCCCGGCCAGGTTCAGCCTGCCGTCATCGGTGGCCAGATTCATGTTCTGCAACAGCCGGGTCAATTCTGCGGACGAATCGGGATACTCCTGCTTGTAGAAATCACGGAGAAAATCACGGAAGCGCAGCTTGTCCAGCTTGTCGATGCCTGCCTTGGTGGGCAGCTCGTCGGCGTGAAACTGGTTGGTGAACTGGAACAGGCGGCGCAGCTCTTCCTTGGAGTTCACCCGCCGCTTGTCGGCCCCGGTCTTGAGCCAGATCACCCCGTTCTTGTCGAAATAGGGCTTGTCGATCCCCTTGGGTACGGTCAGCGCGATGACGAGGCGACCGCTGTCCAGCGCAACGTTCTCGGTCTGCACCGCCAGCGGACTGCGCACCAGTTGACTGGCGGCATTGCTGATGAGCTGATTGATGCGGGCCACATCCTGCCCTGAAAGCCCCGGCGTCGAGCCGTCATCGGCCACACCGATAAAGATCGTGCCGCCACTCGAATTGGCAAAGGCCGCCATCTCCGAAGCCAGCGACTCGGCGTTTTTCACATCCACCTTAAATTGGCGGGTGCTGTCTTCGCCGAGGGCGATTTGGTTGCCGAGATCTTTCAGTTTCATACCGCCACCTCCCCATTCATCAGTTTGGGCAGGAGGAAGTCGCGTGCTTTTCCTAGGCTTCGAACCTGCCTCTTCAGCAGTTCCATCTGTTGGTGGAGTGGCGAGACTGTATCCTCGAACAATCGACGAATCTTTTGCTCCGCAATCAGTATTAAACGGCTATGGGCAAAATCACGATTTAAACCTGGAACCGCTACATCCGTACTAATGAAGGTCATCTGTTGCAGGGCGTAATAGAGAAAAAAAGAACAGGGAGCTGATTCGATGTAGTAAACAGTATCAATTGGATGACAATCTTCCGTCGACCAGTAGACACTGCCAACATTTCCTTTTCGACCGACTATGATGGTGGGACCAGGTACAAGGGGCTTTGTGTGGGTCCCAACGATTCCGCTTGATCCGTAAACTGGGAATGGGCCGGGAACTCGATTTTCGTTCTTCAATGCTTTTCCATATTTCAGGGGACCGACATCCCCCAACGCTTTCCTTTCCCACCCCTCCGGCACGCCATCGATGATTTTGGCGTGTTCGTGGCCGGGGAAGCGGAGGTGGACGAACCATTCCTTGTAGAGCAGCCGCGCCGCCTGTTCCAGCAACTGAATCCGCCGCCGGTTGTTCTCGATCAGGTCGTCGTAAGCGGAGGTAATCTTGATTATTTGCTGTTGAGTTCCGAGTGGGGGCAAATCGCACTTGTATTCTTTAATAGCTGATAAAGCGATTCGAACTTGGTTAGCAGCTCCTTGCCCCACTGTACCTAAATAGAATTGAAAGCTCTCTGAATGACCAATTAATCCCAAATAACCTTGCTCTAAAGATTTCGTTTTGCTCCTGATTGCCACGGCATTTTGGTTTAACAGCATTCCAGCAGCATACTTAGGGACGACAGTAGCTCGACCGGCGGCTGATGCTTGAGTTGAATGCGAACCAACAGTTGCGATAATAAGATCGCCTTCTTCTAAAGTATGCTTCTTGTAACGATCGTAGCTTGTGTCTGAAAGAAATTTCAGTCCGTTAATGTTGATAGTGCCGTTTTTCATGTTACTGACTTG
>CAVPXO010000010.1:0-75326 GCA_963709755.1 uncultured delta proteobacterium
AAGAAGGAAGGAAAAAAATAAGGGGACAGATTTATTATTGGGCTTCTCCCAATAATAAATCTGTCCCCTTATTTTTTTTTACGTAAGTATTTGTACCTTCTTTAAAACAATATTTATCCGTACAGACGACACCATGTTTTTAATATAAAAAAAGGGGACTGATTTATTATTTTGTTATTATGTCCCCTTATTACTATTACTATTACGAAAGTGTCTAAACATACTTTATGCCACGATCAGCTCGAATAATTCTTCCTCATACTCCACATCATATTGTACAGCGGGGGCACAATCGGCAGACGGTTTTTGTTTCCGATGACGACTATAATTATTATCGGAAAAATCTCATTGAATTCAAACGGGAGTTCAACTGCCGAATTTATGCTTACTGCCTGATGACAAACCATGTGCACTTGATTGTTGATCCCGGGGATAAGCCGGAGTCATTATCCATGTTGATGAAACGTGTGGCTGGCCGGCAGACGCGTTATGTCAATAAGCTTGAGAAACGGAGCGGGAGTTTATGGGAGGGGCGTTTTAAGTCGAGCATTGTCTCATCAGTAGAATACCTGTCTGCCTGCAGTCGTTATATTGAACTCAATCCTATGCGCGCAGGTATGGTAGTTGATCCGGCAGCATATCAATGGTCGAGTTATGCCTCTAAGATAATCGGTACAAGAGATCCAGTTGTTGATTTTCACTCTTTCTATTTATCCCTGGGAGACAGTCGACAGGAGAGACAGAAGGCTTATGCAGAATACGTTCTGAGTACTGTGCCGGAGGACGAAATAAAACTCATACGAGATGCTTTGCAGAGGGGACAGTTGACCGGGAGTGAGCGATTTCGAGCCGAAGCAGAAAAAAAGCTCGGTATCCGTCTTTCAAATAAAAAGCCAGGACGACCGAAAAAAATATAATAAATCTGTCCCCTTATCAGGGAATTGAGAAAGAAGGTCAACAATATTTCAACTTTCAATTACCGTCAGCCAACGGTCAACAGCTTCACAAACACCACAATTATCATTGGAGGCGACCTCCTGAAAGAGTGCTTTTAAAGACGGGGGTCCGTTGGCAACAATGAAACTTTGTCCGGCCCAGTGCAGAAGGTCTTCGTCATTGTAATCATTGCCGACAGCGCAGATATCGTTCTGCTGCAGTCCGAATGAATCGGCCAGCCATTTGACAGCCAGGCTTTTGGAAACGGTTGGAGCGAATATTTCTATCCAGACAGATTTACCATCAAGTGGCGAGGTTGCTTTTATGACACTGTATTGTTTGAGAGTAGCTGAGATTTCAGCTGCAACCTCGTGACCTCTGTCATCAGGTACAATACAAATAATTTCAGTGGCATCACCAAAATTCTGTAGAGCTGCGGGGGATAAAGGCGTGGCGAATTCTCCATAAATTTTCAGCCTCAGGTGAAAATCAGGATTAATGCCGCCGCTTGAACTGTAAAGGAAATGGCAGGTATCCGGTACCGGTTTGTGGATCATGTAATCAAGACCCGATGTTTCCAGGTAGTCGGCGGTGTAGCAAACGTCTGCATGACCAAGGGAGATGCTCTGAAGGAGTTTTTTGCTGCGAAAATCAATAATGCCTGCCCCTGTTGAAAAAATGACATAATCGACGGGAAAGAGACCATTGGTGCCGGAGAAACCAAGTTTGGTTATGAGCTGGTCAAAGGAGTAGTTGGATCTGCCTGTTGCAATAGCTGTCAGATACCCCATCTTCTGCAACCTGGCAAGGGACAGCAGATCTTTGGAGGCAATCTGCCGCTCTGAGGACAGCAGGGTCCCGTCCAGATCGACGACAAATAATCCCTTGCATTTCAGTATGTTGTAATTTTCTTCCATTTTCAGCTTTTCAATGAATGTTCTTCAAGCAGCTCGGCAAGACCACTGAAACGTATAATATTTCGCGAGAGAGCCTGCTCAAAAACCTGTTGCTCTGACACAATCCTTACCGTTTTTCTGGCACGGGTGACGGCGGTATAAATCAGTTCACGGCTAAGGATTCTGTTTTCTTCTTCAGGCAGGACGACAACGACTTCATCAAATTCCGATCCCTGGCTTTTATGGATAGTCATAGCAAAGACAGTCTGGCAGCGAGGAAGACGATAAGGGGAATAGCATCTCAGGCTGCCATCCGACCGCTCAAACCAGACTTTGACAGAACCATCTTCCGGGTCAGGCAGACAGATTCCGATATCACCATTATAGAGGTCAAGACTATAATTATTTGTGGTTATAAGCACCGGTCTTCCAGGATACCAGCTATCCGGCCGGCAGTCGAATCCCCGGCGGGCAAGCGACAACTCCACCCTGCTGTTAATCCCCTCGACACCTCTCTGGCCCAGATGGACTGCGCAAAGAACCTGAAAACTGTTGAATACGGCAAAAATCTTCCTGATGTCCGGCTCGGGGGATCGATAGACCTCTTCCATAAATCGTTCATATTGCCTGCTGATAGAGTCAATCGGTTCTGCCGGGAGGATTGTGAGATTTTCAGCAGCCGGATCCGACAAGATCGTCCAGGCTCTTTTGCTGTCACCGGCGTTAATGCTTTCAGCAAGTTGCTTGATGTTATCATCGAAGCGATAGGTTTTCTTCAACTCAACCGTATTCCCGGGCAAACTCTTTATAAGATCCCCAAGTACGGCTCCAGCTTCAACCGAGGCAAGCTGGTCTTTGTCGCCAAGCAACAGCAGCCTGGCGCCTGGTTTGAGGGCATCGACAAGTTTACTCATCATGGCCAGATCGACCATTGAGGCTTCATCAACTACTACCACGTCCCAGCCCATTGGGTTTTGCCGGTTATGTTTAAACTGATGTGAATGACGAGTAACCCCAAGCAGTCGGTGCAGGGTTTTTGCCTCAATTGGTATTGCCGCCTTAATTTTTTCCGGAAGCTGGAGTCCGGCTAAACTGCTGCCGATGGATTCACTGAGCCGCATCGCCGCTTTGCCGGTTGGTGCGGCAAGGGCCACATCGAGGCCATGGTCCCCGTCTGCATCGAGGAGCAACAAGGCGAGAATTTTGACTACAGTGGTTGTCTTGCCGGTCCCAGGCCCGCCACAAATAATTGTCAGTGCTTTCTGCAGAGCGATCTTCGCTGCTTCTTTCTGCCAATCGGGTTCAGGATCGGAATCCTTGAACAGACTATCGAGCAGATTTTCTTTATCCTGTAAGGGAAAGTGCACTGCGGCCATAGCGCTGATCTGTTCTGCCAGCCTGGTTTCATAAAAAAAGTATCTGTGCAGATACAGCCGATCGTTGCGAAGTATGAGCGGCGTCAGAGCTCCATCAGACACCAGGTGAATGCTCTGGAGCAGACGCGAATCATCCTCCGAAACCGGCAGACAGCTATGCCCTGCCTCTTGTGCGCTTGTGAGGTTTCTGACCAGCTGCTGAAACCTGTCTTTATCCACTCCGGACAAGCGGGACCGATCGGCCAGGAATTTTGAGAAATGGATATCAAGAAAAGTATAAACCTGTTCACTCACCCTCTGTTCCTCCTATCGCCACATCCAGCTCAAGCAGTGTGCCGTAATCAGGAAGGGTGGAGTACACGCCGTTACCCGGTCTATGCGGAGACATGCCGCGCACAAAGAGATACCTCACTCCGCCAAAATGGTCTGCATAGCGATAATCAGGCAACAGGTTCTGCAGGTGTCTGTGCAACACCAGCGTGTAGATCCAATACTGAAGCCCGTAATTGTGGGACTGCATGGCAGCGACCAGGTTTTCCGGTCGGTAATCATCCATCGATTCACCAAGAAAATTGGTTTTATAATCGAAAATATAGTATTTCCCGCCGTATTCACAGATCAGGTCAATAAATCCTGTCAGGTATCCACGCATCACCTTGTGGCTCAGAGGTGCAACTGTCGGTTCATCTGCAAGCAGGGCATTAATTCGATCGGTTGCCAGCAGGCTGAGATGGAAATAAAAGCCCATTTCCTTTAAACAGGCTGCATCGGAAAGCATGGCAAGACAAAAGCTGTCCTCGGCAAGCGGGGCTGTAACCACCAGCTCAAGCAGTTTTTTCACATCATCTGTTGGTGCTGCTATCCCGTAGCGAGTGCATTTCTGCCTGATGAGGGCTGACTGCATTTCTTGTTGTTCCGTCCCGTCAATTGATGAAAATGACAGGCATTCAAGCAGATCGTGCATGACATTGCCAAAATTTGGACCCGCCGGCAATCCGACTACAGGAATACCGGGTTTGACGCCGATGATTCCATCACGCGCCGGCACTGCTGCAGATTCAACATCATGATCGTATTCGCTGAGTGAGGACATTGCGGAAAAACTCGACATCTGCCAATCGGTATGTAAGGACCGGTTTAAAAATTGCCGGGAACGCAGTTCGCCCTCCAGTGCAGGCCTTATAAAATTGGCAGGTGGTTCATCAAGAGAGACAGTTACATGCTGTACTGCCTTTTCCCAGGCTAACTCCGAAAACATCTCGAGCTGGCCCTGATAATCAATTTGACCAGCTGGAAAAAGCAGGTAACCAAGGGCAGACTGAAAGGAGTCGGCGACCATGCTGTGTGGCTTACTGTCCGCCCAGCAGATATAGCAGCGGATTTTAGCCCTGGTCAGGGCAACGTAGAGCAGCCGAAGATCTTCAGCCATCTCTTCCTGCTGAGCTTGTTCCCTGCGGAGTTCAAACTGGTCGGAACCCAGATCGACAACTACCTGATGCATCTCATCATGACAGATTACCTGGTGTTTTTCAGTACTTATACGATTGCTGCGATACCAGAGACAGGGGCAGAAAACAACAGGATATTCCAGGCCTTTTGCGCTGTGCATAGTCACGATACGCACTGCTTCCTCATCGCTGTCGAGAAGCAGTTCGGCGTTGTCACCGCTTTTATCGCCCTGCATCATTTTACGCAGCCACTGGAGAATCTGACCTGTGCCGAAATTTTCCGCGTTTTCCTGTTCCTGAACGAGTTCTAGAAGGTGCTGGATATTAGCAATGGACCGTTCGGCCATCTGCCCTGAAGCCAGAGTGAGCAGGACTTCTTCTTCTACCAGGAGTCTGCTCATCATGGCCAGAAACCCCTGCTCCTGCCAGCGCTGATTATAGCCGAGAAATCGACTGTGATAATGACTCAAGCGTTCTTCGTCCCGCCAGAGTGCGTGAAGATGCGTACCGGAAAAGCCAAACCAGGAGATGGTCATTGCAGTCTTCAATTTACCCGTCTCACCAGGTGCTGCAATGGCCTGGAGGAGCAGGAACATCTCCTTGCATTCTCTGGTCTGGAAGACTGATTGCCTGCTGCCGACAACGGCTGGAATTGAAGCCCTGGCCAGCGCCTGCAGATATTCTTCGGCCTGTTTGTTGCTCCGGACAAGGATGGCAATGTCATGGGGAGCGAGAGGCCGCTGATCGTTCGTTTTCAGGAAGACGGGAGCAGCAGGGTCGAGAAGGCGTCCAAGTTCGGCGACAATGTATTGACGAAACTGGGCGGCCGCTTTTCCCGAAGTCCATCGGCCATCTTTATCTTTCGGTTCAGGTGAAAGTGTACAGTAGGTCGTTCCGGCCAGCGACGCACCATCCTTTATCAGGTCAATATCGCCCTCTCCTCTTGCGGCCGTAACACTGCGATAATCGAGGGTATCTTCATCAAAATGAAAAGGCCTGGGTCTTGAATCAAAGAGCCGGTTCACCTCCTTGACGAGCGAGGGATGGGAGCGGTAGTTCTTTTCGAGGGTCAGTAACCGGCCTGCTGCTTTTCTTGCCTGGAAATAGGAATGGATATCCGCACCGCGAAACTTATAGATCGCCTGTTTGGGATCACCGATCAGGTAGAGATAATGTTTGTTTCCACCAAAAATTTCAGAAAAAATATGCCACTGACAACTGTCGGTATCCTGGAATTCATCTATTAAGGCAACCGCAAACCGCTCACCAAGAATTTGTTTCAGAAAGTGGCCCCTGTCCCCTTTCAAGGCTGTCGACAAACGGATGATCAGGTCATTAAAGCCCATGGTCCCCTGCTGTTCCAGTCGAAGGCTCACCTCTTTCCGTAGCTTCCTGGCAAGGCTTACTCGAATGGTGAGAAGCAGACTGTCGGCTGCAGCCTGCAATTCTTCAAGCTCTGCCCCTGGAAGCGGCCAGTCTGCAAGATACGCCTGTTTTTTCGCACCTTGAAGTTTCTTGCCATTCAGCTCATCGGTGAGTTGTTCCCGTCCGAGCAGATGGATTTTCTCCGGAAGGACCACACTTTCACCACTAAAAAACTCCTTAAGTGACTGAAACCACACTTCAAAATCCTCAGACACGGACTTCTTGAAATACCCTTCAGCCAAAGCGGATGAAAAACAGTGGTAAAGATGAGAGTTGTCTTTGGTCCACCAGGAAACCATGGCATCCATGGCAGCTTTGAGTCGGCTCAAAACATCATCGATCGAGTCGACCTGGGGTTCGATCCGGCCATTTTCGCCAAAGACCGCTGTAACACTTGCCAATAGTTGTTCTGGATCCGGAAAAGACCGGGTAAGAAGAGCACAGGGCAATGGATCCAGCGAATATACATGGGATCGCCAGAAATCATCGGCTATCTCATTGCGGATTGCAGCTATATCGGTGAGCAGCTCAACATCAAAGAGTTGTCCACTCTCAAGCGCCTGTTCGACCAGCATACGCTGACAAAAACCATGAATGGTAAAGATCCCCGCCCGGTCGATATCATAGAGGGCGAGCTGGAGCAGATGAAGTGCCGCCTGACGGTTCGTGATGGTCGATATCCAGTCAACCATGGTTTTATCGACCGTGTCTGCTGTTGATTCATCATCAACCTTAAGAAGTTCTCTTGCTTCAACCAGCTTCGCCCGAATACGTGCTTTCAGCTCCTCTGTAGCGGCTTTGGTAAAGGTAACTATCAAAATCTTTTCAATCGGTACGCGCAATTCAATCAAAGTCCGTAAAACCAGCATGCCGATGGCATAGGTTTTACCGGTACCTGCGCTGGCCTCGACAAGGTTGATGCCCCTTTTCAGCTCAAGCCGGGCAGCGTCAAAAACTTCATAGCTGCTACTCATCGACACTACTCCATATCGGACACATTATCTCATGACATAATCGCTCGAATTCCGGTCCGAGCGCAATCTCCTCTCCACTGCCGGAGAAGAGCAGTTGCCATTCCGGCTCATAACCATTTAGCAACCGTTGGTTCATGGTCTTCTGAGCTTTATCGACAGGCGAGACAGAAGTCTTTTTGGCCTGTTGCCTGGCAAAATCAAAGGCGGGTTCGATAAAAAAAGCTGATGGTGCCCGACAACCATTATCAAAATTTCTCAGCAAGGTCTCAAGGTCCGGCCCGCCCGCTGTATCATTGAAACCAATGATACTGTCCATTGCCACAATGCGTGTTTTCAATGACGGCATCAGTCTGCGGAGCACCAGGTGGTGTATCCAGCCCAGCAGGAGATCACGTCCGCGCAAATTACCATACCGGATCAGCATCGCTCCATTATCATAAAGATTACCCAGCAACCCAAGGAGACGATAGTCGCCTGCAGCCAGATCGAGCTTCATATCGGCACGCCTCGCCCCCATCTGCTGCCCTTGTATCTTGCCAATGAAGGCTTCTACGCCGATGCGCTTTTCTTCGAACGCCAGTCTGCCAGAAGTGCCAAGTGGCCACTGTCCCCTGGTCTGTATTTTTTTAAACAAGTCGGCAAGATTTCCGGTAAGGCCGGAGCGAAGCATTGCATCCTCGACGTGATATTTATCAAGGCCTGACACTCCAAACAACTCCCTCTCTTCCGGCAGGTCCTGACCCATGTCCAACCGGATGCCCAGACATTCCTTAATAAAGAACCTCTGCGGATTGGTGTAAAAGCTGAGCAGATTACTGAGGAGCACTTTACGTATCGTGTCATCAAGCTCTCCCTGCCACCACTCCGTCGGTGGCTGCACTCCTCGCTGCAGGATGTCTGCGGTCCTGCAGTAATAACTGTTATAGCTGAAAAGCCGCTTGTCTTTCCCTTCTTCAAAATATTTTCGACTGAATGGGTGGAGCGGATGACGAACGACGATGTCTTTGACGCCGTATCCAGCCTGAAGCACTTCCAGAAATTCGGTTACCACAACCGAAGGTGGAATCGATTCGTTGGTTCGAATAGATTGGCCGATATAGCTCAGATAGAGATGAGACCTTGCCGCCAGTATCGCTTCCATAAACTGATATCGATCATCTGATCGCGGCGATCGATCACCCGGGCGAAAATCCACCCCCATAAGATCAAAGGTGTCGTGATTATCATTTTTGGGGAAAACGCCGTCGTTGAGCCCGATCAGGCAGACGACCTTGAAAGGTATGGAACGCATCGGCAGCATCGAGCAAAAAGTAAGCTGCCCCCGCAGAAACCCGGTGCTTGACCGACTCTCTTTCGATGATTGTTTGAGCCATTCACAAATCACTCTGAAACTGACCTCGGCAGTATGAAAGAGGCTGATTGATTCCGCCAGTTCGGCAACGATCGATCGAAGTTCAACCAACTCCTGTTCATATTCCTCGCCAAAAAGTTTTGCAACAATCGCCTGCAATGTTTTCGACCATCTGGCAACGGAACGCTTTTGCGAAAAATCCTGCCGTGCTTCTTCAATCAACTCGATATATCGACAGAGGCCGCCCAGAGCACAGGCCCCTCTGCCCTCTATATCGACAAAAGGCAGTACGCCATCGACAAATTCCTCAGTCCCAATCGCGTAGCCCATGAGTAACCGGTCAAGGCCCTCCTTCCAGCTGGCCTCAGAAAAGCCGGGAAGACCTGCCTCGGCGCGCTGTTGTCCAGATAAGCCCCAGCGGATCCCTGCACCATTCACCCACTGCTGCAGGGTATCGAGATCTGACAACGAAAGCTGGAACTGTGGAAAAACAACCGGCTGCCGCAACAGATCGAAAAGCTCACTCCACCCGAACCTGCCGGTAAAGAGTTCGAGAAAACTTATAAATGCGGAGATAATGGAATTTCGCCTGCGGATACTGCGATCGGCGATTGAATGTTTGATGTCTTCAAATACGGCAGGAATGAGCGGCGCGTATTCCTGGATATCCGGAGCCATGACAATTATTTCCCGCAGCTCCAGGTTGGAATCCTCGTGAAGAAGACACAGAAGGTGATCTTTTAGAACGGTTATTTCCCGAAGTTTGGAATGGCAGGAAACAACCTGGATAGAATTGTCCTCTGCGATTAAAGGAGGCCGTGGGCCATCTGGCAGCTTTCCATCCAGAAGACCTGCCTGCAGTCGCTGCAGAAGGTGCGATCCAGCATACGATTTCCCTTCCAAAGGATCTGCATAGCTTGCAAATTCCAGGGCAAAGTCGGCACCTTCCAGCATCATATTCTGTAGATCACGCCCCTGCCTGCCAAGAACAGCCAGAAGCGGATGATGCTCGTCCACCTCAGCTTGTTTGTTGTCAGAGATTTTCCGGGCCATCCGTTTAAACTGCGTTCGCTGACTCTCTACATTCCCCCAATAGTTGCGACAGGGTGAAAGCAGAAAAAGATGCACGTCCATGTGAGGGGACAAGGAGTTGAGATAATCAAGAAAAATTGGCGGGATGGTATGCAGACCCATGATGGAGATACGTTTGGGCAGGAGTTCACCAAGGTCTTTCTCCTTCTTGAGCCTTTCGATGACCTTTTTAAACAACATACCGCGATGTACATCTCCTTCCGGCTGACGAAGAAGCCTTTGCCAGAGATCCATCTGCCAGATTTCGGCCGGATGACTGGTAGCAAGCTTGCCGGACTCCCATTTTAACAGCATGTCCGGCCGCATCACCTGATACTGATCAAAGATGTTTGCCAGACGACGAGCGAGCTGGAATCGTTTAAGCTCGCTGTTTTCCCCGGCAAAATACGTGGTGAGCGGCAGGCAGGCCTCTCCGGAAAGATCCCGGAGTAATCCATCAAGCCGCCAGGCGAGGATCTGCCGATGAAAACCGTCAGGCGTTATCCCCATGCCAAGTCTGTCCGCGACAAATCCCAGGAAATCGAGGGGCTGAAAAAACTTGAAATTACAGAAGCTGCGAAATTCGTCAGCCAGGGTTTGGGCTATTACCCGCTCTATGCCCTGGCTCTGGATAAGGAACAACTCTGTGGCGAACAGATCAGCCTGCTTATCCGTCCGTATGACCGCGGCCATGTGACGCAACAGGTTTTCCGTGCGGTTTGAGACGTGGAGGTAGAACATAAAAATTATTTATTAAAGGGCAAAGACCCGGCCAGGCAACCGGTATTACTTTCAGGCAATCATTTCTTCCAGTTTCAGAGTGACAGAGTGCGAGACTACAGGTATTATTTAACGCCTGTGCTGACCCCGGCGTATTCATATATGCCGTAAATAAGTCCGGCCATGATGCCGATTGCAAAAAACAACCGCAATCGCCTGTCCCATGGGAGTTTTTCCCCATCTGCCATATACTGCAGGAGGGCGATAACCACATAGGTGACCCCGGCCACATAAGGCGCAGTCTGGAGAATCTGCCAGAAAGTAGCCTTCAGGGTTGTCATGTTGTCAGCTCCCAGACGCAGGTTAAACAACAGATAAATGATGGCCGAAAAATATAACGAAACTTTTCCTCTGATATCTTGCATATGAACTCACTTAACACTCTCTATTTTCCGGGAACGGATATCTACTCGATACGTCAATATCCGATATTTTTGTTATTTCAGAAGATTCACCTCATCAACCCGGTAGAAGCGAAAATTGCGGACTCCAACGATGAATCCACAGATAGTTTCATTAAATCGGGATTCTGTCAAGTACATACTCCCTGCCCCCTGGGTGAAAACCGGAATCGATTTCTGCATTTAGTCGATGATATCAGAAATCGAAAAGACGATTATGCAGCCCAGCTGAGCTCCCTGGTTCTGGCCGGCAAGACAGGTCCATCCGCCGTAGATGAAGATTCTGAAGGAGCCATCTTAAACTTTCTCCGCACACCCATCAATCAACAGGCAAAATTAGTGCAGGTGGAAAAGGAAGAAAAACTCTGGCAGGCAAGACTGGTTCTGTCAATTGGTGAGATTCTTGACCGGGAGGAAGAAGAGATTGCCCGTAACCTTGCAGTACTTGACAGACGATCAGGCCGATCTTTTCAAGGTACTGCATGGCGATGAGGAAGTGAGCGAAGAAGACAATCCTTTTGCCGAACTCCGCCAGGTAACAGACAATCTGAACGCCGCCAGTTCAGGGAATATGAAAAAACGATTTAATGCCTGGAAGACCCTCTTTCTGGAGGGTAATATTGAGGAATGTGCAATCTTTCTTACGACCAGCCAGGACGGTGGGGAACTCCTGCTGGAATCATACGAGAAACGAACAAACCACCCTGCCCCGCTCATATCCTGCCTGGAACTTCCAGGCCTTATCGGCTGGAACAGCGACGAAGCCTCTCAGGCGGCTGCCGCTTTCTGTGAGAACAACAAGGCGCTTTTGTCCCGGATTGAAAAGATGCTTGTGGATTTTTTGCACATAAAAAATTTCACGGAAGAAGGCGCGAAAAGCACTACTGATTTTGCGGCGATAACAGAGGAATGGAAAACACAGCTGGAGATTGCTTTTCCGGCAAAACAATTTGGAAGGATTCCTGTAAAATGCCATCTTTTCCAGGATATTGCCTGTTCTGCACTTATTGGCAAAAATCAGCCTGAAAAAAATACACCGGAAAACGGATTATTGGTCGTAGTGGGCTAAGGCTATAATGCCCCCTTTGCAGGGGGCGAAACAATTATTCTGTTACCTCCCTGCAGCAGGTATATGGATTAATAGTTAATACCGGACAAGCAGCGGAACGCACAACCTTGTCTGCAACAGAGCCGAACATTATCTTTTCCAGGCCTTTGTAGCCGTGAGTGCCCATGATGACAAGATCCGCCTCGACCTCGTTGGCAAATTCAACAATTTTTTCACCTACATCGCCCATAAAGACCTTGTAGTCAAGTTCTTTTACCCCTGCATTTGTACAAAATTCGACCATTTCCTCACGAAACGAGGCCATTTTTATTCCGGCACTTTCAGTCAGTTCCCCTTCCAGTGTCGGCAAGGTCATCTGGGGAACGAAAAATCCGGAATAATCTTCAAAATTCTGCACGACGAAGACAAGATACATTGATGCTCCGAATTTTCCGGCCAGATAGCCGGCAGACTCAGCAATTAATCTTGAATTATCAGAGAAGTCAACCGGAACAACAACTTTCTTGATTTCATTCATAAAGCTCATATTTGGCCTCCTCGCGAAAAATGAAAAACCTGACCGCCTCTGTTCTTAAATTCTCTCATAACATCCTGTTTTTTGCAAGTTTTTAACATTGCAGGATCATTTTCTTCCCCCTCTTTTATTCTATTAGTCAAAGTGTTACACGAGCATTCAATTATATTTTCCTAAGATACCAGCAGATGGTATATATTTTGCCTTGCAATGCTGAAGATGTCCTGTTATTCGACAACCATAGAGAAAACATTACATTACGGTATATTAGATCAATCAAAGGAGCACCTGATGAAACTGAAATTGTTCGTCACCGTTTTATTCTTACAGCTTTTTTCTGTCATGGCCGTGCAGGCACAAACCATTCACCTGTCGGTTGCCGCGAGCATGACGGATGTCTTCAGAGAACTGATTAGAGATTTTACAAAGAATAATACTGAAATAGAACTCCTGCCAAATTTCGCTTCTTCCGGAAGTCTGGCAAAACAAATTGACCAGGGTGCCCCTGCGGATATCTTTGTCTCGGCAAATCCAAAATGGATGAAATACCTTGTTGAGAAACAACTGGTTTCGCCAGCAACAGAGCGTATTTTGGCCTTTAATAAACTGGTGTTTGTCGGTGAGAAAAAATCAGTCGAACTTTCCCTGGAAAAACTTGTCAGCCTGGAACGTATCGCTTTAGGCAGCCCGCAGAGCGTCCCTGCCGGCCAGTACGCCAAGCAGGCTATGGAGCATGCCGGAGTATACACAGAACTTGAACAGGCAAGAAAACTGGTCATGGCAAAAGATGTCCGCCAGGCCTTGATCTACGCCGACCGGGGTGAAGTGGACGGCGCATTTGTCTATAAAACCGATGCCCTTCTCGCTCAAAATGCGCACATACTGTTTACTGTTCCAGAAGAACTCTATAACAGGGTTACCTATCCGGTGGCCCTGACGACAACCGGGACGAAAAATGATCAGGCAAAAGCTTTTTATGAATATTTAAAGAGTCCGAAAGCGAAAGCCATTTTAACCAAATATGGATTTGAGCCGAACCTTTGACCATGTTGACTCTTACACCCGATGATATTGTAGCCATCAGGTTATCAATTCAGGTAGCTGTAACTGCAACGGTAGTTACCCTTCCTGCAGGGTTTTCTGTTGCCTACCTTCTGGCCATGACCAACATACGCGGAAAAGCGCTTCTTGAAGGACTCGTCAACCTGCCGCTGGTCCTGCCGCCGGTTGTTACCGGTTACCTCCTGCTCCTGCTCTTTGGCCGCAACGGCTGGATTGGTCACTTTCTCCAATCATTTGGCATTAGCATAATTTTTACATTGAAAGGGGCGGTTATTGCCTCAGCCGTCGTCGGTTTTCCACTCCTCGTCCGTTCGATTCGCATTGGTCTCGAGGGTATCGAAAGACAGTATATACAAGCATCGAGAACACTCGGGGCAAAATGGTGGGACACTCTTTTCAGCATTACCATCCCCCTCTGCGGGCGTGCCATCCTGGCCGGTATGACCTTGATGTTTGCTCGTAGTCTTGGTGAGTTCGGGGCCACCATTGTATTGGCCGGCAATATTCCCGGGGTGACCCAAACCATCCCGCTGTCCATCTATCAATACACCAGCACCCCTGGTGGAGACAGCATGGCCCTCTCGCTGTGCCTGGTTTCCATTGTCCTGTCGTTTGTTGTGTTACTGGTTGGGGAAGCGGCAAACCGCACCCTGTCACGGAGATAGGTTATGTTTCTGGATGTGGATGTTAAAAAAAGTTTTACGGAGTTTCAGTGTGATATCAGGTTTTCTACGGAGACCAGGAAGTGTGGTGTTTTCGGTCCCTCCGGAAGTGGCAAGTCTACCTTGATGCACATGCTGGCCGGCCTGCTGAAACCTGATGAAGGACATATCAGGCTGAACGGTCGGACACTCTTTGACCATAAGTCAGGAATCAACCTTGCCCCGGACAAAAGGCGGGTGGGTGTTGTTTTTCAACATGCTCATCTTTTCCCCCATATGAGCGTGGAAAAAAATCTGTTCTACGGCTTGAACAGGATTCCACCTCGGGAAAGAACCATCGATCCGGAGCAATTGTTTCGGGTCCTTCAGGTGGATCAACTGCTGGAGCGCAGGGTAACAAAACTTTCAGGTGGTGAACGCCAGCGGGTAGCGCTTGGCAGAACCATCCTCGCCTGCCCATATCTGATTTTGCTTGATGAACCGTTGGCCGGACTTGACGGTATGTTGAAATACCAGATTATTCCACATCTGCAGCGGGTCTTTACCGAATTTTCGATACCAATGCTCTTTATCAGCCACAGCCTGCAGGAGATGCGCATGATGACCGAATGAGGTCATCGTGATGCAACAGGGACATGTTGCCCAGCAGCTTACAACAGAAGAACTGGCGCGCACCCGGTTGGGCAGCGGTGGACGAGGCTACACCAATCTGCTGCAGCTCGATTCACCGAAAGATCTCGGCCAGCTCATGAGCTATCGCTGGGGAAATGTGACCTTGATGCTGGTCAAGATGGAAAACAGGGGTGCGGGCCAATTCTCATTGAACAGCAGGGATATTCTGCTCTTTAAAAAACATCCCGAAGCAACAAGTGCCCGCAATATGCAGCCCTGTATCGTACGCAATACCTACCAGACGGACTGGCTGGTAGGTGTCGAGCTTGATTGCGGCGGCAATATACTCATTGCCGAAATCGTCCCTCAGTCGCTCAAGGAAATGGAGATAAGGCCGGGAAGCGAACTCATCGCCGTATTCAAGGCATCCGCTTTCCAGCGGCTCTATAATTTCAGTGAAAGTTAAATTCTCCCATCACTATTCCACTGTTACACTCTTCGCCAGGTTTCGTGGCTGATCCACATCGCAGCCGCGTTTGGTGGCAATCTCATAAGCCAGCAGTTGAGCTGGAATCGTATAAAGAACAGGGTTCATTGCGTCATGTACTTTGGGCAGATAAATCACATCATTGGTAATGGTTTTCAGATGTTTGTCGCCTTCTGTACCGAACAGGATAATCCGACCCTGGCGGGCTTTGATCTCCTCAACATTGGAAATGGATTTTTGATAGACCTCGTCCTGAGGTACCAGTGCCAGAATCGGCATATCTTTGTCTATTAACGCAATAGGACCGTGTTTGAGTTCCCCCGAGGCATACCCTTCGGCATGAATGTAAGAAATTTCCTTCAGTTTTAGCGCTCCTTCCAAAGCGATTGGATAATTGAGACCTCTGCCCACAAAAAGAAAATCACGGCTGCTATAATAGTTTTCTATGAGTACCTGCACTTCCTCTTGAATCCGGGGCAGTTCCTTTTCGATAACACCTGCGATATTAATAAGTTCCCTGCCAAGTTCAGCACTCTCTTCAAGACTGATTGTTTTTTTCTTCTGTCCAAGATAGAGGGTGAACAGGAAAAGTGCAGTCAATTGAGAAATAAAGGCTTTTGTGGAGGCGACCCCAATTTCAGGCCCTGCATGGGTATAAATAGTCCCATCGGATTCACGGGTCATGGTCGAGCCGACAACATTGCAGATCGTTATTATTTTTGCTCCCAACTCTTTTGCCTTACGTATTCCGGCCAGGGTATCGGCGGTTTCGCCGGATTGAGAAATGGCAACCGTCAGCACTCGCTCGTTAACCAGCAGATGACGGTATCGAAACTCTGAAGCGATATCCACTTCCACTGTGATATGGGCATATTTTTCTATCCAATATTTGGCAACAAGCGCTGCATGCCAGGATGTTCCGCAGGCGACAAGAAAGATTCGATCAATATTCTCCACATCGGCCTGTGACAGGTTGATCTCAGCAAGATCCACTACTCCTGACTCCGCATTGATTCTGCCGCTGATTGTATTCGTGACGGCCTGGGGCTGCTCAAAAATTTCTTTCAGCATGAAATGCCGGTATCCGGCCTTTTCGGCCATTGCGGCGTTCCAATTAATAGTCGTAATGTCTTTTTGCAACAGCTTGCCGCTGATGAGTGAAAAAATCTCGCAGCTGTCGGCTTTCAGGATGGCCAGTTCCATGTCATCCATAAAAATGACTTTATTGGTATACGGTAAAAGGGCCGGAATATCCGAGGCCATAAAATTGCCATCCTGTTCACTGACGCCAAGAACCAGGGGACTCTGATTACGAACGGCAATGAGCGTATCCGGCATGCCGGTCCAGAGAACTCCTATTGCAAAAGAGCCTTCTACCAGACTTATTGCTTTTTTCATGGCGACGACCAGGTCACCATTAAGATTATCCTCGATCAGGTGAGCCAGTACCTCGGTATCGGTTTCAGACGAAAACACATGTCCTTTCTGCTTCAATTCTTCCCGAAGCGAGTGATAGTTTTCAATGATACCATTATGGATTACAACGAGATTCTCCGTACAATCACAGTGGGGATGTGCATTTTGTGTCGTCGGAGCACCATGGGTGGCCCAGCGGGTGTGACCGAGACCAATATGAGACGGAGCAATGAGCGCGTCACCTATAAGAGCATCAAGGCGCGACAGCTTTCCTTCAGACCGATGTTTGACAAGTTTTCCGTCTTCGAGGTAAACAATACCTGCCGAGTCGTAACCACGATATTCAAGTCGTCTGAGACCCTCAAGAATTACCGGCACCACACGAAGGGGGCCACAATATCCTACAATGCCGCACATATTCTTCTCCCTGATGAAATTATCTGTCTATTTCAGGTTTATATTATTCCCTTGCGGGAAACTCTTTTCAGTAGCAAGGCCAGCCTAACATTGCTTTCCAAATGATTACCAGTTTTTTCTTTAAACATAATTAAAAAAAAGGTAGTATCCAAAGCAATTCAATGAACGACTGTAATTTATAATAATTTCACTTAGACATAGATCAAGTTGCCATGGACGACAGACAAAGACTTAAGCAGATTCTCCTTGAAAAATCCTATCGACAAGGAACTTTTACCCTTACTTCCGGTAAGACTTCAGATTTTTATATTGACGGCAAGCAGACAACACTTTCAGCAGAAGGTGCCTACCTTTGTGGAAAGTTACTTTTCGAACTGCTGCAAAAATCACCCACTCCCATACATGCAGTTGGCGGTATGACTCTTGGGGCGGATCCACTTGTCACGGCGGTATCTATCGCCAGCTTTCTTGCACAACTACCTATTCCTGCTTTTATTGTTCGCAAAGAAGCCAAAGGTCATGGTACCGGCAACTACATTGAAGGGTTGAAGAACATGCCTGAAGGGTGCACAGTTGCCCTGCTTGAAGATGTAGTGACCACCGGCGGAACCCTCCTGAAAGTTATCGACAGAGTGGAGGCTGCCGGTTTTAAAGTTGGTCTTATTGCCACAGTTGTTGAAAGGCAGGAAGGTGGTACCGAAGCCCTGGCAAAGGCCGGATATACTCTCGAATCAGTATTCACCCGTGAGCAATTGCTCAGTTAGGCAAAACATGAAATGTAAGAAATGTTCCGGAAAACTGGAAGTACACCGTATGTGCAGGAGAGTGCGCATGCGGTGTACGGTCTGCGGTCAGGAATACCAGATACATGAAGTAGCCGGCGAACTCGATCTGGAGACCGAAAAAATCCTGGAGAATTATACTGCCATTATCTATGATTGATGAATCATGATAAATGGCGTTTCTCCCTTCAGTATCTCGCACTCTCAGCATTTGCCTCTCCCAAATATGAAGCATAAACTTATTGTGGATCCTCATTTGTAATAAATTTTGGGAGATTGTATAATATTTCATGAAAAATCAGCTAAAAACCTACAGATCATTTGTCAAATCTGAAGACGAAGCAGTGATTGTCTGTCCGGAATGCGACAGTGCCAAGGCAATTCCAGTCAGAGAATTTCGACATCGACTGCACCTTATTAAGGTCAAATGCAAGTGCGGGCATTTATATAAGGTTCAACTGGAGTTCCGGCGATATATTCGCAAGGATACAGATCTGGATGGAATATATGGGTCAGTGGGTCCCTCAGTTACGGGGGGAAAGGTGAAAGTTATAAACCTTTCCCTCGTCGGTGCCTGCTTTGAGGTACGCGGGAACCATGACCTGATGATAGGACAGCAAGGTTCACTGGTATTCACTCTCAATAATAAACAGGAAACAGTTCTTTTTAAAAAAGTTATTATCAGGACTGTAAAGGCAAACCGTATTGGTTGTGAATTTGTTCGGGACAGAGCTTTTGAAAAAGAGCTGGGGTTTTATTTGCTACCCTAGGTTACGCTCCAGAGCCTTTCCTATGAGTTTTTCAGCCTGAACAAGAAAATCCCCCAGCGTTTCCGGATGCAGAGCGCTGATGGTAATACCCTCCTTACCGATAAGTTGTTGTATCAAATCCCTGTCTGCGACCCGGTCAATTTTATTGAAGAGGGTCAGAACAGGTATTGTATTCAGTTCAAGGTCCTGGAGAAGGCGTTCGACAACGGCCATCTGCTCCCGGAAACCGGGATTTGACACATCGACGACATGGACAAGAAGGTCTGCCTCCTTTAATTCCTCTAAGGTTGCCATGAATGCCTGCAGAAGGTCAGCCGGCAGGTTTCTGATAAAGCCCACCGTATCGGTAATAATGACCTCCATTTCCGTCGGAAACCGCAGTCGTCGGCTTGTTGGGTCAAGAGTTGCAAAAAGCTTGTTCTCAGCTACAATATCGCTATTCGTCAGGGTGTTGAGAAGAGTGGATTTTCCGGCATTGGTGTAGCCAACCAGAGAGAGCACCGGCAACTCTTTTTTCCTTCGTTGCGCTCTGCGTCGGTACCTCTCATCACTCACCTGTTTCAGTTCTTTTGCAAGGCGAGCCAATCTGTCATTAATACGGCGACGATCGATCTCAAGTTTGGTTTCACCTGGCCCCCGGGCACCGATTCCTCCAGTCAGTCTCGACAATGCATCATCCCTTGACGAAAGCCTCGGGAGCATATACTTCAACTGCGCCATCTCCACCTGCAATTTTCCTTCCCGACTCATTGCCCTGTGGGCAAAAATATCAAGGATGAGCTGAGTTCTGTCTATTACACGTAAGTCACTGAAATTAGTGATAGATCTTATCTGCGAAGGATTCAGCTCCTGGTTAAAAATCAACAAATTGGCATCAAGCTGCAGCGCACGGATCATAATATCGGCAAGTTTGCCTTTGCCGAGAATGAGTCGCGGATTCACTCTGTTTCTGCGTTGCAGAACGGTATCAAGAATAGTGATATTATCCGAACGAGCCAATTCGACAAGTTCGGCAAGGGATTCATCCGCCTGACGTTTTTGTTCGGTCGTTACACTGACAAGAATGGCGCGGTCTTCACCCTGATCGACCAGACTTGCCCTGTGTCCCAGTGAAAAATCCCCTTCTATAGCCGCAATCAGGTCTTCAAATGATTCAGGCTGATTGGCTGGGTGAGCAGGTTCGAGGAAAGCCCAGTTTTTACCATCCTGTACACCGGACAAGAGATAGGCTGAGTACATTTTATCCGGGAGCCCTTCCGTATCTACTTTTATGACTGAAAGAAGATCAAGTCGTAAAAAAAGTAAATCCATCAGGTCTTCATCGCTGATATCCTCACCGGCCAGATGGGTGTGAACCAGTCTCAGCCCACGCAATCTGCCTCCGGTTGCTCGAATATGACCAAGCTGTGGCAGCATGACCTGAGAATAATCTCCAACAATCACAGACTCAATTTTTCCAGACCGATGAACAAGCAGGCCTAGCTGTCTGTTCAATTCCTTCGAGAGCTGACAGAGCGTCCTGGCTATTTCCGGGCTGATGATTTTATCTCGCTGTACCCTTTTCTGCCCTATTCGCTCGAGAGCTTTCAGTTGATGGGTTTTTAAACCAGCGGTGTTTCCACTTACTGTTCCGATAGCTGCCCCCTCTCTATTGGAGGAAAATCTTCATCCTGTAAACCGGTGGATAATTCCGGACGACGACAAACAGTTTGCCCGTTGTAATCTTTCCATATCGTATCATCATATCGATCATGACACCTGACACAGAGTCCAACACGCAGAATGGCCCGCAGCTCACTCTTGTCAAAGGGTCGCAAAGTCGATCGGGAACTGTGCTGCAAGGGTTCACCATCAATCGTAACATACGCATCAAAGGGCACAGTAGTACCAGCACTTGTCACCACTCCCTGGTTTATTGATTCAAAGACCAGTTCACCCTCGCGTAAAAAAACTTTCCCCTCCCCCAGGCCAACTGTTTTGGTGGAGGCGTGGCAATCAACACATTCACGGCCCTTAGCCTGGGTGGTATGGGGATTGATCGCCGCCATGGTAAATCTGTCAAAGCTCTTATCAATTTTACCATTTTTATCAACTACCGTGACAATATCCTGGCATCCAGGAGTAACAACAACTATCTCATCCTTCCAGACACCAAGCATGGGCCGTTCATACCGTATATAGGAGCGTCCTTCCTCCCACAATCCCTCTGTCTGTTCATGGCTTAGCTTATCAAGATGAGTCAGCGATGCATCTCGTTTGACATGACAGCCATAACACTGGGCAACCCAGGTTGAATGGCAAGCCTCGCAGGATACCCGCTTATGGGGAGCAAAATCGCAGACACCTTTTTTGGCGGTTTTAACCGGATGCACCTTGTCATCGACCTTGCCCACCAGTATCACCTTATCGTTGTCGCTTTCGATGTTGGTAAGCCTGTTATTTTTTCTTGTTGTCCCTGGAGAATCTCCATGACATACCTGGCAGGAAATTTCCACTTGATCTTCATAATGGGCATAACTTGTGCCGTCACCCATAATCTCATTGCGGGTGTGACAATCGATGCATTCCATCCCTTTTTCATGATGTACGTCATCGGCAATATCAAGATAAAACCTGGAGCCCGGAAGCTGTTTAGAATTCAGATGTCCTTCTTCATACGGTGTGCCATAGCCCTCGGATTCAAAGATCCCCATATACGATATGCCAATCCTGCCGGAACGGTTATGACACCGAACACAATTGACACTGTGCACTTTTTTGGTGATAAGAGGATGAATCTTTTTATCCGTACTTTTTGCTGCAGGTTTATTGTCGGAAACGAGTATTTCGTCAACACCGCCTTTGCCGGGGATGTAATAATGGCAGGCGGAACACCCACCACCTTTTTCGTTGAAAAAATCCGGAGTTCCCGGGAGATCATTTTTTTGTTTCCAGAGATGACACGTGGCGCAGAGTTTTCGGAAATAATCCAAGGCCAGAGAGTTTTTGCCGCTTTTCAGAAGCTCTTCTACCGTAATCTCTGTATTTTGGCTGTCACTTTCGCCCCAATAATAGAGTAATGTCCCGATTATTCCCCTGTTTGTGGCCATCAGGGAGTTCTTCACCTTATGAACATCGGCAGGGTGACAGCCTTCAACTGAACAGGTCTTTTCCACAAGGCGAAGATCGCCCGGATTAAGCACCATCCCCTCATGTCCCCGTTCTTTCGTTACAGCCAGGGGATTTCCGAGATGACAGGGAGAACAACCGATGATGGCAGCATCGTGAGCTGGATCGAGTTTTTCATCCTTGTGGCAGCTGAGGCACATATCGACACTGCCGGAACTGGTCACAAAGAGTTTATCCGGTCGTTGTATCATCTGTTCACGGGCAATGAGCCAACCCAGCGCACTCAAGGTTCCAGCCAGAACGAGCAATTTCAGGATATTTTGTAAGGTAAATCGACTATCTTTCAAATTGTAAAGCCACTCAAAGATTATTCCTGGAAATTCTGAACATTGGGATATCTGCGCCCGAAACCAAACGCTTTGGTTGTTACCTTCAGCCCCATTGGGGCCTGCTTGCGTTTGTACTCATTCAGCCGTACCCGACGCAAAATATCATGCACCATCTTTTCATCGAAACCGCGGGCAACTATCTCATTATATCCTTGCCCTTCTTCCAGATGTAACTCCAGCACCTGATCAAGAATTTCGTATGGCGGCAGATCGTCCTGGTCTGTCTGATCCGGTTTCAGTTCCGCGGTTGGCGCTTTGGTAATAATTCTGGCTGGAATGATTTCGCGCGACCTATTGACATAGGCAGCAAGTTCATAGACCAGCTGTTTTGGAACATCGGATATCACGGCCAGACCACCACTCATATCTCCATAAAGGGTGCAATAGCCAACTGCCATCTCACTTTTATTACCGGTTGTCAAAAGCAAATGTCCGAATTTATTAGACAGCGCCATGAGCAGGTTGCCACGAATACGGGCCTGCAGGTTCTGCTCGGTCAAGTCTTCACCAAGCCCGGCAAAAAGAGGCTCGAGACTATGCCGGAAAGATCTGAAGAGTTCAGAAATCGGCAACACTTCAAACCGGCAGTTGAGATTTTCGGCAAGTTTTTTGGCATCTTCCAAAGAATCCGGGGAGCTGTAAGGCGATGGCAAGGCTACTCCAAGTACATTTTCAGGACCAAGAGCATCAACAGCGATTGCTGCAGTCAGTGCCGAATCGATGCCGCCGGACAACCCGAGTACTACGGAAGAAAAATGACATTTATGGACATAGTCGGTAACCCCCATGACAAGACCCTGATACACCGCAGCCTGTTCGGTAAGCTCAGTCGGTCCGTTCATATCGCCGTGCCAACTCCCGCTGTCTACAACGATCATATCCTCCTGAAACCCCAAAGCCTGGGATACAACTGTTCCGGTTCTGTCCATTGCCAGACTGCGACCGTCAAAAAGAAGGGAATCCTGACCACCAACCTGATTGCAATAAAGAAAGGGAACTGAATATTTGCGGGATATATTTTGAAAAATACTTTTTCGAACCCCTTCTTTATTGCGCTGAAAGGGCGATGCAGAAATATTTATTATCGCATGGAGAGTTTCCCGGTTTGCAGCGGCCAGTGAGAAGAGTTCGTCCACCGGTTCCGTGTCATATTCCTTCACTTCTTCACTCCAGACGTCCTCACATACGGTGACACCAAATTTCAGATCTTTCAATTCATAAAGCCTGGGTGTTTGTCCCGGTTCAAAATAACGGCTCTCGTCAAAGACATCGTAGGATGGCAACAATTGCTTCCTGGCCCGAAAAATAATTTCGCCCTTTCGTGCAACCGCTGCTGAGTTGAAGAGATTTTTCCCATTTGATCCCTTACGCCGTTCAAAGCATCCAAACATGACGTCAAGATCGGGCAAATCAACAAGTAACTTGCTTATTGCAGCATCGTGGGCGAGAAGAAAGGAGGCTCTCTCCAAAAGATCCTGGGGAGGATAACCGGAGACAGCGAGTTCAGGAAATATAACCAGCTCACAACCACAAGCCTTAGCTTTATGAGACCAAGCTGCTATTTTTGCGCAATTTTTTTCAAAGTCACCGATAATCGGATTGAGCTGCACCAGGGCAATTTTCACCTTATTCTCCAAACTGGCATATCTTTTTTTCTCATCCTGCACGTATACCCATACAAACCTCAGAGCAAGGATCAGAATGGACAATATCTCTGTGGGCTACCCTCTGCATCTATTTACCTTTTTTACCAGAATTTTTCCTCTGATATTTTTCCACGGCATTATTATGTTCGTTCAATGTTGACGAAAAATGATGCGTGCCGTTATTTTTTGAAACAAAATAGAGATTGCTGGTTACAGCCGGGTCCAAAACAGCTTTAAGTGCGTCTTTGCCCGGATTACAGATAGGTCCGACAGGGAGTCCTATAAGAGTGTAGGTGTTATATGGAGTGGGTGTCTGCAGATCTTTTTTGGAAATAGTACCTGAAAATTTTTTACTGCCATACACAACAGTAGGATCTGACTGAATTTTCATTCCCAATTTTAATCGGTTATGAAACACCCCGGCGATCAGAGGTCTCTCTTCAGGTGCACCGGTTTCCTTTTCCACAATTGAGGCGAGGACAACAGTTTTTTCCCTGTCCGGTTCTTCTTCAAATCCTGCAGTCAGCTCGCTCCAGACCTCAGTAAACCGCTTAACCATAAGAGGAATGATATTCTCGGCACCTTTGATATCCCTCGTCAACAGGTAGGTGTCCGGGAAGAGATAACCTTCCAGACTGTCCAGATCGCCAAGACCAAGTTTTTCCAGGAATACTTTATCAGAGACAAGTCTGATGAATTTCTGTGGATCACACCATCCATAGTCTCCAAAAATAGCAGCAATTTCAGCTGCGCGCAGACCTTCAGGGATGGTTATGGGATATTCGATTGATCTGGCGGATGCTAATTCCTTCAGTACCTCTCCAGGTCTGACACCTGTACGCAGACGAAACTCACCGGCCTGCAGCCGGTTGCCGTAACCGGAGAATTTGGCCAGCAGGAGGAACCGAATGCCGCCATGTATAACACCCGCTTCAGTAAGGATTTCGCTGATTCCACGAACAGAAGTCCCACGTGGAATGGTAACGATTACTGTTTCAGCAGCGCTCTGTGGACCAGGCGTAAAAACATAATACGCATACCAGCCACCCAGTATCTCCAGAACAAGAACGAGCAGGAGGATCGCCGCAATAGCAATCTTCCTGCTCCAGTTCATAGCAGCCAGGCGCTGTAAAATATCAGGCTCAGTCACCGCTCCCGCTCAGCTTGTCACTGACTTTCGTCATTCGTTTTTGTGCGATTTTAGGGAAGGCAATCTTGACGACTTCATCCATATCTTTCACTGGGAAAAATTCCATTTTATCTCTGATATCTTTTGGAATTTCGACTAAATCTTTTTCATTCTGTGCGGGGATGATAACCTTATGGATATCAGCACGCAGAGCGGCAAGTGCTTTTTCTTTAAGACCGCCTATGGGGAGCACACGGCCGCGGAGAGTCACTTCCCCGGTCATGGCCATGTGGCTGATAACAGTTCTGCCGGTAATCGCAGAGTACAAAGCAGTCGCCATGGTAATACCCGCCGAGGGACCATCTTTGGGAATAGCACCGGCTGGAACGTGGATATGCAGATCTATTTTATCAAAATAATCTTCTGCTACTTTAAGTTCCTCAGAGCGGCTCCTACAATACGTCAGAGCCGCCTGGGCGGACTCTTTCATTACATCTCCTAATTGGCCGGTCATGAGAAGTTTTCCTTTTCCCGGCATGATATTGACCTCGATTTGAAGAATCTCTCCTCCGACCTCGGTCCAGGCAAGACCGGTTACAAGGCCCGGCTGTTCCAGTTTTTCAAGCTCTGATTCGGGTATGGTTTTCGGCGGACCAAGATAGCGATCAAGATTGCGATCTGAAACGCTGTATGGCCCCTTTCCACCTTCAGCCACCTTGCGGGCGATCTTCCGGCAGACCTTGCCTATTTCGCGCTCAAGATTTCTCAGTCCTGCTTCATAGGTGTAATGGGTTACAATGTACAGCAGTGTCTCGTCATCTATCCTGACCTGTCGTGGTTTCAGTCCATTTTGTTTCAACTGGCGTGGCAACAGGTATCGTCTGGCAATAACAACCTTTTCTTCCTGAGTATAACCGGAGAGTCGAATCACCTCCATCCTGTCAAGAAGTGGTCCCGGAATGGTATCACTCATGTTGGCGGTGGTGATGAACATCACCTTCGAAAGATCTATGGGCAGATTCATGTAGTGATCTGAAAATTCGAAATTCTGCTCCGGATCGAGTACTTCCAGCAGTGCAGAAGACGGATCTCCCCGGTAATCCGAACCGAGTTTGTCAATTTCATCCATCATGAAAACAGGATTATTGGTGGCGACAGTTTTCAAACCCTGGACAATACGACCCGGCATAGCACCAATATATGTCCGTCGATGTCCACGAATTTCGGCCTCGTCACGCATGCCACCGAGGGAAATACGATGGAACTTCCTGCCCATTGCACGGGCTACCGATTGTCCGAGAGATGTTTTACCAACCCCTGGAGGACCAACAAAACAAAGAATTGGTCCCTTGGTCGTCTGATTAAGCTTCCGAACAGCCAGGTATTCCAGAATGCGCTCCTTCACCTTGTCCAATCCATGGTGATCCTCATCAAGGATTGTCTTGGCCTGCACCAGGTCCAACATGTCCTTGGTACTCTTTTTCCAGGGTACGTCAAGAATCCAGTCGATGTAGGTTCTAATAATAGTCGCCTCGGAGGAATCCGGATGCATCATCTCCATCCGACTCAGCTGTTTTTTTGCCTCCTTGCGAATACTTTTAGGCATTTTGGTCTTCTTTAATTTCCGCTCGAGCTCATCGATTTCCTGTGATCGATCATCGGTGTCCCCCAACTCTTTCTGCAAAGCATGCATCTGTTCCCGCAGAAAATATTCTCGCTGGGATTTGCTCATTTCCTCTTTGGCATCATTTTGGATCTTGGCCTGAACCGTAGAGACCTCAAGTTCTTTGGTTAAAAGCTGACTGACCAGTTTAAGCCTTTCAACCGGATCGCTTTCCTCAAGAATCCGCTGAGATTCGGCAATCTTCAGCCTCAGATTTGAACCGACAAGGTCAGCAAGCCGGCCTGGATCTTCGATGTTATTGATAATCATCATGAGATCTGCGGAAAGGATGCCTCGAAGTGACATAATCTTCTCTGTCTGCTCCCTGACAGACCTCATCAGGGCTTCTACCTCAACGGTAACCTCCTCGGCCTCAAGATCCTCAATAACTTCTACCGATACCTGGTAGGAAGGTTCAGTCTTGACGTATTTCTTAATTTTTGCTTTAGACATGGCCTGAACCAGAACCTTGAGACGGCCATCCGGCAATTTTAAAGTCCGCATCACTACACAGACCATACCCACCTCATAAAGATCTTCCACCTTGGGGTTGTCCTTAGTGGCATCTTTCTGGGTAACAAGCATAAGTAATTTATTCGTTCCAAGAGCCTCATTAACGGCTTCAACGGAACCAGGACGACCGACAAAAAGCGGGATGATCATATAGTTAAATACAACGACATCCCGTACCGCCATCATGGGCAGCACTTCAGGTATTTCCATTTCTTCATTATTTGAGAAATCGTCCATACCTATGCTCAATGAATCATTAAATTCCACTCAATCCTCCTGCAAAACGCTTAACGAGAACCCTGAATCAGATCTGCGCCGCGTATACTGATCAATTAATAGTAACGTAATTATGCCTATACTCAAGAAGATAACACTCCCAAAATAATATATTCGCAAAAGCCTCGGAAATACTAAACATCCGAATAACTTAAGTCAAGACCAGGTTTCGGTACACCATTCTCTTAATTTCCTTGAACTCTGGTACTATTTTACTCATAGTAAATCGTTCGTATCCAGATACTTTAACCATTCTAAAAAGTGAAGAGGATAATATGTTAACCACGCAATCTTTTTTTGATTTATCTGACTTCCCCGATCGTCATTTTTTTGATCCGGCAGCCCATGTCTGGCAGCCGCTCAATGATCTGAAAAACTATATGGATACATACAGCTATCCTAAATATGATAATGTGTACATCAGAAACGGAGTGCCTCTGACTGAACATATTATCATTCACAAAGGGCAGGCCCTCTGTTTCAATGATCTTGAAATCATTTTTGGTGACACAACCAAAGGAGGACTGCTGGTAAAACGTGCCGGAATGCTGCTTGAAGGTGCCTCGGTGATTATGGCCGGCGCCGTACTGTTGGGTGAAAAAATAGCGCTTGGCAAGGGAGTGCTTGTAGAATCAGGTGCAATGATAAAGTCTCCGGCAATTATCGGCGATATGAGCGAAGTCCGGCAGGGTGCCTACCTTCGGGGATACTGCCTCGCCGGGAAAAGATGCGTCCTTGGTCATACCACTGAAGTAAAAAACTCCATCTTATTAAACGATGCGAAAGCCGGACATTTTGCCTATCTCGGCGATTCAATCCTGGGCAACGATGTCAATCTCGGCGCAGGAACAAAATTGGCTAATCTCAAATTTTTGCCAGGCAACGTGAATATCTTCTACCAGGGCCAACAGATCGACACTTCCAGGCGAAAGCTGGGCGCCATAATTGGAGACAAAGGTCAATGTGGTTGTAATTCGGTAACCAGTCCGGGAACTCTCATGGCCAAAAAGGCTATTCTTATGCCAAACGCTACGGCAAAGGGAGGGTATCACCCCGAAAAAGCTATAATTCGTTAGCAGCCTCTGGCGGCCTCACCCGCACCTGTCTTTTCTGACCACCATAGTCGAAAAGTAGTGGATATCCTGGCCAACAGCCTCGCGGACGTTGGTCCAGATATGCTGATCCCCCAGGCTGCATCGCTCAACGAGAACTGCGTTATCAACCAGGCCAAGTTCTTCCAGCAGTGCCACCAGCCTGTCCATCACCTTGTATACTTTCATGAAAACAACGACATCACTCAATTCGAGCAATTCTCGAATACGTTCATTTTCAAAAGTAGCGGGTATAACCACCAGGCGCTCATCGCCAAGACAGAGCGGCATGGCGGCTGCTGCGGAAGATGCCCCTATCGCGGATACTCCGGGAACAATTTCGACCTTAAACGGTGAACCGTACTCCTGCAAGGTTTCGCAGATATAAAAACCGGTGGAATATATCGCCGGGTCCCCAAGAGTTGGAAACACGACGTCCTGTCCATCACCAAGCGTTGCCATAATAATTTTAGTGGCTTCCTGCCAGGCACTTTTCACTTCCGCATCCGGATCTTCCCCTCTGTGTATCTGTTTCATAGGGAAATGGTGGCTAAGAATAGTCTTTCCTTCGCTGCTTACCACTCCGGATGCGATTTTCAGGGCCATGCTGCCACCATTCTCAAAGGCAGAAGGCACAAACCAGACATCACAATCTTTCAGAATATTTGCAGCTCTCAGGGTCATTAACTGCGGATCTCCCGGCCCTACTCCAACGACATAAAACGTCCCTTGCATTATTCACCTTTTCTCATAGTGCTTTACTCCTGGAAGTCTTTCTTTTCTGAATTCCGGAGTGTGCTTTGAAACTGGAAATTTAAAATGACCGGCATTATTTCAAATTGATCGCTCTTTCTTTTGCGGCATCTGCAATATTCTTGACAAAAATATCGACAAAAGCATCTTTGGAACCAAACCCTTCAAGCACCGGCCGTACCTCAAATCCTTCCCTGATCAATATTGATTGCCATGAATCGGCATCAGGACCAGCCATATCGTTTGTTGCGTGGTCCCCTGCAGATATCATAAATGGTCGCAATATAATTTTTTTCTTTTTTGAAAGTTTCATCTGCGGAATCAGGTCTTCCAGTGCAGGAAGTCCCTCAACCACGCCGATAAAAGTTTCCACCTCGGGATATTCTCCACGCATTTCTTTCTGGGTCTCCCCGTAGATACCCGTTGACCAGTGTTTATTTCCATGCCCCATATAGAGCAGAATGGCTCCTTCACTTGCTGCCTCTTGAGCGTCATGCTTGAGAGTTTTTACAACACGTGCGACATCGTCATGGTAATTGTACCGTTCGCCCGGCATTCCCAGCGCAGGCCGCCCCAGCACAATATTATCGAATGGATTCCATCTTTCCTTCATGGTCCGAATGGACTCCAACCCCTTGACGTAGACAGCCAGGTCCTGGGATTGTTCCATGAAGAACATGTGGGTTGGTTGAACAATAATATTGCGATACCCGTCTTCCTGCAGATCGCCTATGGTCTGGATGATATTTTTAACATTGAGAATTTCAGCAGGAATTCCCTGATCCAGCCATTCCTGCGGTTTTGCCCTTCTTTTTTTCCAGATAGAGCGGACTATATTGGAGGTGAAGGTAATTCTGACTTCAGTTTCGGGATAGGCTTTTCTTACCTGCTGAGTTATGTGCGTGAGATCTTTTACCCCTGAGGGCACGGTCGTACCAAAGCTGGCCAGAAGGATCGCTGTTTTGCCATCAGTCGGGGTACCCCCTGCACCAATAGCTGTTGCAGCGGTAATGAACGCAAACAGAAATGCCAGCAAGATAATTTTTGTGCCGGGCTGCACCATACTTTATCCTCCTCTGAAACAAAAAATTCAGGCCCGGAGAATAAAAAAATCCCCGGATCAATAATATGATTCGGGGAGTCCCTGTTTTTCCTCGTATCGATGTAAGTATCCTTTTCCACGGGATAGCATGTACCGTCATTTCAGGCAGGTCTTCTGACTTCCGGATCATCCATCTTCCACACCTTCCCAGGAGAAGCTCCCAGTGGCAAAACGTGAAATATGTTCCCGGTTACAGCGGCGGGTCCGTCCTCGATTTACACGAGGTTCCCTCTTAAGCTCTTTTCAAAGCACCTGAAACTCGGGCATATTTAAGCAATAGCGTGAGAGAAAGTCAACTTTTTTCTAGCACGGTACAAGCAGCCTGAGCCGGTACATGATCCATGACATTCTTTTTATAATAATTATTTTCTTTCTTGCGCATGGGGTGTAGTATCGCCCGTTGAAAACAGGAAGGTCTTCTCTATCACTCCCCCTTCCGGTCACCTTATGATAAAACCTTATGGAACACGATCTCATTACAGCGATTTGGCCACAGATTGTTCTGCCGATAATCAGGATCACCGCCTTCATTGCAATCGGTCTCTTTATTGCAAATCTTATTGAAAGTCTGAATTGGACTCACAAGCTGGCAATATTAGCGCGTCCTCTCATCCGAATCGGAAGATTATCGGCGATTACGGGGGCGAGTTTTTCGATGGCTTTTTTTTCCGGAGTTTCCGCCAACAGCATGCTGTCCGAAGCCTTTGAGCAGGCCAAGATAACTAAAAGAGAACTGGTCCTGGCAAACCTGTTCAATTCTCTTCCAAGATTTTTTCTCCACCTGCCGACGACTTTTTTTCTCACCGCACCACTGATAAAACTGGGTGCATTGCTCTATGTGGGACTCACCTTTGCGGCAGCTATACTTCAGACAATCCTCGTTATTCTGTGCGGCAGATTACTTCTTCCTGCAACCGCGGGAGGCGGTGAGTTCGCCTCGCCACAACAACCGAAAACAAGCTGGAAAACAGCGTTGAGCAAAAGCACAAAACGCCTGAAAAAACGCATAGGCAAAATTCTGTTATTTATGATTCCTGTCTATATGATCTTTTTTCTTTTAAACAGGTATGGTTTATTTAGCCAGTTGGAACATTTCATCGCCGAGAAGGCCTGGTTTCTGTCATGGCTGAACCCTCAGAGCCTGAGTATAGTTGTCCTGCAGGTAACCACTGAATTTTCGGCGGGGCTGGCCGCCGCAAGCGCGCTGCTTGCCGATAACAGTCTCACTTATAAAGAGGTGGTTTTAGCCCTGCTGGTTGGTAATATTCTCTCGACTCCTATCAGGGCCATTCGTCATCAGATACCATATTACACCGGGATTTTTTCCCCTCAACTGGCTCTGGAACTGGTTGTTGTCAGCCAGGCAGCAAGAACCTTTTGTGTTACCCTTGTCGCTGTTATTTATTATTTTCTGACCTGATTCTATTTTGCCCCTGCAACTTGAGAAAACAATGCATCGCCAATCAGATAGAAATTTTCTCCTGCTTATCATCGCACTGGTCTTTTTTGCCGTACTGGCCATTATTGTCTCCACCGGCATGGGATATATGCTGATTGCACCAAAAGAAATTTTCCGGGTACTTGGTGCTGCTGTTACAGGTAACTCCTCTTTAACCGACGGTATTGAATCAACTATTCCCTATGTGGTAATGGATGTAAGGTTACCGCGTATTCTTACCGCAGCTTTCGTCGGTGCGGGACTTGCCTTATCCGGTGTTATTTATCAGGGAATTCTCCTCAATCCCCTTGCCGATCCATACACCCTTGGCATTTCCAGCGGTGCTGCCTTTGGGGCATCGCTTGCCCTGCTTGCCAACGTGACCATGCTCGGTCACTTTTCTACTCCGATTTTTGCTTTCGTCGGTGCTATTCTCACTCTGCTCCTGGTTATGCGGCTCTCCACCTTTAACGGCCAGATCTCTGCGCAGACCCTTATCCTTTCAGGGGTAATTGTCGGTGCCATACTGTCCGCAGGGATAAGTTTTCTTAAATATCTCGCAGACGAGCAGGTGGCCATCATCATTTTCTGGTTGATGGGCAGTTTCTCCTCAAGTACCTGGAACGGTGTCCTCTTAGTAGGCGGGACCCTGATTTTCGGTATATTGGTGACTTTATTCTATGGCCGGGATTTGAACATCATGAGCCTTGGCAGGCGCTCATCCGATACTCTTGGCGTTGATACAGCCAAGGTCCGAAAAATTCTTTTGCTCACTGCTTCGCTGGTAGCGGCGGTCTGCGTTGCTGTTACCGGCATCATCGGTTTTATTGGTTTGATAGTGCCTCATTTGATGCGCTATCTGGTTGGTCCGGACAACCGCAAACTGCTGCCGGTCTCCGCCCTTGCCGGTGCGATTCTGCTTCTTCTGGCCGATACCATAACCCGCGCAGTTCTTCCTGTAGAGGTTCCAATCGGAGTATTGACGGCTCTTATCGGCGGCCCTTTTTTCTGTGTCATCTTCAGGCAGAAACAAAAAGGGAGAAGCTATGAGTGACGCCGCTCTTTCATGCCCGCTTTTCGATCTCAGGGATGTTTCTTTTGCCTACGGCTCTACTCGCGTTTTGCGTGATGTCAATCTCGCTCTTCATGCAGGTAAATTTTACGGGGTCATCGGCCCGAACGGGTGTGGCAAGACCACCTTCCTGGATCTTCTCACCGGAACCAAGAAACAGCTCAACGGCACAATCGCCTACAAGGGGAAAGAGCTCCATAGCTACTCGAAAAGGAATCTCGCCCGACAACTTGCTCTCGTCCCCCAGGAATTCGATACCGGGTTTGGTTTTACCGTTGAAGAGATCGTGTTAATGGGTCGACATCCCCACATCGATCGTTTTTCATCACCTTCCGGAGAAGATTGGCTTTTTGTCGATCAGGCAATAGATTCCATCGGCATCGGCGACCTCAGGAATCGCTATACAAACAGCCTGTCGGGCGGACAAAAACAGCGGGCAGTGGTGGCACGAGCCCTGGCCCAGAACGCGACAGTCCTTCTTTTTGACGAAGCGACCTCGAGCCTTGATGTAAAATACACGCTGCAGATTTTTAATATCGCCCGTCGTCTCGTCCAGTCTGAGGGCAGGACAGTGATTGCAGTCATTCATAACCTGAATCTGGCAGCAGCCTATTGCGATCAACTGATAGTTATGAAAGAAGGCCGGATTTTCCGACACGGTCCAACCAGTGAAATCATGACAAGTGAGACTATTGCCGAGGTGTTCGATGTGCAGGCGAAGGTTGCTCCAGACCCCTTCAATAAAACGCAGCAGGTAAGTTTTCAATATTGGGAATAGAAAGTCACCATGACTCTACGAAAAAACATATCTGATCCAGCAGCATCAACTGCTTGTATCACACTATTAATATTACTTTCCTGGCTGATCCTGCCCACATTTGCCACAAGCGGCAGTGTTAAAACAATCACCGACAGCTCCGGGCAAATCATCAGTGTATCAAAACCGTTCAAAAGGATCATCTCTCTTTATTCCGCCCATACTGAAAACCTCTGTAGTCTCGGGGCTGGAATATTTTTTGGTCGGAATATCCGGTTCAGATGATTACCCGGCGTCAATTACCGGCAAACCACGTTTTTCTTACAGGGAAGATCCGGAGAAATTCATAGCCTTACACCCCGACCTGGTCCTGGTTCGCCCGATGATCGAAAGATCTTATCCTCAGTTCATCGACAAACTGAAACAGGCAGGTATTGCCGTTATTTCCCTGCAGCCAAACAGTGTCGATGAAATGTTTGATTATTGGCTTACCCTGGGAACGCTTACCGACCGTGAAACACAAGCCAAAGAGATGATTGCCGTTTTCAAATCTCGTCTTAAGGTAGTAAGTGACAGCCTGAAAGGAGTAAAGGCGGATCAGCGGCCACGGGTTTACTTTCAGTCGATCCATAAGAAAATGAAAACCTTTGCGCCGGAAAGTATCGGTGTCTTTGTTCTCGAACAGGCCGGAGCTGTCAATATTGCCGCCGACGCAGATCAGGTTCGCAAAACCAATATTGCTCTTTTTGGCAAAGAGCAGTTGCTCAGTCATGGGCCGGAGATCGATATTTTTTTGGCCCAGCATGGCAGGATGAATCCGGTTGATATCGATACAATCATCAATGAACCGGGTTTTGGCGCCATAAAAGCAGTGCAGGAGGGAAAGGTGTATCTTGTTGAAGAAGAGCTGGTGTCCCGCCCTACTCTTCGTATTCTTGATGGAATTGAACTGCTCCACTCACTTTTCTATCCGGAAAAAACGGCCAACTAAGAGCAAAAAAGTAAATGACCAACAAAAATATTTCCACATTTATTGTCTCAGGAACCTCCAGCGGCTCCGGCAAAACCACGGTATCACTGGGTCTGATGGCAGCTTTCAGAGAAAAAGGCTACTCTGTCCAGCCCTTCAAATGCGGTCCGGACTTTATCGATCCCGGTCTGCACAGGCTGATCACCGGCAAGGTATCACGTAACATCGACCTGTGGATGAGCGGCGAAGAACATTCCAGGAAAACACTGTCAGTCAATAGCCGGAACGCCGACATAGCTATCATTGAAGGGGTTATGGGCATGTTTGACGGCGGGATTTCATCCAGCGGCTCTCTTTCCGAAACCTTTAATATACCTGGTATTCTGGTTCTTGATGTGCGGTCGATGGCCGAGAGTGCCGCGGCTATCGTCAAGGGATTTGAAATGCTGCGACCCAAAGCCGCCCCCAAGGGAATTATCCTGAACCGGATAGCAAGTGCGAGACACCTGCAGCTGGTGAGCGATGCTGTCAGAGAAAACTGTGATGCAGAAATCCTTGGTTATCTGCCAAGAACACTGGAATTTGAAATTCCCAGCCGTCATCTCGGGCTTCTGACCGGAGACGAATCACCACTCAGCCCGGAAGCGATTCAGCTCCTCGCCAAAACAGTCTCTGAGCATATCAATCTTGAGCGAATCGAAAAATTATTCAGCAAATCTTCCGAACCTTTTGCCTCCGCACTTTCCGGTCTGAAGGAAATGCAATGTCGGATCGGAGTCGCGAGAGATAAAGCTTTTTGTTTCTACTATGAAGATAATTTTGATATTTTGCGCGAAGCAGGCTGTGAGTTAGTTTTTTTCAGCCCCCTCACTGACACGGAGCTTCCAGACAATCTGGATGCCCTCTATCTGGGTGGTGGTTACCCTGAACTGTATGCACAGATATTAAGCAATAACCTGCCGATGATAGCTGCGATCCGGGAATGGATCGAGCAGGATCGACCTGTCTATGCTGAATGCGGCGGCTTCATGTATCTCACCGAAGGCATCATTGGTCACGACAACAATTTTCACAAGATGGTCGGTGCCTTCCCTGTAAGGGCCCATATGCAAAAGACCAGGGCCAGTCTCGGCTACAGAGAAGCCACAACACAGACAGCCTGTTGTTTTGGTCCCCCCGGAACTGTTCTACGAGGCCATGAATTTCATTATTCCAGTATTAACGAAATGCCGGATCATATTGATCGTGTCTATGCTGTAAATAACGGCACAAGCGAAGGCTACCGTTACAAAAAGGCCCTCGGTGGCTATCTGCACCTGCACTTCGGCTTTACACCGCAAGCGGCAGGTGAATTTATAAATTTTTGCAGAGAGTAATATTATGGCTGTGACGTTACAAAAAGTCCTTCCCGGAGATATTGAAGGGGAAAGTTTTAAAATAATCAAAGAAGAGTTCGGACCGACAGAGCTTGACGAAAAAACCTTCAAGATCATCCAGCGGGTAATTCATGCCACCGGTGACTTTTCTTTCCGGGACAATATGCGCTTTTCACCGGGAGCCATCGAAGCCGGCATCAAAGCCATTCGTGAGGGTAAGGATATCCTCACCGATGTCACCATGGTGGCCGCAGGGATTAGTAAAACAATGCTTGCCAAATGGGGCGGCAAGGTTATCTGCAGGGTCGCCGATCCTGAGATTGCCGTTCGCGCCAAAACAGAAAACAAGACCCGCTCGGAACTTGCCATCAAAATGTCTCTTGGCCAAAATATAGGCATTGTAGCAATGGGCAATGCACCAACCGCCCTAATCCAAACCATCAGAAGCCTTGCCGCCGTTTCTCCGGGCGATGCTCCGCTTGTGGTTGGCGTGCCGGTCGGATTTGTCAATGCTGCAGAATCAAAGGCCCTGCTTGTCGAAGAGAATAACTGTTATATAACAAGTCTTGGCCGCAAAGGCGGCAGCCCCGTCGCCGCTGCAATCGTCAATGCGCTTATCCGTCTTGCTGCCGAATAATCATGGCGGCGAAAAAACGTCTGAGAAGTGGGTTTACCACCGGCTCCTGTGCTGCAGCAGCTGCAAAAGCTGCAGCTTTTGCCCTGATCAATGGCTTATGCCCGAAAGAAATTGAAATTCCATTTCCTGATGGCAGCCATAAAACTTTTGCAGTCCATTTCTGCGAAATTTTGACCGACAGTGATGGCAGGAAAGAATCGGCGACAGCATCGGTCATAAAGGATGCAGGCGACGATCCTGATGTGACAAACGGTGCCGAAATTAAAGCAACTGTTAGTTCAGGCCATGTTGACAGGGCTTCCAAGGAATGCGTTCCCCTTGAAAATATCTTATTGTGCCGCGGACAAGGTATCGGCATTGTCACAAAACCAGGTCTAGCCGTACAGGTTGGACAACCAGCTATCAATCCCGTCCCCAGGGAGATGATTGTCAAAGCTATTCGGGAGATAACAGCAGAGAGCAGGTTGACCGTCACTCTATCTATACCAAATGGCGTAGAACTGGCCGAAAAGACACTCAACAAAAGACTCGGAATCCTCGGTGGCTTATCTATTCTCGGTTCCACCGGTATTGTCCGGCCCATATCGGCTGACGCCTGGACGGCCACCATTAAGGCTTCGCTGGATGTAGCAAAAGAGGCCGGCCTCTCTGAGGTGGTACTATCAACAGGCAGGACTTCTGAAAAAGGAGCGCAGCAAGCCCTCAATCTGCCTGAAGAAGCCTATGCCATGATGGGCGATTACCTGGAATTTTCGTTGAAAGAAGCTGCTGCACGAAATTTCAAGACCGTTCACCTTGCAGGTATGTGGGCAAAAATTATGAAGGCTGCGATTGTGCATTCCACAGACCCATGTGCGTAACGGCGCTCTGGAGGTGAAAGACGGTGCCGGACTGCTGGAAAACCTCGGCGCTTCGGGTGAGCTGCTGCAAAAAATCGAACTATCCAATACTGCAAGGGAAATGTACAGCCATATCGAAGCCGCTGGAAAAAACGAGCTTGTGGAAGCGGTTTGCCTTAAGGCCAAAAAATACTGTCAGGAAGTCACCGGGAGCGAAGTAAAGGTTTACCTGGTCAATCACAAGGCGGAACTTATTACCCATGTATAAGCTATTTGTTCTGGGCATAGCCGAATCCCTGCTTTCTTCAGTACAGGAAAAAATACTGACCGATTGCACCTTAATTGTCGGCACGAAGAGATTTATTGAGTTAGCAGCAAACCTCCCATGCCGCTGTATTTCAATAACTCCTCTCACTGGGGCTTTGGCAGCTATCCGCGCCGGGTTGCAGGAGGGCAATGTAGCGGTACTGGCCAGCGGCGATCCGCTCTTCTATGGCATCGGCCGTCGGTTACTTGCTGAATTTCCGGAAAATCCCGTTCAAGTGTATCCCGCATTGTCGTCAATCCAAAGGGCCTGCGCCCTCTTTAAGATACCATGGGATGACGCCAGGATTATCAGCCTGCACGGCCGCAGCTCAACTCATATTCCAGGCTTGCTTTTGGCCGGTGAAAAAAATCTTGTCCTGACTGACAAGGAAAACAGCCCCGATCGCATCGCCGGTCAGCTTCTTGACTACCTGCAACTTATAGGGGACACAGCTTTACAGGATACAATCAAAATGCTGGTCGCCGAAGACCTCGGCCTTGACAGTGAAAAGCTGTTTTACGGCGATCTCCTGGAAGGGAGCAAACAAAGTTTTTCATCTCTCAACGTCTTGTGCCTGCTCATCCCCAAAAACAGTACTTCGGTCAACACAGAATACCGTTTTGGTTTGACAGAAGATTCAATTCAACACAGCCGGGGACTCATTACCAAAAATGAAGTCCGGGCAGCGACATTGCACCAACTGCAACTGCCGAGCAGTGGTGTCTTTTGGGATGTCGGTGCCGGCAGTGGTTCACTTTCCATAGAGGCTGCCAGATTGAACCCGGACCTGACCATCTATGCTGTCGAACATAAGGAAGAAGAACTGAAGAATATAAAAAATAATATTGTTAAATTTCGTTGTTACAATATAGTACCCGTTTTTGGCAGGGCCCCGGAGGCGCTTGTCCACCTTCCAGCACCTGAGAGAGTCTTCATCGGTGGCAGCAGCGGATCACTTCCTGAAATAGTTGAACTCCTTGACGGACGTTTAGCACTCGATGGTCGGCTGGTAATTAACGGAGTGATCGAAAAGACTGTACAGGCGGCCCCCGAGCTGTTGAAAAAGCATGGTTTCAAAGTTTCCTCATCAGTTCTGCACGTTACCAGAACAGAGCCGGATGGTAAAACTATTGATTTCAATCCGATAACCATTATGACAGGAACACGATGAAAGCAGTAGATGGTAAGAATAAATCAGCAGTTGGCACAACAAATACGGTCCATTTCGTCGGTGCAGGCCCTGGTGACCCGGAGCTCATTACGGTAAAGGGACAAAGGTTACTGGGCGAAGCCGATGTCGTCATTTACACTGGCAGTCTTGTTCCCAAACCACTTATCACCGGCCTCAAGGCAGAAATTCACGATTCGGCCGGTTTAAACCTTGACGAGGTATTTGCAATCATCCTGAAATCATGGTCGGCCGGCAAAAAGGTAGTCCGGTTACATACCGGTGACCCGTCGATCTATGGTGCCATTAATGAACAGATCGCCCTGCTGAACCAGCATGGCATCCCGTTCAATGTTGTTCCTGGTGTCAGCTCCGGACTGGCATCTGCTGCTGCCCTCAAAACAGAACTCACCTTGCCAGAGGTTTCACAGACGGTAATTTTCACCCGCCGGGGGGGCAGAACTCCGGTACCGGAAAAAGAAGATCTGGCCCTGCTGGCGTCACACCAGGCGACCATGATGATTTTTCTCAGTGTCGGGATGATCAAAGACGTGGTCAACGACCTGATTGCCGGCGGCTACACAGCAGACACGCCGGTTGCAATCGTTGAAAAAGTCAGTTGGCCGGACGAAAGGCAAATCCGGGGAACACTGTCCACCATTGCGGCACAGGTGAAAGAGGCGGGTATAACCAAGACTGCCATCATTGCGGTTGGAAAAGTACTGGCAGATGGACCACCGCCCGCCCTCTCCAAACTCTACGATGAAGCCTTCACCCACGGCTACAGACAGGGCAGCGATCATCCATGAAAATTGGCATTATTGCCATAACCAGGGGCGGCAGACAACTTGCCGCAAAGCTCAGTGCAATGCTTGATGATGCGACTCTCCTTGAAAAACCCGAGGGAGGAAAAATCGCCGACTCTATCGCCTGTAACTGGCAGCACTTCGATGCATTTATCTGCATCATGGCTGCCGGCATTGTTGTGCGAGCCATTGCCCCGCTCCTCGTTGACAAACATTCCGATCCCTGCGTTATTGTCCTGGACGAAAAAGGCCACCATGCGATCAGCCTGCTTTCAGGACATATTGGCGGCGGCAATGCACTTGCAAGAGAAGTTGCCGGACTCCTCGGCGGATCACCGGTAATTACAACTGCCTCCGATACCCTGAAACTGGTTGCCCTCGACCTATGGGCCAGGGAGCAGCAACTGGTTATGCCGAGCCGTGAAAGATTGACAGCATTATCCACTCTTCTCGTCAACCGGAAACAGCTCTTCCTGTATGCAGATGTTGAGGTCTCATCCCTTCCGGCAGGTTTGCAGCAGGTCGAAGATGTTACCAAGGCGGATTTCATTGTATCTCATTTCACTTCGAATAGAGAAAGGGGTCCGATCTTCAGCCCCCGCAACCTGGTTGTTGGAGTCGGCTGCAACCGTGGCACTCCTGTAAATGAATTCGAAGACGCCCTGAATGAGCTATTCAATGCATTGCATTTGAGCAGGACCAGTCTCAGAAATCTTGCCTCAATAGATAAAAAAAATGATGAAGTTGGTCTGCTCCAATTTGCAGAAAATAACCGCTGGCAGATTGATTTTTATGACAGTAACACGATTAATTCACTCAATAATCTTGAAATATCCTTTGCCGCACTGCAAGCCGTCGGTGCCATCGGCGTTGCCGAACCGACTGCACTTCTCAGCGCGCAAAGTAATCACCTTCTCAGCAGGAAAAGAAAATGGAAAAATGTAACCATGGCAGTGGCTCAGGTACCCTTTACGTTGTCGGCACAGGTCCGGGATCAGTCAAAAACATGACGCATGCTGCAAGCGAAGTACTTGCAGAAGCCGAGGTCATAATTGGCTACAAAACCTATCTTGAGCTGATCCCTGAGTTTCTTAAGGGCAAAGAAGTAATCTCGTCTGAGATGATGAAAGAAGTGGACAGGTGTCGAACCGCCCTTGAAATTGCTTCATCGGGAAAAGAGGTTGCCCTCGTATCAGGTGGAGATCCAGGTATTTACGCCATGGCAGGGTTGGTCTTTGAGATGGCCAAAGAAGCCGAGTATCCATGCACAATAGAAATAATTCCCGGCCTCGCTGCCATCAACAGCTGCGCCGCACGCCTCGGCGCCCCGCTCATGCACGATTTCGCGGCTGTCAGCCTGTCTGATCTCCTTACTCCCTGGGAAGTTATTGAGAAACGTCTGGAAGCGGTTGCCGCAGCTGATTTTGTCACCGCCATTTACAACCCCAGATCAAAACGACGCACCGAACAAATCGTCCGGGCAAGAGAGATCTTTCTTTCTCATCGAGACCCCCAAACACCGGTCGGCATTGTCACTGCCGCAACCAGGGAAAATGAAAGAATCGTCATAACTACCCTGAAAGACATGCTGGATCATGAGATCGGCATGCAATCAACAGTCATTATCGGTAACAGCCAGACCTTCACCTGGAAGGAATTGATGATAACACCCAGGGGATACAAAGAAAAATATCAATTATAGGAACACCCGTTACGGGCTTATGCTTTGCGAAATGGCGCCCACGAGCCTCGACACGTCCGCTGCAGTGACTTGATATGCCTGTCATGTTGTTTTTTCTGCCAGCAACTCCCTCAACGGCAGGGGAAGATGGTTTCTTACCTTTTGGGTTATTGTGCTTTCGTTCTTTTGCCAAATTACGCCTAAGTATATGATGCCGAAGCCAATTGCTGTTAAAACGATTGGGAATAGCCAACTATCTTTAAATACTTTATCTGCAAGGTCCTGAATCTATCCTGCAGCCAAAGAAATGAAACTCCTGTCCAAGGAGACCGTGCCTGCCTGTAAGTAATGGCGCCTTCTTTTAAACATCATTTATCCGAACAGACTGCACATATTTTTTAGTTTAGAAAGATAGGTGTATTGACGACTGAAAAGCAGGTAAAGCATTACAGCCAAATTTAGAAAGGTGATGGAGATATTTCAACAAGAGCAAGGCGATCATGCCTGTCCAAATTTGGATCCGCAAGGCGTTTTCACTTGTGCCGACAAAGGTTTTGACCTTTATCAACTACGTCGACAAGGACATTTTTCCTCCGCTTTAGGGCCTGTAAGGCGGATAATCTCGTCGGAGAATGTAAAACGGTGGAATGCGGGTCTTCCTTTCTCGATTACTTCATAAACTGCATTTTCCTTTTGGCGCGTCAAAGGCTAACGTAAAGCTCAAGCGGACGCCAAAAAGCGCGCCGCTTAGCTTGGCGTTGGACGTGAAACAGACGGCGCAGGCCAAGGACATAAAATATGGCGCAGATTAATATTCAATCGAAAATTTTTGATCCGATTCGATTTACGACTGAAACGCAAATCTCGCGATTCATAGTGGATACTTGGTTCGATCATGGTTTGATTTCAAGAAGTTTGTTTAACCAACTCCCTGGGATTGGAACAACTGGAACGGGACGAGTACACTATACTCGACTCCAACAATGACATTCTGCGGTCAAGCCGCAGATGTTTTCGTTATGCTTAAAAGGAGAATGCAATGTATGCAAAAGAAATAGCTTAGCCGTTTTTGATGGTGTAGTTTCTATACCAGTTGATTTAGCTTATGGGGTTAGAAGAACTTTCGAGGATTTTGGGGGCAGCGGAAATGCAACAAGAGTAGCCAATATAGCAGAAAATGAAAGAATAGTTGTCATTATAGACAATGCTATCAAATTTGCTAACACAAATGCAGGGCCTATCACAAAAGTGCTAAAAATAATATTAGAAGAGTTTTATCGAGATATTCCTGACTCCGTCATTGAAAAAGCCGCGAATAAATCAGGTATTGGTGCAACCTACATGGCATCCCGAGTATCAACGAAGCCCCTTGTAAATATAATAGCTAAAAAGTTAACTACACAAATTACTGCAAAAGTAATAGCTCGCCGCCTTGCAAAAATGGGGGTTGGTTTTGCTCTGGGTACTTTAATCATACAAGGAATGATTGAAAAAGCTTCTGAATCAGCAAAAAGGTTAAGGCTAAAACATCCTCAGATATACAACAAAATAAGATCGCAGAATGTTGACATGGCATATTTTTTAGTTGAAGACTCAATGTCTAAAATAATGGACGCAATTTCGACAAAATCAGGTAATCCTGAAGCGTTTAACAAATTACTCCAGGAGATGGAAAATGAAATCCTGGCTAACTAAGATAATTTATGAGTTTATCGATATCGTATATATTGTTATTGGGTCAGTAGTCGTGATCGTATCTTATATTTATTCTAGTGGTGGTTTATTTGGGATGCCTGCATCACGATGGACCGGACTATTAGGGATTATTATTGCATTTATTTTTCTATTGCTACCGTACTATTTCATCTTAAAGGTAAAACATAACAATAATATATAGCCGACGCAAAAACCGCGCGGCTGGTTTTAGCGTTGGGCTTAACAGCCTGGCATATAAACATAGGAGACAACTCATGATCAAACCGAATTTGCATAGATTGTAGCTGGAATTTCCAGATCATACAAAGTACCCGAGCATGAAAGACCTTTACACTTCTCTCGGCGGAGCAGCTGGAAATAACATCAACCTGCCGGGCTTCGGACCAAATGAGAACACTTGCGCAAGCCGTATGAGTGTGGCCTTAAACAAGGCAGGTTCGCCGATAAATATGGCGTTCGCAAATGCAATCGGCGCGCACCGTTATGGAATGGGGCCACCTATCGTGAGCCGACTCACGACAACTATTCAACCTACGTGAACTCATCATATCCAAATATCAGAACCTCAAGTGGTGAATTTTGTGAGCTGTCATGATGCGACAACTTGTCTTTCTCTTATTGGGCTTGGCCGTCGTGGGTTGCACGGCCAGAGTACTAATGGCGCATTTCGACCAGAAGTATTGCGCGACGTAGAAGGTTACGCGATAGCGGTTTGTCTTATAAATCAACCGCAACCCTATCTTAAGGATCAAGGAGACGCTTGGGCTTCCGTTGTTGTACAACGAATGAAAGGTGGCCCCAGTGTTCTGGATGACATCGCTAAACAGGTAAACAGCGAGTATGCGAAAGGTGAAATGGCCGTAATTCGCTCAGAGACTGGACCTGACAAGGATAAGATTTTGCCTCTGCTCTATTGTTACGAAATTATCGACAAACCTCCGGTACGCGCTGAAATTCAAAAGGCAGCTACCGCACTCAAACCGTCCTATTGACGATAGCAGGTGGGCAAGATGCATCTATTTGATGCGTTGAGAACAATAGTCTTTGTTTTTTCGATATCGGAAGAAGTACGGCCTAACAAGGCAAATTAACTCGGATGCACATTCCGCTGCGCTCCATTTACAATGGTTATTTGCAACGTTCCCGGCGGGTCACAAAGGCCTGAATTTACAGCTGCTTATACTAAACATCTTTTAAAAACGGACGTAAAATTCGAGGTAGATAACGCACCGTACTCTCCACCGGAAACCAGGGAACCAGTAATCGCCATAAAAACAACAATTGAAGCTAACGATCATAAACAAGCAATCGCTGAATCAAAAAGAAAATAACTGCTGGCAGATTGATTTTTATGACAGTAACACAATTAATTCACTCAATAATCTTGAAATTTCCTTTGCCGCACTGAAAGCCGTCGGTGCCATCGGCGTTGCCGAACCGACTGCACTTCTCAGCGCGCAAAGTAATCACCTCCTCAGCAGGAAAAGAAAATGGAAAAATGTAACCATGGCAGTGGCTCAGGTACCCTTTACGTTGTCGGCACAGGTCCGGGATCAGTCAAAAACATGACGCATGCTGCAAGCGAAGTACTTGCAGAAGCCGAGGTCATAATTGGCTACAAAACCTATCTTGAGCTGATCCCTGAGTTTCTTAAGGGCAAAGAAGTAATCTCGTCGGAGATGATGAAAGAAGTGGACAGGTGTAGAAACGCACTTGAAATTGCTTCATCGGGAAAAGAGGTTGCCCTCGTATCAGGTGGAGATCCAGGTATTTACGCCATGGCAGGCCTGGTCTTTGAGATGGCCAAAGAAGCCGAGTATCCATGCACAATCGAAATAATTCCCGGCCTTGCTGCCATCAACAGCTGCGCAGCACGCCTCGGCGCTCCGCTCATGCACGATTTCGCGGCTGTCAGCCTGTCTGATCTCCTTACTCCCTGGGAAGTTATTGAGAAACGCCTGGAAGCTGTTGCCGTAGCTGATTTTGTCACCGCCATTTACAACCCCAGATCAAAACGACGCACCGAACAAATCGTCCGGGCAAGAGAGATCTTTCTTTCTCATCGAGACCCCCAAACACCGGTCGGCATTGTCACTGCTGCAACCAGGGAGAATGAAAAAATCGTCATTACTACCCTGAAAGACATGCTGGAACAAGAGATCGGCATGCAATCAACAGTCATTATCGGTAACAGCCAGACTTTCACCTGGAAGGACTTGATGATAACCCCCAGGGGATACAAAGAAAAATATCAATTATAAGAGCACCCGTAACGACTTTTGATTAGACTTTGCACAATGGCGCCCGCGATCCTCGATACGTCCGCTGCAGTGGCTTGATATGCCTGTTATGTTGTTTTTTCTGCCAGCAACTCCCTCAACGGCAGGGGAAGATAGTTTCTTATATTTTGGGTTATTGTGCTCTCGTTCTTTTGCCAAATTACGCCTAAGTATATAATGCCGAAGGCCAATTTCTGTTAAAACGATTGGGAATAGCCAACTATCTTTAAATACTTTATCTGCAAGGTGCCCTAAATATATTGGGCAGCCAATAGCACCGAAAATTACAAAAACTCTTCGAACAATTACAACTCCTGCCCCGACAAGAAGTAAGTTGAAACAGCAGTAAATGAATTTTGAAAGTGATTCAAGGAGTAACTCTCGAACTCCTGTCCAAGGTAAACAATTCTTTTCTGTAAGTATTTGTGCCTTCTTTAAAACCTCATTTATCCGTACAGACGACATCATGTTTTTTGTTTAGAAATGTAGGTGTTTTGAAAGCTGAAAAACAGGTAAAACATTAGTCACAACTTGAGGTAATAAGATAAAAGTTTAATTCATCTTGGTATTTTGAATAGTTACGTGGTATTCGACAAACAGCTATGGTGTCAGCTTTTTTGCTGAAATCATGCACTGTGCATATCAAAATTTAGCGGCAATGAACATGAACGATACAGACATTAAAATCCTGCATTACGTAAACTACATCTCACTTCCGGCACACGGCACAGACCAGCAAATACTGAACCGGGTCCAGTCCGAATTTCCGAAAGATGAAATCCGCAAGATCGAGAGACGGGGTAATAGGATGATATTTAGGATTGAATCACCAATCGGCGAGGACGCATGACTTCCTGTTTAGATGCATATATAGGCATAAGGAGCAAATAGTGTATATCCAGGAATTAGAGAGAAAAGGACAAAAAGACAACTGCATTAATAGAGAAAGAAGATAAATAGATAAGGCATTTAACATATCGTTTCTGCGGAAGCCGCAAACAGCGCGGCTCCCGCAGTACTCCACGTTAGACAGATAAAAAAATCAGTGACTCTCTAAAAATCTAAAGCAAATTAAAGTCTAGAAAAGGAAATAGCTTATGCCATTAAGTACAATAGTAAAAATGGAAGTTATTAAAAACATTGAAAAATACGAAGGGCGTATTCCGCATTTGTATTTAGATACGGTAGGCAGGGTCACCGTCGGTATAGGCCATATGGTGCCAAACAAAGTAGCAATGACTACTGTCATAATGTATAAAAAAGGTCCGAACAATCTACTTATATTGGCCACCGGAGCCGAAAAGCATGCCGAATACGATGCGATAAAAAAGCTGTCCTTCGGGAGAAGTTACGGAGCAACCTCATTCAAGAAGCATACAATGCTGATTATGAAAGACGTAGACATCAACGCACAACGAGATAAGCACATACAATCGTTTTATAAAGAACTTACAGGTTATTACACCACGGGCAACGGCTTCGCCAAGGCATTTGATTCGACCCCAGTCGAGGTGCAAAAGGCCTTGTTTGATATGGTGTTCAATCTAGGCATTACTAAACTCAAAACCGAATACGTCAAATTTAATGGTTTTATTAAATTAGAAAAATGGGATGATGCAGCCAAGCATAGCAATCGTGTTGGTATTTCCCCAGTTCGAAACAAGTATGTATTTGATTTGCTAAAGGCCGCTAATAACAAGGTAAAAACACCATAAGGAATAAATATGAAGCAAAATTATTTATTCTGCATTCCCATTATTGCATTGGTTATGAGCTTGTGCGCGTGCGAGAAACCCAACATAAAGCCTGACGCAATAAAACAGGAATCACGCTGGTATAACGTGAAAGACTTTGACGGTGTTGATGCAATTGGCACCAGCCCTTATGACCTGAAGTTTGATTCCTCATATTCGGCTATTGATGGCCATATTGTTCAAGTAAAAAATTGTTTAGAGGTATCGTCCCTAGGCGATGGTGAAATTGCAGAAAGGGATTTTGCACGTTGGGATTTGCTTAAAACCAACTGCGAGGCGGTAAAGCGATTTTACGATGCACCTGAAAATGCGGTTAGTTACTGGCCTTCAGCTTTCGATTTTCCGCTACTAAAAACATTTCCTGCTACGTCCATTCCATACCTGGGAGGCCAAGGCTTAGATGGCCGTAAAGGGAACTTGGCCGAGTATGAGTCAATCCTGACCTTGATAGAATCCGGCGAACACAGTGTTAAAGTTTCCACTGATGGAATGGTGGTGAACTATGTCGTGGTGGCGCGTGGTGACTTCAATCGGGATGGCTATCAAGACTTATTTGTGCGCATGGATTGGTATGTCGAGGGTGCCTTCGGAGATGGTAATGATTGGGTTGTTTTAACAAGGATATCGCCCAATGCAGCCCCCATGATTTTGTGGCGAAAATAGCGGCCTCTGGAATGGTGCGATTTGTTCAGACGCATGCCATTTTATGGGTTTTGGATGAAAATGGAACATTCATACCACATGAAGCTCATCTGTGGAGCCTGAAATGGTAAGAAACTTATTTTGTTGTTAATTTTCGGTTTAGCATCATGCGCTCAAATAGCAAGTTATGGTAATGATGTTGACCATCAAGAAGTAATATTTAAAAGCTGGGTATTGAGTCGTTGTCTGAGTTATACATTTGAAGACCCCAATCAGAAACAATACGCACTAAATACCGCAAGCGCATACTTGGAACAATCTACATTGTCCGTAGAGCAGCTACTAAGTTCTGAAGACGTTCCATCAAACACATTCAAAAAAAGTCCCATTCTTTCCAGTTAAGTTATGTTAGATTGGTGAATAATTGACCCTGGCAGAACATACACACCAAAAAGGAACGAACCATGAAAATCGGAATAATGAACAACCCGTCAAAGTCGGTCTATGACGAGGCAGCTTTCTGTGGCAAGTCCGGATTTGACTTTTTGGATTTGACGATCGAAGGACCTCATGCCACCACTGTTGATATTTCCAAATTCCAGAAAATTCTCGATACTTATGGTCTTACAATAACAGGTCATACCGACCCTTGTCTGCCATATGCTTACCCCATCCAGGTTGTCCGGGATGCCTGTCTTGTGGAGTTGGAACGATGTGCTAAAATTTTTGCAGCATTAGGGGCAAATGTTTTGAATATTCATCCCTGTTATTTTTGTCCGCCGGCCATGAAAAAAGATTTGGTCTCATTTACTATCGAGGCATTAAAACCTATCGTTGAAATGGCCGCGACCAATGGACTCAGTGTAGTATTTGAGAATTACAAAGCCCCTTTCGACCGGGTTTCCACCTTTAAAACCTTGTTGGCAGCAGTACCTGGTTTAAAGCTGCATCTCGATTTTGGACATGCAAATTTCGGTCTCGATAATCATGAGGTCTTCTGCAGGGAACTGGGGGAACACATCCAGCATGTTCATTTTTCTGACAATAGAGCCAGGTCCGATGACCACATGCCTTTAGGTGTGGGGAATGTTGATTGGAAAAATGCTGTAAATGTATTGAAGGCTACGGGTTACGACAGCACCATTACCTTGGAAGTATTCTGCAATGATCCGGATATGCAATACAGCTACCTGGACATGAGCCGAAAATTAGTGTTGGAGCTCTGGGGTTAGAAAAGAGCAGACTGTTAGTCCGTCCACTCTTTCTTAATGGCGAGGATATCGCTGATTTTGTTAAAGAATACGTTAATGATCTCAGGATCAAAATGACTCCCCTTACCTTCCATGAGAATTTTTTGACAGATTTCTTCAGAGAGAGCTTTCTTATATGGACGCTCACTTCCCAGCGCATCATATACATCAACTACAGCTACAATTCGCCCGATTAATGGAATCTTTGTTCCAACCAGGTTACAGGGATATCCTTCACCATCCCAACGTTCATGGTGGCAAAGGGCAACGACCATTGCCATTTCCAGCAAAGTGAGTTGACTGATATCATAGCCCATTGTGATTATCTCTTCAAAATCTACGCTGTCATGCTCTTTTGCAGAGGAATAATGGCGCAGAATATCACAACCTATTTCACAATGTTTCTTCATGATATTCCGCTCTTCCTCCGTCAACTTTCCGGGTTTGAGAAGAATGGTATCGGATATGCCTATTTTTCCAATATCATGCAGGGGTGCGGCTTCAGCAAAGGTATTGGCCATTGCAGAATCCATCCCCATGGCACTGGCGAGAAGAGCACATATTTTACCAACCCGAATAACGTGCCTTCCTGTCTCATTGTCACGATATTCTGCCGATTTACCAAGACTGTAGAGTAACTGTCGTTTAATTTCTTCCAGTTCGATTGTGCGCTGCTCGACTTTCTTTTCCAGATTCTGTTGATAGTCCCGGTTTTGCCTGATCAGTTCTGCAGCCTCAAGAGCTTTATCAATGGTGTTTTTCACCAGAGAAAAGTTCTCAATTGGTTTTGTTATAAAGTCATGCGCGCCAATTCGTAATGCCTCAACTGCCTGATCCACAGCACCGATACCGGAAACAACGATAATAGGCATATCCGGCCAGCGCGTCGCAGCTTTTTCTATAAAATCATGTCCATTCATGACGGGCATATTAAGATCTACCGTCACAAGATCCGCCGGCCATTGTTCCAAAAGAAAGAGGCCATCTAACCCGTTTTCCGCAGCATTTGTCTCATAGCCCTGCATCTTCAGGTAATTAACAAGCAACCTTCTGATTTCAGGTTGATCCTCGATAATCAAAATCCGCTGACTAACTCTATCGGATGAATCATTTTGATACCTGCCGTCGAACAAGGTCACTCTCCTTCTTACTCATTTCCAACCAGAATGTTTATATAGTATAGTCTGAGTATACTTAAGGAATTGAAAATTACAAAAAGGATTCTTTACCTTTTCTTAACCTGGGTAAAACAACTAATAGAAACAAATACATCGCCACTCTTAATTTTATACCGGGGTTAATGTCTGCAGAAGGATCAATCTCCTAAACAGGTGCCTACACTGCGAGCAGCTCGAATCCACGAATGATCGAGTGGAACCAATTTTTTCTTGCCTACAACTTCACTTAATGGGACGGTTCTGGTCCCTTCTCCATGAACTGCTACCATCACTCCGTACTCTTCTTTTTCGATGCAATCTATACAGGCACTGCCGAGCCGGGTAGCCAATATCCTGTCTGCGGCAGACGGCGTTCCACCTCTCTGACAGTGACCAAGGATGGTTACCCTTGACTCTAATCCTGTCATTCCTTCAAGTTCCTGAGAGAGTTTGAGGGTATGATTTCCCTGTTGTCTGGCAAATTCCCGCAATGCCTCCTCTATTTTTTTCTGAGACTTGCCATCACCTTTTTCCTTAATCTTTGCCTTTTTTTCTCTTAACTCAGTTAATTTCGCATGATCAGCCACGCAAAGTGCACCCTCGGCAACTGCGACAATGCTGAAATTGGTTCCCCGCTGCTGGCGCTTTCGTATGGCATTGGCTGCTGATTGCAGGTCATAAGGAATTTCCGGAATAAGAATGACATCCGCCCCTCCGGCGACTCCCGCTCCCAACGCAAGCCAGCCTGAATTATGCCCCATAACTTCCACAACAATTATACGATGATGACTATGGGCAGTTGAATGGAGACGATCAATAGCCTCGGTGGCGATTTCCATGGCAGTATGGAAACCAAAGGTGACATCAGTCATGGCAACATCATTATCGATGGTCTTTGGCAATGTTATGATGTTGAGCCCTTTTTGTGCAAGTCTATAGGCATTTTTCTGTGTTCCTCCTCCGCCGATGCAGATAAGTGCATCAAGGCTGTGACGTTTATAATTGTCACTGATAACCTCTGTCATATCCATAACTTCACTGCCGACCGGCATCTTGTGCGGCTTATCACGGCTTGTTCCGAGGATAGTGCCACCTCTGGTCAGAATAGAAGAGAGTGTTTCTCGATCAAGTCGCATCGTCCTGTTCTCCATGAGGCCTCGAAAACCATCACGAAAACCAACAATATGCATCTTTCCTGTGGCCAGCGCCGATTTACCTATTCCCCGAATCGCGGCATTCAGGCCGGGGCTGTCTCCGCCTGCAGTCAATACGCCGATATGTTTGCTCATTTTTCCTCGTTAATGAATAAGTAGCGATTTAATAGTGTCGAATAACGTCATGTCATTATGCCTGCTCCGCCCGTTTACATCAAATTATTAATTTCCCATTCCAGGATATCGACCATGACGTGCCTTACTTACAGCAACTACAATTGTCCGCATCCTCTTTACATGCAGCTTTTTCAACATTTTTAGAATGCATATTTATTGGTGGAAACGGACTGATAAAAGTTGTTTGAACCGGTTTGGACGCACATTTTTTTCGAAGCATTGCATAAATTGGTTGAACAGAGAGTCCCAGCAGAAGTGCTGCAGCAGCCATCTTAGCTGTTTCCGGAACCAATTCAGAGGCTTCCCCGATAATAGCCCTCGGAGAAATGCCCAGATACTGGTACAAGCTATCGACTCCAAGCCCGAAAAGCACAGCACACACTGAAATAATGATCAGATACAACAGGGTACTTTTTTTTCCCAGGATACCAGTTAAAACTGAAAGTGAAGTGATATTGGTAGCCGGGCCTACCAGCAGGAAGACCAGCGCCGCACCCGGACTTACGCCCTTCATGATCAACGCGGCGGCTACCGGTGTTGATGCTGTAGCACAAATATAGAGAGGCACGCCTACTACAAGCATAACCAGCATGGAGCTGACTCCTCCACCCAGGAGAGTTACCATCAGATCGTCTGGAACAAGAGTGGTAATGAGACCGGCAAGTAAGACGCCAATGTAAAACCAGCCAACTATATCCCCCCACACTTCTTTATATCCAAAACGTATGCCGGCCAATATTTTTTCTACAAAAGTATGATGATTTGCGTGAATCTCCTCGGCACAGTCAATACCATCACAACAATTGTCAACTGGACAACTTCGATCCAGAACTATTTCCTCACTGCTTTTCTGCCAAAAAAAGAGATTTTCGACAAAACCGGCAGTCATGGCTGACAGAAATGCTGCCAATGGACGAATAACCGTCATGATGGGATCCAGAAGGGCATAAGTTATGGCAATGGAATCAACCCCGGACTCCGGAGTAGAGATAAGAAACGCGGTCGTTGCTCCTTTGTTTGCCCCCTGCTTCCTCAGTAATGCTGCCGCCGGCAGCACACCACAAGATCAGAGTGGCAGCGGCACTCCCAGCAGCGCCGCCTTGACAACTGAGCTGAACCGACCTCGACCCAAATGATTGAAGACAGTCGTTGGATTGAGAATAACCCGCAGTAATCCGGCTATGGTTATCCCCAAGAGGATAAAAACTGACGAGTCCAATAAAATAACCCAGATTTCTTTAATAAATTCCACTAGTATTTCCAAAATAATAATCCTTCTTTTCTATCGATGGTAATTCATGTTGGCGCGAAGTACATGAGTATCTTCCCGCCAGACAAAAACTTTCCAGCTATCTTTTGCTGCTCTCAAGCAGCGAGCCGGCAAAGCCGATCAACTCGATCAACCGACTGTTAGCCGGACGATAATAGAGCACAGTTCCCTCCCTCCTGTTGACAACTAATCCAGTCACACGCAGCAGCCTTAACTGATGGCTGACTGACGATTCAGATACATCCAACAGTGCTGCCAGGTCGCATACACACATCTCCTGCTTAAGCAAGGCATGAAGGATACGTAATCGTCCCGGCTCTGAAAAAGCCTTAAACAGTTGACATAACTTTTCCACCTGCCCAGGATCAAGATCCTGGGATCTTGCCAGATCCACCTTTTCCTGATGGACAATCCGACTTACGCACCTGTCACCATTCATCTCTCCTCCTTTTATTTATATATGATCACATACTCATATACCGATCAAAGCAGGAAGTCAAGAAAAGCAGATGCATTTTTTTTATCAATTGAGCATACTGTTGCTTATTTATTATCTTTATTCTTATCTCATAGCGTGGACAGACATGAACTCCAACAGGCAGCAAAAAGAAGGAACACTTTACATAGTTCCCACACCGATAGGTAACCTGGAAGATATTACCTTGAGGTGCCTTCGTATCCTGAAAGAAGTGGATCTCATTGCAGCGGAAGACACCAGGCACACCAAGAGACTTCTGAATCATTTCGACATCAACACTCCGCTGATCAGCTATTACCGTGAAAAGGAGGTGGAAAGGAGTGAAGAGATTCTTCTGCGATTGCAGGAAGGACAAAATGTTGCCCTTGTCAGTGATGCAGGAACTCCATGTATTTCCGATCCCGGGGCAATTGTTGTTAAACTCGTCCATGAAAAGGGATTAACTGTCGTTCCACTACCAGGACCTTCGGCTCTGACCACGGCTCTTTCCGCTTCCGGGATAACCTCTCCCGGCTTTCTGTTTCTCGGTTTTCTTCCTTCGAAAAAAGGGCAACGACGTAAAATGCTCACCTCGTTATCAACAAGTGAGTATCCGATCGTTCTTTACGAATCACCACATCGGATTGATTCGCTTCTTAAGGACGCCCTGGAAATATTCGGGGAACGGCAGTGCTTTTGGGCGAGAGAACTGACCAAAAATTTTGAAGACCTGCAGCACGGGACACTGGGCAGTCTGCTGGAGAGAAGCCAACAGGGTCGAAACCGGGGCGAATTTGTGGTGATAATATGGCCTGGAGTACAGGAAGAAGTACAAGGGCAGACAGTGGAAGAACTCATTCTCTGGTACCGGGACAACTCCGATCTTTCCCTCAAGGATGTTAGCCGTCGTCTGGCTTCTGATCTTGGTATATCCCGGTCCCAGATCTATCAGCAGGCACTCGCCCTGTGGAAGGAGACCAACGAAAAATAATGAAACGATTACAGACATGCGTTATCCCCGAAGGCAGATTCCAATATGGTATTCATAAACCGGCTTACACGGTCGCAAATCTCAGGCAATCAATCGAACTTGCAACTCTTGGACGAACAGAGGAAAATGATCTTGTAAACAATGAGAGAAACTATCCCCAGGGGAACGTCGAGGTACAGCGTGCCGACTGGATATTTGAAATACCCAACCCTTTTCCGTTCAGGGGCAGGACCTATATAGACAAGGAATGGGCGGATGCGAGTGCCGATAATCCGGATCGCATCAGACTGCCGCAACCGGCTCAGGTCTCCCTGAGCGAAGTCCTGCAGCAAAATAACATTGAGGAAACACTGTTTCAGAAACTCCCGGCACCTGTTCTTCTGTCTCTTGCCACCTGCTCGACTGATCCGCAGGATCTGAAAAAACTCGCTGAAATGAGCTGTGCACTTATTAAAGATACAGAAGTTCCGACAGGTCTTCAATACAGACAGGATGCAGCCGGCTGCATTAAGCCGGTGATACACAACCATGCACTTTTTGAGGCAGTCGCCAACAATCCGCATCTCCCGGATCCTTATAAAATAGTTATGGTTATTCGGCCCGGTGCCCAGGGAGGCAGTGAAATCGTCGGGGAATGGGCACAGGATGAGGGCAGTCATGTCTTTGAATACCTCCGTCAAAACTCCTACATTCCAGGTGGGCACTACGCAGCCAATATGGCTGATGATTCCATCCGGTATTCTATTGATGCCCTCAGTTCGCACGATATACAGGGCCTGAGACATTTATATTACCAACGAAGTTATGTCCGGCTTGCAGATGAATGTGGTATCCATCCACCCCAAACCGAAAGCAGGGTTCTGACCGAACACGAACTGGAAGTGCTTCGCCTGGCTCTGCTCGAAAAATCTGTGGCCAAAGAAACAGCTCCGGCAACGCTTTGGGGATGGAATTTCGGTTTCGACTATGCTCCTTCCCGCTATCGTCTACATGCCTCACACCAGCAGATTCATCAACAGTATGCAATGGTATCGGATACGGTAGGAAGTTATCACCACGGTACCCAGAAGCAGGTCGGGCAGATTTCTACCTACAGCTGCGGTGATCTTGTGTCTGAGCTGATAGAACAATACAAGCTTGAGAATAACAGTGATTTCTTCGAAGATTATCGGCAGGCGATTACTGCTAATCGTCGGATGGATGATCGCACAGACCTGGAATCAAACCTGGTAGTCTGGAGTGATGAAAGAGTTATGCTCTTTGTTCCCAAGGCACAGACCTCCCAATGGGAGCTGCAGTTAATGACCCTGCCTGCTGGAGATGGGAGTCTGGCTGGAAATATCTTCGAATGCGACAGTCGCATGCGCCGCTCCCTTGACAACGGCATCCTTTTGGCGCAGAAAGCCCTTGCCGGGATTGGCGCAAAAATGGTCACCACTATCGAATACTCAAAAAGACTGAACGAAAAAGATGTATTGCGCCAGCCTCTGCTCTACGCTTTTTTACCCCGGTTGCCAGATTCCCCCGGAGCATTCAGCGAAGCGCAAATGCGCTTTATCAACGGACATTATCCTGAGGATTTTTGTGCGGTGTGCAGGAAGCAATTACTTTAAGAACAATTTCAAAAGGCAATGATATCATTTTCTTCCTTGTGATATGCGATATAAGTAGTGTATTTTTCAAACCCTGGAATTTAAGCCGGTCTCAGAGCATGAATATTCAAAATGTATTTCGGATCGTTTTTTGAGAAAATAACGGAGAAGGTAATGGAAAAAAAAGGTTTTTTTGGCAATTGGGGGGGAGCATTTATCCCTGAAATTCTTCATGAGACATTTGAACAACTGAAAATAAGTTTTCAAAAAGCCAAAGAGGATCCCACCTTCTGGCAGGAATACCTCCATATCATGTCTACTTATTCCTGCAGACCAACCCCCCTGACCTTTGCCGAAAACCTCACCAGACACTTTGGTGGAGCCAAGATTTTTATTAAACGCGAAGACCTCAACCATACCGGAGCTCATAAAGCCAATAATGTTATGGGTCAAGGTTTACTGGTAAAAAGAATGGGTAAAAAGCGGGTCATTGCCGAAACCGGCGCAGGCCAGCACGGTATGGCAACAGCGACCATGGCTGCCAAATTTGGGTTGGAATGTACTGTCTATATGGGCGAGGTCGATGTTAAGCGGCAGCGCCCCAATGTTTTCTGGATGGAAAAGATGGGTGCCACCGTTGTGTCGGTAAAAGACGGTTCAAGGACTTTAAAAGATGCCATCAACGAAGCCTTCAGAGACTGGGTAACTCATGTAGATACTACCCACTACGTCTTTGGTACTGCCTGCGGTCCTGCTCCTTTTCCTGAAATGGTCTCCTGGTTTCAGTCAATTATCGGCACCGAGGCAAAAAAACAGATCCTTGACCAGCATGGCAAACCACCGGCACGGGTCTATGCCTGTGTGGGTGGTGGGTCTAACGCCATGGGGATTTTCCAGGGTTTCCTTGACAACACTGAGGTCGAACTCGTTGGTGTTGAGGCCGGGGGCAAAGGCATCAAATCGGGTAGTCATGCTTCAAGGCTCTGCGGGACTGATGCCAGCCCAGGTGTTGCCCAGGGATACAAAACCATGTTCCTGCAAAACAACGATGGCCAGATGCTCGAAACCCATTCAGTCGCCGCAGGGCTCGATTATGTGGGGGTGAGCCCAATCCTTGCCGACCTGGCAGATAAAAAGCGGGTTCGTTTTGAAGCTGCAACAGACGATGAAGTCATTCAGGCACTTGATCTGACTATGCGAATGGAAGGGATTATCCCGGCTCTCGAGTCCACCCATGCATTTGTTCAGGCCTTTAAAGAGGCCCCTCATCTGAGACCCGATGACGCAATTATCATTAATCAGTCCGGTCGCGGCGATAAGGATATATTCACTATAGCCCATGCCTTTGATGACCCATCATGGAAGGATTTCATCATCGAAAGAGGCCGTGAATACGACAAATAGACCGACAAATTTCTTCCATCTACCGAAGACAAAATGGTGAGATTATAATGCTGCTTGAAAAAACCTTACGCACCCGAAAAGAAAAAAAGAAAATTCTGTTGATGACCCATATCGTCATGGGCTATCCATCATTTGAGACAAACCGCCAGGTTATCGCCCAGATGGTTGAAAATGGAGTCGACTGCATAGAAATGCAAATTCCCTTTTCCGAACCTATGGCAGATGGTCCCATCATCCTAAAAGCCAATCAGGAAAGCCTGGCCCTTGGCACTTCTGTTGCCGACTGTATTGCTTTTGGCTCTGAAATGAGTAATCAGTATGATATTCCTTTTCTCTTTATGACTTATTACAATATCGTCTTTAAGTATGGCGAAGAACGGTTCCTCAAAGATTGTCAAGAGGCCGGCATTAAAGGTTTTATAATCCCGGATCTGCCACCGGAAATGGGAGAGGAACTCTTCCGCTTTGCTGCACAGTACCAGGTTGCTCCAATTTTAATATTTGCTCCAACTTCAACGGATGCAAGGATGGCAGCGTTAAACAAATCGGCTTCCGGGTTTATTTATTGCGCTGCCCGTCGTGGGGTGACAGGTAAGAAATCAGAATTTGACGATGATTTTGACTCCTATCTGGCCAGATGCAGAGCGGCGACCTCCCTTCCTCTCGCTGTGGGTTTCGGTATACGTAACAAGGATGATGTCGCGGCCATTACCGGCAAAGCGGACATAGCAGTTATCGGCTCGGAGACAATTCGCCTGGTAGACGAAAAGGGGGCTGAAGCGGTTGGGCCCTTTATCAGTGGCTTGCGCTGAACATAATGGAGGATACCATGTCCGATGCAACAAAACTTAACCAAAGCCTTGGCACAACCAAAGTCCAATGGGATCTGACTGATCTATATTCCGGAGCAGACGATCAATATATCAAATCAGATATTGAATGGTGCGAAACCGAAGCACTCCGTATAAAAAATACTTTCTACGGTAAAATTGCAGAATTAAATGCCCAGGAACTCCTTTCACTGGTAAAAAAACTTGAAAACCTGGATTGTGCCATGACCAAACTCGGCACTTTCTCCTCTCTTAACTTTACTACCCAGATGGGCAACGCAGAGGCAGGAGCTCTCGACCAGCGGGTCCATGAGTTATACAGTAAATGCGGCACGGAGACTGTCTTTTTTGAACTGGAGTGGAACAAGGTCGACGACGGGCAGGCTATCGCTCTCCTTACGAGCCGGGAACTCAGTCCATACCGCCACTATCTCGAAGCTCTCAGGCGATATCGTCCCCATCAGCTTACCGAACCCGAGGAAAGACTGCTCCTTGAAAAAGAAGCAGTTGGTCGGAATTCATGGAACAGCCTTTTCAATAAAGTGTTCAGTAACCTTAAGTTTGGTAAAAACGACCGGACAGAAGAAGAGGTCCTGACAGATCTTTATAATGAAAAGAGGGAAACAAGGCAAAATGCAGCAGCCGAGATGACCGAAGGGCTGAGAAACAACAACCATATTCTCACCCACATCTTCAACACGCTTGCCGCAGATAAAATGATCACCGACCGGCTTCGTAATCACTCCAGTTGGGTCAGCTCCATGAATCTGAACAATGAACTTCAGGACAAGACTGTTGAAACACTTATAGAATCGGTTATTTCACGCTACGATCTTGTTAATCGCTATTATCATGTCAAACGGCAACTGCTGGGGATGGAGAGCCTGGAGGATTTCGACCGCTATGCCCCCCTGCCCTCCTTGCCGACAAAGCTGATAGATTGGCAATCGTGCAGGGAAATTGTTCTCTCCTCTTTTGCTGCCTTTTCACCGAAGATGGCGGAAATTGCCGAGATGTTTTTTAGTCGCAACTGGATTCACGCCCCAGTCGGCCCGGGCAAACGCGGCGGAGCATTTGCGCATCCCTGCATTCCTGAGATACATCCGTATGTACTGGTAAATTACACCGGTAACCTGCGTGATGTCTCTACAGTAGCCCATGAGCTCGGCCACGGTGTTCATCAGGTTCTTGCAGCAAGCCAGGGCCATTTCAACAGCGATACTCCACTGCCACTTGCCGAAACAGCCTCCGTCTTTGCCGAACTCCTCGTCTTCAACAGCCAACTTAATCTTCTCGAAAACGATCAGGAGCGACGTGCTTTCATCTGTCAGAAACTGGAATCTATTTTTGCCACAGTCTTCAGACAGACAGCCATGAATCGCTTCGAGCGATTGATGCACGAAGGGAGGCGTAATACAGGAGAACTCAGCAGTGAAAAACTGAGCGAATACTGGTTATCCACCCAACAGGAAATGTTTGGCGATTCTGTGAACCTGAGGGATGACTATGGCCTCTGGTGGTCCTATATCCCTCATTTCCTGTCAACACCCGGTTATGTTTACTCCTACGCCTTTGGCGAATTACTGGTTCTTGCCCTGTATGGAATATATCAGAAGGAAGGAGAAACCTTTGTGGAGAAGTATATAGAACTCCTCACGGCAGGTGGATCGCTTTCGCCCTATGAAATGATGAAGCCCTTCGGTATTGATCTGGACAGCCCCGCGTTCTGGATGTCGGGTCTTGCGGTCATTGAAGAGATGCTGATAAAAGTCGAATAGTTATTCTTCGACCATCTTGTTGCGCCGCCAGTGGGGATGGGTAATACCCAGTTTATGGATCTTGTAGTTCAAGGCCCTTGGGCTGATTCCGAGCTTATTGGCGGCATTTTTCTGCACCCACAGATTTTCTTCCAGTATTCTCAGAATAAGCTCTTTTTCCTGTTCCGCCAATGACTCGCCCAATTCAGTTCTCCCACCCGTCTCTTCCTGGCCAAGTGGCACTGGTCTGTTTTTAGTTGTGGGGAAGTTGCTTTTTTCCGGCAAAGACAGGTTGTATGAATGAATGACGCTGTTGTCTTCAAGAATAACTGCCCTTTCTATAGTATTGGCCAACTGCCGGATATTGCCTGGCCAGTCGTACTCCTGAATCATTTTTTTGGCATTTTCAGAAAACGCCGATACATCGCTGTGCATCGAAGTACAACATTTTTTTAGAAGCAGATCGGCTAAAGGCAGAATACATTCTTTTCTTTCGCGTAGAGATGGAAGGCGAACGGGCAAAACATTGATACGGTAATAGAGATCTTCGCGGAACAGACCAACTTCCACCTGGTGCACCAGATCTTTATTGGTGGCAGCGATTATACGAACATCGCTGTGGATTGTCTTATTGCCACCCACCCGTTCGAATGATTTTTCCTCAAGCACCCGGAGCAGTTTGGTCTGCAACCGCATGTTCATCTCACCTATTTCGTCAAGAAAGATGGTACCGCCACTAGCCTGCTCAAATCGACCAATCCGCTGTTTATCGGCCCCTGTAAAAGAACCCTTTTCATGCCCGAATAATTCTGACTCAAGCAGATCTTCGGGAATATTTGCACAGTTTATCTTAACAAAAGGCTTTTTGCGCCTTGGGGAGTTAAAGTGAACAGTTCCGGATAAAAATGATTTTCCGGTACCGGTATCCCCGGTAATCAAAATCGTAGAATCAGTTTGGGCAAAACGCTCCAGGCTTTTGAGTATATGTTTCATCCTGGGACTTATAGCAACTACATCCTTAAAATCATAGACAACATCCTGATTTCGGCGGTGATAGGCGATCTCAAATCTCTGATCACGAATCTCAATAGCCTTGTCAACGGCGATATTTATACGTGTCGGCGATATTGGATGGATGAGAAAATCACTGGCCCCGCTATTCATTGCCTTAACGATTATCTCTGCTTTTTCTGTCTGACTTGTCATGATGATCGGCAGAAACGGATCCTTGGTATGAATCTGGTTAAGCTGGGTCATTGACTTTCCTTCAAGAGATTCCGTATCAAGAAAGATTAGATCAAACTGGTGGGCCTTGATTTCTGCTTGAAATTCGGCTTCATTAGATATACAAGTCAACTCACATCTGTCCTGAAGGGCAGACATTAAATCTTCCTTGGTTGTCTCAAAGGAGTCGGAAATCAGAACTTTATACATAAAAGTAATTACAAGACGGTAAAAGAAATTTCAAAAATGTAATAGCCTATGCTTATTTATATGGCTAAAAACCAAAAAAAGCAAATAAAAGAGTGCCAAAAAATGGATATGTTCTTTTGATCGCCCCAAACGAAACTTGCAAAACGAACAAAGAACAGGATGAGTATTGGATGCAGCTGGCGCTATGGTACGCCAGGGAAGCTGCGAATAAAGGTGAAATACCTGTTGGTGCCGTGCTTATCGATCGAAATGGGTCTCTTGCCGCTGCCGGCAATAGCCCAATCATCAACCAGGACCCGACAGCCCATGCCGAAATCATCGTGCTGAGACGCGCTGCAAAAAGACTGCAGAACTACCGACTGCCGGGAACAACCCTCTATGTAACCCTGGAACCGTGCATAATGTGTATGGGTGCGATGATTCATGCCCGTATTGACCGCCTGGTTTACGGCGCAACTGATCCCAAAACCGGTGCAGTCTCCTCAGTATACAAAATAGGAAATGACGGTCATCTCAATCACCAGATAGTAATCCACAGTGGTATACTTGCTGAACAGTGCAGCATGCTGCTCAAGACATTTTTTAAATCAAAAAGAAAAGATAAATTATCGATTCAACCCCTGTAGTTTTGTCATTTTTTTAAAAAGTGCTTACTTTTTGATTGCTAAAAGATCAGCGACGGTTTACATAGTACCACACATTTTTCAGAGCATTTTGATACGGAGAGGTGACCGAGTGGCTTAAGGTGCACGCCTGGAACGCGTGTGTACGCGAGTACCGTGAGTTCGAATCTCACCCTCTCCGCCAGATATGAGTTCGACTTTGATAGCCGGGCCCTGCGCAACAAAGAATCACGAACTCCGCCAGGTCCGGAAGGAAGCAACGGCAGTGAACCTCTTTGTGTGCTGCAGGTAACCCGGCTATCATTTTTTCATCAGTTCCACCAGACACTTTCCCTACCAAACCCGGTGTTTGCATGTCCTATCTCGTACTCGCCAGAAAAGCCAGACCTCAAAAATTCAGTCAGGTGATCGGCCAGCGCCCGATTGTCACGACTCTGAGGAATAGTATCATTCGCAACCGAGTCGCCCACGCGATACTCTTCTCAGGAGTCAGAGGTGTTGGAAAGACAACACTTGCCCGCATCATGGCCAAGGCTATAAATTGCCAGGCTGCACCTGCCGAACGTCCCTGCGACATTTGCTCATCTTGTAAACAGATTTCAAGTGGTTCCTCACTCGATCTGTATGAAATTGATGGAGCGTCCAACCGGGGCATACAGGAAATAAGGGAGCTTAAAGAAAAAATCCGCTTTCTTCCGACCTCCTCACCTTACAAGATTATTATCATCGATGAAGTGCACATGTTAACCACCGAGGCATTCAATGCCTTGCTGAAAACATTGGAAGAGCCTCCAGCACATGTCTATTTCATGTTTGCCACTACTGAAATTCACAAGATCCCCATCACGATTCTTTCCCGTTGCCAGCAATATGAGTTAAAACGTATCTCAGCAAAAGAATTGTATGACCACTTTCTGCAACTTGTCAGCGCTGAAGGGTTTGAGATTGACCCGGCGGCATTGTCTCTCATAGTTAGAGAGGCCGGAGGATCGGTCCGGGACGGTTTAAGCCTTCTCGACCAGATGTTTTCCTATGGTGAGAAAAGAATCAGCAGCAATGATGTGGTTGAAGTTCTTGGACTGGTTAGCCGTGATATACTCATGCGACTTACCAAGGCTCTTCTCGATGGAACCAGGAGTGAAGTATTCCTGACGCTGGAGGAGATTTTTGATTTTGGAGTTGACCTGAAACGTTTTGTAGAAGATATCATGAATCATTTCCGGAATCTTCTGCTCTGCAAGATAGAAGGATGCACCGATCTGATTAACATTCCGACAGAGGAGCTCACCGAATTCCAGGCACTCGCCTCTGATTACACCAGCGAAACGTTGCATTTAAAACTCTCCTTGCTCATGGCGATGGCGGAAGACCTCAAAATCTCGCCTCAGCCTCGCCTTACCCTCGAGACCTCCTTTTTAAAAATAATTGAAGCTACAAATGTGGTTTCAGTGACATCACTACTCCGCCACCTCGATACAATCCTGTCTGCGCTGCCTGCAAAACCAATTCTGCTTCAGGAAGTTTCACCTACCCATGACCCCGGTGAAATAAAAAAAAAAATTAAAGTCTCAACCTCCAAACTAGATTTTTCCAGTCCTCTTGTACAACCCGAAGAATTACCGGGATCTCAACCGAGCAGTCCCCCGCTTGCTCCACAGGATACTCAATCCGAATCGCCGCCTCCAGAAGATGAGGCTCCCCCAGAGCCATCCCTCCCCGAAATACATCCCCATGTAAAAGATGTACGCAAGGATTGGCCTGAGTTTATAAAATATGTAAAAGACCGTAAAGTTTGGATGTCGCAGGATCTGCAGAGAGCGGACGCCATCAGACAGAATGTTGATGGGGAGTTAAGCCTCACCTTCACTGATCCGGCGAATTGCTCAGTACTCCGCCAAAAGGAAAATCATCAACTGCTCACTGAATTTGCCTTGGATTTCTTTCAAAAACCATTAAAAATACGATTTGTAGTTCCGGAAATTGACGATTCTCCTGAAGCCAACGGAGATGAATCTCCGCAACGAAAAAGACGACAACTGGCCAACGACCCTCTGGTAGTCATGGCTGCAGAGATTTTTAATGGCCAGATCGGAGATATCCGCATTGGCCCAAGAAGCAGATAATAATTAAAAATTCAGGATAAAAAAATGGACCTTAACAATATAATGCAGCAGGCAAAGGTTATGCAGGAAAAAATGGCCAAAATCCAGGAAAGTCTTGCTAAAAAAACTATCACCGGCAGCGCCGGTGGCGGAATGGTATTAGTTACCGTCAACGGCCAGGGTGACGTCCTCTCAATCGCTATAGAAAAAGCGGTTATCGATCCCCAGGAGGTAGAGATGCTGCAGGACCTTGTCGTTGCTGCAACCAACGACGCAATACGAAAAGCAAAAGAACTCAGTAAACAGGAATTAGGTCAACTGACCGGCGGCCTCAATATACCAGGCCTTACAAATTTCCTGCAGCCTTGACAATACCATGCAGGTCATTCCTCCGGCTCTTGAAAAGCTCATCGACCAATTGGCCCGTCTCCCCGGCATAGGTAGAAAAACAGCCACGCGCCTTGCCCTGAACATTTTACGCAAGCCACCAGCACTTGCACGGGATCTGGCTGAAGCTCTCACTGAGCTGCATGACTCCATTCAGCTTTGCTCCTGCTGTTTTTCGTTTTCCCAAAACGATCCCTGTGTAATCTGTGGTGATAAACGCCGTCAGTCTGACATCATCTGTGTTGTCGAACATTCGGCCGATCTTATGGCTATCGAAAAAACTGACAGCTTCCGTGGCCATTATCATATTCTCCATGGGGTAATTTCTCCAATGGACGGCATAGGCCCTGATGAAATTAAAATAAAGGAGCTGGTTGCCCGGATACGAAATGGAACTGTCAAGGAAGTGATTATCGCCACCAGCTCGACAGTACCGGGAGAAGTCACTGCTTCATATCTCATTGATATTCTTCAACACGAACCCATAGAATTGACCCGTTTAGCCTGCGGCATACCCATGGGAATGGATATAAAATATGCAGATAAATATACTCTCGCCAAAGCAATTGAAAGCCGATCCAACGTTCACTAGCGCATTCATTTATGACGAGGCGATAATTTACAGGCAACAACCTGTAAATCACCAGACACATAGGCCTGAACACTTATTGATATCAACACAATTAAAGTCCAAGCCTTAAAAAGGTGTTGCGGAGAGATTTCAATCATGTTAATAAATGGCTCTTGCCAAGCCTGGGAGGAGTTATGTAAAAGTTTCAAGCGTTTTCGAGGCGAATATAGCTATCCAGGCGCGTAGCTCAGTGGGAGAGCGCCACCTTGACGTGGTGGATGTCGTGGGTTCAATCCCCTCCGCGCCTACCAAAGATAAAAGGCTAAAGTGAGAACACTTGTTTATAAGGTGTTAATTCTTTAGCCTTTATTTTTATATAGAAAAAAATTCATGAGCAATATAAACGTATCCCTTATTGGAGGAGAATCAGCCACCGTACCTGCCGGCAGTACCGTCCGGGATGCGCTGACCGCCCTCCTTTCCAACAAACAGCGTAAGATCACTGTAGCAGCCAAGATCAACAGCGCTATTGTTGACTATACCACTCAGCTAAATGAGGACGCCGTACTTGCTCCGATCCAGATCGGTTCCGATGAGGCACTAAATATTCTTCGCCACAGTACTGCACATATCATGGCGCTGGCAGTGAGAGATGTTTTTGGGAAAGATGTCAAAGTCGCTATTGGTCCGTCCATTGAAAACGGATTTTATTATGATTTTTTAAGGGACAAGGCCTTCAACCCTGAGGATTTTGAAAAGATCGAAGCCAGGATGTCTGAACTGGTTCGTGAAGCTCTGCCATTCAGGCGAACTGAGCTGGAAAGTGCAGCTGCGATAAAGAAATTTGCTGACGATCAGGAAAAGTTCAAAGTAGAATTGATTCAGGACCTTGATACCGACACTGTTTCTTTCTATCATGTTGGGGAATTTACCGATCTCTGCCGAGGACCTCATCTCCCTGACACCTCCTTTATTAAAGCCTTCAAATTGTTACGCGTTGCCGGGGCATATTGGCGGGGAGATGAAAAAAGAGATGTACTTCAACGTATTTACGGTACAGCATTTTTTGATAAAAAAGATCTGAAAAAGTACCTCAATGCGCTGGAAGAAGCCAAAAAACGCGATCACCGTAAACTCGGTAAAGAGCTGGAGCTCTTTACCGTTCAAGACGATATTGGTGCAGGACTTATTCTGTGGCAACCCAAAGGCGCCCAACTTCGTCGCCTCATTGAAGATTTCTGGAAAGACGAGCATTACAGGCATGATTATGAACTGCTCTATACCCCGCATATAGCCAGGCAGGATCTGTGGAAAACCTCCGGGCATCTTGATTTCTACAGCGAGAACATGTACTCGTCAATGGACATTGACGAAGTAAAGTACCAGCTGAAACCGATGAACTGCCCTTTCCATATCGGAATCTACAACTGCCAGAAAAGGAGCTACAGAGAGCTGCCTATCCGCTGGTGTGAATTAGGTACTGTCTACCGATACGAAAGAGCCGGTGCACTACATGGACTTCTTCGGGTGCGTGGATTTACCCAGGACGATGCCCACATATTTTGCCGTCCGGACCAGCTTGAAGACGAGATATTTAATATTCTTGACCTCAACTTGCATATCCTCAAATCCTTTGGTTTTGACGACTATGATATTTATCTCTCCACACGGCCGGAAAAATACGTTGGCAGTGATGAAAATTGGGAGAAAGCGACCGAAGCCTTGAAAAGCGCTCTTGAGAAGAAGGGCCTCGGATACATGGTTGATCCGGGGGAAGGCGTTTTCTACGGTCCAAAGATAGATATTAAAATTAAAGACCAATTGGGACGTTCCTGGCAATGCTCAACGATTCAGGTTGATTTTAATCTTCCCGAACGTTTTGAAATGGGTTATACGGGTGCCGACAACACTGAGCACCAGCCGATAATGATCCATCGTGCGCTCATGGGATCTCTTGAACGATTTATAGGTGTGCTGATTGAGCATTACGCAGGTGTTTTTCCTATCTGGTTTGCTCCAGTCCAGGCTCGAATTCTGAATATCACCGATGATCAGGCCGGATATGGTGAAACCGTTTTCAAGGAACTGCGCAAGGCCGGAATCAGGGTTGAAAAGGATTTGCGTAATGAAAAGCTGAACTATAAAATCAGGGAAGCGCAAGTTGCAAAAATCCCATACATGCTTATTATCGGTGACAAAGAAATGGCCGACAATACGGTAACTGTCCGTCTGCGCAACGGAGTAAATCTCTCGCCAATGGCCATCTCTGAATTTGCTGCCTTAATTGCAGACGAAGTTCGTGAAGGTCGAGGATATTAATTGATTAAGAATTAATTTCTTGTCTTTTTATTCATTGATAGAGTAATGAAATACCTTCCGTTCATCGGAGGGAATCAATTTTGATTGGAAATGTTGCCTGGAATCATTTCAGTTTCTAAATATGACTGGGTTTTAACAAAATATTAAGCTCGTAGAATCGGGGAGGTAAAGTTATTAACAGAAGAGGAAAGAGTGGTCCGGTACAACGTGAGGAAAAGGCATTAACAAATGATGCAATCCGCTTTCCCAACGTCAGACTTATAGGTGACGACGGGTCCCAGCTCGGTGTTGTTTCATCAGAAGTAGCACGAAACATCGCATATGACGCAGGGCTCGACCTGGTAGTTGTCTCGGAAAATGCCGACCCGCCTGTTTGTCGGGTAATGAATTACGATAAATTCCGCTACGAGCAGAAGAAAAAAACACAGGAAGCAAAAAAGAAGCAAACGATTGTTGAAACAAAAGAGATCAAATTCCGACCGAAAACTGACGAGCATGATCTCAATTTTAAAATTAATCATATTAAAAAATTTCTCGCCGCCAAAAATAAAGTGAAATTGACCATGCGATTTCGTGGACGTGAAATAGTCTACTGTGAGACAATTGGTGTTGATGCCATGAATAAGGTTGCTGAGGCCCTTGCAGATGATGCTGTCATCCTTCAGGAACCACGTATGGAAGGTCGCCAGTTAGTGATGTTTGTAGGTCCTAAAGCATAAATTTGGAGTACGAGCCCCGTTAAGCTCAATTTTATATTAAGACAATTGCTGTTGAATGGTACAAGCCTTTCTCCAGTTGATAATTTGAAACCACTTTGAATAGACGGTTATATTGAAGTGTAAAGGAGTCACATCATGCCGAAGATGAAAACCAACAGGGGCGCAGCCAAACGTTTTAAACTGACTGGGTCTGGTAAGATCAAACGCAATAAAGCGTTTTCAAGCCACATTCTGACCAAGAAATCTACCAAGCGTAAACGTGGTCTACGTCAGGCCGATTTGGTCGATGCCACTAATTACAAAGGAATTCGACGGATTTTGCCTTACATGTAATTCATAAGGCTCCTCCAACGATTTTAAAAAACGCACATTTGTATAGTATTAAGAACTTGCTGCAGTTTGACAGCAGGAATAGAAGGAGTTAAGAGATGCCACGCGTAACACGAGGTTTTAAAGCCCGCAGGAGAAGAAACAGGGTACTGAAGCTTGCCAAAGGATTTAGAGGTGGGCGTTCACGTTTATATAAGTCTGCAACTGAAGCAGTTGACCGCGCTTTGGTCTATGCCTACCGGGATCGACGTACCAAGAAGAGAGATTTTCGTCGTCTCTGGATCGCCAGAATCAATGCCGGCGCTCGGATGAATGACATGAGTTACAGCAAATTGATGGGCGGCCTGAAAAAGGCAAATATTGACCTTGATCGTAAGGTTCTTTCCAATCTTGCCATACTCGATGCAGGCGCTTTCACCAGAGTGGTCCAGATAGCCAAAGAAGCAAACGCATAACGGTTTATCTCCACATTTTTTTTTCTGCGTGCCGGTTTTGGTTTTAACTACCAATTACCGGCATGTTGTTTCTTTGACTACCTAACTTTCGCATTCAACATGGAACAAGAGTTACAGAGCCTGGAGACCGAAGCACGTAAGAGCCTGCAGGGATTGAACGACAAAAACCTGCTGGAAGAATTTCGTATCCGATTTCTTGGGCGTAAAGGGAAGTTCAGTACGGTCATGCGCCAACTTGGAACAGTCGCCGCAGAAGATCGACCACGAATGGGACAACTGGCAAACAGTATTAAGGCTGAAATTGAACAATTGTTCGAGGATAAACAACAGGCCTTAAATAGTGCTGCCGGCAGTTCCGGGTATAATACAGGACCAGATCTCACTCTCCCCGGGCGTTATCAAGCCGCTGGTAGACTGCATCCCGTAACCCAGGTGATGCGCGAGACCTGCGCAATATTTGAGAATCTTGGTTTCTCAGTTGCCGAAGGTCCGGATGTTGAACTCGATTACTACAATTTCGAAGCATTGAACATACCCGCACATCATCCTGCGCGGGACATGCATGATACCTTCTATGTCAGTGATTCTGTTCTGCTGCGTACCCATACCTCTCCAATGCAGGCCCGTATCATGGAAGTCCAGCAGCCCCCCCTTCGAGTCATCGCTCCGGGGAAAGTCTATCGCTGTGATTCCGATATTACTCATACCCCGATGTTCCATCAAGTTGAAGGATTTCTGGTCGATAAAAATATTTCCTTTGCCGACCTCAAAGGTGTTTTAACCGTCTTTACCCAAAAGATGTTTAAAAAAGACCTCCCCCTCCGGTTTCGACCTTCCTTCTTTCCGTTCACTGAACCCAGCGCTGAGGTAGATATTGCCTGCGTTATTTGTGATGGTGCCGGATGCAGAGTTTGTAAAAAGACCGGCTGGCTTGAAATACTGGGATCCGGCATGATCGATCCTGAAGTATTTAAGATGGTTGGATATGATCCTGAAGTCTATAGCGGTTTTGCCTTCGGTCTCGGTATTGAACGAATTGCCATGCTCAAATACGGGATCGACGATATACGACTTTTTTACGAAAACGACCAGCGTTTTCTATCACAGTTTTAGTCAGTTTCACTACATTTTAAGAATAATGCCATGAAGTTAACTCTTAGCTGGTTGCAAAACTACATAGATATTCAGTCGTTATCTCCGGGAGATCTTGCTGAGCATCTCACCATGCTCGGCCTGGAAGTTGACGCTATTACGCCGTTGTATCAGGAGCTTGCTGCCCTGAAAACCGGACTTGTTAAATCTGCTGAAAAACATCCCGATGCCGACAAACTCACAGTTTGCCAGGTTCAGATTGGTGAGGATGAGTACCAGATTGTCTGCGGTGCCCCAAATGTACGTCAGAATCTTGCGGTTGTTGTTGCCCTTCCCGGCACGACCCTTCCCGGCAACTTTAAAATCGGCAAATCAAAAATCCGGGGTGTTGAGTCCTCTGGTATGATCTGCTCGGAAAGAGAGCTTGGACTGAGCAACGAGCATGACGGTATCATGGAACTTCCGGAAAGCACCAGGCACGGTCAGTCTTTTATCAAAGCGATGGGCCTGGAAGATACTTTTGTCGAAGTGGACCTCACCCCAAACCGACCGGATTGTACATCGGTAATAGGAATTGCCAGAGAAATTGCCGGAGTGGTGCGAAAACCCCTTAATTTGCCGATACAGGCCGCCACTATCGACAATAAAAGTAGCGAGTTTTCTGTAGAAATCGAAGCCAGTGAGCTCTGCCCACGCTACGCTGGACGTCTCATTAAAAACGTAAAAATAGCACCATCACCCTGGTGGCTGCGAAAACGTCTCATGAGTGTTGGGCTGAGGCCAATCAATAACATTGTTGATATTACCAACTTTGTTATGCTCGAATATGGGCAACCGCTGCACGCTTTCGATTTTGATACTCTTGCCGGAAAAAAGATTGTTGTTCGTACACCACGGCAGAACGAGATGAGTTTTTCAACGCTCGATGAGGCAGAACGCCAGCTTGATTCTGAAATGCTCATGATATGTGATGGTGAAAAACCCATTGCTGTTGCTGGAATTATGGGTGGTCGTAATTCTGAAGTTGAAAAAACAACTACAAATATCCTACTTGAAAGCGCCTGCTTTAATTCAGTATCTGTTCGTAAAACTGCCAGAAAATTGAATCTTGCAACTGATGCTTCCTACCGCTTCGAACGTGGAGTTGATCCGGAGGGCACTATCAATGCACTCAATCGCGCTGTTGATTTAATGTGCGAATTAGCCGGCGGCCAGGCACCGAATGACGGTCTTGACTGCTATCCAGGCAAAAAGAATCTGTCACCCATAAATTTAAAAGTTTCCAGAACTGGTTGTCTTCTCGGAATAGATCTCAAAGCAGAGCAAATAGTCGATCTGCTTGAATCGATCGGAATCAATTGTCGCATTGAAGATAATGACAATCTAACGGTTATGCCTCCTTCCTTTCGGATCGATATAGAAAGAGAAGCAGATTTAATTGAAGAGGTAGCACGCCTGTATGGATACAATAACATTCCTGCGACGTTGCCTGAAGTAAAGCTAAGCTATCCCGAGCAGGATAGTAATCGCCTCAGACGTTTAAAAATCGCAGAACGTCTCACTGCCGTTGGGTACTCCGAGGCAATTAATTATAGTTTTATATCAGAAAAACATGCTGAGATGATGAATCTTTCCGCAGCTGACGAACGATTTGAAGCTGTCCGACTTCTCAATCCGCTCAGCGAAGATCAAGCTGTGATGCGCACCATGTTGCTTCCAGGACTGCTTGAGAACGTTAAAAGAAACATTAATCATCAAAAAACAGCCATTAAATTTTTCGAGATAGGCAAAATTTTTAAACCTGTCGGTAACAATATCCAACCCACGGAAAAAACAATGCTTTCCGGGGTGCTCTCAGGTAATAGACACGGAGAGAGCCCGGCGCTTCATTTCAAACCGGAACCGGTTGACATCTTCGATACTAAAGGCACCGTCGAGTTTATCATCAGAGAAATGGAACTGGGACGCATCGGTGAGACTGATACAATTCGTTTTGCTCTTCCGGAAAATGGCGGCGATGAACCTTTCGCTGATAAAGGTTATTCTCTTGACATACTCTCCGGGTCTATAAAAATTGGTTCCCTCGGTAAAATTAAAGCAGATGTTCTACGCCGATTCTCGATCAAACATGATGTATACTATTTTGATCTCGATTATGATAGAATTTGCAAACAGAGAACCATCAGCAAACATTTTTCTTCTTTACCGGTCTATCCATCCGTAAAAAGAGATATTGCCCTGGTCGTATCAGAAAATGTTTCAGCCGGTGAACTTCTGGCCAAAGTGAAAAATTATCCTGATAAACTTATCGAAAGCTGTGAAATATTCGATCTGTTTAAGGGAGCAAAAATACCCGAAGGTTACAAAAGCGTAGCCCTCACAATAACATATAGATCACCTACTAAAACGCTTACGGAAAAAAATGTGGAAAAATCCCACTCAAAAATAGTACGTTTGCTTACCGAAGAATTTGGGGGGAGTTTCCGCAATGCTTGATAATGACACTACTAATCTTACCAGAAAAGAATTAACTGAAACCTTGGCCAACCAGCTTGGTTACTCGCAAAGTAACTGTGCTCTCATTGTCGACAGCTTTCTCGACAACATGAAGGGGTCGATGCTGTCAGGGGAATCCATAAAGCTCGTTCATTTCGGCACATTTACTGTAAGAGACAAATCTCCCCGAAAAGGACGAAATCCTCGTACGGGCGAAACCATTACTATAAAGAAGCGCCAGGCCATAAGTTTCAGGCCAAGCAAAAAGCTCAGAGAGCAGGTGAACAGCTAGAACTTTCTCGTATCTCCTGTTGTAGAGATGAGGCTGGCATTATGAAAAGAACAATACCAGATAAGCTCTATTTTAAGATCGGTGAAGTCGCAAAAATTGCCGATGTGCCGACCCATGTCCTTCGCTATTGGGAATCAGAATTCTCTGGAATCAGTCCCAAAAGAGCCAACTCTAAACAACGGCTCTACAAACGACAGGATGTCGAACTCATACTCAATATAAAAACTCTCCTGCATGATCAGGGATATACCATTGCAGGAGCAAAGAAATTACTGGATAGCGGCCAGGCACCTGAACAGTCAGTTGTGGAAATTAAGCCGGTTATAGTTAACGCAGCGAATCCACTACAAACCATCAAGCAGGAACTCAAAGAGTTACAGGATCTGCTTACCAGCAAAAAAGAGAGTTAATACCTACCTGATAATGTTGACAGCATTTTCAACAAATGGTAGATACACAGCACAAGTCGGGATGTAGCGCAGTTTGGTAGCGCACTTGTCTGGGGGACAAGGGGTCGTAGGTTCAAATCCTATCATCCCGACCAATAATTTCAAGGACTTAGAGATTTTCAACTCTAGGTCCTTTTTTTGTTTTGAAGCAAATTTGAAGCCCATTATCTAACTCAATTTGAGCTCAGTTTTTTAAAAATAATGCAGTAAAAACATGTGTTTCGTCCGTATTAAAAATACCTTCCAGAGTCTGCACACCAATCCTGGAACGAAGATAATTTGGCAAATCGGCACGGAATTTGAAATTTGGACGATCAATTACCAGGTCAATTTCAAGAAAATCGATGTAATGATTTACCAAAGGGTATAGACATTTAAATATGCTTTCTTTAGCACTGAAAATGATTATGTTCGTTTTGTCTGTGGGGAAACAATACCAACTTTTTTCCTTGTCGGTTAGAATGAGGTCTCTGATTTCAGGCGGGATGTTGCGATTTCGTTCCGCGTCAATACCCAGTGAGCGATAGGTGGCAGCTCTTGCGACCGCAGCAGCATAGAACCCTTCACAGTGGGTAATACTACCGACATACCCTCTTGGCCAGATGGGCTCTCTACTGGCCCCAGCAGGAATGGGGCAGGGATCGACATTGAAAAACTGCAGAGCTTTCCTCGCACACTTTCGCCCCGACTGAAATTCCAGCTTGCGCTTTGCTAGCGCATTATCAATATATTCTTCCTCAACAGGAAACAAATCACCCTGCCGTGTAAAATCATTTGTGCCTACCAGACAGATATTATTGGGAATCTGATGTATAATTCTTTCTGAAAGATGACAAGAAATTCTCTGGGAAATCCGATTAGACATCACTATGCATATCTCTATTTAATCCATTTTTTTAGTAAAGCAGGGACTCATTGATAATCAGTTAAGCCATGACAAACCTCTATTCATTAATAATCATTGCACGGCTACCGGCAATTCAAGATATGAACTATGCATGATGCTTCTGTAGACTCTGTTTTCCGCTACCATTGTTCTCTGACTTTTATATCCTTCCTCACCAGTATTGAGATTGCGAGCCAGACGAGGAAAGTTGCTGCTGGAAATATAGGCAGCAATCCTGTGTCCTTTTTTAAATCTGTAGGCTATTGGACGCAACTCCACCTCAACCCGGTATATTTTCCCCGGTACGGCCAGGTTCGAGTTGGCAACTCCTGCTCTATATCGAAGCCTGACGACACCATCCTGAAGATTATACGCAGGTCCATCAGGATATTGATCAACGAGTTTGAGGGTAAAATCAGTGTCGACAGTTGTTGTCGACACGTAAAATATCGCTTTTGCATTCCCTGTCATATCAAGATCAGATTGTAGCGCATCGGAAGTGTATATTAAAACGTCATCCCTCGCCTTTAAGGCTCTCTGATCCAATGCACCCACTATATCATCTTTCCGATAAGTACAGCAAATAGATCCTCCAATTGTCGGTGTGGGGTACAATGGGTCATAAATGAATGAATCAGAAGTTTCACTGGTACTACTCTCAACACCTGACTCTGGCTTCGATAAACTCAATTTACCCCCAGAGTTCAAATAAAAATTTTGCAAAGTTACGTTTGCCGGCGGCCACTGATCAGAATATTTCCAGATATTGGCATGAATTAAAAAAAACCGAAAGCGAGGTGGAAGTTCTATTTGTTTACCTTTAAGCCAATAATCAAACCAATCTAAATAGATTTTCATGAAATCAAGCCTTTTGTATTCAAATTTCATTTCACCTATCTCAACCAGCCCATCTTGCAGCTCACCCGCTTGGCAATGAACCCCGGGATCGATGAGGATGTGTTGCTCTCCAGCTCTTGGATTTTTTGCGTTGTCTGCCATATATTCTGCAAGTCGAAAGGTATCATGCACAGTCTGGTCATACCAGCTGTTCACGTGCAGGGTTGCTGCGGAAAATGTATCCTGGCCGTCAATGTACCCCTCATCTTCCCACCAGCTGTCGGTAAGTGAATGCGACACAAAATCATCAAATCCTGTAATGTAAGGAACAATTTTTCTGGCGAGTTGGACTACAGGCAGTCCACCCATTTCAGAGCGCATCTTTGCTTCATAATCAGGGGGTCGGAGGGTTATATTAAAATTTTTTGCCCCTTCAGCGGTAAACCAGCCTAAAGCAGATGCTAAATTCAGGACGCCATTTTCATATATCCCGAAATAGCCATAACTATTTTTTGCTTTGCCGATGGCACCGCCGGCGCCGCCAGCTATCATGGCAATGTGATGAGGGTGATTTGTCGCAGCAAGCAGAATTTGGCTCTCACCTAGATACGAACAGCCAAAAGTGCCGACCTTGCCCGAGGACCACTTTTGTCTGACAATCCAGTCTATGGTGTCATAACCATCCGGACGGGAATAGCGATGGGGGGTATAAGAATCACCCTGCGATCTATAGC
>CAVPXO010000011.1:0-67843 GCA_963709755.1 uncultured delta proteobacterium
CGAATTAGAGCACAGGCAACGCACAAGTTCTCAAAAATAATTATGATTTCCGGAATGTCGATGATTGATGATCGCCTTAAAGGTTACGATGCCGGGGCTGATGATTATCTGACTAAACCGTACGTCGAAGACGAACTTATTGCAAAATTAAATGTATACTCCAAGCTCAATAGAATGGAAGAGGTTGACAACCTCAAAACTACTGCACTTAATTTGATTAGTCATGAAACGAGGACTCCGCTCAATGGCATAATTTTGGGAAGCGAACTTCTCATGGAAATGGAAAGCCTTCCTGATAAGGCCAGGAAGTATGTGACTATGGTCAGAGAATCTGGATTAAAGATCCAGATTCTGGTAGAAAAAATTTCAAAATATTGCTCACTCAGGGATAGTGTAGAAAAAAAACTGACCAGGGATTCTTTAAACCACTAATAAGTAATATAATCAATAGCTTATCAAACAAAGAAAGTTGTGATGGGGTTAAGGTTCTGTGTGATTGTGATAACGATATAACTTTCGTAGCTGATTGGGCACTTTTAAAGGATGCTTTTACATATGTGATTGAAAATTCAATAAATAACAATAATAAAACAGGCGTGGTGACCATAAAATGTTTGAAGACACCTTCCTTTATTAATGTGGAAGTTAGAGATCAGGGTCCCGGTGTGGACGCATCATCAGCAGATCGAATGTTCGATGGCCTTTTTATTCATGACCTATTACACCACGAGCGAGGAATGGGATTAAGCATAGCTATTGCTAAAATAATTTTTGAGGAGCATGGTGGATTAATATCATGCCGAAATCGTAATGTTTGTGGAACGCTCTTTGAAATATCGTTGAAAGATCAAGAAACCTAAAATTAACTCAGCTTTAAAGAATAAGAGCTTCAAAAAACGGCTAAATCTTCAATGTTGTGCAGAATGTGGCAAATGTTTTGTCATGGATGGAAGAATCATCGGAAAACGTCAAGGCTGTTGCTGTTGCGATTGAAGAAATGACTGTGGACGAATTTGACAAGGTAATAGAATCCTCGAATAATCTTATTTATCAAAAAAGATAGAGGTCTCCTCTACAAGAGCATAGCCAAAGGTACGGAATTTCGGCGATGGCTCCTTTTCAATATTGGTTTTTCCCTGCTCCGGCCAATCACTTTTACAAAATGATTCTCTTGTAAAGATTAATAATGAAGAGAATCAAAGGTAATGGTACAACAGACGGCTTTGTTGTTGTATCAACGAATTTACGGCTTTAAGAAATTATGGGAAGACTGGAATTATAGTATAGAATCAGCCCGTCAGATGTTAATTTTAGCGTATGGTATCAGGAGTTTTCCGTATGAAAATAGGAATTGTCGGCTTGCCTAATGTAGGCAAGTCGACCTTGTTTAATGCTCTAACCAAGGCAGGTGCCGAGGCCAGTAATTATCCCTTTTGCACCATTGAACCTAATATAGGAATTGTCCGCGTTCCCGATGAACGCCTCGATGTTTTAGCTAAGCTGGGCACATCAAATAAAATTATTCCGACAACTATTGAGTTTGTTGACATTGCCGGCTTAGTGAAAGGAGCTTCAAAAGGTGAAGGCCTCGGTAATATGTTTCTGGCGCATATCCGCAGTGTTGAGGCAATAGCACACGTGGTACGATGTTTTGATGACGACAACATAACCCATGTTCACGGAGGGATAGATCCGGTAGGGGATGTGGAGACTATTAACCTTGAACTCATTTTTTCTGACCTGGAATTGGTTGAAAAGAGACTTCTTGCTGAAGAGAAAAAAGCTAGAGGGCAGGATAAAGATTCAATAATAAAGGTGGGTGCTTTATTAAAAATCAAACAAGTTCTTGAAGCTGAAAAGCCGGCGAGAGTTGCACAGCTTGACAGGCAGGAGAAAATACTGATTGATCGGGAAATGCAGCTTCTCACTAATAAAAAAGTGATTTATGTCGCTAACGTAAGTGAGGACGATTTAGCTACAGAAAATACTAATAACCCATATTTCCAAAGCCTGAAGGCTTTTGCCGAAGCCAATGGAGATGGCTTGGTTTGCGTTTCTGCAAAACTTGAATCAGAGCTTTCTGAGATGGATGATGATGAAGCTGATGTGTTTCTGGCAGAACTAGGTATTAAGGAATCCGGGTTTGTCCGTCTTGCTCGGGAGGCATATTCTTTACTCGGACTTATTTCCTTTCTTACCACAGGAGTAAAGGAAACACGTGCCTGGACTATCAAACAAGGGACAAGGGCTCCGCAGGCGGCCGGTGTAATTCATACGGATTTTGAAAAGCACTTCATTCGGGCTGAAGTTGTCCCTTATGACGATCTTGTTGCGTCTGGTTCCTGGTCGGCGGCAAGAGAGCGGGGGAAGCTAAGAACAGAGGGGAAAGACTATATCTTTCAAGATGGCGAAGTCACGGTCTTTTTAACCAGTGCATAACAAAAGGATTGTATTCATTTGTAGCAAACAGAGAAGGCCTGATCTTGACGCTTATGGAGTTTTATAAGTGCCCTTTTAAACAGACTAATAAATTGACTGTTCAGATCTGGCGTCAAAGATATGCAGATGTTTAAGGTCCAGACTCATTTGAAGTTTCTCCCCAGGGGAGAAAAGGCGACGCCCTTCAGTTTTGGCGATCAGGTTTGCTCCCTGTAAATCGATATGCAAATTAGTTTCATTGCCCAATGGTTCAACGATCTTCACTGTGCCGTCTGCCGGGAAGGAAAAGTGTTTGTCTCTTTTATCATGCTCATGGGCAATGAATAGATCTTCAGTTCGAAGCCCCATTATGACTTTCTGTCCATCTACAAGCTGAGCAATATCTTTCTTTGGAATAGGGATTTCCAGATGTTCGCTTAGCTTAAGATTCTGTGTGTCTCCAGCATTAACAATACTTGCCGGGTGAAGATTCATGGGTGGAGACCCTATAAAGCCAGCGACAAAGACATTGTTAGGCTTCTGAAAGATTTCAATTGGGTTTCCAACCTGTTCTATTCGGCCGTCCCGCATTACCACAATTCGGTCGGCGAGCGTCATAGCTTCGACCTGATCATGAGTGACATAGATAATAGTGTTCTGTACTTGCTGATGCAGAAGTTTAATTTCAAGACGCATCTGGGTGCGCAGTTTAGCGTCAAGGTTGGACAATGGTTCATCGAATAAATAAACAGCCGGACGACGAACAATGGCACGCCCCATGGCTACGCGTTGCCTCTGTCCTCCTGACAGTTCATGTGGTTTGCGGTAGAGAAGTTTATCGAGCTCCAGGATTGCAGCAGCTTCTCTGACCCTCGTGTCTATTTCATCTTTAGGCATTTTCCGCAGGGTAAGTCCGAAAGACATATTTTTATAAACGTTCATATGCGGATAGAGAGCGTAATTCTGAAAAACCATCGCAGCATCGCGATCTTTTGGTGCAACGTCATTGACAACCTTGTCGGCGATTTTAATTGTTCCCCCGGTTATATCTTCAAGCCCTGCAATCATTCTTAGAACAGTCGATTTGCCGCATCCTGATGGTCCCACAAGGACCACAAACTCTTTGTCCAAAACATTCAGGTTAATCCCGTGGACAACTTCCAGTTTACCAAAATTTTTAACCAGATCTTTCAAAATAACATTGGACATGTACGCAATCTCCAGTTGAGCAACGTTAAGCTATTAATATCATTATAGGTATTTCTTGACTAAGTTAACCAGAATAAATTATGGATCTAAATTAATCCAGCTATTTTTTCTCTTTATGGAGAATACCCTGTAAAAAGATAAACAAATCAAATTAATTAGCTTATTAACAGAGTTTTTGTCAGAGATCGGTTACTTTTTAACATGTAATTTCAGAAAATATTGTCTAAGTGATTGACGAATCTTTAATATTAGTCTTTATTTACAACAACTGTGCCTGACTGCATAGTTGAGAAGACCGGCAAAACCTTAAGTTCTGAAGGTCAATATGCTATAACCCACTCCAGGAGGGAAAAATGTCGAGAATTAAATGTTTTTGGCTAGTAATGGCGGTAGGTTTTTTGTTTTGTTTCGCAGGTTCAGCTGTTGCTCAGCCAACCGAAATCCACTGGTGGCATGCAATGCGTGGTGCTCGTGGTGACATTATACAAAAAATTGCTGATGGTTTTAACAGTTCTCAGGCCGATTACAAAGTTATACCGACCTACAAAGGCGAATATGATGAAGTTGTCAATGCAGGAGTAGCTGCAGTTCGTGCAGGGAAACAGCCGCACATTCTTCAGTCTTTTGAAGTTGGCACCCAGACAATGATGCTTTCCGGGGCTATCTATCCGATATACAAGCTGATGGATGACAATGGCTACAAGATTGACTGGTCTCAGTATCTCCAGCCGGTTCTTTCCTACTATATGAACGCCGATGGACATTTAATGTCGATGCCCTTTAATTCATCGACTCCTGTGATGTACTACAATGTCGATCTGTTCAAAAAGGCCGGCATACCAATGCTATCGAAGGACACGCCTGTCACATGGGATGAAATGGGTGAGATTACAGGCAAATTGGTTAAATCAGGCGTAGAGGGAGGAATGGTCACTGCCTGGCAGTCCTGGACACAGGTAGAAAATTACAGTGCCATTCAGAATATTCCTTTTGCAAGTCAGGCAAACGGATATAAAGGGCTGGATACCGAACTGTTGATAAATAATGACAAGGTCGTGAATCATATTGCCCGGCTGAAGAGTTGGATGAATGATAAACGCTTTTATTATGGGGGACAAAAATACCAGGGTCCCAAGTCTGAATTTATCGCTCAAAATGCCGGTATTTACATCGATTCAATCAGCGGCATTGCCAAGCTCCAGTCAGCAGCAAAATTTAATTGGGATGTCGCTCCACTGCCAGTCGAGTCCTGGATGAAAGAGCCTCAAAACAGCATAATTGGTGGGGCTTCCTTATGGGTTTTTCAAGGTCTGCCGAAAAAAGATTATCACGGTGTTGCTGCATTTATGAACTATTTGGCCGGTAATGAACCACAGATCCTCTGGCATAAGGAAACCGGTTATTTTCCTATTACCCTGGGCGCCTATGATCAGCTTAAATCTGAAGGTTATTATAAGGAAAATCCCTATCAGGAAGTTGGTATCAAGCAGTTGACCAGGCGTAATCCAACGGAGATTTCCCGTGGCCTGCGTCTTGGGTATTTTATCCAGATCCGCAACATCATAAATGAGGAGCTTGAGTTGGTCTGGAATGATAGCAAGACACCTCAGCAGGCTATGGACAGTGCTGTTGAAAGAAGTAACATCAAGCTTCGTGAGTTCGAGAGAACTTATAAGTAATTATTGAGTAGTAACTCCCTCGCCAGGAGCATCTTCTCAAAAGGGATGCTCCTTTAATTGGTAGTATATTTAGTCATGATAAAAAAACGTTCCTATTTTAAGACGCGATCATTACCTTATCTGCTTATTTTGCCTCAGGTTATGGTCACGTTGACGTTCTTTTACTGGCCGGCTGCGAGGGGGGTCATTTCCTCTTTTCAATTAAGTGATCCTTTCGGTTTTAGAAGTAAATTTGTCTGGTTTGATAACTTTATTGCCCTGTTTAATGATCCCCTCTATTGGAAATCCATTCTAACTACATTGGTTTTTAGTGGATCTGTCGCTATCGTCTCCATTGCCTGCGGTTTGTTTCTTGCAACAATGGCCAACCGAGCGTTACGGTTCACCTCACTGACCCGGACCCTACTGATCTGGCCTTATGCAATTGCCCCTGCAATTTCCGGCATACTGTGGTTATTTCTGCTTCATCCTTCCTATGGGGTGGTGGCCATTTTCATAGAAGAGTGGCTTGGTGTAGATTGGAACCCGCTGCTGAATAGTTCTCATGCCATGTTGATGATTGTCCTGGCAAGTGCCTGGAAAAATATCAGTTATAATTTTGTCTTTTTTCTCGCCGGGCTCCAGGCTATTCCTCTTTCATTGATTGAAGCTGCTGCAATGGATGGTGCCGGCCCTTTTAGACGCTTCTGGGCTATCACTTTTCCGCTGCTCTCCCCGACAATGTTTTTTGTGACAGTGATGACTATTATTTTTTCTTTTTTCGAGTCTTTTGGGATTATCCACGCAGTAACTCAGGGAGGTCCGGGGGGCTCCACCAATATTCTTGTTTATAAAGTTTACCAGGATGGGTTCATCGGTTTGAATCTTGGATCTTCTTCCGCCCAATCGGTTGTTTTGATGGGATTGATTATCCTGATTACGGTTTTGCAATTTAAATATGTAGAACGTAAGGTCCAATACACAGGGTAACGCTTATGATGGTTGAAAAGACACCTAAACTTGATGTATTTACCTATGCTGCCTTGATATTTGGAGTTGTCGCAGTCGGTTTCCCGATTATTTATGCGATCATCGCGGCGACTCTGCCACTTGAAGAGGTCTCTCGTGTGCCCATGTCAATGGTGCCCGGTGACCAGCTGTTTACCAACATCAGCGAAGCCTGGTCACGAGGAAACTTAGGCACCCAGCTGTTTAATTCATTTATAATGGCCGGTGGCATCACCTTTGGAAAGATTATAGTGTCACTGTTCGGAGCATTTTCTATTGTCTATTTTGATTATAGATTGCGAAGTGTAGCTTTTGTCGCTGTCTTTTGTACTCTTATGTTGCCGATTGAAGTTCGTATCATGCCGACATATGAGATGGCTGCAAATCTTTTCGGACCTCTGCAGTCTGTTTGGGATGCCCTGGGACTTGATGGCATAGTCAGTTGGTTTGCCGGGCACGATATCCAGGTGACCCTTGAATTTAGTCTGTTGGACAGCTATGCGGGCCTCATTTTACCTTTGACTGCTTCTGCGACCTGCACCTTTTTGTTCCGCCAGTTTTTTCTCACCATTCCGGAAGAACTCTGCGAAGCAGCCAAAATGGATGGAGCTTCGCCCATGACTTTCTTTTGGAAGATATTGGTTCCTTTATCAAAAACCAATATTGCGGCATTGGTGGTGATAGAATTCGTCTACGGCTGGAATCAGTATCTCTGGCCGCTTTTAATAACCACTGATCCTAAAATGACCACCGCCGTCATCGGCTTGCAGCATTTACTCCCGTCACCGGAGGATCCGCCGGAGTGGCACATTGCGATGGCTGGAGCGTTGATTGTCATGCTGCCACCGGTTCTGGTGGTGCTGTTTATGCAACGCTGGTTTGTCAAAGGTCTGGTTGAAAAGGAGAAATAAGGAATGACTTCCGAGCTGCACCAACATCTTCCGATTGTCGATGCTCACGCCTATCTTAGGGGTTGTACCTGTGGCAATGAACACCCCAGTCCACAAGTCACGCTCTATTCGGGAGCTGATGCCTGCAAAATTATGGCAGAAGATTGTCATGCAATATATGGGGATCGTCTGGTGTTATTGCTCAGTGATCCGGAGACGGATGTTGTAGCTGGGAAAAAATTACGTGATCAATTAGAGAAATGCAAAGTTGCTTTTGAACACTATCTATTAGAGAGTAAACCTGTAGCCACAGATCATCTGGTGGAAAAAATCCAGACCACAAGCCAGGGGAAGGCCTTGATCATTAGTGTCGGTTCGGGAACGGTAAACGATTTGGGAAAGTATGTCGCCAGCCGGAATGGAATTGATTTCTGGACTATGCCCACCGCGCCGTCAATGAATGGCTATACTTCTGGTATAGCCGCGATCAAGGTCAAAGGAGTCAAACGCACCCTGCCTGCAGCTCCACCACAGAGAATTTATGTACTCCCTGAGGTTGTTCAGCACGCACCTCTCAAATTGCGCCAGGCGGGTTTTTGTGATGTCCTGGCAAAGGTCGTTTCAGATATAGACTGGCAGTGTGAATCGTTGCTCGCAAGTAACAGTTACTGTGGCTTGCCAGCCTCAATGATGTCAGCGGTTGAAAAGACCTATTCAGAATTCCCGGAGGAAATTGGTACTGGGCAACGATCTGCAGTAATAGGGCTATTCAACGGATTGTTGCTGTCCGGGGTAGCCATGAGCCTGGCCGGGTCGAGTGCACCTGCATCCGGCGGTGAACATCTGGTTTCACATTTTTGGGATATGCGTGAACCGATCAGCGGGCGTGAACCTGAACTCCACGGATTGCAGGTCGGGGTTGGGATCATCCTTTCAACGGCCTGCTATACCCGCCTTGCACGACTGAAAAAAACTGAATTATTACCACAGGCAGAACAGCTTTTTTCGGCAACGGCAGCCAGAATTCCAGAGATTTGGGGACCATATTCAGCCGAAGTGACCAAACAGTTCAATAACAAAAGGGAAATCTTGCTTCAATTTGATACTCTTTTGCCGCAATGTTGGGACAGGCTGCAAACACTCTTCAGGCAGGTTCGTTCACCTGAGTATTTCGTTGATCTTTTTGCTCGAACCGGAGCCCCGTTTAATTTGGAAGCCTTTAAGTTGACTAGCGAAGAATTTTTGCTGGCTGCGATAAACAGCCGTGCGATCCGTGATCGGATAACAGTTCTTGATCTTGCTGCCAATGCCCAGGTTCTTGAACTGGCTGCTGAGGACGCCCTTCGGTTATTGAGCTAAGGTAAGATTTGTCAGGTAAGTCTGGTTGAATACTGAAATCCTGTTTCTTGAAACAACCTGAGACAGGCATCGACAACGAAGGGATCATATAGAATACCTCTGTTTTTACTAATTTCTTCCAGAGCCATATCCCTGCCTAAACTTGGCCTGTACGGACGATGGGTTTCCATTGTCTCCACTACATCAGCGACACATAAGATCCTTGATTCCAAGAGAATGTTTTCCCCTGAAAGACCCTGAGGGTAACCTGAACCATCAAATTTTTCATGGTGTTGAAGCACAATCTGATCGACTCGCCAGGGAAAATCTATTTGTTTTAAAATGTCATAGGCAACCTGAGGATGTCTCTTGATCAGGAGCAATTCTATTTCATTGAGACGTCCTGGTTTACTTAAAATCTCTCCAGGGACGGATATTTTTCCCATATCATGAATGAGTCCTGCCATCTGAAGGCCTTTCATTTCATGTTCAGGAAGTCCGATCTCCCGGGCAATGGCCAGGGAAAGATCTGTGGTTCGCCTTTGATGACCAGCTGTGTAAGGATCCCTTTCTTCCAGAGTGAGAGACATGGCTTTGACAATTTCATCAAGGCTTTTTTGTAGTTGAAGATAGCTGTGATTGAGCTTTATCTGTGTACTTTTTCGTTCTTCAATTTCCTGCTTAAGTTGTATGTTCAGTTGCGTCAATTCAGCTGTGCGCGCCTGAACAATATTTTCGAGCAGATCATGATGCTTTTTGAGTTTATCTTCTGCTTTCATCTCTTTGGAAACGATTGTCAAAATCCCCAGAGACAAACAAATATTATCCTGTTCGTACACTTCGATTGTCGCCTGATCCTTGAGCCAGATCTTATTGCCTTGCCCAATTTCTATTTTATATACAGCTTCAATCACCCCCGCCTTTTTCCCCTCTTCCCTTAATTCTTCCCACCTATAGCTGATTTCGTCGTGGGATTTTACCTGTTTCAGGACAATGTCTTCTACATCAAGATCTTTGTATATTTGTCGATCTTGTATACTCATACGAAAAACATCGGCCATCTCGTGCTGTTCACATCCCAAAAGAGTAGTGAATGATTTGGCAGTATACTCGTACCAAATCCTTTTATCGTTGCCTTCCCAGGCGGCGATATAAAGAATGGCCTCACTCCCTGTATTCTCAAATGCCCGGTAGCATTCAATACACTCTGCCAAACGGTTTCTCAGGGTGGCTGAATAATCAGAAGATTTAAGGATGCGGCCTTGGTATTGCTGATCTGCCAGAGTGTCGGTTTCTATCAAAAGCCCCATAATTTCTCACTATATACTGCGGTGGGTGGTCAGTTAGGTTGTGTCAAAGCCTTGTTTTAAAATAGCGGTATTGATTGGCTATATTGTTTTACTTCCTATAAGGAAATTATCCAACCAATTTAGTACAATGACTTCCGCTGGGATTTCAGGTTTTGCAAAAGAAATTCATAAGACATCCTGGACTCGGGATAAAAGAAAAACCACTGCCCAAAATGTCTTTTTCGTTTCTGAATAGAAAGGAGCTTAATGGCCAAAAGCGGACTTAGGCCTTTCCTTTTTTCCTAAAAGGCCCATTAAACCAAAACAGGCACTTAACGAAGTTCGCTAAGTGCCTGTTTTTATATGGAGTCCCCTGGTGGACGCACTTCGAAACATTTTCGCGGGGCCATCAAAAGAAACGATTGATACTATCCTGGTCGCTCAGAATCAAGTGAAGGATGGGTTTCTTGCTACAGGGCAATGGTAATCCTTGTGGACATCCATTAAACAAGGAAATAAAATGAAAATCAAAAATCCAACGGACTTTTGGCCTCTTTCACTGTAACGTTTTTAACGATATATGTGTGTGTAAACCATGGTTGTTCGGCACATCACTATGACTGAGCAATTCAACCAAATTAGTGTGAGTATCGTAATTTGTCTGCAAGAAATGGCTGGCGAAACTGAGTCGAAAAGTAGGGGGAGTGACCGGGAATATTGCATCTTACACCGCTTTACGTAACGCTTTTTGTACCGATATAGTTCTTCAAGGTTTTGGGTGAGTAGTGACGTATTTTGATAGCGTTTTTCAACTCACTGAGTGTTCGAGTCCAGGAAGAGAACTTTGGAAGTCAACCTGAGAACGAAGGGGAGCTTGAGCTAAAACTGGTTGATGTATTGATGTTTTTCTGGTATCCAAACTTTTAAATGCAGTTTTTTCTTTACTGTCGGTGATGGGATTTTCCGGGTTGACCTTACTGGTAAAAGCACCTTCCTGATCAGGTTGCATTGCTAGAAATAAAGTGACGGCATGTTGAGCATTACATTTCCTATGGAAGTAGTTTGAAAAGAGTATATACCTAACCAGTAGATTGCATCAGCACTTGACCGGTAGATCTAACCTTAAAGGTATTTGTTACATTAATATCATTTTTAACTGAGGATTAATTTATGCCTACACAACTAATTCGCAAGTGCCTTTTTCCTGCAGCTGGTTATGGTACCAGATTTTTGCCGGCAACGAAAGCAATGCCCAAAGAAATGCTGCCAATCCTGAACAAACCACTTATCCAATATGGAGTCGAAGAGGCTTTGGAAGCCTGCATGATGCAAATCGCTTTTGTGACGGGCCGAGGCAAGAGGGCCATTGAAGATCACTTTGACATAAACTACGAAATTGAACACGAGATAAAAGGCACTGAAAAAGAGAAGTCCCTCGATGGGATACGGAATATCCTCGAGAAATGTCGCTTTTCTTACACTCGGCAACTTAAAATCGAAGGGTTGGGGCAAGCGATACTTACGGGCGAAACACTTATAGGCAATGAGCCTTTTGGAGTCGTGTTAGCAGACGATTTGTGCATCGTTGATGGTGAACAAGGTGTGCTCTCTCAAATGCTTTCAGTGTTTAAGAAATACCGTTGTAGTGTGGTAGCGGTCGAGGAAGTATCAAAGGAGGATACCAGGAAATACGGAATTTTGACGGGCAAACAAACTGAGGATGGACTGATAGCAGTCTCTGACATGGTAGAAAAACCAGAGCCGGATGATGCACCGTCTAACCTGGGTATCATTGGCCGATACATTCTGACACCCGACATCTTTGATATACTCAAGTCAACGAAGCCGGGCCGGGGAGGAGAAATACAGATAACCGACGCATTGAGAGAACAGGCAAATCGTGGGCAAGTTTTAGGTTACAGATTCAAAGGCAAGCGTTTTGATTGTGGGAGCGTCCATGGTTTTGTCGCAGCAGTAAATTATCTGTACAACCGAACAAATGGTGTCAATGCCAGTGGTCATTGATTAGCCTTGAATTCCAAACCCGACAACCTTTCAGGATTGAAGCAGGAGGAGTTTTTATGAAGAACGTGTTCTTAAGCCATTCAGATACTTCCTACGATTTTGTCTGGCGCGTAGAAAGAATTCTCAAATTAAGTATGGGAAGCAATAACGTCTTTACCTACAGGGCTCCTGCAAATAACAACCCTGAAGGAGATTTTATTACAGTACTAAATAAAGAAATTGCAAAAGCAGACGTTATGGTAGTTTTTGTTTCAGATACAGCGACAGGTTGGCAAGAAAAGGAGTTGAATGCATTCTTAAAGATTAAAAATCCACCAATTTATTATTCAGTTTATTTAAAAATGGATGATCAAGCAGTTAAAATTTTTCGGGATGCCCATGGCTTAATGTCTTTTGATCTTGAAGTTAGAGTCGACAAAACTGACAAAAAGTCGGCTATTGAAACAGCGCACAAGATCCTCCATAAGCTTCCAGTCCCCATTGTTTTGTACGATGGGCTACCCTTTGATCCTCATCTTTTTGAATACGAGAAGAACATTATTGATTTCTACAAAAAGGTATCACGTCTTGGCCCTAAAATCTGGGATGACCCCGAGATAAACTGGACTTCTGAAGACGTGCTTGAAGAAGAAACCATTACATACCGTGATGATAGCAACAATCTTCAGAATGAACCATTAGTCAATTCACCAACCTTAGATGAACTTCGAAAGCAAGAAAAACGCTGGCGGGATGCTGCAAGAGTTAAATTGTGGCACGGCTGCCCCATTGAATGGCCAAAAGTTGAGCGCTGGGAGGAAATAATACGGGATTCCAGAGGAAAATGGCCGGGAATCCGCGATTGGACAGATAAGCCATATAGGAGTAATCTGAGAGACGTTGTATTTCGGCAATTTGGGAACGACGTATTAACCGCCGCCCTATCCAGTTATCACAACCCTAAACCAGATCCAGAGTCAACAAATTGCATTAATGGATGCATGTTAAGGCAGGGATATTGTTTTCCGGAAGCTGGCCCTCGCAAGGCACTTTATTTCCCTCCTCGGTCTAATAGTAACAGGCTCAGTGTGGCAGTTCTTGTTTCAGGGGGTATAGCACCTGGAATAAATGCTGTAATCGATGGAATTGTGCAGAGACATTGGCTTTACGCGCGAACTCACAAAATAGAAGCAGGACTGACCGTCTATGGTGTTCAGAATGGGTTTTACGGCTTGAATCATTTCCCGGCGTCCAATTATCATTTGGTTCCTGACAAAAAGGCAAGGCAACCTGAAAACCGCTTCTTAGTGACATCAGACCATGCTAATGAGGGAGGGTCAATGTTGGGCACCTCTCGTTTAGACGCATTGCTTAATCCGGAAAAAAGATCAGAATTACTAAATGAAATTGTCGGAAACTTGCGAGGTAATAACATAGATATTCTTTATGTGATTGGCGGTGATGGGAGCATGAAAGCCGCACATGCCATTTGGAGTATTGCCAAAAACAATCCGGGAAGACCATTATCCGTGGTCACTGTCCCGAAAACGATGGACAACGATGTGCTATGGGTGTGGCAGTCTTTCGGATTCCTTTCAGCCGTTGAGAAAGCCAAGGAGGTCATCGAAAATCTGCATACAGAGGTTAAATCAAACCCACGGCTCTGCATTGTTCAGCTGTTTGGTTCCGATTCAGGTTTCGTTGTGAGTCATTCCGTATTGGCCAGCGCCACCGGAGATTGTGATGTAGCGCTCATTCCCGAAGTACCTTTCAGCATGACAAAACTAGCCGAGGTTTTGAGAGAAAAAATCTACAGGAGAGGGTCATCCATCCCGTATGGTCTTGTTGTCATGGCCGAAACAGCCATCCCGACTGATGCCAATAATTATGCAGCTGAAGAAGGGAAGATTCCTCGTTTCGACATAGGCCTGAGCCGTGACGAGCAGGATGAAATCATCAAATTCCATGAGCTTCGGAATAACGACAAACGAATTGAGGGACAGACGAACGATAATCTTCGCACAGCCGGGATCAAAATTGTCAGCAGAGGATTACCAAAGTTGTTAAGTCAGCAAAACAACCAACCATTTGAACCAGAGTGGGATAAGCTGCAAATTATCACCAACGAGCCGAGACACCTCATTAGATCGATTTCTCCAAGCTGTTCGGATATTATATTCGGTCAACGACTTGGTATGCTTGCTGTAGATAATGCAATGGCAGGATATACGGACTTCATGATTAGTCAGTGGCTTACTGAGTATGTGGTTGTGCCTCTAAAGCTTGTTACCCTCGGCCGAAAAAGGATTCCCAGTTCCGGCATTTTCTGGAAATCAGTTCGTGCAAAAACAGGCCAACCGGAAAACATGGTTGATTAATGCGCCCTGAATAATTTGCGGCGTTCACATAAGTGAAATAGAGGTGGCGATATCCCCGCCTAATAATATAGGTGGGGGCTGTTTGTGGCTTTTTTAGAAGGGGTCACGAAAATCCGGAACCCGACCATGATTATGTCGAACCGTTCGGAATTGGGGTTGGTTATCACTCTGAACTGGTTCCAGTGTCGGCAATATTAACCAGCAGATGGGTACTCTTGTCACAGGTTTCAAGAAATCCCAATACATTTTGGTGCCCATTGTATTCAAGTGGAAGGGGGATCAAGTCATATTGGAGAATTTCTCCAGCGGCGGAATATTTTGCCCAAAATAAATGGCTGGGCTGGCCTCTGAAATCGAAATCATCTTTAGGTGGTTCAACCAGCATAACCATCTCGAACAGCCCATCCCGGTCTGTATCACCGACCAAGGATCGGAGGTTGTATAATTTTCATGGACGCCGCACGGATATTCACTTTTTGTTTTATCTTTTAGAAAGGATAAATTTTTTTTATCGTAACCAGTAAGATCCGCCAGAATATTTTTAAGTGACGAAAGATCAAGATCTACAGGCCCATTAAACCAAAACAGGCACTTAACGAAGTTCGCTAAGTGCCTGTTTTTATGTGGCGTCCCCAACCGGATTCGAACCGGTGTTGTCGGCGTGAAAGGCCGATGTCCTGGACCTGACTAGACGATGGGGACAAAATTTCTGGTGGGTCGTGCGCGATTCGAACGCGCGACTCTCTGATTAAAAGTCAGATACTCTACCGGCTGAGTTAACGACCCATGGAGGAAGTCTTTATACAAGGTCGGTCTAAATGTGTCAATATGTTTTTTCTCTTCCATTTCTTTTATCATTTGTTGCTGAATTGTCAAGGATAGAGAGACATCCTGTTAATTTGGCAGAGGGTTGTCGATATAAAAAAAGTTGAGACACTGAGCAAGGAATGCTATATGAGAGAGCTGGGTAGTTTTCAGTTGGATCAGTCGATTGTCTGTTTGTTTCCGGGGAGACAAATGTAACATTGAATGACAACTGCTGTCTGATATTTCTAACAATTTTCACCAATCTCTACCAATCGGTTATATATGGGTTTATTGAAAGGTTCTGCAAGTTTTGTGAGGTTTTCCGTTCTGGGTGAATTGCCGGAAAATACTTTGGACTTCATCGCAGAAAGGGTAATCGCTTTTTCCTTCCAGGATATCGATGACACCTATGATGAATATTCAATAGGCTGGGTATCAGTACTTAATATGTTTGATTCCCAGTTTCAGTATGCATCATATGTCGCGGGAGATTATATTACCCTGACAATGCGCATCGACGAGAGAAAGGTCTCTCCGGCAATCTTGAAAAAGATCGTCCAGAAGGAAGAAGAGAGGGTTCGATTGGAGCGGCAACTGCCAAAGTTGAGCAGGCCAATGAAGGTCGAGATTAAAGAGCGGGTCCGCGTCGACCTCATGCGTAAGGCGATCCCGATTCCCTCAATCTTTGAGCTCTGCTGGAGTCTTTCGGATGCGACCTTGCTCTTTTTTTCAACTAACAAAAAGATACATGCCGTTCTTGAAGATTTTTTCAAAGAGAGTTTCGGCATGCTTATCCGTCAACAAATTCCCTACACAACGGCAGAGCATCTGGTCGATGAAGAACAGTTGGCTATGTTGGAGCGAATTTCTCCTGATATTTTTGTGTGAAATAAAAAAATATCAAGCAAAATATAAAGCAAGGCGGCAAAATAGATATGGATTTAGTTGATCTGATTGTTGAAAAACGATTTCTGGGACAGGAGTTTCTTACCTGGCTCTGGTGGAAAAGTGAAGAGCGGGGAGGCAGCGTGGAGCTTCCGGGCGAGGGAGATATAACCGTCGTCTTCGAAAAACACATGCTGCTTGAATCGGGAGAAGGGGAGTCGACGGAAAAAATTGTCTGCACCGGTCTTCAGGCTGAACTGCAGGAAGCTCGAACCGGCTTGAGGATGGGAAAAAAACTTGAACAGGCGCGAATTGTCATCAACCACAACAGCTATGAATACAGTTTTACCCTGGCTGCAGCGCTGATGGAGTTCAGAAATGTGCGTTTGCCGAAAACAGAAACCACCGAAAACGACAAGAGTGAGAACCCGGAAGAAGTGGAGGGTATGATTCTTGAGCGTATCTATCTTTTTGAGGAGCTCATCAAGCTGGTGAATGCTTTGTTCAGATTATTCCTCAATGTACGGTTGAGTGAGACGTGGCGCGACGAATTGCAGAAAATCAGGGGATGGGTCGCAAAATCTGTCGAAGTCGGTTGAGATAAAAAAGAGAAAATCATTTCTAAGTTAATAAGAAATCAGGAAAGCCATGGAGTTTGAAACGGTAATAGGGCTGGAAATTCATGCCCAGTTAAAAACAGTTACGAAGATTTTTTGCGGATGTTCAACAAAGTTCGGTGCTCCGCCAAACAGCAATACCTGCCCGATTTGTCTGGGAATGCCAGGTGTTCTTCCGGTGTTGAATAAGAAGGTCGTTGAATTTGCTATAAAACTTGGCTTAGCCACGCATTCCACAATCAATCGATACAGTCAGTTTGCCCGGAAAAACTATTTTTACCCCGATTTGCCAAAAGGGTATCAGACCTCACAGTTTGATTTGCCGATTATCGGCCGTGGTGAGATAGAAATAGAAGTTGGCGGCCAGAAGAAGACCATCGGCATAACCAGAATCCACATGGAAGAGGATGCGGGCAAGCTGATCCATGATGAGGTGGAACCTGTCTCTCATGTCGATCTGAACCGTACCGGCACACCGCTGCTGGAAATTGTATCAGAGCCTGATATTCGTTCACCTGAAGAGGCTGCCGCCTATTTAAAAAAAATACATGCTATCCTGCGTTATCTGGATATTTGTGATGGCAATATGCAGGAGGGGAGTTTTCGCTGTGATGCCAACATCTCCCTCCGCCCTGTTGGTCAGAAAGAATTGGGAACCCGTACCGAACTGAAAAACATGAACTCATTCAAGCATGTCCAGAGTGCCCTGGAATATGAGGTTCGCCGGCAGAGGGATATACTCCTTGATGGAGGAGAAATTATCCAGGAGACCTTGCTCTGGAATCCCGATAAAAATTGCTCTGAATCCATGCGTGGTAAAGAAGACGCCCACGATTATCGATACTTTCCCTGCCCGGATCTGGTACCTGTTGAGATCAGCGATGAGTGGATCGAAGAAGTTCGTGGCACGCTGCCGGAGCTCCCCGATCAGCGAAAAATCCGATTCGTGGAGCAATATGAACTGCCGGAATACGATGCCAAACTATTAACGGCAGATCGTGAAGTGGCAGAATATTTTGAGGAATCGGTAAAGGCTGGGGCGCAGGCCAAAAAAGCCTCCAACTGGATCATGACCGAGCTGATGCGGGAGCTGAAAGGTGAAGAAATTTCCTCCTGCAAGGTCAGCGCGCGACAACTGGCAGCCTTGTTACAAATGGTGGAGAAAAACACCATTAGCGGTAAAATAGCCAAGACCGTTTTCCTTGACATGATGGCAAGCGGGAAGGATCCCGAAACAATTGTCAAAGAAAAAAATCTGGTCCAGGTTTCGGATGTGGGGGAACTGCTCTCGCTGGTAAAAGAGATTGTTGCCGCCAACCCTGGTCAGGCAGAGGATTTTCGGGCAGGCAAGACTAAATTGATGGGCTTTTTTGTTGGCCAGCTCATGAAGAAAACCGAGGGGCAGGCTAATCCGCAATTGGCTAATGAGCTCTTTTCCAAAGAACTTTGCGGCTAAAAAAACGGTAAGTCGAGTGGAGAAAGAACTTTGGCAGAAAAAAGGGGAAGGCCATCGGGCACGCCTTCGTGATCGTTTTCTGGCGAAAGGTCTTGATGGCTTTAATGATGCTGAGATCCTTGAGCTGCTGTTATCTTTTGGCACGCCAAGAAGTGATTGCAAAGAGCCGGCTCGCATGCTTCTGGATAAATACGGTTCCTTTGCCAAGGTTTTAGAAGCGCCGATTGCCTCCCTGAAAGAAGTTAAAGGGGTTGGGCCGAAGAACGGTTTTGCCCTCCATTTTGTTCATGCGGTGGCCAGCTACTATCTGAAAGAACGACTTCATGGTAAGCGGTATCTCCATTCTTCGAGAGAGGTGGCGGAATATTTGATTCATTCGATGCGGGGCTTGAAAAAAGAGGTTCTGACCGTTATTTTTCTCGACTCCTCTCATGCCATAATCGACTCCGAGATCGTGGCTGAAGGGACTTTGAATGTCAATACCGTCTATCCCAGGGAAATTATAAAACGGGCTCTTGAATTTCATGCGGCGGCACTTATAATTGCCCATAACCATCCCTCCGGTAGCCTGAAGCCATCGGCGCAGGATATCAAACTTACCAAAACACTAGCTTTGCTTTCCAGGTTTATGCAGCTACAACTGTTGGATCACCTGATAATCGGCGATGGGTCGTTTAGTTTTGCCGATAACGGTTTAATGGATTCTGTCAGTAAGGAGTGTCAGAATGCTATGGAGTCCTTTAGCAGAGAATGACGGCGCTCTACCTTCACATCCCGTTTTGCCTCAGCAAGTGCTATTATTGTTCCTTTAATTCCTGTGCAGCCAGTGAAAATATTTATGGTCCCTATGTTACAGCTCTAATTTCGGAGCTCGTTGGTCTTGCCGAAACAAATGCCCAAAAAAAACATAGCCCGGGATTGAAAACCCTTTTTGTCGGTGGGGGAACACCTACCTGTCTGCCGTGCGATAATCTTCAGGAAATTATCCGCTCCTCCCTCGTTCTTTTTGACGCAGTACCAGGTGCCGAGATCAGCGTGGAGGCCAATCCCGGCACAGTAGATGCCCGCTATCTTGAAGAGCTTCTGGAAACCGGGGTGAACCGGCTCTCTCTTGGGGTACAATCTTTTGATAATCGACAACTCGAGCTCATCGGACGAATCCATACTGAACAGGAGGCCTGTTCGGCAATCGAGGCTGCACAAAAGGCTGGTTTTGACAACATCAACCTTGATCTTATGTCCGGGTTGCCGGGACAAGACCCTGCTTCCTGGCAAAATTCACTACAAAAAGCGCTTTCATTCCAGCCGGAACATCTCTCTTTGTATCAGTTGACAATTGAGCCGGATACGCCGTTTCATTCTCTTGTCGAAAGCAATACCCTGCGTCTTCCAACAGAAGATGAGATTATAGAGATGGACGAAATCACCAGGCAGCTTTGCAATTCTCGTGGACTCCATCTCTATGAGACATCGAACTATGCTGTCAAGGGCAAGGAATGCCGGCACAATATCAATTACTGGCTGAACAATGATTACCTGGCTGCCGGAGCATCGGCCGTCAGCTGCCTCCAAGGTGTTCGGGAGAGACGGATTGCTGATCCCATTGAATATATCCGCAGGATTAATCAGAAGGAATCGGTGGTGATTGACCGAGAATGTCTGTCCCGGGAAGGTTCTTTCAGGGAGACGGTGATTATGGGGCTACGGATGGTGCAGGGTGTTTCGCGTAAAACCCTGCATGAAAGGTATGCCTTGGATCTTGAAGAGTATTATGGAGCAGTCCTTAAAAAACTGCTGGACCTGGGTTTTTTGGAGCTGACTGAATCACACCTTCGAATTACCGAAAAAGGATGGCCCCTTTCCAACCAGATAATGGCTGATCTTGTGTGAATCAATTCCAACTATTGGCATCTGCCCGACAATTTCATTAAAGTGATAAATAATCCTCTGGCAGTTGTCCGGCTGTCTCAAGGCCGTCTATAGCACTGTTGATATGTTCTATAATCGCAGTACAGGCACGGTCTGAATCGCTGTTGGCGATGGCTTCCACAATATTCTCATGTTCTTTTGTCGGACAGTATTCTATCTTATAGAACGGGTCGTAGAGAATAAGGAAAATCCTCGTTCGGTCCAGAAGGTCGTTAATATAGGAATAGAGTACATTGTTCTTGGAGAATTCCGCAATTTTCAGATGAAGTGCGTCGTTTACCGCATAATATTCGTCCAGGTTGTTTTTATCAAAGATTGTATTTTCCTCCTGAATGAGGTCGCGGAGTTCTTTAATTTGTTCGGGAGTGATGTTGGCTATGGTGAGTCGGATCGCCATTAACTCCAACTGCGCCCGAACGAGAAAAGTTTCTTCAATTTCTCTTTGTGTCGGGGTGATAACAAAGGCACCCCGATTAGGTATGCTGTTTACCAAACCTTCAGCTTCAAGTCGTTTAATTGCGCTTCTCACAGGAGTGCGGCTTACTCCTAATTGCTGAGCCAGGGCTATTTCAACAAGCTGACTTCCCTGTCTGATATACCTTTTACGTATGGCCGTTTTCAGTTTATGATAAACAGAGTCCTCAGAATTGATCTTCCTTGTTTGTCCCATTGCTTTCCTGCTTATTATTTTTATTGTTTATGAATGTTAACAAACTGTTTGTCTTCGTTACTTACTGAGAAAGGCCGTTCTTTGTTATTCCTTTTGGAACATCGTCAAAGAAGCAAAAGTAAACTATTTTTTTAATATTAACAAAAATAGTTGACACATATGCACTGAATAACGTAATAAAATATTGTGTCCAATCATTGTATACAATATTTTTGTTCAATGGTAGCAGTAATTTTAATAGTGGTAATTTTATCCAAGACGTCTAAACAATAAAGAATTTGTTTCTTAATAACTGAACGGGATTGCTATGTTTAATAAGATGATTGCCGGGCTTCTCCCACACATGCCGAAAAAATTAGTGTGGATCTTTTCCAAGGAGTACATTGCCGGACAGACTCTGGATGAAGCAATCGCCAACGCAAAGAAATTGAATGCAGAAGGGATTCAAACGACTATCGACGTCCTTGGCGAATTTATCACCACCCTGGAAGAGGCTGAGGCTAATAAACAAGAGTATCTCGAGGTTATTGAAGGAGCGGAGAAGGCCGGGGTTGATGGAAATTATTCCCTGAAGCCGACTTTTTTCGGATTGCTTCTTAATAAAGAAGTGGCCTACCAACATATCCGGGAAGTTGTTGCCAAAGCAGCATCGTATAATAATTTTGTCAGGATTGATATGGAGGACTCTCCTTGCACGGACATGGAGATAGATATCTTCAGAAGACTTAAAAAGGAGTTTCCCGGCAACGTGGGTCTCGTTGTGCAGGCCTACCTGAAAAGAACCCGTAAAGATATCGAAAGCCTAAAGGATATCAGTACGTCAGAACATCCCGTTAATTTGCGTGTCTGCAAAGGAATCTATGTTGAACCGGATGCAATCGCCTATAAAAAATACCATGAAATAAATTCCCATTTCCTGGATGACATAGAATTCATGTTTCAGGAAGGTATGTATCCGGCGATAGCGACTCACGATCAGCCTGTGGTGGAAGGTGCTTATAAGCTTATTGAAAAATATAATGTTCCTCAAGACAAGTATGAGTTTCAAATGCTCTATGGCGTGACACCGGCTCTCAGGAAGTCAATCCTCGATCGGGGGCATCGCATGCGGGTCTATGTACCATTCGGAAAACAGTGGTTTGGCTACAGCACCAGAAGGTTGAAAGAAAATCCCCAAATGGCCGGTGTTATAATTAAAGCCCTTTTTAGAAAAGGATAAACGGACCATGAAAATGAACCTTATGAATAATGCAGTAATCAATACCCCAAAACCGGTAAATGAGCCTATCTTAAACTATGCTCCGGGGAGTAAGGAGAAATTGGCTTTAAAAGAAGCTTTGCTTGAGATATCTTCGAAGCAACTCGAAATACCACTTATTATCGGCGGCAAAGAAATCAAAACCGGAAATCTTGGCAAGGTCGTCATGCCCCACAACCATAAGCATGTGCTCGCCACCTATCATAAAGCAGGGCCTGCAGAAGTGCAGCAGGCAATTGATGCTGCACTGGCAGCACAGCCGCTTTGGCAATCTTTTCGCTGGGAAGAGCGTTGCGCTGTTTTTCTGAAAGTCGCAGATCTTCTGGCGGTGAAATATCGGGCATTGATAAACAGTGGTTCCATGCTTGCCGGCGGCAAAACTGTATATCAGGCTGAAATTGATGCTGCATGTGAATTAATCGATTTTCTCAGATACAACGTGCGTTATGCTCAGGAAATTTACCAGAAGCAGCCGGAGTCGTCCCCAGGGGTCTGGAATTTTGTCCAGCATCGACCACTGGAAGGCTTCGTTTTTGCCGTGACACCATTTAATTTTACCGCCATTGCCGGAAATCTGCCAACCGCTCCGGCAATCATGGGTAATACTGTGGTCTGGAAGCCGGCATCCTCTCTGGTTTATACACCTTACCTGATTATGCAGATCCTTGAGGAAGCGGGGCTGCCTCCGGGGGTTATCAACTTTGTTCCCGGTTCTGGTGCGAGTGTAGGCGATATCTGTCTGTCTGATCCGAATTTGTCAGGCATCCATTTTACCGGTTCAACCAGAGTGTTCCAGCAGATGTGGAAAACTGTTGGGGAGAATATAGGCAGATACAAAGCCTATCCGAGAATTGTTGGTGAAACGGGTGGTAAAGATTTTCTTTTTGCTCATAATAGCGCAGAAATTAAACCACTTGCAACAGCACTTGTCAGGGGATCTTTTGAGTATCAGGGCCAGAAATGTTCTGCGGCCAGCCGTGCTTATATCCCCCGCTCAATCTGGCCGAAAGTTGAAACTGAACTCAAGCAGCAAATATCCAGGATCAAAATGGGACCCCCAACGGATTTTCGTAATTTTATGGGGGCGGTTATTGATAAAGCTGCCTTTAATTCAATAAAGGGCTACATTGATTACGCGAAAGAATATGAGGGTGGGCAAGTTATCATCGGCGGAAACTATGATGACAGTGTCGGATATTTTATTGAGCCTACCGTTATTTTGGCCACTGATCCCCATTTCAAGACTATGGTGGAGGAGATTTTCGGACCGGTACTCACCGTTTTTGTCTATGATGATGAAAAATATGAAGAAACCCTGGAACTTTGTAATACTTCCTCAATGTACGCACTTACCGGGGCGATATTCGGCAGGGACCGGACGGCTGTAAGCACTGCTCTCGCAATACTTGAGCATGCGGCCGGTAATTTTTATATCAACGACAAACCCACTGGTGCGGTTGTCGGTCAGCAACCCTTTGGCGGGGGCAGGGCCTCGGGTACCAATGACAAGGCTGGTTCACAGGCGAATCTAATGCGCTGGGTTTCCACCCGGACTATTAAAGAAACATTTGTGCCACCTACTGATTTTAAGTATCCTTTTATGGAAGAAGAATAGCCGGGTGTTTTGAGAGACTTGATTGACGGAGTGGACAATATTTGTTTCTCTGCCGATTCTTTCAAAGAGAGGCAATGAATGCATTGGAGAGATAAGATGTTCCCTGGCATGAACTTGCTGCAAAATGTAAAAGTTGATTGTCTATAATCAACAGTAAAGAGGATGTTATGGCCAGGCAGAAATTGAAGGAAATTGTTATCAACCGGGACTGGTGCAAAGGCTGCGGCATCTGCATCAAGTTTTGTCCGACCAAGGTTCTGGAGCTGGACGACCGGGATAAAGCGACTGTTGTTCGTCCTGAAGACTGCATTTGCTGCAGGATGTGTGAACTGCGGTGTCCGGATCTCGCCGTTGAGGTGTTTACAGAGGTATCGACAGAGGAAGGTGATAAAGATGAGTAAAAATATCCGGTTTGTTCAGGGCAACGAGGCCTGCGTGGAAGGAGCTCTCTATGCCGGTGTCGATTTTTTTGCCGGCTATCCGATTACCCCGTCAACAGAGATTGCCGAACTGCTGGCCGCGCGTCTGCCGGAAAAGGGTGGCAAATTCATCCAGATGGAAGATGAGATTGCTTCGATGTGTGCCATCATCGGTGCTTCGCTGACCGGCAAAAAAGTAATGACCGCAACCAGCGGCCCGGGTTTTTCCTTAAAGCAGGAGGCTATCGGCTATGCCTGCATGACGGAGATCCCCTGTGTCATCGCCAACGTGCAGCGGGGCGGCCCATCAACCGGCAATCCGACCCATGTCAGCCAGGGGGATATCAACCAGGCCCGCTGGGGGACCCACGGCGACCACTCGATCATCGCCCTGACAGCGTCCAATCACCAGGATGTGTTTACCATGACGGTCGATGCCTTCAATATGGCCGAGACCTACCGCACCCCCGTTGTACTGCTCTTTGACGAGGCAGTAGGCCATATGCGGGAAAAACTTGTCATCCCTGAACAAGGGGAACTGGAGATTGTCGACCGGTTGCGGACATCGCTTGGTAAAGGTGTTGATTATCACCCCTATCTGCCAAGAGAAGACGGACGTCTGCCGATGTCCGATTTTGGTGGCGAGCACAGATATAACGTCACCGGGCTGTTCCATGATATGTGGGGTTTTCCCTCCAACAACCCGAAAGTAGTCAACGAGCTGCTCCGGCATCTGGTCGACAAGATTGACAACAATGTTGAAACCATTACCCGCTATAAGGAACATTATATGGAAGGGGCGGAGTATGTGCTGATTTCCTATGGTTCTTCTGCCCGGTCGGCCATTCACCTGGCGAAAAGCAGGCGGGCCAAGGGAGAAAAGCTCGGCGTTCTGGAGCTGCAGTCCATCTGGCCTTTCCCGAGTGAACTGGTCCGGGAAAAATGCTGCGAGGCCAAGGCCGTGCTGGTAGTGGAGATGAATCTTGGCCAGGTCATGGCCCAGGTCAAAGCGGCGGTAAAAAAACCAAATCGGGTGTTTCTTGCCAACCGGATCGACGGCCAGCTTATCACACCTTCAGATATCAAAAGACTCCTTCGGGTAATCCAGGGGAGGGGAGTATAATATGGCAGTCAAAGACTATTTACGCGAGCGCTTCTTCCCGCACATGTGGTGCCCGGGCTGCGGCCACGGGACTATTCTGGGCTCGCTCATCCGGGCGGTGGAAGAGCTGCAGTTAAACAAAAACGAGATCGTCATGACCTCCGGTATCGGCTGTTCGGCGCGGATCTCCGGCTATGTCGATTTTCACTCTCTGCACACCCTGCATGGCCGTGCCCTGGCCTTTGCCACCGGGGTGAAACTGAGCAGGCCGAATCTGACGGTGCTGGTGCCGATGGGTGACGGCGACGCCCTGGCCATTGGCGGCAATCACTTCATCCATGCGGCGCGCCGCAATATCGATATGACCGCCATCGTCATGAACAACCGGATCTACGGCATGACCGGCGGCCAGTTCTCGCCCCTTTCCGGGCCGGGAGTAAAGGCCACCACGGCCCCCTATTTGACCATTGACAGCAACTTCGACGTGGTCGAGCTGGCTAAGGCGGCGGGTGCCACCTTTGTTGCCCGTTCCACCGCCTTTCATGCGAAAGAAAGCACCGAGCTGCTGAAAAAAGCCATCCTGCATAAGGGTTTTTCCGTGGTTGAGATCCTGTCTCAGTGTCCCACCCATTACGGCCGGAAAAACAAGGAAGGCGATGCGGTCTCCATGCTGGAGCTGCATAAGACCAACACGGCCAAGCTCGGCTCCAAGGCCCTGGCGGATAATCCCAGCCTCACCCCACGGGGTATTTTTGTGGAAGTAGATCGCCCTGAGTACTGTGAAGAGTATGACAAAATAATCGCCTATGCATCCGGGGAGAAGAAATCATGAGCAGAGTAAGACTGGTATTCTCCGGCTCCGGTGGTCAGGGGGTGATCACGGCGGCCATAATTCTGGCCGAGGCGGCAGTTATCCACGAGGGCATGAATGCCACCCAGTCCCAGAGCTATGGCGCGGCAGCCCGTGGCGGCTCGACCCGAAGCGATATCATTATCTCCGACAGCGAGATCAACTTTCCGGAAGTCACCCAGCCCAATATCCTGGTGTGCCTGACCCAGGATGCCTACAACAGCTATTCCTCCATTATCCGGCCCGGCGGCACCCTGTTGACCGACAGCCGCTATGTGCAGATCACCCGCAAGGTGGACGCGAAACAGATCGAGCTGCCGATGTATGATCGTGTCATGGAGAAGATCGGCAAGCCTGTGGTCTTCAATATCTGTGTACTTGGCGCGTTGATCGGTATTACCGAAGTCATTCGACCGAAATCGGTCATGGCGGCAATAGCCGACAGGGTACCCAGGGATTTTATCGATTTGAATAACCGGGCCTTTGATCTGGGTCTGGTGCTCGGGGCACAATACAGCGGATAGTTCTGCAGGCTCCCTATGCTGGGAGCCTTAATACTGTCCACAGCAGGACCTTAGGTAAACTTCAGGAGATGGTATGAATACTTTTCCAAGCAGTTATATGTCAAGTACCAGGGGCGAGGATATTATCGCTAAAGCAGAGAGTGTCGGGCTTGATCCAAGGGTTTTGTACGAGGCAGTAATTGACTTGTCATCGGAAGGTTTGCTCACTGCAAACTGTATCAATATGGCAGCCGGTATTCTTCTTGAGGATATCGGACTGCCCAGATATTTCTTTGAACATATCCGCAAGGCTGCGCTGGCGCACCTGCTCCAGTCCATTGCCATCTCAATTAAGGTTATAGATGGTAAGGTAATTCTCTACGGCCGGGTAGCCCAGATCGATTTCGACGCTTCCGAGGCAAGCGTTGCTCAAAGAGTGAGGATTGCGACAGAAGAGACACGCGACAGCATGGAGGCAGTGCTGGAGGAGTTAATACCCGGCCATCGAAGAGAGTATTATTATAGTCCGGCAAGCAAATACTACACCTATATTATCAGGCCGGAAACTGTGACTGATTTTCCAACAGAAGCATTTAGCGAATCTCGTTTTCTCTTCACTCTGGCCGGTGATTATACGGCTACTCCGGAACCCACCAGAAAACGCTACGAGAAAGTATTGAAGCAGTGTGAAGAATCGACTATTCCATTCATCGCGGTCTTTAATCTGCCGGAAACCGGCGAAACCCGGCTCATGCTCAATTCCGATTTTGAGTCACCCCAGCTCCCTGTACTCCGTAAAATTCTGGCAGATCATGATCTGACCCTGGTTCGAGCCTATTGGGAACCCTACCTGGGACAGGCTTCGGTTCCTTCGTCTATCTGCACTCTCTATGTAAACGGCGAGTTGACCCGGAACCAGGAGGAAGGTGTTGTCAGCGCACTCAGGTCCTATCTCGCTTTTTCTGTAAATCCCATAAAGGAACTCTACCTGCAGGATAAAATCAATTTCCAGGAAATGCTCTTTGCCGGTAACGCGATCGATTTTACCCATTTGTTTGTGTTCAAAGAGAGTGAGAACGTCACCGATCGGGAAATTTTAGCCAGCCTGACCAGCAAGGATCAACGGGAGGCTTTTGCCAAACGTATCCAGAGTTCAAACAAATCGACCTATGGAGCCCCTGTTATTCAAGAGACGGTTGCCCGACACCCGGATCTGATCAGATATCTCCACGCCATCTTCGAACGGCGTTTTTCACCGGTAAGAAAGGTTGGAACAACGGGAATCTCCGAAGAAGAACTTTCTCGGAAGTGGTTGGAGTTTGAAAAAATCATAGCCGGCAGGTTCATTGATTTTCCTCTTGGCTATGAAATTTTCAAGTTTACCTTCAAGATTATCACCTGCACCCTGAAAACCAATTTTTATAAGCCGGAAAAACGGTCATTTGCCTTCCGGTTCGACAATACTATTCTTGATCCTCTGGTCTTCAGCAGATTTGTATTTGGTGTCTTTTTTGTCAATGGTCACTATTCCTGTGGCACCCACCTGCGGGCAGCTGATATTGCCCGGGGCGGACTGCGGCTCATTCGCGTCTCGCGCTCCAACTATGACAGTGAGCTTGATAATGCCGTGCTCCTTAATTATGCCCTCGGTCCCAAGGCACAGCGATTAAAGCATAAAGATATCTGTGAAAGCGGCTCGAAGGGAGTGGTTGTTCCTCGACCGGAATATGCCACTTACCGGAAGGAGGCACTCAACGATTATACTGAAGGAATTATGGATTTGATGCTTCCCGACAATTCGGTGGTTGACTATCATGGAAAACCCGAAATGGTTTTTTTCGGTCCCGATGAAGGCACTGCCCCGCTCATGGACGATGTAGCCTATCACGCCAGGGCCAAAGGGTATCCGTACTGGCGGACCATTACCACCGGCAAGAGCTTCGGTATTCCCCACGATGCCTACGGATTGCTCTTAAGTGGGGAAACCTTTGGCCTCCATGACCGGGGCAAAAAGGGTGTAGAGTTACAGGTGGATGGCCGCTCGATCATGGTGACCGATGATATGGCAAAGATCTTTGCCGAAATAGGTGGAGATATAGTTGTTTCCGGCATGACCACGACTTCCATCATGGGTTCCTTCAGAACGTTGATTGATCATTACAAGGAACAGGAAGAAGGGTTGAACCTGATGATTACCGGTGGGCCGGATGGTGATCTTGGAGCCAACCAGATACAGTGTTACAAAGGGAAAATCTGTCTGATTATCGATGGCGGGTCGATTCTCTTTGACCCTGAGGGACTCGATAAAAAAGAGCTGATGAAACTCGCCTTTATGCGAAATTCAGCCCCCAGGGCAAATTCTCTCAATTTTCCTTTGGAAAAGCTGAGCGGCAAAGGGTTCAGGGTGCCTCTTGGAGCAAACAACATTACCCTCCCCGATGGCACAGTTGTGGAGGATGGAGCTCTTTTTCACAGAAAGTTCCTCAGCGATCCAGCCAACCGGAAATTTATCTGCGAGGCAAATATACGCGCCTTTATTCCCTGTGGCGGCTTCAAGGACACTGTCAACCAGGAGAACGTCCGGCGGTTCATTGGGCTCTTCAAGGAACTGCAGTTCATTGTTGAGGGCGCTAATGTCTTCTTTGACGATGCCGCCAGAAGATATATTGCCACTCAGACGAACGTCAAGCAGATAAAAGATACCACCGCCAACAAAGGTGGGGTTTTCAGCAGTTCAATTGCCGAAGTTCTCACGGCCTTTCTTCTTCAGGATGACTATGAAGATAAACTCCTCAACGACAGTGCGACAAGATGGGCCTTAACCAGGAATATTCTTCAGCTGGTAGATCGTTATTCCCGTATGGAAACCGGTTTGCTTCTGCGGCTCTATGATGCAGATCCGTCGGTACCGCTGTTTGAGCTGTCCGAGGCGACAAGCGAGCAGATTTTTGCTCTCCAGGACCGCCTTGAACCCTGTCTTGCGGAAATTCTTGCAGACGGCGAGCTGGTCTGGCAGGTAATGGTCCATTACATTCCTTCAGTGCTGCGAGAAAAACTGGGGGAACAAGCCATAATGGATCTCCTGAATACTGAACAGCTCCAGCCTTACAGGAATGCCATTATCACCAAGAAATTGGCATCAATGGCCTTTTATCGCTTCGGAGAGCATTGGGAGAAGTACCTCCATGAGGCTGAAAATAACTTGTTGCCATCACTACGTAGTATATTTGTAGATTAATAGTCAAAAAGTCTTTGAGATAAAATAATTGGAGGGAACTCTCTGTTTCCTCTCTGTTTTCTCGTGGAAATTTACCCACTGAATCCTGTAAAACTCCAGGTACGCAGTCGGTAAAATAAATTGCAAAAATGATCCTGACAGGGTAGCCTTCAATCTTTGAACCAGAAAGTTCATGATTGGGTGGGCCATTTTTTAGGAATTCCTTAGAAAGCGACTACTCGACCTCTCCCCACTCCGTCAGCAACGACGCCCGGATTATCTGCCTTTTATTGTTCTCTAAAAAGCGACAGTTTTTAATTTACCTCACTCTGTGAGGATCAGGTCATTTCCACTATAATTTTAAGAGAGGAAGACAGCTCACAGAATTATCTTCCAACACACATAGAGAGGAGCTAACCATGGATGCCAGTAAAATGACAGATCAACAGGTTGGATTCGCCCCCTTTTTTGGGTTTGAGGAATATCTTGTCGATCGGTTTCAACGGACAATTCTTTTTTGGGATACTCTCAGGAAGCGAGGCAATAATTATCTTGAACATCTTCAGGCCGGACAGCCGCCTATTCTGATTTTTGACTACGAAATGGTCATTGACGGTCGAAAATTTGTCAAACCTGTTAATTATTCCATGGTCAGAATCCTCGACCGTCGACAAAAGAAGCCCAAAAAATCTGTCACAACAGACGAAAAGCGGACCACCAGCAAGGGGGAAATTGTCGACCGTGAAGGCCTGCCGGCCCGGCCGATTATTATAATTGACCCACGGGCAGGTCATGGTCCAGGCGTAGGAGGTTCGAAACTGGACTCTCAGATCGGTATTGCACTTGAGTTTGGCCATCCGGTCTACTTCGTTCTGTTTGCTCCCGACCCGGAAAAGGATCAGACCTTAACCGATGTTCACGAAGCTGAGATCAGGTTTCTGGAGAAGATTATCGAACTGCACCCAGACGCACCGCGGCCGGCGGTGATTGGTAATTGCCAGGCGGGATGGGCCGCAGCCCTCATCGGGGCTGATAGGCCGGATCTGACCGGCCTGCTTATCTTCAATGGTTCACCGCTTTCCTATTGGGGGGGCACTGAAGGTCGAAATCCTATGCGCTACCGGGGTGGTCTCTATGGCGGCAGCTGGCTGACATCGCTCAGCTGTGATCTGGGTAACGGCAAATTCGATGGCGCCCACCTGGTCGCCGGCTTTGAGGATCTGAATCCGGCTAATACCTTCTGGGGTAAATACTTCCATCTTTTTACTAAAATCGATACCGAAGAAAAGCGTTTTCTTGATTTTGAGAGGTGGTGGGGGGGATTTTACCGGATGAACTCCGAAGAGATGCACTTTATCGTCGACCGTCTCTTCATAGGCAATGAACTTGAGCAGGGCAAACTGCAGCTGGAGGACGGACGATTGATTGATATGAAGAATATCCGTTCGCCGGTTTTAGCCTTTGCCTCGGAAGGGGATAACATTACCCCGCCCACACAAGCCCTGAACTGGATAATTAAGGTATACGGAACGGTCGAGGAGATTAAACGATGTAATCAGATCATCATTTATATGGTTCATGAGAAAGTAGGTCACCTGGGGATTTTCGTATCGGGCAGCGTGGCCCGCAAGGAACACAGGCAAATTCTCAGTAACATGGGTTGGCTCGAATATCTTCAACCGGGTCTTTATGAAATGGTGATAGACGAGCCCCCGCATCATCCCCAAAAGGAAGATTGGCGAGTGCGCTTTGCCGCCAGGGATATGGAGGATATTCGTAACCTCGATGACGGCCTGAAAGATGAGCAGGCCTTCTACCAGGTGAATAAGGCCTCACGGCTGAATGATGCAATGTACAGCATCTTCCTGCGTCCCTGGATCCGTCTGTCAGTAAGTGAAGTGGTGGCGGATATGATCTGCAGGTTACATCCCCTCCGAATGCAGCGATATCTCATTTCTGACATGAATATTTCGCTCATTCCTGTAAAAATGCTGGCTGAGCAGGTCAAAGTTAATCGTTTCCCCGCAGCTGAGAATAATCCATTTGCAGCTATTGAAAATTTCTGTTCCAAAACTGTAACAGCTGGATTTGATTATTTTCGGGATTTACGGGACCAGAGTCAGGAGTTGGTCTTTAGATCAATTTATGAAAATCCTTTCACAGCCTTTCTTCTAGGGGAAATGATAGAAGAGAAAGTGACTGAAGAACGGATTGTACAAAGAGATCTCGGTTATAAGGAGAAGGAAAAAATTCGCTTGCGTCAACTTGCCGAGAAAGGGGGGTTTGCCGAGGCCTGTATTCGAGTGATGTCCGCGGTCGCCGGCCGTGAAAGGGTGGTCGATGTGAGAGAATTTCAGGCTGTGGAGCAGGTCTTTCAAGATCACCAAACCTTGAAAGTGTTGAGTCCCGGAGAATTCAAACTGATGGCCAGAGAGCAGGCAAACATCCTTTCTGCAGTGCCACAGCAGGCAATCAGAGCTTTACGGAAAATGTCATTATCCCCCCAGGAACGTTTAGAACTGATAAGAATTGCTGAGACCATTGCGCTGGCAGATGGGAAGGCCATAGGAAAGAAGGAGGAGAAAATTATTGTATCCTTGAGGAAGGTTTTGCAATAAGAGAAAGACGGACCAGATCAAGAAGGTGATGATCTGGTCGAATAAAGAACAGCTTCAGTCTTGTGTCCCCTTTATGCGTCTATATTCGTCATCCGAGACAATACGAAGCGGCATAACATCGCTTCCCCCTCGGATTACCAAAGTGGGATCAACGCGAACACAAGCTCCGGCAAAGGAACCCGCAACGGAAAAAGTACAGACCTGAACATTCATCTGCTGTACTTCGGGCAGTCGAAACAGACTCTGATAGATCCGTTTACGCCTGCCAAAGCGACCTTCTGTTTTTCCTATGATATCGGATGCTTCTGTTATGATGATATTTTCTCCACTGCGACCTACGATGGGTTTTTCAACATAGCCGCTTTTTTGCAAACTTTCCGTGAGTTCGAATTGAGAGTCTAACAGATAAGGGTGATCCGGAAAGAGCGTCCACATTACAGGCAAGATAGCTTTATTGCTGGGAATAAGAGTCCAGAGAGGTTCGTGAACCATAATCCCCGATCGCAAAAGAACATCCACAAGACGAGGTGACGATGAATCCGAACCTTTCGCAACTGTATGGTTTTCCTTAATCTCATTTCTAATTTGATCAAGGGCAGTTTCCCACGCCCATGTCTTCCAGACACGTTGTATGGGAATCCCCTCAGAGTCAACAATATTGTTTCTGCTCCAATGAATATCTGTAAATCCCTGTAAAACTTTTGTGACGATTCCAGCCTCTTCCATCGCTGATTTCATGAAAAGGGCATGATAAGTTTCCTCAGCATCCAGGTCTTGCATAATGTGTAGAACGTCTTTAATGCCGCGCGATTTCCAGGCTTGAACCAGGCGAACAAAAAGTTTATCCCCGGGGCTGCGTCCTGTCTTGCATCCGTAATGTGAAGCCCATTCCGACTGGAGGCGGGCGGCCTCAAGATAACAGGAGGCCGAATCAGCATTGTATTCGTAAACTTTGAGTCCATTTTCGTTGATGCTGAAATCAAATCGACCTGTGATCATCGAGTTCTTTCGATTATTCCACGAACTGCGAATCTTTGGCCATAGAGCGTCCGGGATATTAAAATGTTTCAATAACCGGTCATCTTTCAGTACATAATCGGTCGCCCGCATGAAGAGATGATGTAGTTCATTGGTTGCTCTCTTAAGTTCTGCAAAAGCTGTCTCGGAAAGACAAAAATATTTATGGGCATTGCCTGGATCACCTGTAAGCGAATGACCGGAGCTCGCAACATAAGCCGCTTCCGCCGGATGACTCGTATCAATCCAGGGAGTCTTAGATTGCCCTGTATCTTCAACAGAATCCATAAGTGGACAAAAAATACCTCTATCGACATCGGCAATGTCTTCTGAAAAGGTGTCATCGTCGGTTTGGATAACCCAGCCCATTATGGAATCCTCTTCCTGCCAGGGTTCAACCCAATAACCACCGCCCTCGGTTCTTTTGACCTCCAGTTGCCTGGAAAAAGATTGTCCTTTCGGCCAAATATTGTTTTCAACATTCTGTTCAGCAATGCGGATGAAATTATCATGTACCTCGGTCACAACTGCAACATGACCTGTTATTTCAAATTCTCCTTCTGCACCCCAAATTAAAAGACAACCCGCTTCCGGTCTTCGTCGTGCCCCATTTTTAAAAGAATGTAGCGGAAGCAGACTTCCATCGCTGAGGTTCTTGACGCTGCGGAGACGGAAAATATCATAGGCCATGGGGATATCGTCAAATACATACTGTCTGTTGATGTAGAGCCAGCGTCTGACGAATTCGACACACTGCCATTTATACCCCATAAAGATGCCATCGGTAAAAGACCGATATGCCTTTCTGTCAGGGAATTCTTTCTCATTGGCCGATGCATAATCAGAAGAATACACAGGGACATTGCCTGGAGCAATTCCTAGAACTGTTCCGAATTTTTCTGTATTCATAGTAGTCAGTAAGTGAGTAAGTAATTATTCTGCATGTTTGTCCTGCAGTCTTTCTGTTGCCCAAAATTCCTGAAGAAACAAGATACTCATTCGGTATTTTTTTGCCCGTTTTGGGCAGAAATTTTCTGCTTATGCATACAAATCCTCCTGTTTTCACCGCCGGAACTTGGCGAACGGCAAATATATTGCTATATTCGCGACTTATTTGTCTGTGCACCCGGCTGGCATTTAGGCCATCATAAAGGCAGCCATGGACTTTTTAATGCTGCTCATAATAGAATGTTGAAAGGATTGCAATCATGTTGATAACATACCACCAGGAAGCCGAAAGCCGACAGGCCCTTAATCTTCCTCCTCTCCCTTTGACCCCGGAACAGACGCATGAGATTACTCTGCTCCTCGAACAACAAACCAGCGAGAATCTCTTTCTCCTTGGGTTGCTGGAAAACAGGGTCGAACCAGGAGTCAGTAAGTCAGCCCAGGTGAAGGCGAGTTGGCTAAAAAATGTTGCAATAGGCCGCAGGAAGATAAATTTTCTTGATCCGGAAAGGGCTGTTGCAATGCTGTCCCAGATGGGTGGCGGTTATAACGTTGAAGTGCTGGTTGAGCTGTTGGAGGTTGATTCTCTCGCCGCGTTCAGTGCCGGCTCACTCAAACGATTAACCAAAATCTATGATGGTTTTGATCGTATAGCGCAACTGGCAAAGACTCATTCCCATGCAAAGGATGTTATCGTTTCCTGGGCAAAAGCCGAATGGTTTACTGGGGCAAAGCCGCTCCCCGAGTCTCTGGAGCTTGTCATATACAAGGTGGACGGGGAGATTAACACCGATGATTTTTCACCAGGCAACCAGGCGCAGTCCCGGGCCGATATTCCTTTACATGCCACTTTTTTTGGGATCAGCCGTTTTCCTGATGGAATTGAAACCATAGCTCGTTTTCGGGCTGATAAGAAGCAGGTGGCTTTTGCGGGTGATGTGGTCGGAACCGGATCTTCCAGAAAATCGGCGGTGAATTCTCTTCTATGGCATACCGGCGAAGATATCCCATTTGTGCCGAACAAAAAAACGGGCAGCGTGGTGTTTGGGGGTACTATGGCCCCAATCTTCTATGCCACTGCCCGGGATGCCGGCATTCTGCCTGTTGAATGTGAGGTGGGAAATATTATCACCGGTGATACACTGACTCTGAACCTGCAGAATTGGAATCTCAGGGATAGAAAGAATACCCTTATTCCCATGAAAGCTGCTCCCACTACACTTCTTGATGAATATCGGGCAGGTGGTCGTCTTAATTTGATTATCGGTAAACAATTGACCCGTTCGGCTTGCGAATATCTGGATATACCTTTTCCTGAAATTTTCAAGAAAATCAACAATCCGGTGCCGAAACTGGGCCAGGGATATACGCTTGCCCAAAAGATGGTGGGACGTGCCTGTGGTGTCGACGGTATAATGCCCGGCACAGTCTGCGAACCGAAGATGACCACTGTGGGATCGCAGGATACAACAGGACCTATGACCATGCAGGAGATAGCCGAACTGGCTTGCCTGCGCTTTAAAGCCGACCTGTTTATGCAGTCCTTTTGCCATACGGCCGCCTACCCGAAGGCCTCCGATTTTTCCAGATGGCAGGTGATGCGAGAGACCACCGTTGATTGCGGCGGAGTGGCGCTGCAGCCTGGGGATGGCGTTATCCATCCATGGCTCAATAAGATGCTGGTCCCCGACAGTGTCGGTACCGGCGGGGATTCACACACCCGTTTTCCACTGGGGATCTCTTTTCCGGCCGGCTCAGGGCTGGTCGCTTTTGCTGCGGCCCTCGGTTTTATGCCGATGGAGATGCCGCAGTCGGTGCTGGTTCGCTTTCACGGGCAGCGCCGACCTGGAATAACGGTACGTGACATGGTCAATGCTATCCCTTATACGGCTATTCAGCAGGGGCTGTTGACTGTTTTAAAAAAAGGCAAAAAGAATGTCTTTGCCGGAACAATACTTGAGATTGAAGGTGTAGATGACCTGAGTGTTGAGGAGGCTTTCGAGCTGAGTGATGCCTCTGCAGAAAGAAGTGCCGCCGGTTGTACGGTCAGTCTGCCGATAGAAGCAGTGACAGCCAATGTCCAAAAAAATATTGTCCTTCTGAAGTCGCTTTTAGATGATGGGTATAAGGACAGGAATAGTCTGGAGCGTCGGATAGCCGACCTTGAAGCCTGGCTTGATGGACCGAGTCTCTTGAGAAAAGATGAAGATGCTGAGTTTGCAGCAATTATCGATATTGATCTGGCAAAAATAACCGAACCCATCCTGGCCTGTCCCAACGATCCTGACGATGTCCGGCTGCTCAGTGAGGTCGCAGGAGAGAAAATCGATGAAGCTTTTATCGGCTCCTGCATGACCCATTTGAGCCATTTGCAGTCGGCTGCCCGTCTTCTTGCTGGAGAACAATACGCCGAGGCGAGGTTGTGGATGGCACCGTCTACCCGTATGGACCGTGATGCAATACAGCAGGAAGGAGGGTTCGCTGTCTTTTCCCAGGTAGGAAGTCGAGTAGAGATTCCCGGATGTAGCCTGTGCATGGGCAACCAGGCTCGGGTCAGACCCGGAACAACAGTCATTTCCACTTCCACCCGTAATTTTGATAACCGGATGGGAGACGGCACCAGGGTTTACCTGGGATCCACTGAACTCACCGCTATCAGCGGACTGAAAGGGGTGCTGCCGACCGTCCGGGAATATTTCGATTTTCTGGAAAAAAAAGGACAGTAGCTACCCACTGCCTGGCTCAAAGAGCTGGCTGGTTGCTTTCATCCAGCTCTTTGACTTTGGCCATTGCTTCATCAAGTTTTGCCTTTTCCCGTGCAACCTTGCGAGAAGATTTTTCCATCTCGGCTTCAGCTTCCCTAAGCTGTTTGTTGAGTTTTGCCTGGTCGGCCTCATCGTACGAGTCGGTTGGTTCTTCCAGTAGTTTCCGGACAGTAAGGAGTTGTTTCTCGTTTTTTTCATGTTGTTCCTTTGCGCCGGTTAGACGTTTTTCTGCGTCATGCAGGATATCCATTGCTTCTGCAAGCAATCCTGCGGTACCCTCCTCGGGTTCGGCATCAAGATTGATATCTCTTGCCGCCATAACGAGAGCAACCGGTGGAAGCCTGGTCAACACTCTCTCAAGACTGAAACCACTTGCGTCCGTAAGCATTGATTCTTTTATCCGAAATGGCAGAAAAACCAGGTCGGAATCCTGTGATTCCTTGATAACCGTTGCAGGCTGCATGTCCGGTACAAGGTGAGGCTGTGCCGGGATCCTTACTTCATCAAGCTGCTGCTTGAGAAGCTCAATGCTTTCGGTCAGGTGGGAGGCATCGCCTACTGTCAGCAGTCTGATCGTCGAATGTGCCCAGAGATCGCTTCGGGTCATCAGGTAGGCAAGAAGAAGCATGAGTCGGCTGCCGGCATCATTGTTCCACCAGACATCGATAATTCGCTCTTTTTTATCGGTGTCAAAGAAGTGGTCTGTGCGCAGAGGGTCACCATGGAAGACCACAAGATTATAGCCGCAGCGAAAAGCCTGACGCAGATTATGGCCAAACTTCATGGAAGCAAGCCCAGGGAAGGAGGTCATTGTCTCCCCATACCAGTTGCAGAGCATGATGTTTCCCTTGAGCGGACCGATCCCATAGCCCTGGAGGAGGGTTTCAAGAATTTGTGTGACGTCTCGTCCGGAAATCGCCAGCGGGAAAATTCTCAGCCCTGCTTCCCGGATGCAGGTTTTAAGTTCTGTCAGGGCAGTTTCTTTCTCTTTGGTAATCTTTCTGCCATTTCCCTCAACGATTTTTACAGCACTGATCAAACCTGTGGTTCCTCCGATCCATTCTGCAAAGCGCAGCAGCAGTATCCTGCGGTTAGGCTCATTGGTAAAAGCGAGGATATGAGGTCGCCAGTCCCGATCATGTTCCGGTTCTCCCAGGGTGGTCAACAGTTGACGTCGAATAACCTGCAGGGCGTGGGAGCGACCACTGTCGGCCCACCTGGCCGGACCGGCTTTGCGTTGTACATACTGGTGGATGGCGGCAAGGATGGCCATGGCTATAAGACCATACTTAAGGTCGAGGGCAAAGATAACCCCGACGCATACCAGGGAACCCAATAGACTGAGATATTTATTAAACCACCTGAAACGGGGGCGAAAGGAGGGGCTTTCGGTATGAGCTTCATACCAGGTGGCATAATTAAGCAGTCCATATGAAATCAGGAAGAACATCGAAACGATTCTGGCCACCAGGTTTAACTGACCGAGCATTATCACCACAAGTGCCAGGGCGCAGGTGAGGAGAACAGCCCGCCGGGGATTATTGGTTGGTCCGGAACCGTTAGCAAAGGGAGTAAACAGCGGAAAGATCTTATCCGAAGCCAGTGCCTGCAGAATGCGCGGACCGCCAAGAAATGAGGCCATGGCAGAGGAGAGTGTGGCCGCTACCACACCTGCATCAATTAAAAAATTATAACGGGATACTTGTTTTATGGCCTGGTAATCTGCAACAAGGACTTTATTGGGCAGTACTCCTGCAAAGACAATGACTACAGCAAAGTAGACCAGAATGGATATTCCCACTGCCATAAATGTGCCCAGAGGAAGACTTTTTCCTGGATCCCGGAGGTCACCGGACATACTAACCCCTTGAGTAAAACCGGTTACCGCCGGAAAAAATATGGCAAAGATAATCCAGAAGGGCTGAGACTCACTGTCTGGGGACCAGTTGGCCAAAAACATTGCACCCTGCCACTGGGGAATGCCACCAATAAAAAACGATAATAGAGCAGCAATGAGCAGTCCCATGACCAGATATTGAAACTTGGTGGCCCAGTCCGCGCCCAGCCAGGCAAGTATGAAGATACTTCCTACCGCCAGCATGGCTATGACTCTGGATGAGAAAAAGTATTCCGGTGCCAGTATGGCTGTGAGAGCTTCGGCAAATCCGATGCAGTAGAATGCCACCGAAACCGATTGTGCCAGATAAAGCACAATACCGATTGCCCCACCGAACTCCATCCCCAGGGTCCTCGAGATAAGATAGTAGTCGCCGCCTCCCTTTACCTTAAGATTGGTGGCAATCGCAGCAAGAGACTGGCTGGTTAAGATAGTGATCACATTGGCAATAGCAATGATGAGCAATGCTCTTCCTACCCCGCCACTGCCTGTTACGTAGCCAAGTCTTAAAAAAAGAATGATACCAAGGATGGTCAGAATACTGGGGGTAAAGACGCCGGCGAAGGTGCCTAGTTTTCCGGAGTTTTCCCGGTTTGTCTTGTGGTTAGAAGAGTCATTGCCGCTTTGATGAGTTGCACTCATTGCGTATCCCATTATTGATGAGGACATGTAGAGGTTGACATTCGATTACCAGACAATGTACTGAGCCAAACAGACTCTGTCATCAGCTTATTCCATTGCCCCGGCCCACAGCAACCGGTACTATGGAATATTACAATTTACAAAGGGGGTGATGCCATGCAGGAAGAATATAATTTTACATTGACTGTCCCTTTGCAAGATATCGAAGAAGCAAAGATTCTGCTTGAGGAAGCCAGCGCAATCAATCCGCAGATGAGACTCAGCAGGAAACCGGACAGGGGAGAGAATGCCCGTTTTTATCTCTGTTTTCCTTTTGCCGGATCTCGCACGGATCTTCGTTTTCAGGAGTGGTTTACCACCAGAAATAAAAAAGGATGGGATCTTTTCGGGCCTAATTATGGGGTTTGGGGATTAGCCTGATTATTAGAGTGAGATTAAGAGTTGAGATTATTTGCGGGATTTGGCGATTGTCGTATTTGAAAGGCCGGCTTGCAGGACAGCTTCAATCTCTTGACTGAGCCTTTCGGCGCTAATCGGTTTAGAGATATAGCCATTCATTCCTGCGGCAAGACATTTTTCACGGTCACCTTTGACCGCATGGGCTGTCATGGCGATGATGGGTATATGTGTACCGGTGTTCTTTTCCTGCTGACGGATAGTTCTTGTTGTTTCATAACCATCGAGTTCAGGCATCTGGATATCCATAAGAATCAGGTCAAAACACAATTTTTTTACCATGTCGATTGCCTGATAGCCATCCACGGCAACTCTAACTTTCCAGCCCTCTCGCTCCAGCATGGCCACTGCCAGGGTATAGTTAATATACTCATCTTCCACCAGGAGAATATGCAGAGGTTTTTCTCTGGACTTTGCCACTTGTGGATGCGAAGTGGGGTCTGCAGTTGATTTAGCAGTGATGCTTTTTGATGGTTCGGGAGCGAACCTGATTGAAAAATAAAAGGTAGTGCCTACTCCCGGTATACTTTCTACACATATTTTACCACCCATCATTTCAACCAGTTCACCTGCTATGACAAGGCCAAGACCCGTTCCTCGTTCGATGGAGTTCTGGTCTGTGCTTATTTGGCTGAACGCCTTGAAGATATTCTTTATTTTAGCTTTTGGAATACCTATACCGGTATCCCGGATTTGAAAGTGAAGAGAGACGGCACCGATTTGTTCACCGTGATGATCTTTTTGTTTGACAGTAAGAACAATGCTCCCTTCATTGGTAAATTTGACTGCGTTCCCGACTAGATTGATAAGAATCTGCCCCAGTTTCCCAGCGTCACCAAGCAAAACGTCGGGAACCTGCTCATTGCAATCCACAGTAAGAGCAACATTCTTTTTAGCAGCACCTATGGCAAGTATTCCAAGGGCTTCGGAGATGGTGCTGCGCAGACTGAATGGGGCTATGTCGAGCTCAAGTTTTCCGGCTTCAATCTTAGAAAAATCGAGTATATTATTGATAAGTTTTAAAAGTCTCTCTGCTGACGAATGGACCATTTCCAGATAGGTTCGGTTTACATCGGAAATGTCGGATTGCAGCATGAGCTCTGTCAAACCGATGATGCCGTTCATCGGAGTACGTATTTCATGACTCATGTTGGCCAGAAAGCTGCCCTTCTTTTTCTCTGCCTGTTCCGCCCGTTCTTTTGCCCTTTTAAGCTCGTCTACTCCACGTTTCCGGCTTAAAGCATCACCAATATGGCGGGCGACGAAGGCCATCAGTTCTTTATCCTTTTCTGTATAGATGATTTTGCTGTAACTCTGTATAGCAACGGCTCCGGTAACGTTACCCACAAAAAATGGCGCTCCCAGCCAGGAATAAGGACGAGTTCCGACACATTCTATCCCATGTTCCCGGCAGACCTGGTCAAAATTGTTCGGTGTGAGCAGGAGTGGCTGGCGGGTTTTGAGTAAATAACCGGTTATTGAATATTTCTTCTGGTCCAGTTTTAATTTCATGCCTTGGAAATGGGTGTCATTCCTGTCAATAAAATAGGGGAATTTTATATACTTACCGTCCTGGTGATTCTCCACCAGAGCAATGAAAAAATTTCGGGCATGTATTAATCGGCCGACTTTTTCATGGAGTTTGGCATAGAGGTCGGTGAGATTTTCCGAACAGTGCGCCTGCTCACTGATTTCATAGAGGACTGTTCTAAGCCGATCCGAGTATTCCAGAGCATTCATGGATTCTTTCAGCTGTTGGATCGTTTTCATGCTTTTCAATCGGGATGCGATAACTGCAGCAAACGTCTGTATCGATTCGAGAAAGTCAGGAGAAAAGGAACAGGGTTTGGGGCTGCCGAGATAGAGCAGACCCAGGAGGTCGGGTCCATCTTGAATCGGCACAATCAGATGGGTACTATTGACGGTTGCAGAAAGAATGGGTGTCGGCTGCGATCCGTTATGGATTTCCGCCGGACAGCGTGTTTCTGTCAACTGGCCTATTATTGGGTGATCTCCACGAATCCCCGAAGGAACATTTTTTTTAATTTTTGCATCCTGGTCCCCCGGAAGTGTCGCTATGTAGTTGCCGGAAAGGCTGTCCGGAAAATATATTTCTATGTAAAAAGGCCAGAGCTTTGGGAAAATGTTCGTATGCAGAAAAACCGCCAGCAGCTCAATCGTATCAGTTGATCGTTGACCTATGGTGAGTTCTTTGACAAGCTCAAGAATCGGGAGTTTGGGAGCGGTGTAAAGACTCCTGGTAAAATCTTGCATAGAGGTACAGCAGAACAGTTTAGGGTTGGCTCAAAATAAATTGGTTATAGCGCTGGGAATATTGATTCATTGTTATGATCACCAATAGTAATCATATCAGAAAATAATGACGAGATGAAGGAAGTGGAACCACTTTTATAAAAATAAATCCTGAAAAGCATATCAGGAAGCTGTCGGAGAAGAGGCATTTCCCATAAGAAGGCAATTGAAGGCAATTTCAGGAAATCAAGCACGGCTATATGGTTCAGGTGCCCGGAAAAAATACCTGATTTATTCGGCCATAACCGGGTTGGTCAGTATACCGATGTTTTCAATCTCAACCTCAACAACATCACCATCCTTCAATGGACCAACGCCGCTTGGCGTGCCGGTAATAATGATATCGCCTGGCTCGAGAGTGAAATTTCTGGAGACAAAGGCCAGGATTTCAGGAAGCTTAAAGATCATATGCCGGGTGTTGGAGCTTTGTGCGACCTTGCCGTTGAGGCGACAGACGATCTCAAGATTCTGCGGATCGCCGATATCTTCCGGAGTTACAATTATCGGACCGATCGGCCCATAGGTGTCCAGTGATTTTCCTCGGAACCATCCTGCTTTATCACCTTTTTGCAGATTCCGCTGACTGACATCGTTGAAGCAGGTAAAGCCGAGGACATGGTCCATGGCTGTGTCGACGGAGAGATTTTTTACCTGATCTTTTATGATGACAGCCAGCTCCGCCTCATGATCGGTCCGGCAATTGGCAAAACCATATTCCTGTAAAAATGCGGGTAAAATGATCGGATCGCCCGGACCGATCAGCACGTTTGGAGTTTTAGGAAAAAGTACCGGTTCAGTGGGGATCTCATTGGTGAAATTCTGCACATCCACTGATTGGCTTTCCTTGATATGATCGAGATAGTTCAAGCCCAACGCAACAATTTTGCTCGGGTTAACCACATATTCGCCACCATTCGACATCGGTAGTGTTATCTTCATTGAGATCCCTTTGTTGATTTATGCAGTGAATAATTTCTTGCCGCAGAGCTTCTGGCACCAAAATACATATTCTTGAGGAACAAATCATCCATAATTTTTGCTATGATGTGCTGGTCCTTTTCCGGCTATCCATGATCTTATAGGCACAAAATTCACCACACATGGTACAAGCCCCGTGGGCATCTGCAACTCCAGCCGTTGCACCACGCCGCTTCCGAGCCAGTGCCGGATCGAGGGCGAGTTCATACTGTTTCTCCCAATCGAGTGCCTTTCGTGCTTTGGAGATGGCAATATCCCGTTCGATTGCCCCGGGGATGCCTTTCACTATATCCGCAGCATGACCCGCAAGTCTTGTAACCATTACTCCGTCATGGACGTCTTGAGGAGTGGGGAGACAGAGGTGTTCGCTGGGAGTGACATAGCAGAGAAAATCAGCACCGGCACTTGCCGCGATTGCCCCTCCGATAGCAGCAGTGACATGATCATAACCAGGGGCAATATCTGTAACGAGGGGTCCAAGCACATAAAAAGGAGCTCCGTGACAAGTGCGTTTCTGTAGCTTTATATTAGCCTCGATCTGGTTGAGCGGCACATGGCCCGGCCCTTCGATCATCACCTGAATCCCCCGATCCCAGGCCCTTTGGGTCAGTTCGCCAAGAGTGAGCAGCTCGTGAATCTGAGCTCTGTCCGTGGCATCGGCTATGCAACCGGGGCGAAAGCCGTCTCCTAAGGAGAGGGTTGCGTCATAGGGTTTTACCAGTTCAAGCAGACGGTCGTATTGTTCAAAGAGCGGATTTTCCGCCTCGTTGTGAGCCATCCAGGCGCAGGTAAAGGAACCACCCCGTGATACGACATCCATCAACCTGCCTTCCCGGTCCATAAACTCCAGGGTGCGGCGGGTCACTCCACAGTGAACGGTAATAAAATCAATTCCATCGTCCAGATGCTTCTTTATTCCGGCAAAGATGTCATCAACAGTCATGTCGACAATCGATTTACCTTTTTTCATCACTGTGTCACAGGCGGCCTGGTAAAGCGGCACGGAACCTATGCAGATATTGGTCTCGGCAATTATGGCTGCGCGAATTTCATCTATCGGTCCACCGGTGGAAAGATCCATGAGAGCATCGGCACCGGCCTTGACCGCGACACGCGCTTTTTCCAATTCATTGTCAATGCTGGTGTCGTCTTTGCTCGTACCGATATTGGCGTTGACCCGGGTTCTTATCCCTTGACCGACGGCAAGAGGCCTGCCGGTACTGTGACTATTATTATGACAGATGATGGCGGTTCCCCTGGCAATGTTTTCGCGCAGAGTTTCAGGGGAGATGGATGCTTCCCTGGCAGCTTCTTTCATTTTGTCCGTTATTTTTCCTTCACGGGCATATTCCATCTGGGTTTTCATTATCCGCTTCTCCTCATATTTTTGGCAAAAAAAAAGACCGCAGGAAGCGGTTTTCAGAGGAGCAGATTGTATCGTGCTCTATTGGTCCGTTCCCTACGCCGGTATTAGCCGGATCAGGTTCAAAGGGTCACTCCGCTGCAGCAGAATTCTCAGTCCTTAGACTCCCCCAGGGGTTTGTATTCAATTGTGAATAGAAAATTACCTTGTCTGTACAATGCCGTCAAGCGTTAAGCCTCGGTTGCCGGAAAAGCTTGCATCAGGTTTTGTGGATGCATACATAATCCTTAGACCCATAAGTCATCAAAACATACTACAGCAGGAGGATTACCATGGTACTGACACCTTCAACTATGCAGGAGCTGGGAAGCAAGGCTCCGGACTTTACTCTTCCAGATCCAACAGGAAAGCTTTATTCCCTTGCGGATTTGTCTGTTAATAATGGATTATTAGTCATTTTCATGTGCAATCATTGTCCATATGTTTTGCACATCCGCCAGAAACTGGTCGAGAAAATTCGGGACTACCAGGCCCAGGGAATTACTGTCGTGGCCATCAACAGCAATGATTTCAGCGCTTATCCGGATGACGATCCTGCAAACATGGCTTTTTTTTCTAAAACGCATGGCTATACTTTTCCTTATCTGGTGGATGAGGAGCAGCAGGTTGCGAAAGCTTATGGAGCAGCCTGCACACCTGATTTTTTCCTGTTTGATGCTGAAAAAAAACTTGTTTACCGGGGGCAATTCGACAGCGCAAGGCCTGGAAACAATGAACCGATCAATGGTGCAGACCTCTCCAGGGCTATTGAACTACTGGTTGCCGGAAAACAGGTATCCCTGGAGCAGAGGCCAAGCATGGGCTGCAACATCAAATGGAAACAGGGAAATGAGCCGAATTATTTCAGGCCTAAACAATCGTAGCACTCCGGACACTAAGTGGCTTGAAACAATCGAATCCTTTCAGTATGCTTAGAGTAATTGCAATCGACAACTCTTGCTTCCCACTGGATCAATGAAATGGACAAAAACAAAGGCATCCACCTCCACTTAAGAACCAAGACCTGGATTGAAAATGATCAACAGGATTTGCTTTTTGGCAAAGGAAAAACAGAGATCCTGGAACTTATTGAGCAGGAAGGCTCAATTGCCAAAGCGGCTGAAAAAATTGGTATGAATTACAAAAAAGCCTGGACCCATGTCAAGATCCTGCGAGAAAATATTGACGATGAGTTGGTTGTGGTTCAAAAGGGGGGCGGGGGCAGGGGCGGCACGGTCCTGACGCCCAAAGCGGAAGAACTGGTCAAAAATTATCGTCAGCTGCAGAAGGAAATTGAAACCTTTGCCAACAGACGTTTCATGGAACTTTTTTTTCCGGACGAAATCCCAACCAAGGAGTGATTCGGCAGAAATCCCGAATGCCTCTTGTTGTCAATTCAAGTCAATAAGAGTTATTCGCCGGTAAACTAATATGCTAATATTGCATATTAGTTTGCCTCCTGTTATATTTTCCATCTGTATTTGTTTTGTATACTGAATATATGATGAAACGACAGCGTCGATTCTGGCGATTTGTACTCAGCTACCCTCAATATAATCTGGAGATCACTCTCATGAAGCAGATGTTCGCGATGAAGATCAATGGCCGGGAGGTCACTTTTCAGGAAGGAAAAACTGTTCTTGAAGTATGTCAGGAGCAGGGCGTTCCCATTCCGACCATGTGTCATGACAAACGGCTGAAACCTTACGGAGGCTGCCGGCTCTGTCTGGTGGAAGTTGCAGGTGCCCCCAAACCGCTTACCTCCTGTACAACTCCGGCAGCCAACGGAATGCAGGTAACCACCGAAAGTCCGAGACTGAGCAGACTGCGGAAAACCATCATTGAACTTCTGCTGTCAAATCATCCCAATGACTGTATGTGTTGTGAAGCAGCAGGTAATTGTGATCTCCAGGAAATGGCTTACCTGTATAATGCCGATGCCGGTAAATTCTCAGGTGAACAGTGGGCTCTGCCGATTAGAGAAGACAATCCCTTTATTACCTTTGAGGCAAATAAATGTATCGTCTGCGGCCGTTGTACACGTATCTGTAATGAAGTGGTTATGGCCGGAACCATAGATATGACCGGTCGGGGGTTCAATGCCATCCCGGATACTGCTTTTTCAAAACCTCGAAGCCTGCAAAATTGTGAGTTCTGCGGCCAATGTGTTTCCACCTGTCCTACCGGTGCACTGACAGACAGGAAGAGCAGAGGAAAAGGCAGGTCCACGGAAGTGACAAAGGTTAAAACCACTTGTTCTTATTGTGGTACCGGGTGCAATTTTTTCCTCAAGGTTAAGGGCAACACGGTAATAGGGGTGGAGTCTGACTACGATGCTCCGGTTAATAAAGGTAATCTTTGCATTAAAGGTCGCTATGGCTATGACTTTATTCACAGTAAAGACCGCATAACGACGCCACTGATTAAAGTAGGGAATGGTTTTAGGGAGGCCTCCTGGGAGGAAGCACTTGAACTGGTTGCCCGGAGATTTAATCAGATTATCGAAGAATACGGAGCGGACACCGTCGGTGGTTTCTCCTCGTCGAGATGCACCAATGAGGAGAACTACCTGTTAGCCAAATGGGTTCGCACAGCGGTCGGCTCAAATAACGTCGATAATTGCGCCCGGGTCTGACACGCTCCTACGGTGGCCGGTCTGGCCACAAGCCTTGGTGCAGGTGCTGCAACTAATTCTCTCGCGCAAATGCCGGAGATTGACGTCCTCTTTTTATTCGGTTCCAACCCGACGGAAGCCCATCCCATTGTCTCGCTCTACCTGAAAGAAGCAATAAATAATGGAGCAAAACTGATCGTCAGTGATCCACGAAAGACCTGGATGGCGGAAAGGGCCGATGTCTGGATGAACTTAAAACCGGGCAGTAATATCGCTCTGTTAAATGGTTTGATCAACGTTATCCTGTCAAATGGTTGGGAAAATAAAGAGTTCATAGCCAAAAGAACTGAAGATATTGATGAACTGACGAGCCAAGGTCGCTGAATATGACCTTGACCGGGTGGAAAAACTGAGCGGGGTAGCCAAAGAAAAAATTATCGAAGCAGCCCGAGCCTATTCCCATGCCGATAAGGCAATGATTGTCTACGGCCTGGGGGTGACTGAACACAGAACCGGAACAGAAAACGCCATGGCTATAGCCAATTTAGCCCTGGTCTGCGGTCAGATAGGACGGCCGTCCACCGGCATTATGGCTCTCAGGGGACAAAACAATGTCCAGGGCGCCTCTGATCTTGGTCCCTTACCTGCCACGCTTCCTGGGTATCAGTCAGTAACCGATGAGAAAGTACGCGATAAATTTGAAAAGGCCTGGGGTAGAAAGATTAAAAAGGAACCGGGCTTGAAGTCGGTTGAGATGCTTGATGAATGTGTCCGTGGAAAATTCAAAGGCATTTATATCCTCGGCGAAGATCCGGCCCAGACTGATCCGGACCTCAATCATGTGCGAAAAGCACTTGAATCAGTCGACTTCTTAGTAGTTCAGGATATCTTTCATACCGAGACAACCCGCTTTGCCGATGTCATCCTGCCGGGGGTAAGTTTTGCCGAGAAAGATGGCACCTTCACCAACGGTGAAAGACGGATTCAGCGGGTGCGAAAGGCTATTCCACCTGTAGCCGGATTGGCTGAATGGGAGGTACTCTGTAAGATTTCGACCCTGATGGGATATCCGATGTCTTATAACAACCCTGCAGAAATTATGGACGAAATCGCCTCATTGGTGCCGATCTACGGCGGCATCAGTTATGATCGCCTGGAAGAAAGAGGTATTCAATGGCCCTGCCCTGATAAAAATCATCCCGGCACAACCACCCTCTATACCGATCTCTTTGCCAGAGCCAATGGGCTTGCCGCCTTTATGCCGCTTGATCATCAGGGCTCTGGAGAGGTACCGGACGCAGATTACCCCTTAGTGCTCATCACCGGTCGAATCCGTGAGCATTACAACAACGGCTCCATGACCAGAAGATCCCATGGCATTGCTCAGATTGTACCAGCGGAGCGTGTTGAGATCAGTCCTGAGGATGCAGAGACACTCGGTATCCAGGACAGGAACTGGGTGAAGGTATCGTCAAGGAGGGGTGAGGTGAAAGTACGGGCGAAAGTCACCAACCGTTCGCAGCAGGGAAATGTCTTTATGACCTTCCATCATCAGGATGCCTTGACCAATGACCTTACTTCAGGGCACCGGGATCCGATTTCTGGAACTCCGGAATACAAAGCCTGTGCGGTGAGAATTGACAAGATTGAGGAAAAGCAAACAGTTGCGACCTGATATACTAATAATCCAGGTAATAGGTAGATTTCTGAATTCAGAGCACAGAAAGAAAATAGGAGAGCCAAGGAAGGATAACCACTAGACAACCGGTGGTTATCAGCCAGCATGAGTTGGCCAGGTCGAGATCAAGATCGTAGATTGAGGCGGCAACCAAAGCGGTAAAAGCAACCGGCATTGAAGAGGCAATGAGTACTACCTTTAATGGCAAACCATCGTTGATATTGTCAAAGCCGAGAGCATAAGCTGTGGTCACGGCTATCAGGGGTATGGCAACGAACTTGATGAGGGAGATTATAAAACCTTCAACGAGATAATTGCCAACGCTTGAAAAACGCATTCCAAGCCCAATGGAGACAAGAAGGATAAAAGTCCCACAGGGCACGAAAAAACTGTTGAGGGTTTCGAAAAAAGCTGGTCGGGGAATTCCGGAAAGATTAAGTGCCAAACCACAGATAAAAGCACCGAAAGCGGCTCGAACAAAGGGATCTCTGCTTATTTCTAATATTCTATGAAGAAATGTGGCTTCATTTTTGACTCCGCTGCAGTATCTGGCAATAGGGAAACCGATGGTATAGTAGACAATTTCTTCAAACATTTTGTATAAAGCCACCAGTCCGAAACCCATTTCACCCAGAAAGACGAAGGCGACCAAGGCTCCTATTGAGCCGATATTGGTAAACGAGCCGCAACAGAAAAGTACCCCTTTCTGAGGCCCGTCTTTTTTCATGACGGTAGCGACTGTAATGCCAAGCAGTCCTCCGAGAAGCAATGCTCCGGCACCGATTACCGGCAGGAAGATCACCCGGATATCCGCAAAGGAAACCACCCACACTGCGGCCACAAAAGAGACCGGCATAAAAAACAGCAGGCCTGTTTTCTGCAGAAGTTTTCTGATATTTGGGATGGATGCTTCATGCTGCGGACCTTTCCTTCTCGCCCAGTGCTGCCAGAAATAGCCAACAACAAGACCTGTTACGATCAGCGCCAGGGAAAAAAGGAGTTTCTGCATATTGTCTTTCGCGAGATTTAAACGGAGACGGGAGTGTGGAGGAGAATCAAGTTCCGCCACACTCTGTTAAATATTACGCCTTGCCAAATTCTTTTTCTATAGCTTCGAGAACGTCATCGGACATTTTATAACTGTGTTTTTCGCCAGGGAACACACCAGATATTACCTCATCTTTATACTGCTTGAAAGTATCCAGCATCAGCGTACCGACATCCTGATACCGTTTAGCAAAGGATGGAGTGAAGTTGTCATAGAGGCCAAGGACATCCGGAGTAACCAGAAGTTGACCTGAACAGCCGGGGCCACCGCCGATACTGATTGTCGGGACCCTCAGTTTCCTGGTAACATAGGCTGAAAGCTTGGCCGGGACAGCTTCAAAAATTATGGCAAAGACCCCAGCGTCCTGGAGTGCAATACATTCTGAGACAACCTTCCTGGCAGTTTCCACGTCTTTTCCCTGCACCTTCAGTCCGCCAAGGGCGCCTACCGCCTGGGGGTGGAGACCCACGTGGCCGACTGTCGCAATACCCATCTCGACCACGGCTTTGGTTTTGGCGATGTGATTATGAGTAGCCTCAAATTTTACTGCATCTACACCGGCTTCAACCACAAAGCGGGCTGCGTTTCTCATGGTATCTTCAACGCCATATTGGAAAGAACCAAAGGGCATATCGGCTACCACCATAGTGCGGTCACAGGCGCGGGCCACGGTGTTGCAATGGAGAAGCATCATATCCATGGTGGCGGTGAGGGTATTGGGATGGCCATGAACCACCATTGCACAGGAATCCCCAACGAGGATCATATCGATTCCGGCATCGTTGACCTTTTTGGCGGTGGGGAAATCATAGGCCGTGAGCATGGTGATGGGCTGTTTATCATCCTTCATCTTCTGGATAGTTTTTACTGTATGTTTCACAATTTTCTCCTTAGTAGGGTTACTATAATCTATTGAATGTTTTTGCTTTGTTGGCGGAACAAAACAGCTTGATTTTAGACTGAACCGGTCCTTTCATTGCTCCAATTAATTTTTGCATGAGGTTAACCAGCCCAACCTTTGAAGAGGTTGCGAAGCTCTTCGATTACTGTAAATTTCGTTTAATGCGAACCAGGGCGTCATTATCGCCAACATTTCCAGGAAAGACTATAAAGGACATACCCGGATATCGGGATTCAGGTCCCAATCGCCAGGCGGGCACTCCAGGCAGGGCCTGGCCAATGACCATGGCTCGCTTTACCCCAAGTCCCATGGTGGCGACGTCACTGGAAGTAATGCCTCCTTTGGCCACCAGGTACCGTGGCTGAATGGTAAGAGATTTAATTATTTCAATGAGGCCGTCACTTACCGTCTGTCCGATTGCAAGACTTGCCGCTGCATTCTTACCGGTAATCAATTTCCTGCTGGTATAGATCGCAGTATCCCTGCCTTCTGCGAGAAAAGTCGAGCTTTCGGCGGCGACGCGAGCGATCTCAGCTTTGTTGCGGGAAGGATCAAGCAGGGCGTCAACGCGTACTTCGATAGCCCGGATATCGGTTGTGTTTAAGAGAGCCTGTACTTGAACACCTGTTTTTTCAACATAGGAGCCGATGATAAAGAGTCCTCCGTTGTTGTTATCGTTTATCAACTCCCCTTTGGATAAGAGTACGGTCCGGTGATCAAGACCGGTTCTGGTGCGGACAAAGGAGGCGGCAGTCCGGTAGAGAAATTCCTTGCCGCTGCTCTCAATCTTGAGCAGGGCCATGACCACAACTTCCATATCACGATAACTGGCCGCGTTGACAATACAGGCCTTGCCCGATTGCACCCCCGAGAGAATCCCAGCCACATGAACAGGTCCCCCAAGACGTATATCTTCGATAGTCACGGAGGTGACTTCAGTGGCACGGATCTTTCCATTACTCTTTTCCGCCAGCCAATCCCTGAGATTCGAGCAGCTGAAACCAAAAGCAGCATCCTTTGCAAAGGGGGTCTCTGCCGCAGGAATAAGGAGTTCTCCTTCCTGCACATAATGGATATCGTTGATGGTATACCGACCACCCTCCAGGAAAAAGGGCAGAATGAGATAGGGCAGTTTTGCCTTGCCCATCACTTCCGCCATTGCATCGACCTCGGCTGGAAAATGGCCCCGCAAGGTGGAATCGCTTCGGCTGATGACGACCGTATGAATTCCTGTCGAATCCGACGCACACTTGAGGTTGGTGCCTATTACCCTGGCAAGCCTGCAGGCCTCGGGTTCCGGTAGACTCCTGCTGTTGGTAAGGATAAAGAAGGCTGGATATTCCCGGACAAGTTCGTCCCGCAGGGCCTCAACCGACCAGTGGGTGAGGACGGGAAGATCTCTTGCGGTCTGGGTTCCGGTGGGATCATCATCCAGGACTACAATTTTATATTTGGACTTACCATTTTCCTGTTGAATGGCCGGCAGAAGATCCGTCGGCCACTCCGGTACCAGGTCACCCAAAACGTTTACATCCAGAACTGCCGGCTCTGACATGAAATTGTCCTCTATTTCAAAGAGAAGATATTCTGCTCGACAAATTTCCAGGTCTCGAGATAGTCGCCTCTCGCCATCAGTAATTCTAATCTGGAAGTATCTATCTGCTCAAGTAATTTCCATATCTTCAGGGTCATGCGGCTGTTCGCCTCGAACGTTCCTCGAATATCCCAGCGGGTAGGTGAGGTGTCCGAGGTAAAGTAATCGTTATAGTTATATTTTTTGAGGTAGTAGAGAAATTCGACATATTCAAGGAAGTGCTTTGTACCACAGAAATAATCCCAGTCCCATTTTCCGTCGTTATCATTGATATGGACGTAGTATTTATAGGGACTCGCTTCCAGCAGGGCCACGGCTTCCGCAGGGTTCTCGTTGCCATACATGGAATGGCCGAAATCGAGCGTGACTCCCATGGCTGGTACCTTCATGTCGTTAAGCAGGCAGAGTGCTTTAGCTGCCGTATCGATAAAACAGTGCCCCCTGGTCTCGCTTGGTTTGTATTCGATGAAAAGCGGGATTTCAGGCCGGTAACAGCCTGCTTCGGAAAAAGTTTCTATCAGGTGTTTCCAGGCCGCCGCATAATCGTATTGAAAGGAAAACTCATAGCCGTCACCTAAAGGACAGCAGGTCACCTTGTCGCCTCCGACATCAGCGGCGAAATCCTTTGCATTCTTGATAAATTGCACTGCCTTGGCGCGGATGGCCGGATCAGTAGAGGTAACGCCACCATTACGGAATTCCGGTTCGGCTTTGACGTTGACATTGACAGCCGCAACCTCCAGACCGTATTTATCCAGTGTTGCTTTGGTCTCGACTGCGTTTTTAACTTCGTAGGGGAAGACTATTTCTACGCCTTTATATCCCTTCAATTTGGGTCATCAGTTTGAACTTTTCATCAACACTGAGCGGGGCATTGTATTCGTGGAAGCGATCCTTTGTTTGAGAAAGGAACCCTGTGATTATCGCTAGTTTTAACATATAAAATCTCCAATCGGTTGTATAGAGCTGGCTGGAAGGACTGGGAAGCACATTCCGTTTTTAGTGGGGTTGCGGCCGGGAGAATTTTCCTTTTAATTTGACTACACCTCTCTTATACCACCGGAACTGGCTGCAAATGGTCCAGACAATGATGATAAAGAGAATGAGAGAAACAGGTCTGGTAAAGACCGGCATGAAACTTCCCTGGGAAACCATCAAAGCCCTTCTCAGGTTTTCGTCGGCCATGGGGCCAAGGATTACGCCGATGACCAGGGGGGCAATCGGATAGCCCATGTTGGTCAGGAAATAACAGATTATGCCGACCGGCAGCATGAGATACAGGTTAAAAATGTTTAATCCAAGGGAATAGGAACCGATAATGCAGAGCACGCCGATAATTGGCATAAACAGCTCTGTCGGGATACGCAGAACTTTTACCACCTGCTTGGCGAGAACCAGCCCTGTCACCCACATGGCCATGGAGGCCAGCAGCAGAATGGCAGCAACTTCCAGGATAAATGTCGGGTGTTCGAAGGTGATCATTGGTCCCGGAGTGACGCCATGGAGCATTAGAGCACCGAGGAGCATAGCGGCTGGCGGACTGCCTGGAATTCCGAGGTTCAAGAGGGGAATCATGGCTCCACCGACACAGGCGTTGTTTGCCGTTTCGCTGGACAGTAAGCCTTTTATCTCTCCTTTACCAAATGTTTCCGGATGGTTAGATGTATTTTTGGCGGTGCCGTAGGATACCCAGCCGGCAATATCTTCTCCGATGCCAGGGACAGCTCCGATTCCAACACCAATGAGTGCAGATCTGATAATTACCGGAAAATTACGAAGAACCGTCCCAATTTCCGGCAAAATTCGTTGTAGTTTTTTGGCCTTGGCCATCTGGGTTTTGCTGCGCAGTACTTCGATGATCTGCGGGATACCGAAAGCTCCGATCAGGACAGGGACAACCTCAATTCCGCTGTCGAGCTCAGGAATACCAAAGGTAAAACGGGGAAAAAACTGGAGCTGATCCCTGCCGATACAGGCGAGAAACAGGCCAAGAAACCCGGCAATCCACCCTTTTATAACCAGGTCCGGGGCAGTAAGAGTCCCTGAGATAAGGATACCAAAGAAAGCCAGGAGAAAGAACTCAAAGGAGGTAAACTGCAGGGCAAACCTGGAAATTATCGGTGAAATACTGACTACAAAAAGCATACTGATGATTGTTCCAATGGCTGAAGCTGTTGTGGTGAGGCCAATGGCCCGACCACCTTCCCCTTTGCAGGCGAGGGGATAGCCGTCGAGAGCTGTGGCCGCAGAAGCAGCCGTTCCCGGGATATTGATTAAAATAGAGGCATAGGATCCACCATAGGTACCGCCCACATAAATAGACAGCAGGCAGATCATGGCCATTTCAGTGTTCATGCTATACGTCAGCGCGGTGAGTAAAGCCACCCCAAGTGTCGATGTCAAACCGGGCATTGCTCCAAAGAGAATACCAAGAAGAACAGAACCAAAGAGGATGGCGATTGAGGCAGGGTCAGTAAGCATCCCTGCCACAATCTCAAAAAAACCGCCAAGTCGTTCAAAAAGCATCATGGTACAGTACTCCTTTACGACCACAGCTCAGCATACCAGATACTATCCAGCAGCTGTACTATCAGTCCTTCGTGAGGCATTGGAACAAGAAGGAAATATTTAAAAATGATGCCGATTGTCAGAGGCGCAACAACAGCGATAATGAGGCTGAGCCTGAATTTATTTTTCAGCTCCTGTTGTCCTTTTACACCGCTTCCAGCAACCAGGCAGAGCGCCAGTATAAAGATTATCGTGAGCCAGTCTGCGCCAAAATCCGTAATGCCGGTAATTTTTTTATCTAGTCCCTGAATGAGGAAGAGAAAAACCACCAGGTCGCCACAAGCAGTAAAAGAAAAAATTTTAAGCAGGTGGCGGTGATCGCCGAAATAAAACATGACAAAGGATACCAGCAGGAAAAATATCGCTGCCAGGAAAAAATCGATATGCGGGACCATGAGAAAAACAAAGGCTAAAAGATTGAAAACAATGACATAAAATCTTACTGTTTGTGGGTATTTAAGAAACGAAACCAATTCCTTGCCGGTGAGAAACGAAACGACGTTCTGGATACCCTCTTTTCCTGTGCTTTTAAAGGCAACGACGATCAGAATAAATCCGAGGAAAACCAACATCCCCCCTACCAACAGGGGAAACAGCGCCGGGGAGACGAACCAGACGTTCTGTACGCCACCCCAGGAGTCTTTCATCGGCATTTGCACAGCCTGGCTAATAATAAACAGACCGAGAAGCACGATCAGGGAACCCGAAAAAATGTCGGCCTTTCGGAGTGATTCTTTCTCCATCATGGTTGATTAATTCCTGCCTGTTGTTTATCGTGGTGCAACCGGGCGCAAGTACATTGCGTGGACTTTTACGCCCGGTCCCAATAGGCTGGTACTTTTACCCTCTTGCAGGGGTATTAGATACCAGCCGTCTTTTTTTCTTCGTTCACATCTATCATGGTTTTGGAATCCCAAGTGTTTCCGGATTTACCTTGGCAGCACCCAGCTCCCACAGGGTCCATGCAAAATTGGATTCAAGAGCATCAAAAACTGCTTTGGATTCGGCACCGGTTTTGCCGGAGAGCAGGTAGTAATTTTCCTTGGCCCAGGTTTTCACTTTGTCGGTAGCCATAGCTTTGTTAAAAGCGTCGACCAGTACGGCTTTTGCCTCATCTGGTGTATCTGCCGGTACTGCAAAACCGATAGCCTGGGAAATCGGCAAATATTTGGACAGGCCGGGATAAGCATCAAAGGAAGATGGAATAGCTCCAAGACCTTCCACCTCGAAAGCATTAGGGATCAGCATACCGAGCGCACGGAGTTTTCCGCCGCGGAGAAGTTGCTGCTGCTCTGCAAGGGAGGTGACGACAACATTAACTTCTCCTGTCATTGCGGCATTTTGTGCATCACTTGAGCCTTTGTAAGGAATGAAGTTGAATTTTGCTCCTGATCCATTTTCGACAGCCAGCAGATTGAGGTGATGGATGGAACCGGCGCCACTGGCAGATGCCTTGATGGATCCCGGGTTGGCCTTTGCAGCTTCAATCAGATCCTGAAGCGTTTTATAGGGAGTGTCGGGAGTAACAGAGATAACATCAGGGGATCCACCAACGATAAAGGTATCCCATACATCAAACTTCTTGTCCCAGCCACCCTGAACACCAGCAGTAACATTTGACTCGGATAGTCCACAGAGAGTGTAGCCATCATGCTTCATGGAATAAGCGTGGCTCATGCCAACGGAGCCTGCAACACCACCTGTTTTATTGATGACGTTGATGTTTGTGCCGAGGATGTTTGACATTTCAGCAGTAATAATTCGATTACAGGTATCGGTACCGCCTCCTGCGCTCCAGACCACAACGTCGGTTATATTTCTGTTGGGGAAAGATTTTGCGGCAAAGGCCCCGGTAGTGAGGGCCCAAAAAACGACAAAACTGACAAGTAAGATCCTTTTCATTGTTTGAATTCTCCCATGGTGTAGCTGTTTAAGAGTTGATTTTCAAAGGGAATCATGCTTTGTTTCTCCTTTGAAAACCCTTCATTATCACTCTGTTTTTTTCTCTTTTCACCTCCTTGTAATGGTCACTTGGCTTTCTCGTATGCAATGTTTTTGAGTCGAGCTATGGTACTTCTCAGATGGTCCCGCATGAGCATTTCCGCCATTTCAGGGTCATGATTGCAGATAGCATCCACAATCTTCATATGATCCCTGATTGTCTCATTGGGTTCCCTGATAAGACCCTCACTTGTTGTGTTCTGGTATGCAAGAGTAATGATATTTAGAGTTTGCAGGATGGTGGTTAAAAATTCTTTGGAACCTATCTCGGAAATAAAGGTATGGAACTGTTTGTCCGCTTTTGCATAGGCCTGGAGGTCTATTATGTCGTCGAGGTCAATAAAATTCTTGAAGATTTGTCGCAGGGCGATGGCGTCCCTGGGAGTAATGTGTTTTGCGGCCCTGCGAGCGGATAACCCCTCGAGGACCTCACGAATCTCGAAAATAGAGATCATCTCCTCAATAGTGAACAATCGAACAAAAAAGCCCCGGCGGGGCTTTACTTCAATAAGTTTCTCATGTTCCAGAAATTTGAGGGCACTGATAAGAGGAGTTCGGCTGATGCCAAGCTCCTTGGCAAGTTTTTCCTGGGGAATTTTCTCGCCTGGCAGCAGTTGTCTATCCTCTATCAGTTTTTTAACTTCCTGATAGACTTTCTGATCCAGGTTTTCGTAGTTGATACCAATGTTATTCATGTAATTCTTCCCGATAAAAATGATCAAACATAGAATTGAATTTTGAATACAAAATACATAATTCAAAAAAACAGGAAGTGTCAATTGTTTTTTATGATTTGTTTAGAAAATAAATGGATCGTTACGGAGGCGGTGGAATACTAGGCTAAAATGAAACGGGTGCTTAACCGGCAGAAATCCTGTAACATATAAAGAGGGCTGGACCTGACATATAAGGTCCCGGCGAGAAAGAAAAATCAACTACAGCAGGCTGTGATCATGAGGCAACAGAGCAAGGTAAAAGTAATCGTACGGGACAAAGTCATCGGCGGACCTCTGCCGTTAATCTGTATGCCTCTGGTGGCAAAAAACAGGGACAGTCTTCTCGGCCAGGCGGCTGAGTTAACTAATATGCAGCCGGATCTGCTGGAATGGCGTATTGACGAATATCAGAAAGTCACAGATGTTATTGATTGTTTGGATTTGCTGGAGGAATTACGGCTCGCTATTGTTGATATTCCGTTGATATTGACTTGCCGGATCGATCGTGAAGGTGGTTTTCAAAAGATCTCTCAGGACATACGTCTGGAATTGATTACCGCAAGCATAGAATCAGGGGCTGTGGATATTGTCGACATCGAATTATGCAATGAGGAATCTTTTATTGAAACAGTGAGGAAAATTGGTGTTGATAACGAGGTCAAACTGATCTTGTCCCATCATAATTTTTACGAAACCCCGGATGAAGCTTTTATCTACAATACCTTGTTGAAAGCTCGAAAAATGGGTGCTGATATCGCCAAATTCGCTGCAATGCCGAAGAATTATGCCGATGTGCTGACCCTGATGAGCGCAACCAACAGAGCAAGAAATGAAGGTGTCGAGGTACCAATAATAACAATTTCCATGGGACCGGAAGGGAGAATCAGCAGATTGGCCGGTGGGCTCTTTGGTTCTGATATAACATTTGGTATCGGCAGCAAATCGTCTGCTCCCGGTCAGATCCCGATTGCTGATTTAAAAACAGGAATGGCTTTGCTTTATGGTGCCGATTGAACGTCTGATAAAAGAATCGGATGATCAAATGTAAAAAGCATGACTCGAACCGACATAGTATATCTTGGTATTCCAATAAGATCTTACAGACAGCCATATTCTCAGTGAGTATCTTGCAGGGTGCCTGACGGTTTCGTGGTATCAGGCACAGTGTCTAACATTATTTCTCCTATCTAAGCAGGTCCTATTTGAGAAGATAGGACAGATACTTAATGTTGACAAAAATGACCAGCTATAGGTATATTAAAACTAGAAATTACTTATAATTACTAAGGATTACAGTCTCGCTCTATTTTTAACATTGCTCGACTAGCCTTCTTTCGTTGGAATAGAGGTGAAAGCATGTTTTTTCAAAGTTCAGGCATTGAAGTTTCCCCCTGGATACCTCCTTGTGTTGCGTTTGTAGTTTCATTTTTCACCTCTATGGGTGGCGTTTCGGGAGCCTTTTTATTGTTACCGTTCCAAATGTCGTTTCTCGAGTACACATCCCCGTCCGTGAGCTCTACCAACCAAGTTTATAACATCGTAGCCATTCCCAGCGGCGTTTACCGTTACTGGCGTGAGGGTCGGATGGTGTGGCCTCTAACATGGGTTGTGATCATGGGTACGCTACCAGGTGTTCTGATCGGAGCCATGATACGCGTAACCTATTTGCCTGATCCAAAGAATTTCAAGCTCTTTGCCGCTGCTGTCCTGCTCTATATCGGGCTTAGGATGGTGAGAGATTTGCTGAAGAATAAAGATGGAAGAGGTAACAAAAACAACAGCGAAAAACGCTTTCAAGAATTGATAAAAAGCTACCGATCAAGATCCAATTCAACGAGCATTGCTGACGAAACTCATTTGAAGGCAACTACGGTTACCTCCTTCAACCTCAGGCGACTGAGCTACACTTTTTATGATGAATCGTTCGATGTTTCGTTTTGGGGTATTTTTACCCTAAGCCTTATTGTGGGCATTGCAGGAGGCATCTATGGCATCGGCGGTGGGTCCATTATTGCTCCTTTTTTTGTAACGTTTTTCGGTCTGCCGATTTATACCGTGGCTGGAGCTGCCCTGATGGGCACCTTTGTTACGTCGGTTGCTGGTGTCGCTTTCTACGAGGTCATCGCACCCTACTATCCAAATTTGTCAGTTGCACCAGATTGGCTTTTAGGGGGGTTGTTCGGAATTGGAGGAATAGCAGGGATGTACCTCGGTGCTTACTGCCAAAAATTTGTTCCGGCAAAGGCTATTAAATGGATGCTTACTGTGATTATAATAGCTACTTCTTTTAAATATGTAGTTGATTTTTTCAACCCTTAATTCATCTCCATCTTTTTATTTCAATTATTCATCTGAAAGTCGCGCACACAATCTGACCTAATCCTTGAGAACTGTAAAGTTTGGTCGTCATGGCTCCAGACAAAAAGTAAGAGCTAAAACCTTTGACTTTGACAGGCTTTTTAGGGGCGAAAACTAACAGATACGGAATGAGGGGGGATAAAAAGAAGAAAGCCCGGTATGACAGTATATGTCATACCGGGCTTTTTTGGTAATTTAGGCAGATTGGTCTTCAATCAGTTAGTATCAACCAGGTTGCCTAACGCTCTTGTCGAAGTGATCAGCAAAAATAATCTTTGGTAAGCTACAATCGGTGGTTGCTCCATTTCTGAGCAATTCTATGGAAGTAGGAAGTCCCACCCTCTCAGGAATTATGTTAAGAAGACTGACCTACAAAACGGTGTGGGCTGGCAGCACGAATTTTCAGGTTGCGAACGGCGACTGGGCCGACACCGTTATCCGACTTAATCCCCCAGATGGAAAACCTTTTATGTGGTTCAGGAAGAATATGAAATTCCTATTGTTGCTCAGAGTTTTATTGCCTGATAGAATAGGTTCTACTTCTTCTCTGATTGCTAATCCTGCTTTTTAAAGTTTATTGAACCCTCCTCACCATCACCAAGACATTGTTTGATGATATGTGTGAGCTCCTGGTGAGAAAAAGGTTTCTTCAGATATGCTGCAGGTTGTAGTGGTGCCAGTTTTTCAAGATTTTCTTCGCTCAGGTAACCTGTTGAAATTATAACCTGGATGTTTTCACCCATTTCACGCAAGCGTTGCAAAGTTTCTATACCATTCATGCGCGGCATTTTGATATCAAGCATTATGCAAACGATTTTTTCCTGGTGTTCCTTGAAAACCTCTAAAGCTTCCATCCCATCACGAGCCTTCAAAACGGAAAAACCACTTATCTCGACCATTGCTTCGGCAACGGTCAAAAATATTTCATCATCATCCGTTATCAATACTGTTGACTTCTGTGCCATTACTTCCTCATTATTACCGAAACTCTTACAAAAAAAGCAGAGGCAAACAAGAAAATGTTCTCATTGACATTCAGTGATATTTTCTGCGGCCCTGATCAATCAGGAAGTCATTCAAAATACCCATAATCATATCAGGAAAAATCTCAATGTTAGAGATCGATTCTCTCAGTTTATAATTGGCAGTGAATATCTCTTTCCCATTGCAAATTCAGCAGATAGTCAATCAGGCCAGCTAATATCCGATACTTTTTGATATACCGGCATCGTCATCAAAAAGATATCCTGCCCATGCCAAGTTGAAAAAAAGAGCGGAATCGGACCTGGTACGTCCCCTGAACGATTAGGCATATTCCAAAAACGAAAAAAGGTCTACCTTTAGCCTTAAATATCTTTATAAAGCGTCAAGTGTAGACCTTAGTCAGTATGCAGGATATTCGTCTCTGCTTTTTTTCGGCTGTTATTGCCGCAAAAGGACTACAAGTAATCAAACCTCTGTATGCCTCGGTTCTTCTATAGCCGTACAACGTTGGTGGCCATTTTGCCCTTCTGGCCTTCCGCGACATCAAAGATGACTCGTTCTCCTTCGCTGAGTGACCGAAAACCATCTGCTCTAATAGAGGTGTAATGGACGAAGATATCGTTGCCTCCTTCTTGTTCGATAAAACCATAGCCTTTTGCCTCGCTAAACCATTTTACTGTTCCTTGTGACATTTTTAATACTCCTTTTGTAATACTGGTTCTTATCCCCCCCAGGGGAGTTGGTTAAAAAGCACCACTTGAGAAGAAATTTTTCAAATAACTCATCAAAGAGGTACCAAGAAGAACACCCTGCAAGGGAATAGCATGTAGTATCCGGCTTGTCAGGATTGGAATTCTTCTTTTGTGATTGATTTTCAAAATTTTCAACTTTTCCATACCTAAGAAAGTATCCTGCAATTTCATTCTGGTCTGTTCTGTAGACAGATTTCAGTGATATATTCCACTCCAAAACCAATATTGTTCCTGACGTGGATTGCACCGCCAAGCAATCCGGCGATTATTCCCGCATAATAGAGGTTTGACGAAGCATTGCCGGCGAACCTTCTTTTTTGTCTGCTGATTGGAATGAAAAGCCCCTTTTCATTTTTCTGAGGAATGCCGAAGCCCGGAACAGAGAAAGAGAAGTAAATCGAATACCAGTTATCTCGAACCAGTTCCGAGTCTACCTCCAGCAACACATCTCCAGTTCCGAGATAGGTCTGGCTGTAACTGGCGATATCCCATAGGAGGAAACCCAGCATCAGGCGATCGCCATGGAAAAATTTCGGCAAGGCAGAGCTCGCGCGAATGGTTAGATGATGTCCTCTATTATCGAGAACCATGTCATACCAGTTGCCAAAATCGTCAATCAACTGGTACAGGTCGAATGGCTCCTTATTACCGGCAATGCGCCAGCGTGAGTCGTCTTGTTTATGTCTGTTTTCGCTGTGAGTATACAAGAGGTTATTTGGGGACATTGGTCCTAATGACAAAGGATCTACTTTTCTTGCAGTGTACATGGCCTGTTGATCGTAATCGGCACTTCTTTCGGTTTGTATATTCAGCAATGTTTCCCCCACTGAGTAGTGTTTGGTATCTGGTATGATCAGTGTTCCTTACAAGGCAGGCAAAGTTTCACCAAAAATCGTGTACCGAAACCAAGACTGTTTTGAATGGATATCCCACCACCGTGTAACTCGCTAATTTTCTGAGCTAAATAGAGGCTGTTTGCAATTGCTTCACTGTCGCTTTTATTCTTGTTTGTTTTTGGCGGCGAAAAAAGATCTCTTACCTTTGTCCTGGGAATCGACACTCCTGACAGTGTGACCGTGAGAAAAAAGAAATAGAAATTTTCGCTTGTCTGCCTGGCCTTAAAATCGAGATAAACACTGCCGCCCGTATTGTCGTGCAGGAGACAGTATTGGGACAGGTCATGTAATAAATGCATGATCTGTAATGGGTCACCATAAAAGAACTGCGGAATATCGGTGTCAATTCTGGTGGAGAGCGGGGTATTTCTATCAGAGAGATCCTGCTTGTAGGAAAGGCAGAAGTTATTCATTATTTGCAGCATATCACAATACTGCCTGGGGCTGTTGATAGTTGCCATGATTAGAGGTGATGACAGCGTCGTTACTTGTTCTGTGTTCTTTTTCATAAATGAAAACTATAGGGTTATCTTTTCCGATTCCTGTTCGCGATCACATGGTGTACACGAACAGATATGTAATAAATGATGGTTAATTTTTATGCTAAGAATGCTGTTTTGCATAGGTCATAAAACATGTAATAAAATGGTTATATATATTACCCAAATGTTATGTGTGGCCCGGCTTTAATTGGCTATTCTCAAGAGACGGATTTCAACCAGGTATCGGGTGCCGAAAACTGGTCTGTTTTCGATTTTGATGTCACCACCAAGAATTTCGGCTATCATTTTTGCATAATAGAGATTAGTTGAGCGTAACCTGAAATCGTTTTTTTTCGATTGTTCAGGGAGCTGCTGGAAAAGCTCTTTTTCTTTAGCCAATGGAATACCTTCGCCCGAATGATTGATGGTGAAGTGGATTGCATAGCGGCGGCCTGCTATCTGCTCTGCCTTAACTTCCAGAAAAACATTTCCTGTTTTGAGAAACTGCAGGCTGTAATTGCCTACTTCAGAAAATAAGTATTTAACCAGATAGTTGTTTCCTTTACATATTCTCGGGATATTGGAGCTGATATTGGTCGTGAGTTGCAGATTTTTTTCGGCGAGTGCCTGTTCATACCAGATGCAGAAGTTCTTTATGACGACATCGAGATCAAAACGTTGCTTATCAGCTGCAGTATTAAGGTATAGGGGTGCTGCCAGGTTTGTTTTTTCCATATAGGTCTGTGATAAATTCATCTTAAGGAGTACCTGAAAATTTTATGATCGGAGCACATCAGACTAAATTCTCCTGATGACAAAAAAGTATTAATGCCTGGGAAATATCATCGCAATCTTATCCCTTTTTGCAAAGGTCATATGTTTGGTGAGAGAATGGGTTGTGAAACTACCCATTTTGCGTGCAGGTTTAAAATACCCCGTGGTTTGACTGAAGAAAATTATTCTGAGGAAAGGGAAGTGAGAAATGTTCTGAGGTTAACTGACTTGTTCCTGAGACCCAGTTATTGGGATCTTCTTTCTGTGAACATTGATCGTTTTTAGTACTTTAGAGTCTTTCACAGTGGGAAAAGGCGAAAAATGAATATTCTGTCGCCCTTCCGATGATATCTGGAAAATCTTTCAACCGTAATACTTAGGCTTGTTCCTTACTTAGACCGAGAGATTTATCTATACAGGCAGCAGCACAATTTACTTATTGGCTTGTATATTGAGCACATTCATAAAGTTACTGACGCTAGTCTTTATATTTAATTATCTAACAATTTATCTTTCACGGCAACGATCTTTACATTGTGGGCAGATAGTGGGAGAAGCGTCGGTACCATTTTTATTGTGCAGACACTCTTCCATTCGCACCCATTTCTCACTACCCGGTACCGCGTCTTTTTCAACTCTAATTCTTTTGCAATACATGCAGACAGGCAGAATGCTTTCGTAGAAGGCAACTTTTTGAAATGCTTCCTTGTTTTTTAGAATACGATCGATCCGCAATAACAATTCCTCGCTGTCGCAAGGTTTAGACACATAGTCATCAGCAAGTCGCAGACCCTCAATTGCTAAGGAGGTATCTCCATATCCCGTAAGGACTATGGTGCCAATATCAGGATTGTGTTTTTTTGATTCAAGCAAAACAGCTATGCCATCCATCCCTGACATGGAGAGATCGGTAACAACTATATCAAAATGATGTGTCTGAATTTTTTCGACAGCCTCTTCCCCACTGGACGCAGTCGTGACATCGTAGCCTTCCTGCTTAAAAATCATACAAAAAGACTTCAAAATACTTTCTTCGTCATCTACCAGTAGAATTTTATTTCCCAACATCAGACCCTCCCTCAATCGGCAAAATTATAGAAAAAATGCTTCCTTTTCCAGGTTCACTGTCCACGGTAATCTCTCCGCCATGGGCTTTGATGATTCCGTGACTGACTGGCAGTCCCAGGCCGGTACCCTTAATTACAGCTTTAGTAGTGAAAAATGGTTCAAAAATATGCTCCATGTTAGCAGAAGTGATTCCGCAACCAGTATCATGGACACGGATTACAACGTTATTTTCAAACGAATCAGTCTCAATGGTTATAATTCCTCCATTAATACAGGCATCGCTGGCATTGTTCAGCAGATTCAGAAAAACCTGCTTCATCTGGTCGGCAACAGCCACAATTAGCGGCAAATTTTTAGCGTATTTTTTCTTAATGGAAATCTTCCGAGTTGCATATTCTTTTTTGCCTAACAGGAGGATGCTATCCAGAGTGGCATGGATGTCTATCGAAACTTTTCGGTTGGCTGTTGGGCGATTGAAATCCTGCAGATCTTTGATAAGATCTCTCATCCGATTGCATTCCTTTATCGCCAAGTCAATCAGCTCTGCTTCATCCTGTTCCAGGTCTACTCTTTTCTTAACCCCCTGAATAATACTCTTTACTCCTTGCAGGGGATTATTAAACTCATGAGCGAAAGATGCAGAAAGTTTGCCTATTGAACTCATTTTTTCAGCGTGAAGCAGTTGTTCATAGGTTTTTTGCAACTCAATGGTCCGTTCTGTTACCCTTTGCTCCAAAGACTCGTTCAGAGCCCGCAACTGCGCCCTGATTTCGTGCTGGTCCGTGATGTCGCGCAAGGTGACGATGGCCAGGATTTGATTTCCATCGCGATCATATACAGGCGTCCCACCGTATGACGCGATCCAATGCTTGCCGGTGTCAAGACGCCGGACCTGGACTTCAATAGATCTGAAAGTTTCACCCCGCAGGGCAAGACTAATTGGCCACTGATCGACAGGCAGTACATCCCCATCCAGGTTGTGCAGCTCGAAAATAGTTGTTAAATCATTTATATGCCGTTGCAGGTCAAAGGTGCTGTCGAATCCGTGGATTGCCAAAGCAGCAGGATTCATATCAAGCAGATTGCCTTCTGGATTGAACAGGACCAGGCCTTCGGTCATCTGGTTCAGAACTGCGTTCAGCTTTGCTAAGTGCCGTTCACTGACCTCATTTGCTTGTCGCAGAGCTATCCGATTTTGTTCCTGTTCAGTAACATCCATGGCCGCACAGGTAATGCCAATGATCGTCCCGTGTGTATCCCGCATAGGTTCAATGGTAAAGATGTACGATACCATCCTGCCTTTGACTCGGAAGCTTACGGTGGTATGCAGGTGATCTCCCGTATCGAGAACCTTCTTCTTCTCAGCCATGAGTTTGGCAGCAGACTCCGGGGGCAACAGATCGATATCAGTTTTGCCGAGGACATCGTCTTCCGAGAAATTCTCTCGGGGTTGATAGATCCAAGTGTATCGGAGATCACGATCCTGCCGGAAAAGGACGATGGGCGCATTGCGCAAGGCCAACGTGAGACGTTCTTCCGTTTCCCGCACTGCAGCTTCAGCAAGCTTTCGCTCGGTGATGTCACGAATTACCACCATTACCGCTGGTCTGCCGCCGAACTCGATGTAAGTCCCGGTCGTTTCAACAAGCACCCGCGTTCCGTCGAGGCGCTGCATCGTGAATTCACGTATTGGCGTCGAGTTGCCAGGCATAGCAGCCAGACGCATGCGCTCAAGGACCTCGGCGCGATCCTCAGGAGCCACTGTCGCCAGCACTGCCATCCCCATTATTTCACTCGGTGAGGAGGCATGCAGTAACCGCGCCGCAGATGAGTTGGCGAACAGATAAACTCCGTCTTGATGAACAACAATGGCGTCTGGCAACAACTCCACCAGACGTTGATAACGCCCTTGGATCTCCCGCAAAAGTCCGAGGGGCAGTTCCCAGCTTCCTCGCTCACTGATCGACCGCCACATCCCGACCAGCAGATACAGTCCGCCCACGTATTGCGAGCAACGCCCGACCCAATTCTGCAAACACCCAACGTTGCGGATCGGATAGACCCCGAGGAGACCAATGGCTATCAAGGCGAGTCCCAGAGCGTACCAACGGAGAAATGCTGATTGCACCTGCAGGTTCAGAATGCCGAACAGCACGCTGGTCAACGTAAAAATGCCGATCGCTGTGCCGAGCACCACCTGCCGAATGGCAGTCGGCCCATGCCCCTGCTCAAAAAAATGAGGCAAGGACCCTTGGGCTATGGCAATGCTCAAAGCGACCAACCCAATGGCGGTTAGAACGAAGCTGAGGATAAGCAGGAGTGTCGTGCGCCGGGTAATCAGACCGCCATGAGGCGTCAGAGCCCACAGCACGCTGCCCAGATGCAGTCCGGCAGTCGCCAAAATCCCACAGTTGTAGATCGTAATCGCCGCATTGATCGCTCCGTTAGCCACTAATGTGCCGGCAATCGCACTGACCGTTCCGAAAGTCAGCATTCCGCACCCAAGCAGCAAAACGGGGCCGGACGCGCGACTGCGATAACTTCGTACAGCGACAGCAACAATCATCAGCGATACGCCGGTCGAAAACACAAGGTTCAGTATCGCAATCAGAAACTTTGGCTCGTGGACTGTCTTGATATCCAGAAACATAAGGACGAGCACCGACATCAGGAAAAGAGGTATCGGGGCCCATGCTGCCCAGAAAGGGAGTAGCGTTTGACGATCACTCTTAATAAGCTTTGCCATAGCCTCCTTAAGTTTCGTGTGGTACATACGATTATGAGAGATCGGAATCTGGAAAGAATCGGTTGGAGCGAGTTAAGCCATCTAATTACTTATTAATAATGTTTAAA
>CAVPXO010000012.1:0-325017 GCA_963709755.1 uncultured delta proteobacterium
CAAATTCTGCCCTCTACTCACTCTCATTTAGATCCAGTTTATTTCTTACACTCTACCCCCGGTTGATATCGAGTAGTCAACTTATATTCTGAGCATATTCACGCGGACCCACAAGGCTCACCCACAGGACAAGGAGGGATGCAATGAATACCATTGATCTGAAAAATCGACAGGGCAAAACGATAACCTTACCCCAGGAAACCATCAACCAATTCAGCAAACGGCTTCGCGGTGCATTTTTAGTGAAGGGGGATCCCGAATATGAAACGGCGCGGAAGGTCTGGAATGGATCGATTGATGCCGATATATGCCATGGAAAATGCCCGGGAGGCCATGACAACCTGCCTAAAATATATGGCCGATGCCCCCGATGAACTGGGTCCCCCTCTGCCGGAGGTTCCGGAAAGGTATCGGGGAAAACCGGTGGTGATCCTGCTCGGTTGCTATTCCGGTTCTCTGGAACTCGCTCAGGAGGTCATCGCTCCGTTGCGTACGATCGTCGAACCGATCGCCGATCTGAGTGCCGACATGGGCTGGAAGGATTTACAGCGACTGCTTGACGAGGACTATCCTAACGGCAAATATTACTACTGGAAATCGATCTATCTTGACCGACTGGATGATGAATGTATGGCTGCTCTGGAGGAATACACCAGAAATCGACCGTCTGCCGAATCGTCCATCGATGTCTGGTTTCTTGGCGGCGCCTCTGCTCGTGTACCGCAGGGTTCGACTGCTTTCTTTAATCGACGGCATCCCATCATGATCGGCATCGAGGCAAACTGGAGCGAGCAGGCCGATTCAGAAGCCAATGTTACCTGGGCTCGCAATCTGCATACGGCACTTCAGCCCTTCTCGTCGGGAGGCAATTACCTCAACTTCCCCGGCTATGTCGAGGACGGGGAGGAAATGCTGCTTGGCGCGTATGGGGAAAACCTGCCGAGGCTGAGATCGATAAAGGCCGTCTACGACCCAGGTAATCTTTTTCCTGGACTTTTGAATATTTCACCAAAGGAAAAGTGCAGGTGATCTCTTCATGCCGGCTTTAATGTTGATGGCACTAATGACAAACTAACTCAATTTAAACGGATTAATTCCAGACACTTAATTTCTTCAATGGCGGAGGAGCAGGGATTCGAACCCTGGGTGGGGTTTCCCCCACAACGGTTTTCGAGACCGTCCCGTTCAGCCGCTCCGGCACTCCTCCGCACGAACGGTATTGATACCAATAATTTTTCAGTTCTTCAATAAGTTTAGTGTCTTATTCCATGATAAACAGTAAGTATCTCCTGTTTCATTGCGTTCGCTGCGTCCGTCGCACTTTGGCTTCACTTGGAAGGCATTCGGTGCGACAATATTCGCATAGTATCTCCTGAAGCTTTTCCTCGAGAAAGTTTGTAGACAGAACCTGATAATAATTCTTTCACTTCCTAAATATTGCTATAATCACAATTCCCTTGTATTTTTATATATATTGAAATTATTTGCAAATTTCGTCAACAACGATATGATTATCCATGTGACAAATATCCTAAAACAGGTGCAAGAATGGAAACAGATATTTCCAGCAAAGAAATTCAGCGGCTGATTGCCAACCAGATTAACCTGCCTTCGCCGCCCTCAATTGCAGCGCAGATTCTTAATACAATCCAAAACACTGAGAGTTCCTTAGACGATTTGGAGAAAATTATCTCTGCAGACCCCGCATTAACTACTAAATTGCTGAGAATTGCCAATTCCGCGTTTTATTCACTGCCTTATGAGGTAAGCAGTGTTAACAGAGCACTATCTATTCTCGGAACCAATATTATTAAAAATATTGCCCTCTCATTTGTCATCGCCGACAATTTTCGAGGTGAAGCCGAATCGTCCTTTGATTTTGATTATTTCTGGCGCCGTTCAGTTACCGCAGCGGTGGCGGCAGAATTGGTCATGGGAATGCTGCACGAAAAAAATGATGATATTTTCGTTACTGCTCTTCTCCAGGATATCGGAATCTTGATAATGTACATATGTAAAGGTCGGGAATACACTTCCATGTTAGACCAATGCATCCTCAACGGAGGAACAAATCTGATCAAACTGGAACGAAAGCGATTCCTGTTTGATCACCAGCAGCTTGGCCGTACATTTCTTGAGAACTGGAATATTCCCCAATCCATTGTACGACCAATAGGGTGGCACCATGAACCTGAACTCGTCCCCGAAGAAGATCGTAAAACATGCTCCGTGCTCTATGTATCCAATCTGCTGTCGGCAATTTACAGCAGTACAGAAACTTCGGCGAATTTTCAGGAACTTCAAAAAAATATGGAGGAGTTTTTCAATATCAGCGCCTCGCAAACCAGAATTCTTCTTGACGATGTTGCAGAGAAGAGCCTTGATATCCTGAAAATTTTTGATATCGACCCAGGACAGATTAAACCCTATTCGCAGATGCTACAGGAAGCCAATGATGAGCTTGGCAAATTAAATCTTTCCTACGAGCAACTGGTGCTGGAGCTAAAAGAATCAAAAACGAAATCAGAAAAATATGCAGACCAACTGAGAATAGCCAATGCTCGACTCGAGGAACTGGCTTTCAGGGACGGTTTGACCAATCTTTATAATCATCGATATTTTCAAGAAATTCTCGGAAAGGAAATGGCTCGTGTCAAACGCTACAATCACTCTTTATGTTTGATCATGTTTGACATCGATTTCTTCAAGGATGTCAATGATGCCTATGGCCATCCGGGCGGTGACCAGGTTCTTATCAAGCTGGCGCAGGCAATGAGTGAGGCAGTGCGTCCAACTGACATAGTCGCCAGATATGGAGGTGAAGAGTTTGCTGTCATCCTGCCGGAAACAAACCAGACAGGACTGAGAGTTTTCTCAGAACGAATGAGACGTTGCGCTGCAGCAGTTACTACAATTCTCAAAAATACTCCGGTCAACATCACCATCAGCTGCGGAGGAGTCCATTTATCTCCGGATGATAAAATAACTCAACAGGAACTCATTCTCATAGCTGATCGCGGACTCTTTCTGTCGAAGAAAAACGGTCGTAATCGTGTGACCATCCTGCCAATAGAATCCATTGCGACTTAAAGTAAAGTGAAAGAGGAAATAAGTACATCCAGATCCAATCATAAGCTTTATATGGAGCAGCAACGGCTACTCTATATAAACTCAACCGGACCTGTTCTCGTATCCATGATGGTTGCCACCTTTCTCTGCTGGTATATGCGAAACAGCATTGAAACTGTCATACTATCCTTCTGGTTGTCGATTTTCTATCTTGTGGCATTTGGCAGGCTTTTGGTGGCCTTCCTTGCAGAAAGATCTGAAAAGAGTGATCTCGACGTTAAACGACTTGATCCTTTTTTCTTATATGGAACCTGGTGTACAGCAATAATCTGGGGCGCGGCATCCTTTCTTTTGTTTCCAGACACCAGCTATGAACATCAGACAGTTTTCGCGATAATTATTGTCGGTATTTCCAGCGGAGCAATTACTTCTCTTTGCTCAAACTGGCTGGCGATTGCTGGTTTTCTCACATTCACACTTCTCCCTCTTGCCTTAAATTTTTTGATAATGCAGTTACAGAATGGAGCAGTTCTGTCCGTTTTGGTGGTTCTGTACTATGTTACCTGCCTGGCAGGCGCCCGAAAACTGTACAGAAACATTACCGAAAATATCTCCTTGCGTTTAAAGAGCACAGAGAACGAGAAAATTCTGAAGATTGGCCAGGATCGTTACCAACACATATTCAATAACTCTCCCCTTGGTATAGTTCATTACGATTCAGTCGGTACGATTATAGATTGTAATGATATTTTTACCGGAGTAATCGGTATACAAAAGTCGGAGCTGGTTGGAAAAGAGATGTTGTCCATCCTGAAAAACATCGAATTGAAAGCAGCCTTGAAAGAATCTTTACAAACGGGTGAAGGTTATTTCAAAGGGGAATTCATTTCCGAAGCAACCGGTCAGACTGCTCCGGTTTGTATTTATCTCAAAGCAACAAAATCCACTGACAATGAAATACTCGGTGGTATCGGCATGCTGGAAGACTTGACGGAAAGAAGGTTGTTCGAACAAAAGATCGAACATCAGGCCAGTTTCGATTCCCTCACCGGTCTTCCCAACCGCAGGCAGCTTCTCAAGCAATTGGAACAGGAACTGTCACGGGCCAGACGTTACCAGCAGAACGGAGCACTGCTTTTGATGGATCTTGATAATTTCAAGACAATCAACGACTCACTCGGCCACCGGGCAGGCGATGCAATTCTTCAACAAGTGGCGGCAAGACTGAACAGCAACCTTCGCAAAGAAGACATAACTGCCCGAATGGGAGGTGATGAATTTGTCATACTGCTTCCTCAACTTGGTCACAATATAAATCTGGCCGCCCAGAACGCCCAGGACATCGCCAAAAAATTGGCTCATGTCCTCATTACCCCCTTCTCATTTGAAAGCCAGGAGCTGAACATTACTCCAAGTATTGGCATCTCACTTTTCCCGGAACAGGAAAAAGGTGCAGGTGATATCCTGAAACAGGCTGACACCGCAATGAATCAGGCAAAAAAGTCCGGAAGAAATACTGTCCGTTTCTTTTTGCCAAGCATGCAGCAGGCCGCAGACAAACGATTGCGCCTGAGCAATGACCTTAAAAAAGCAATTGAAAATGATGAATTTTTAATATATTTCCAGCCTCAGGTCAAAATCGACGGTACAATCGTCGGCGCGGAAGGGCTCCTGCGATGGGTTCACCCGCAACGGGGAATGATTATGCCCGGGGAATTTATCTCAGCTGCCGAAGAAACCGGCATCATTGTTGACATTGGCAACTGGGTATTTCACAAAATCTGCCGGATAGTTAAAGAGTGGGAGGACGACCAGCTTCTCACAGCCCACCAGACTATCGCCGTCAATATCAGTCCCAGAGAATTTTCAACGGCTGACTTTGTTGACAGGATTATCAACACACTCAATGAAACCGGAGTGAATCCACAACACCTGGATATCGAACTGACAGAAGGCAGTCTTATCTCATCCGTGAGCGACACCATAAAAAAGATTCAGGCCTTGAGAGAATATGGTATTAAATTTTCTGTCGACGATTTTGGTACAGGCTATTCGTCACTCAGTTACCTCAAGAGTTTACCATTACATACACTCAAGATTGACCGATCCTTTGTCAATGACATCACTCATGTCAGCGAAGAAATAACCCTGGTTGAAATCATTATTACCATGGCCCACAGTCTCGGTCTGGAGGTTGTAGCAGAAGGGGTTGAAATCACCGAGCAACTCAACTATCTAGCCTCCAAAGGATGTAATGTCTACCAAGGGTACTATTTCTGTAAACCAATCCCCACTGCAGAATTCAGAAATCTGCTGCAATCCGGCAGTGTTCGGTAATGAGCAGCTCCCGGCGCAAAGGACTTCTTTGTTTGAAGAGCAATATATGAAAATTAAATTAAATCTTCTTTTCCAATACACGTTGATGATTCTGATCATTATCGTATTACCTCTCTCCGGCAGGGCAGACGATAAAAAAGAGGTCCTCTCGTGGAATGAGGCAGTAAAAGCTGCCAGAGGTCAAACTGTCGACTGGTACATGTGGGGAGGTTCCCCGGCAGTAAATGGATACGTTAATGGATATCTTGCCGCAAAACTTAACGAAAAATACGGTATACATCTTCGACAAGTCCCGGTAAAGGATATTGCCGAAGTCGTCAGCAAGCTTGTCGTCGAGAAACAGGCCGGCAAGGACAGTGACGGCAGTGTCGATCTCATGTGGATCAATGGTGAGAATTTTAGAACATGCAAACAGCACGACCTCCTGTACGGTCCATTTGCCGACAAGCTCCCGAATCAGCAATATGTTGATTGGTCAAACCTGACTGTGAAAAATGATTTCGGCACCCCCGTGGATGGTCTCGAATCACCCTGGGGCAGTGCGCAAATGGTCATGATTTACGACTCGGCAAGAACACCGCAGCCGCCCAAGTCCATCCCGGCTCTCATTGAATGGATTAAAAGCAACCCCGGCCGCTTCACATACCCCGCCCCTCCCGATTTCACGGGATCGGTTTTTGTCCGACATATCTTTTATCACGCCGCCGGCTCGGTCAATGCGTGGCAGGGAGATTATTCGGAAGCTGATTTTAATAAAGCTGCTGATGCGACCTACAATCTCCTTGGGGATATAAAGAATTCTTTGTGGCGAAACGGGAAGACCTATCCTGAATCTCCTGTCAGAATGAACACTCTTTTTGCCGATGGAGAAATAGATTTTTCCTTTTCGTATCACCAGGGAGAAGCGTCGCGTAACATTCTGGACGGCCTTTTCAAAGAGACTGTTCGAACCTTGGTGTTTGACGAAGGCACCATCACCAATACCCATTTTGTAGCCATTCCTTACAACGCAAAAGATAAAGCTGCTGCGATGGTTGTAGCCAATTTCCTTCTCTCTCCCGAAGCGCAGCTTAAAAAAGCCATGCCGGAGGTGTGGGGTGATTTTCCGGTGATTCAGTCATCCGGACTGCCCTCAACTTGGAAGGAAAAATTCGACAAGCTTCCCCGGGGCAAAGCCACACTTGGTGATGCTGAGTTACAGACTCATCAACTCCCCGAACCACCCAGCAAGATACTGGTCAAGCTAGAGAAAGGCTGGATTGAACACGTCTTAAAAGACAGATGACAGACAGTACAAAACGTTCTTCTATAACACTCGACGGGACGGGAAGGAAGACCTCTGCATGGCGGCTATTCACCCTCCTTAGCCCTGCTCTGTGCATAATCCTCCTTCTCTTTGGAGGAGGTTTATTTCTTGGTCTGCTTCAGGCTCTTGACCATTCGCCGTCCCGTGGATTTTCGTCGATTGGTCTGCAACATTTTATAAATGTCCTCCAGGACCCTGATTTTGGAAAGAGCCTCATTTTCACCCTGTATATTTCCATAGTCTCCACCCTGATCGCAGCCATCTTCAGTGTTATGCTCGCGCTTGCCCTCATGCGCTGGGCGGCTGACAGCCGGGCTGTCAATTTCATCCTGCAGATCCCGCTCACGGTACCGCATCTGGTAATCGCTATTGCCGTGATCCTGCTGCTGGCTCCCGCTGGTTTGTTTTCTCGGCTTTTTTTCGCTCTCTCAATAATCCCGAATCCATCAGCCTTTCCACTCCTCATCAACGACGACGGGGGAATCGGCATTCTTACCGTCTATATCTGGAAGGAAGTCCCGTTCATTACCTTTATGCTGCTCTCTGTACTGAAAAACATCGGGACGGAACTGATGGAAGCAGGTGCAACCCTGAACGCTTCGAGATTCCAGCGTTTTACCGCTATTACCCTGCCGATCATAGCTCCGAGCCTTGGCGCGGCCTGTCTCATCGTCTTCGCCTTCACCTTCGGCGCTTTCGAAGTCCCTTATCTGCTTGGCCGCACCTACCCTTCCGCGTTGCCCGTCTGGGCCTATAAAAACTACAGCGACATCGACCTGCTGGCCCGACCGGAAGGTATTGCCATAGGGCTGATTATTGCCGTGATAGTCATTCTTGCCATCATCCTCTCTCAAATTGTCCTGCACTTTGGGCGAAAAAGAGGTCTGACTGTATGAAGATGCAAAGATTGATACTGTTCTTGTCGGTAATGTTCTCCGTTCTTTTGCCCTTTTTGCCGCTCTTGCTCTGGTCAGTCAGTGAGCGCTGGTTCTATCCGGGGTTGCTGCCGCAATCCTTTGGCCCAAGGGCCTGGAACTACGTTTTCGGCACTGCAGGAAACCAGATCATCTCCGGTTTTTTCACCAGCTTCACCCTGGCGCTTGTGACCACCGTGGTGTCACTCATCTTCGGTGTTCCGGCCGGGCGTGCTCTGGGCCTTTATGAATTTCCCGGCAAAAAATTTATCTCAGCAGTATTGATCCTGCCAATAATCGTCCCTCCACTCTCGGTTGCCATGGGCCTGCATCTCTGGTTTATCAGGCTGGGGTTGGCTGAAACCTTTATCGGAGTCGTGCTGGTACATCTCACCTTCTGTCTCCCCTATACAATTTTTGTTATCTGGGGTGTGTTCACCGATTACAATCCGGATTATGAAGAGCAGGCGCGATCGCTGGGAGCTTCACCCAGCAGAATAGTCGTGCAGGTTATGCTCCCTATGATCCTGCCCGGAATCACAGTGGCCGCTTTGTTTTCTTTTCTCCTCTCCTGGTCGCAATATCTCAGTACCCTGATTATCGGCGGCGGGAAAATGCTCACCCTGCCAATCCTTCTTTTCTCCCTGATGGACAGCGGCGATCGACCAGTAGCTGCAGCGGTCAGTCTGGTTTTCATTCTTCCGGCCTTTCTTGCCTTGACTGGCAGTGCCCATAATCTTGGCCGCAGCGGCCTGAAAGGAGTGCGTTGATGGGTCGACTGGAGATAAAGAATCTGACAATCAGTTATGGTGCCAAGCCAATCATTCGCGACCTCTCCTTACATATTGACGATGGTGAGCTGGTTTCTCTGCTTGGCCCCAGTGGAGTGGGAAAGACCACTATACTCAAAGCAATCGCCGGGCTATTGAAAACTGCTACCGGAACAATCAGCATAAACGGTGAACTGGTTGACCATCTGCCCGCAGAAAAAAGAGATGCAGTGCTGGTCTTCCAGAAACCACTGCTCTTTCCTTTTCTTAATGTTGGTCAAAACATCGGTTTCGGCCTGAAGATGTCAAAGATCAAGAGGTCTATTGCAGAAGATAAAATCGATACAATAATAGAGATAACCGGACTGGCGGGGCTGAAGAATCGCAAAATTCATCAGCTTTCAGGTGGACAACAGCAGCGGGTGGCCCTGGCACGCGGTTTGGTACTCGAACCCTCCGTTTTACTACTGGATGAACCGCTCAGTAATCTCGATGCAGAACTTCGCCGACAGATGCGGGAACTGATCCGCAAAGTGCAGGCCCAAACAGGAACCACCATGCTGTTTGTAACCCATGATCAGAGTGAAGCCTTTGCCATCAGCGACCGGATATGCGTCCTGCTGGGAGGCAGCCTAAAACAAACCGGTACTCCTGCCGATCTCTTCTATCAACCTGCCGATCCTGACGTTGCCCGCTTTTTCGGGTGCACCAATTTCATCAAAGGGAAAATAAATGATGGAGTGTTCCAAGGCGGCTTTGTAAGCTGCCCCACATCCCACGCCGATTCGCCTGAGGCAATGGCTGTTATCAGACCGGAGGATGTTGTTCTTTGTTCTACCTGGATGGAAAACGGGGCAGTGGGAAAGGTTGTTCAGATACAGTTTGAGGGTTCCACTACTCACTTGACCATTGAAGCGGAAAACGAATGTTACACTGCCCTTTCCCTGCGCCCGGATTATTATCTGGAGCAATTAGTCCGGCTGCATTTTCCGTCTGAGCGTCTTCACATTTTTTCACCTTCCGGAACGCCATGACATCCAGCGCAGATCCCTATAAATATTATTTTAATGAGGTAGAACGCTATCTGCAGGAACAGTCCTGGGACGATGTACCTTTAATGGCTGGACAGGAAATTACGGTATCTCCCCTGGCTAAAGGTGAATATAACCTGAACTATCTGCTGCGTACCGGAAAAGCCCGGCTTGTTTTTCGAGTCAACATAGGAACCCAAATTAAGCGCGATGACCAGATCGTCTATGAACACAAAGCGCTGCAGCTCCTGCAGAATTCCGCAGTCACCCCCGTGCCCTATTTTGTCGATGACAGCCGCAAGCTCATCGATCGTGGTATCTCCATCATGGAATATCTGCCGGGTTGCCCGCTTGATTACCAACTCGATCTGGCAGGCGCAGCGAAAACCCTTGCAATCATTCATCAGGTTCCTGTACCTCCATTGCACAATCATCTGATTGTCGAGCACCGGCCATTGTCATTAATCTATGGGGAATGCATCGGACTGCTGAATAGGTACTTTAGCTCAGAGCTTGCCAACGCCGGCATTCACAGCTTTCTTTCCGAGGTAGTTGACTGGGCTAAAACGGCGAAGAAAAAAGAGCAGTATTTCCTTGATGATCCATGGTTATGCATAGTCAATACCGAAGTAAACTCGGGAAACTTCATTGTCAATCGTACCCGACAGACGACGCATGTCATAGACTGGGAAATGCCGCGCTGGGGAGACCCTTCAACCGATCTTTGTCATTTCTGCTCCCCACTCACCACGCTATGGAAAACCAACTTTCGTTTTTCTCCTGAGTCTCTCGATTTTTTTATCGCCGGATATAAAAAAAATATTCGTTCCACTCACCTTCGGGAAACGCTGGAAGAACGGATGCGTCTCAAATTTCCGTTTGTCCTGATGCGGGGAATTGCCTGGTCAGCCATGGCCTGGGTCGCCTACCAGACAGAATATAATGGAATTCATAATGAGGATACCCATCAAAAACTTGAACAGTATATGAATATTACCTTTATTCGTTCCCTTTTTGAACCTTTCATGAAAAGCTGACTTTCCTTTAAAATTATGTGCACGAATTGCCGACTGCTCCTCTTTACCAGGTACCCCGAAGTGGGGAAGACCAAGACCAGGCTCATTCCCGTGCTTGGCGCCGAAGGAGCTGCCCTGCTGCAAAAGCGTCTTACTGAAAGAATTGTTGGACAGGCAGGGCTGTTGAAGCAGCAAACAGGTATTCAGACCGCTGTTCACTATACCGGGGGCAGCAGGAGAAATATGGCTTCCTGGCTGGGACCTCTGAATTACTTTCAACAGGCAGATGGTGATCTCGGTCAAAGAATGCGTTTCGCCTTTGAACATACCTTTGCAGGCGGAGTTGACACAGCAGTTCTTATTGGCAGCGATATCCCGGACATCACCGCCGATCTCCTGCGGCATGCCTTTACCTCTTTATTGACCAGCGAGGTAGTCATTGGCCCCAGTCAGGACGGCGGATATTACCTGATTGGTTTGACAGCCAGGAATTCAACAACGCTCTTTCCGCTTCTTTTTGAGAAAATACACTGGTCTACCCCGGAACTTTTTACCGGCACAATGAAGCGCCTTGAAAAAGCAGGCCATAATGCCGAAATATTATCGATCCTCAGAGACATCGATCTTCCCTCAGACCTTTCTTTTGCCAGAAAAAGAGGTTTGCTGTGACTGTCACTCTCTCCATCATCATCCCTACACTGAACGAGGAACACATTCTTGGCCAAACCCTTTCCGGTCTTCTTAATAGAAAGAACTGTGAAATAATTGTCGTCGACGGAGGCAGTAGCGATGCAACCTTGTCATTGGCCAAAAGTTCCGGCTGCAAAATATTCTCCACCTCTCAGGGACGTGGCAGACAGATGAATTTTGGTGCTGCACAGGCAACTGGTGAGATTCTCATCTTTCTCCATGCGGACACAATGCTTCCCGGCAATTTTCCACAGCTCGTTACGGACGCCGTCGACTTGCCGGATTTCGCTGTCGGTGCTTTTTCTCTCACAATTAACAGCTCTAAAAAGAGCCTCGCCACTATCGCCTGGTTGACTAACCTGCGCTCCCGTTTCCTGGGTCTCCCCTATGGAGATCAGGCTTTTTTTATTAAAAGCAGCACCTTCGCTGCCATGGGGGGATTTCCGGAGCTGGAAATAATGGAAGATTTCGTTTTCATTCAGAAAATGAAAAAGAGGGGGAGGATTGTTACTCTCCCTGAGCGCGTGAAGACTTCCGCCCGTCGCTGGCAAAATATGGGCATAGCACGAACAACTTTCATCAACCAGCTTATTGTCTGCGGTTATAGCCTTGGCGTGCCTCCGGTCATTCTTGCCAAATGGTATCGACGAATGCGTGGAGTCGCAAAAATCTACCGCGATGGAGGTAACAACAGTTAATGTATGATAGCCTCGACTTCGGAAGAAATAGGAACCACCAGATAAACTGACCCACCTTGTTTCAAAATTTAATATCTGGCCTTCTTCTTGAATAACTGACTAATCTATGATAGCAGTGTACATTCACAACAAAGTGGATCACTTCCTGAAGCTGCTTCGGACTTAATCCAGAACAATCCCCAAATTACGACATTGAAAGAAATCATTATTAATCGTCGGGCCTACCTTGCCTGTATCTGCGTGGTCATAATCTGGTCAGGCTGGATCACAATCTCCAGATATGGAGTTCATACCGTTCTCCAACCCGCTGATATCACCCTGCTCCGATATTTGACCGCCCTGCTGTGTGTGTCCCCCCTCGTCTATCGCCACAAGTGGTCAAAATTCAGCATATACCAATACCTGATTGTAGGGCTCGGCATTGGCTTTCCCTATACCATGCTTTCCTTTTATGGCCTGCGTGTATTAAAAGCCGCCCATGCAGGAGTACTGGTGAACGGAATGCTGCCGGTACTGGGTGCGATTGCCGCCTGGTATATCCTGCGCCAGCGGATATCACTTGTACGGTATGGGGCGATTGGCTTGATTTTTCTGTCCAACTTTATTATGGCTGGTGGGGACACTTTTTCCGCCGGGCACTCCACGGGTATTGTCCTGCTCCTTGTCGCCGCGGTCCTCTATACCACACACATGATCGGGATAAAGCACTGGGGCTTCGAGTGGAAAGATGTTCTGGTCACCGTTCCGGTTGTCAACACAGTACTCTTCCTGCCGCTCTGGTTTGTCTTTCCAACCGCCCTTTTCCAGGCCGACCTCAAAGATATCGTCAGCCAGGCCATATATCAGGGAATAATCGTCAACATTGTCGCATTAATGTTTGTCACCTACGCAATTAAACACCTCGGCACCATAACCGTCTCAATCTTCATGTCGGTTGTCCCTGTCAGCACGGCGTTACTTGCATGGTTGTTGCTGGATGAGAGTCTGAACAGCTTTGAACTCACAGGCATCGCAGGTTGTTCAATCGGTTTATTCATCTATGCCTGGGGTCAATTGCTGGAATCACAAAAACATATCCTGCACTGAATAGTCAGGACAAAACAGCCTCCTCTGCCTTCCATGACCATTTCTTTCATACCCGGTTAAGGGGGCTCTAAAAACCATTCTTTACAAAAATTGATTTAATTAATACACAGTATACATCAACTTGAGGCTGTTCGACGTTTAATGGCCAAAGATTAGACACAAGCAATCATCTGTGCAGGAAAAGATGTTATCGTCCTGGATCGTTGAGTAAGAATTAAGAGGAGAATTATTCATGTCGAGCAGTTTTGGTACACTTTTTCGGATAAGTACTTTTGGTGAATCCCATTGCATAGCAGTGGGCGTTGTCATTGACGGCTGCCCTCCCGGGCTTTCGCTCTCGGCGGAAGACATTCAACCTCAACTCAACCGAAGACGCCCAGGCCAGAGTGCACTTTCAACCGATAGACAGGAAGCCGACCAGGTAACTATTCTGTCCGGAACCGAAAACGGAAAAACCTTGGGTACACCTATTGCCCTGCAGGTCGCCAACAAAGACCAACGCCCGAAAGATTACGGTGATATGCGAGATATCCCACGTCCTTCACATGCCGATTTTACCTACCAGATGAAATACGGCATAAGAGCCTCCTCCGGTGGGGGGAGAGCCAGTGCCAGAGAGACCATCGGCACCGTTGCCTCGGGTGCGGTCGCCACCAAGATTTTGCAGGAGAAATTTAATATCGACATCGTCGCCTGGGTAAGCAGTGTCGGTGAAATAAACGCAGCTCCAGTTGACAGCAACTCCATTACCAGAAAAGAAGTCGATACTACCATTATTCGCTGTCCAGACCATAAAGCCGCCGCAAAGATAGAGAAACTGGTGGCAGAATTAAAAGAACGGGGAGACTCGGTGGGTGGTGTTGTCTCCTGCGTCATCCGCAATGTTCCTCTAGGCCTGGGTGAACCGACTTTTGAAAAGATGGAAGCCAAGCTGGCTCAGGCCATGCTGGCGATCCCAGCCACTAAAGGTTTCGAAATCGGATCCGGCTTTGCAGGCAGCAAAATGCGCGGTTCTGAACACAACGACCCTTTCATCCAAAAAGGTGACCGCATAGGGACGTCAACCAACAATTCCGGAGGGATTCAAGGCGGCATTACCAATGGCGAACCGATACTTTTACGCATAGCATTCAAGCCGCCGGCAACTATTTCTCTCCCCCAGGAAACCGTTGATTTTTCTGGAGAAGCCGCAACACTTGAAGCTAAAGGTCGCCACGATCCGTGCGTTGTCAACAGAGCAGTACCAATTGTCGAAAGCATGGCAGCTCTGGTGATTATTGACATGGTCCTTCGCCAGGAGGCACGTAAGGCGCTGCAGTTCTGACAGTGTCCCAAAAAGTCGGCAAAAAATAACCGTCTCTGCTTTGTTCGCAGCAGGCGCATGTTCAATAAATATTTGTTGAATCTCTTACCGGAACGCGTTATTAATTCTGGGTTAAGCACAACAAATGCGTGTGCCGGCTTTTTTATATTTACAATATTAATTTTTGCTGCAGTTGAGTCGTCGGTTGTGATCATCACAAATCAAGTATCATAACAATCTCAAGTGGCAATGTTTCTCCTGGCGGAACTTTAAATGACCCCGAAACGCTCGTCCCTCAGTTCATATCTTGACCGTTTTTCTCCCCCTGAAGGACTTCTTCTCCTCCTCCTCTCTGTTTTTGTCGGAGCGAGTACCGGGTTAGCATCTGTCTTTTTTGTAAAGCTCATCTTTGCGATTCAAGATTTGTCTTACGGCTCAATCTCCGACTGGTTTCCCTTTCTAGGCAAATGGATTTACCTGATTGTACCAGTTCTTGGTGGTTTGCTCGTTGGCCCTCTTATTCTTTTTGCTCAGGAAGCCAAGGGACACGGCGTTCCGGAAGTTATGCAGGCCCTCATCCTGCGAGGTGGACGCATTCGGGCCAGGGTTGCTGTCGCGAAAATTTCAGCCTCTGCGCTCTGTATCGGCACCGGCGGATCTGCCGGCCGTGAAGGCCCAATCATCCAGGTCGGAGCCGCGCTCGGCTCTTCCATCGGGCAAGTTCTGAGGCTCTCCGACGAACGTATCCGCAACCTTGTTGCCTGTGGAGCCGCAGCAGGAATTGCTGCAACTTTCAATGCTCCCATTGCCGGAGTTGCCTTTGCTATTGAAGTACTTATGTGCGGCCTGCAGATGCGTGCCTTTGGCAACGTTGTCATCGCTGCTGTTTCCGCTTCCGTAGTCAGCCGTACCATCATCGGCAACCGGTTTGCCTTCGAGGTCCCAAGCTATAGCCTCCACAGTTCCATTGAGATCGTTTTTTATCTGATCCTGGGCCTTTCTGCTGCACTTGTCGGCATTATGTTCATGAAGATGCTGAATTTCTCGGAAACCGTCTTTGATAACTGGAAGTTTCCCCAGATTTTCAAACCCGCAGTCGGCGGCGTACTCCTTGGTGTTCTTGGTTTGGTCTATATGAATATGCCGAACCTTTTGTTTTCTCCGGGATCCGGCGCACACGGAGCCGGGATTGACATCCCCATTCCTCACATGTACGGGGCCGGCTTTCCTTTCATTGAGGCCTCAATTCAAGGAAGTGCACCTCTCTGGATTTTAGTAGTGCTCATTTTTCTCAAACCCCTCGCTACCGCCTTTACTCTTGGTTCCGGTAATTCGGGTGGTGTCTTTGCACCATCACTGTTCACCGGTGCGGTTTTGGGCGGTGCCATGGGTCACCTTTTCAGCTATTTGTTCCCCTCTATTGTCACCAACACCGGTGCCTTTGCCCTGGTCGGCATGGCCGCTCTTTTTTCAGCTACTGCCAGGGCACCACTCACCGCGATGCTCATTGTATTCGAAATGAGTAATGATTACTTCATGATCCTTCCACTGATGGTAGCTGGGGTTACCGCCAGTTACTTTTCCCAATGGCTGCACCCGGAATCCATCTATACTATGAAACTTGCCAAACGCGGAGTCCGATTCTCCGAAGGCCGGGATATGGATATCATGCAGGGAGTCAAGGTCAGTGAAGTAATGAAGAATAAGCCGGTTACTATCCATAAAGACGCATCCATCTCCGAGGTCATGGCCCTTTTCCAGGAAACCAACATCCTCGGCTTTCCTGTAATGGCGGATGACAACAAACTGTGGGGAATGATAACCCTTCAGGACGTACACCGCGCACAATCGGAAGAGAACTTCAGCTCAAAGGGAATGACGGTCGCCAATCTGGCAGTTGAAGATCCGATTACAGTCTTTCCGGACGAGCCTATCTGGCTGGCAATCCAGAAACTGTCTCCCCGGGATCTGGCGAGACTGCCGGTAGTCGCAAGAGACGGGTCGGGAAAACTTTGCGGCATTATCAGCAGAAGCGATATCCTCCGAGCCTACGATGTAGGGATAGTCCGCAAACAACGAGGACAGATTGTTGAGCATCAGGTCGAACTGAGAAAGCAGAAGGAAAACGGCTATGTTGAGTTTGTCCTGAAAGAAGAAGATGCCTGTAACAACGCCATGGTCAAGGATCTTTCCTTGCCTGACACCATCAATATGGTTTCAATCAAGCGAGGAGGCCAGATCCTCATTCCCCGCGGTCATACCCAGTTAAATGTAGGGGACGTAATCACGGTGTATGGTCGTCTCAAGGATATCGACGGTATCAGAAATTTCCTCAATACCTGTAAGCTGCCGGCCCAATCCTCCTGATTTTCTTTTACTGCCCGGCGGAGTCCTTTACCCCGCCGAGCAGGACACTACCGACAACAAAGAGCAGTAGAATACTAAGAATCCCCCAACGCGTTTCTCCGGTCATTCGCCCTACCACTCCCATCAGCAGCGGCCCGCTAATGGCGGCAAATTTTCCAAATACATTATAAAATCCAAAGAACTCAGCACTTTTTTCAGCAGGTATCAATTTGCCGTAAAAACTTCTACTTAAGGCCTGTATTCCTCCCATGGAAGAAGCCACCAGAAAGGCAATAAACCAGTATGCCAGGTTTTTCTGAAAAAGATCATCGATCACCGGCAGATAAAAAGCAATCAGAGTCGCCAGGCAATAAACGCCAATACCTGCAAAGAGCATTCGTCTGGTTGAAAAGATAACAGCCAGTCTGCCAAAAAGAAGGGCAAAAGGGAAAGCTATAAGCTGAATAAAAAGTAACACCACTATGAGCATAGTTACCCCAAAGCCAAGATCCCTGCCATATGCCGTTGACATAGTGATGATTGTTGCCACTCCGTCAATGTAGAAAAAATAGGCCGCAAGAAAGATAAACACCTGCTTGTATTGTCGAATCTCCTTTAACGTTTGCCAGAGCCTTACAAAACTACCGGTAATCCTGGAAAGGTCGGTGGAAAGGTAGTGTATCTGGCGAAGGTTTTTGATGGCCGGCAGAGAAAACAGCAACCACCAGACAGCCACAATTATAAAGGAAGCCCTGATAGGACCGAGCGGCAGACCCTCCTCCATGCCGGCGCCAAGTATCATCCCGATAATCAAAAGAAAGGGAATAACACTGCCTACATAGCCATATCCATAGCCTCGTGTTGAAATGAGGTCCATACGCTCCCAGCTGGTAACATCAGGTAAAAACGCGTCGTAAAAAATATTGGCACCGGCCCAACCCACCCGGGCGAAAATAAACAAGGTGAGGCACAGCAACCATTGCCCTTTCCCAACAAAGAGCAGCAATAGGGTAAAACAGATGCCGAGTAAAAGAAAAAAAAGAAAAAATCGCTTTTTCATGTCCTTGTAATCGGCCATCGCTCCAAGAATCGGAGCAAGGATAGCAAGAAGAAAAGATGCTGTAGAATTGGCAAATCCCCAATTGGCTGTTGACTCTGCCCCGGTCATGCCTGCCGCTGCGACGTCTTTAAAAAATAGAGGCATCAGCGCAGTGACCATAACAAGGACAAAGGCAGAGTTGCCCACATCATAGAGCACCCAGCTGACTTCCTCTTTGGTCATCTTTACTTTCTTAACCACCGGCTTCCTCCCTGCTCTTCAATTCAAGTTTCAGCCCAACTTTTTTATTCCCGAATCGATACTACCATACTGTTCCTCTTTTCTTCCGTATTATCGGTTCCATCTGGTCTTGTATGGTCTCATTCCGTAAGTGAAAAAGTTGACAGCGGATCTTTCGGCATGTATATGCTTTCTGACGGATACCGTAAATTTCAGCTTCACAAACTGTCCCTCTACAAAAGTATACACATGCCTATTTTTACTTATATTTCTTTGGTCCTTACCATGTTTCTGTGGGGAGGTACCTTCATTGCCGGAAGACTGCTGGCTGATTCAGTTGAGCCGGCCAGCTCCGCCTTTCTCCGTTTCCTGATTGCCTCCGCAGCAATGCTCGTAGTGACGAGGTTTGTCGAGAAAAAATTTATTCTTCCCCCGAAAAACCTGTGGTTGCCGCTCATACTTTTGGGTATGACAGGTGTCTTTGCCTACAATGTCTTTTTCTTTCGCGGGCTGCAACATATCAATGCCGGTCGCGCCTCGCTTATCATTGCCTGTACCCCGCTTGTCATCACCATTTTCGCCGCTACCTTTTTACACGAACGACTGACCCTTCTTAAGGCAAGTGGTGTGCTCCTTTCTCTTGTCGGAGCCATAATGGTCATCAGTAATGGTCATCCGGGTTCGCTCCTCACCGGAGGCTTTGGTCCCGGCGAACAGGCCATGGTTGGTTGCGTACTCAGCTGGTCAGCATATTCACTTATCGGCAGATCGGTTCTTACAACTCTCTCCCCACTGACTGCTGTCTGTTACTCATCGATAATCGGCACTGTTTTCCTTTCTATTCCTGCTATCCACGGAGGACTGTTGAGTCGTCTTTCAATGGTATCCTCATCGGACTGGGCCAGCCTCGCCTATCTGGGTATTTGCGGTACGGCCCTGGGTTTTTCTCTTTATTATTTGGCCATTAAAAGGATTGGTGCAACACGAGCCGGAATTTTTATCAACCTCGTTCCCCTGTTCTCAATCCTGCTCTCATGGCTGATTCTCGGAGAATCGGTTAAACTGATTGTTTTGGCAGGCGGATGTATGGTACTTACCGGAGTAACTCTTACCAACTACCGGAAATCCAGCAAATTATCCTGATCCATGAGGAGTTTATCCGGCAGGGGAACTCTATCCCTATCATTTACCTGCAACACAGTCAACACCTGCAGCTGAGAGTTCGGATATAACCTGTGGTTCTGCAGAGGGGTCAACCGCACGGGTTCCCTTGAGGAAAACACGTGTTTTAAAGCCAAGGAATACTGCATCGAGGGCAGTTGTCCTTACGCAATAATCTAATGTCAGACCGACAATATCCAAATCAGTAATGCTGAGCTCGCGCAGGATATTTTGGAGTCCTGTCTCATGCAGACGTGCATTGTCATAAAAAGCTGAATAGGAATCGATATCTGGGTCCTGGCCCTTTTTGATGTTGATGATATGGCGTCCTCTGGCAACAATTTCCCTGGACACTTCCTCTATCTCGGCAGCAATGCGTGCGCCGTTCGTCCCCTCGACACAGTGATCGGGCCAGAGCATCTGTGGAAGCCCGGATAACTCTCCAAACTGAAATGGTGCTTTTCCAGGATGAGAGGAGGCAAAGGATCCATGTTCTTTTGGATGCCAGTCCTGGGTGAGAACAATAAGATTGTAATGCTGTTCATTTTGCATGAGATCTATGACAAATGGCAAAATCGCATCTCCTTTCGGCACTGCCAGTGCTCCACCAGGAAGAAAATCATTCTGAATATCAACAACAAGAAGAGCCTGTTTCATACTATTTTCCTCCTCTTCAATCAGGATTCTCCTGTCTGCCGCTCTGTTTTCTTGCCAATCGAACTTTTCATTTTTTCAAATTCGCGTTCCCGCATCATCTGGCGACGGTTATGCAAAGCCTGAGATAATCCCGCAGCATAGGCGTGGGGATTATCAAAGCGAAAGATTGCCCGATCAAAGGTAGTCAGACTCGCCTGAGTCCGAAGTCTCATCTGGCTCAAGGTTTCGCACTGGCTCACCCTGATTCCATGATTAAAAATCGGTGCCAGTAGCCGTGTCACCTTTATCATTTTGGCAGAAACGGCTTTACGCTTCCATGGATCCTCGGGCGAAATAATATTGACAACCTTATCCCCCTGCTCCGGCGGCGATTCGGTCAAAGTGTCAAAGATTACATCTCCTACACAATTTGAATCCAGCCAGAGCCTCGCCACATCCAGACAACCCGGAATTGAGGTTTTGGCTGATTGCTCTGAGATTTTCATCCGCTCAACAATTTCACCTGCATCATTTTCAACGGCCGCGAGTTTATATACCCCACCCAATGCCGGTTCGTCAAAAGCCGTTACCAATTTTGTGCCCACTCCCCAGATATCAATGGGAGCCCCCTGGCCCTTTAAACTCGCAATAAGTTTCTCATCGAGATCGTTTGAGGCAACGATCCTTGTCGCCTGAAATCCACTGCTGTCCAGAAGTCGCCGAGCCTCAATAGACAGATAGGCAAGATCCCCGGAATCCAGGCGAATCCCCATCAAATCCGCACCATTTTCCCGCAGACGGCGTCCCACTTCAATAGCTTTTTTTACTCCTTCCAAAGTGTTATAGGTATCCACCAGCAGGACAGAATTATGGGGAAATAAATCCGCATAGGTTCTGAATGAATCGATTTCACTCTCAAAAGCCATCACCCAACTGTGCGCATGCGTTCCTCGCACCGGGATCCCAAAACGTGCCGCTGCCAAGACATTTGAGGTAGCATCGGCCCCTCCAATATAAGCAGCCCGGCTTGCCGACAGCCCTCCATCCAACCCATGGGCTCGTCTCAAACCAAACTCCAGCACTTCATTATTCCCGGCGGCCAGTCGAATCCGCGACGCCTTGGTTGCGATCAAAGATTGATAGTTAACAATCGACAGCAGCGCTGTCTCAATAATCTGCGCATCAAAAAGTGGTGCCTGAACGCAAACAATGGGTTCATGAGGAAAGCTGATGGTTCCTTCCGGCATGGCTTTAATGGTGCCCCTAAATCTCCATCCATGGAGATATTCCAAAAATGAGGCAATAAAGAGCGGCCTGTCGTCTTTGCCCGGAACGGAACCGAGAAACTTGATATCATCATCTGTAAAATGGAGGTCTTCAAGCCAGTCCGCAAAGGTTTCGATACCGGCAACGACAACATATCGTCCCTGAAAGGGCGCATGGCGATAGAACATGTGAAAGACACTTGCTCTATCGGCCATGCCGGACAGTAGATAGCCCTGAGCCATGGTAAGTTCGTAGAGATCGGTTGCCAGTGCCAACGATGTTTTGGGATATGCATTTTGCCACATCCCTAAACATTATGCCTTACCTGCCATGAAGGCAAGGACTTAGCAGTTCAGGAAAACAAAAGGGGCAAAACCTGCATGCAGTTTCGCCCCTATTCTTTGAGGATGCAAACTTGCTACATTACTAACTACTTGATATCCTGTTTAAAGAGTTCTGAATAGATCTTTTGAAATTCACCGCTCTTGATCGCCTTTTTAATATCGGCAGTATTCATGCTCAACCAGCTATGCATCGGATCGCTGGCAAAGAGATGGTCGATATAGGCATTAATCTCCGGATCGTTGTAATGACGCACTCCCGGAATGAATTTAAAATAAAAATTGTGAGCAACATCGTAGATACCATGCCACCAGGCATAGTCCGGACCCATCATTGCCGTACCCATCCGAGCTCTTCGTCCTTCATGATGCCAGAGTTCCCAGTAATCCCACTCTAATTCATTGGAAAAAGCTGCCTTATTTTCCATTAGTTTCTTTTCCGTGACCATCTTCATGATCTCGGTCGCCGGCTTGGCAAACTTGTCATTATACATTTTCACTAAAGCATCATACTGATAATAATGACCATCGACAAAAGCCTGTTGGTGACAATTGAGACAGACATCCTGCATGGCCAGGCGTTTTTTTGCTGCATCATCCTTGTATATGGAAACTGGAGGGCGCAGTGTCCAGGAAATGCGTTTGCCGACATCGTGGCTCACCGGCTGATTTGCAGTGGCTGACATGTGGCAGGTCGAACAGGTTGGGGCATCGTAATAATCTTTGCCCACTACCCATTCATCCTTGTCAAGATTGAGCTTGTCTTTGTTGCTATAGTAAGCAATACCATGTTTAGATTCCTCGTAGATTTCTTTTTGAGGATGATCGGGTCCCAGATGACATTTACCGCAGTTTTCAGGCTGGCGCGCCTGTTGTTTGGAAAATGAATGGCGGGAATGGCAGGCATTGCAGGCTCCTTTTGAGCCATCCGGATTGAGGCGGCCAATCCCGCTGTTCGGCCAGCTTAAGGGTGAAAGCTTGTTCGGGGAGTTTTCATCAATGAGCACTTTTCCGCCGTGGCAGGATTCACAGCCAACAATGGCAATCGGGTGCCCTCCTGCGGCATAAGCCAGATAGGCATCGTTTGAGCTCAAAATTTCGCCGGCATGGGCATGATAAGAATTTGTTGTTTCCTCTGCCTCCCGCTCGTGACACTGGCTACAATCCTTCGGAGTTACCAGGGTGGCTATGACTGCACCATAGTGTTCAAAAGCGTCAAGGTCGCTTTTGTCAGCCTCGTGACAGCTTATACAACCTACATCATTCTTGCCATGAGCTGAGTTTTTCCACTGTAAATACAATCCCGGATTCTTCTCCTGGTGACAGGATATGCAGTTATCAGCCTCAGAGGCGGACACCATTATTACAGTTCCCGTCATGAACAGCCCCGCAAGAAAAACGGCTCCCATCAGACAAATTTTCCTCATTGTTTCCCCCTCCTCTTTTTGAATTTGGGCACTGCCTAAAAACAAGTGCCTGGTGAAACGACTTATGATTTTTTATTGATTTCCAGGTAAAGCTATAGTGCTTGACAACAGGCAAATTCCTGATGATAGGTTATAGAAAGCTACAAAAGCGACAACCTTCAGCTGACATGGCAAAGAAAAGCTATGAATATCACTGATTGTTTTATTCTATAAAATCTGCATCCAAAATACAAGAGAAGCACAGGCTGTTGCAGTAATTTGATAAAAATCTTCCTGACAACAAACATTTCTGTCAGTGGTTTCGACTGTACCCACCTCAATTATATTCATCCCCAAGAGGTTTACTATGTTCCTAAATCTACATTCTTTTTTTGTATCTCATATTGATATGGTTTCCCAACTGTTTGGTCAGTTTCGATCACTGAATAAGAGTTTAATGCTCAAAAGCGATCTCTGGGATGAATTTCTGCGATTTTGCGATGAAGAAAACCTGCCGGACCTGGCCGATACTCCGCTCGGAAAAGCATTAAGTAAAGCGCAGGAAGCAGCTATGGATAATCAATGTCTTTGCCTGGCTATCCGGCCCAAAGTTGCTCATTGGCACTATCTGCGTTTTTGCTTTGAGACCAGGGAGCTGAGAGAAATAACTGTTTCCAGCTTTCTCGCCTTTAAGGAGAAACAGATAGAGAATAATATCCAACGGCATGTTCTGGAGTTTGACCTGCGACCCTTTGAACGGGACTTCCCGAAAATGAACCAGAGCCGCTCCATTGGCCATGGGGTGGAATTTTTAAATCGTGTCTTTTCCAACAGGCTTTCCAGGAATCTTGCCGGTGGAGACCAGCTGATTTTCTCATTTCTACAGGTTCATGGTTACGGTGACCAGCCTTTCATGATTAATGACAGCATCAAAAGCGTGAAAGATATGGGGCATGCACTCAACGACGGAATCGACTATCTGCAGCGCCAACCGGAAATTAGCGGGTGGAGCGATATGGCACAGGATCTCAGACAACTTGGCTTTGAGCCGGGTTGGGGCAGAACCAGGAATCAGATAGAGAAAAGTTTCAGCCGATTGGCCAATTTACTTGAAGCTCCCGATCATGAAACCCTCGAAAGTTTCATATCGGAAGTACCCATGATATTTAATATTGCAGTACTTTCTCCCCATGGTTTTTTTGGACAGGAAAACGTTCTTGGGCTACCGGATACCGGTGGCCAGGTGGTCTACATTCTCGATCAGGTACGCGCTCTGGAAAAGGAAATGCAGGAGAGAATATTTAACCTTGGCCTGGAAATTAAGCCGCAGATCCTGATCATTACACGTCTCATTCCCGAGGCTGGTGATACAACCTGTAATGTAGCTGAAGAAGCTGTCCATAATACGGAGAATGTGCACATCGTCCGGATTCCTTTTCGAAGGGCAGATGGCTCTGTACTTCCACACTGGATTTCCCGTTTCGAGGTATGGCCTTATCTTGAACGTTTTGCCGACGAGGCCCGTGATACAATCCTACAACGGCTGGGCAGACGGCCGGATCTGGTCATCGGTAACTACTCGGACGGCAATCTGGTTTCTTATCTGATAGCTAAAAATCTTGAGGTAACCCAGTGCACGATAGCCCATGCACTTGAAAAAACTAAATATTTATATTCAGCCCTCTATTGGAGGGATATGGAAGAGCAGTATCATTTCTCCTGCCAGTTTACGGCTGATCTCATCGCGATGAATTCAGCTGATTTCATCATCACCTCGACGTATCAGGAGATTGCAGGGTCAAATGACGTGGTCGGACAATACGAAAGTTATTCTTCCTTTACCATGCCTGGGCTCCAACGTGTACTCCATGGAATAGACGCTTTCGACCCAAAATTTAATATCGTTTCACCCGGTGCCGATGAAAACATTTATTTTAGCTATACTGCGAAAGAACGCCGATTTATCGAGCATCAAGAGGAAATTGCATCGCTCCTCAATGGCGACCATCACCCACAGGGAAGAGGTATCCTCGTGGATAGGGAAAAACCACTGCTCTTCTCCATGGCCCGCCTTGATCGAATCAAGAATCTTACCGGCCTGGTCCAGTGGTTTGGGGAAAATGAGCAGCTTCGGCAGATGACCAACCTGGTGATTGTCGGTGGCAATATTGATCCGGCACATTCCGGTGACGAGGAGGAGCGTACCCAGATCGAGCGAATGCATGAGTTATTCAATACCTATGGACTTGACGGGCAGGTTCGCTGGCTTGGCTTACGCCTCGACAAGCGACTCTCCGGAGAACTCTATCGAACAATCGCCGACCGCCGCGGCGTATTTGTTCAACCTGCCTACTTTGAAGCTTTCGGTCTGACAGTCATTGAAGCAATGGCTTCGGGGTTACCCACATTTGCAACCAGGTACGGCGGTCCTCTGGAAATAATCGTGAACGGGGTCTCCGGCTTCCATATCGACCCCAATTACGGTGATGCCGCCTCGGAAATCCTGCTCGATTTTTTTAAGAAGTGTGCAACTGATGATATGTACTGGCAGCAGATAGCAGAGGGTGGGCTGCAAAGGGTCAAAAGTCATTATACCTGGCGTCTATACGCCAAAAGGCTCCTCTCCCTTACCTGCATGTATGGTTTCTGGAAATTTGCAACCAATCTCGAACGCCAGGAAACAAGCAGGTATCTGGAGATGCTGTATCATCTGCAGTATCGACGACTTGCCTCTGAAATGGAAAAATAGGATGAGGTGCCTCAGACAAAGCCGTAATGATGCAGACCTTCGATTATTCCGGCGGCATACTTGCCCGTACTGAAATATACTCTCGCTGCATCTTTGAGATAATTCAGTTCTTCACTGTGGTTGCCGACGATGAGTCCTCTGGTTGTCCCTTCCAGCATATCGGCGTCATTTCCTGAGTCACCGGCAACCATCACGTGGCGTGGCAAAAAGTCATATTTGTACCTCAGATAGTTCACCGCCTTCCCTTTAGAGGCACGATGAGGCAGAATATCGAGGAATTGGCTGTGGGAATAGATTACCTGGCAAAGCAGTTTCTGCTCAGCCAGGGCCTGTTGAATCTGTTGCAGTCGATTATTTTTATTTTCCAGATAGTAACTGATTTTGTGACTTCGCTGTCCTTCTGCTTCCTGAAACACCAGAAAATCAAATTTCAGCAGTGTTTGTTTAATTAATTCCGGTTTCCAATTTTGCGAAATATGCTGTTTCCATCCCTTATCCATCCGTAGATCCGGTCCGTAATACAACTCCGAGCCAACCGAACAGATCAGAATATCGGGCATCGGGATATTGTACTCCGTCATCGCTTCCAGGGTAAGCTCCAGACTGCGTCCCGTCGCAACTCCCCAGGCTAGTTCGCTACGATGATTGTCCAGCAGGTCGAGAAGTTGGTTGAGACTGTCATCGTCACCGACCAGAGTATTGTCTATATCAGTGATCATCAGTTTACCAAGACTGGTCAGACGCTTACCGAAAGAAGGGCGCGTTGGATTCTGAAGATGATTTGTTCTGTGATTATTTTCTGCAGAGTGGTTCGGTAAATACCGGTAATATTGCTCAATGGTTTTCATGCAGTGCGCTTTCCATGAATAATACTTCCGTACGCCGTTTATACCGTTGTTCGATAGCGTATTCCAGAGACTCTCGTCGATAAGAATCTCTTTGATCGCCTTCCCGATAGCAGCCGGCTGAGTGACATCAACCAACTTGCCGCTCTCACAATTACGAATAATATCGATGGGGCCGCCGTCATTAGTAGCGACAATCGGCAGCCCACAGGCCGAGGCCTCAATGAGCGTCAAGCCAAAAGGTTCAACCAGCGCGGGATTAACAAAAACTCCGTGGCTCTGGGCACACATCCGGTACAGTGTCGGAACTTCGGTAGAAAAATCATGTTTTTTAGGTATTGCCAGCTTACCGTAAAGATCATAGCGATCCATCTGCAGCAGCATATCGGTCAGGACTGTTTTCTCATTATCTCCCATTGAGTTAATATCCTGGCGAATACCAGCAAATATGGCCAGATTGGCGATAGCCTGAAGTTCTTTATCAGTACCGTACGCCTCGATCAGCCCGGCGATATTCTTTCGCTGGTCGGGACGGCAAAGAGCAAGAATAAATGGTTTGTCAGGTTTGGCCCAGAACCGGTGCAACTCTTTGCTCAGGGTGATCTTGGTCTGTTTGGCCTCTTCAGTCAGGAGATCGATATCAAGCTGTGAGTCATAATATGGATAAAACGCATCGAGCTCAATACCCGGTGGGATAACCGTAAAATTGCCTTCTGAGACGCTGTCGTACAAACCGTATTGTTTGTCGATCTCCTGCTGTGTCGAGGTTACAATCAAGTCGGCCTTTTTGATTATATTTTCCTCGGTATCGATACGGGTATTTATTTTATACTGTCGGATGATCTCTTTCTTTTGCATGCCATCCGCCCGGAGTTTGGCCAGTTTATTCCTGCCCATTGAGTGACCAGTGAAAAAAAACGGCGTATCAAAGGCGGCTGCAAGCTGCATGGCAATATACCCTGCATCTGCATAATGCCCATGAAAAATATCTGGAGGTCTATCCTGTGAAGTAATAAACTTTATAGTTTTATCAATAAATTCCTCGAGATGAGGCCAGAGCAATTCCTTCCTCAAATATTTCCAGCCAGCACATTGGATTCGCACAATGCGCGCTCCGTCGCTGATTTCCTCGATCGGCTTGCTGTAGTCGCTGGAAATTTTTTTGTCACGAATAAGTCTCGTAACCAGATCGACCTGGGCGACATCTTCATGGCTGGCCAGCGCCCTGGCAAGCTCTATGACATATTTAGTCTGGCCACCGGTATCGGCGTCACGTCCGAGTTCCAGGGCATTGCCGCGGATCAGCCCGTGAATACTGATGAGTTGCAGATAGAGTCCGTTTCTCTTCATATGGGCACGTTAAAAGGAATGGAGTTTTTTCCAATGGCCTGTAATATTTAAAATCCTTTGAACGGATAAAAAAACAGTTACAAAATGATTCAGATTACAGGGCAGATAGGTATATCCTACCTAATTCTAGCCGCTCCGGCAACGAATTTCGGACTCAGGATATCAGGGATCCAACGAATGCTGTCTCTCCTGTCCACCCTGCTCCGGATATTGCTCTGCAAGACCCCTGTCCCGCGCAGGCCAATGAAAAGTGAGCTGCGGAAAGGGTATTTCCCAATTGTATCTGGTGGCGGCGTCAACGCACCAGCGCTGAATTGCCCGTTCAAGTCTGGTATAAATGTCTGCCACATCGCCTTTAAAATCGACAAGAATGAGCAAATCAAGAGAGGAAGTATTGGCCTCTTTAAATTCTACCAGCAAATTCAAGCAGCTTTCGGCATATCCTTCCTCTTCCATTTTACTTTCGATGAAGGTTTTCAAAAGATTCGGTATGGTCGACGTCACCTCGGCCTGCAGGTCATAGCTGACACCGAATACCACCCTTAGTCTGAAATTACGGGAGAGATTGACCAGATTTTCTCCGAGAAAATCTGCAGTTCGAAAGAGATATCTCTTGCCACCCCGTTCCACCGTTTCAACCAGCTGATGACTGAGGCTGACCACTCTGGTCCGAGGCCGCTCACCCACTACCACCCAGTCTCCTTTTTTGCATGGGAACCAGGGTTCTTCAGGAGAATACGGTCTGGAAACCATACCGACAAGCTCTTCGATAGGCAGCCGCAGGTGGATCCCCAGGGTCGGATTAAACAAATTGCAAAAAACATGAATGGTTTCAATTTTCCAGGGAACATCATAAAGCATTACCCTTTCTCCTTCCCGGACCGAACCGATATTGAGCATCAGGCGTCCCTGCTGCCAGAGCTTCGGAACAGCCTGGCGTACAGTCCAGGAGAGACCGAGGAAGAAGATGATTGCCATACTCAGCAGAAACCAGTCTTCCGCCAGATACAGCACGAAAAAAAGGCCTATAATAGCCGCAATAACCGTTAACACCCTTAGCGACAGATCAAGGAGCCGGATATGAAAAGGCCGCTGTTCCAGATCAACTCCGGGCAAAAACCGAAAAATAAGTCGATGGATGAGCCGGCCGAAAATAACAATACATCCGAAAGCCATGACGGCTATTAAAAGATACAGCCCGCGAACGCGAAAGAAGTCACCGATTGATTTGCTGAAACTCTCAAAAAGACCAGCTTCTTTATCCTGCATCTGATTCAGCTCAAGCTGAGCCAACTCCAGTTTGTTACGTATCCTGTTCCCGTTATTTCGCCATTCCGGGAGCAGCTCCTTGATCTTCTTTTTAATATCCGGATCCTTTGCATCCTCGTAGAGGCGCTCAAGGTGGTTGACAGCATTGGCCGCGACTGGTTCCAAACCGGACAGCTCACTGATAGTGTCTTTCAGTTTTGTCTTCTGACGGACACGAACCGTCAACAGCTTGATTTCCTTGATAGCAGGCTCTACCAGAGTGGTAATTTCATCTTTCCAACTGAATGTCTCCGGCTGTCTTTCAACAAAAAGCCCGACCTCTACTCCTGTAGCTATCCGCTCGAAATCATTGGATGATTCAGACAACTGCCGATCGAGACGCGCCAGTTCGCCTTCCAGCTGCTGTTTTTCTGCATCTGAAACACTGGATTTGATCTTTTCTCGCGTTATGGCCAGCTGTTTTTTCAGATTTTGCTGCAATTCCTTAAGGGAAGCCAGCATGGCCAGGGTTTCTTCCGGTGACGCCTGACTGACGACAGGAACATTTTTCGGCGGAATATCACCAACCTTGTCTGCAGCGGTAAGTGGACCAGAGGAAAATAGAAGTGCAAATACAGTTACTAACAATTGGCATAGATACAACATTTCGGTTATCCATCAGGCGAAGAATTATGGCAACTTTTAAAAGCAGCATCAGATGATTCAACAAAAAAGTGACATTCCCTCAACAGAATGTCAACAAAAGAGTTGGCGGATAACCATCCGGCAGTTCTCCGGAATCGGCTTTCAATGCTTACAGTACCTGTTGATTGGCAGTATTAATATAGGGTTGTAATAGAGGAACCATTCCTTTTAATACCTGAAGAGGCAGGGCCGAGGTAAAGCTGAAAGCATTCGCCGATCGCCCACTGACAAAGGCTGTTAATGTCCCGAAATGATTATCTCCAAGATAAAAAACGAAGGTTGCAGTCCGGTTCAGTGTCCTGGATGAGGTTTTGTGTCCGGAGGAGGTTGAGGCCATTATACGATTATCTCCGGTGCCCGTTTTGCCACCTATAATAAACGGACTACCGTCTTCCTGCTGGAAGCTATTCGCCAGACGCCTTGCTGTTCCTTCACTGACAACTTTTCCGAGGGTTTCTTTCAGAATTTGTGCGACTTCCGGGAGCATCACCTGCTGAGCGATGGGAGTCGGTCGCTCAACGACAGCCTCATAGGGAGTGTCCCTGGCAAACTCAACTTTTGTAAATCGGTAGGTCGGGATTCGTTTCCCATCATTTAATATTATCCCAATCAGCTCGGCCAATGCCGCCGGTTTGTCTCCGGAACTCCCCAGTGCCGTGGCCAGTGAAGGGATCAGCTGATCGAAGGGATAACCCATATTTTTCCAGCGGCGATGGATATCCGAAAAAGCATCTATTTCCAGCACAGTCCTGACCCGCGTATCTCTGGCATTTTTGGCTTTGGTGCGCATCAACCAGCCATAAACCTCCCGTCGCACGTCTATACTCTTGGATATCGCATCACTCAGCGTGCGCTCACCCGGTTGTTGCAAATAGTCGAGCAACCACAACTCCAGTGGATGAATTGCGGCAAGGTAACCCATATCCTGGAGGTTGTAGGAACCCGGTTTATATTTCTGGTACATTTTCTCTAACTGCTTATCTGTCAGATTGCTTGTTGGCAGCTGGTTTCGAATAAAGCTGATAAAACTGGCCTGATCGGCATCAGGAAAGAGATGACGATGAATGATGGTAAGCCGCAAAGCTTTGGGATTGATGCCGGCCAACAGCGTTTCCAACCGCTGATCGGTGCTCTTGCCTCGATATTTCATCCAGAAACGTGACAAAAAGACCCTGCTTTCCCGATCGATAAATTTATCAAGCATCGCTTCGCGCCTGGGGTCTTTATCATCCTGAACAATCTGTTTGTTATTTTCCCATTGGCTGGCCTTGGTATAACGAACAATATCCTGCATAATCCGGACAAACGGCAGGTTGAGTGAATACTCTAGTGCTTCTGTTACGGTGGCAATTCTGTTATTGTCTTCCCTTCTGAAATTACCAAAAGTGTGAACCCCTCCACCAGTAAAAAAACGTTCGGCGGGACTTGCCGAATACGGGCGCAACATTGCAGCTTCAAGCAGCGGCCTTAACTGTACGTTTGGATTCTGCAGTAACTGATAGCAGACCCAGTTTGTAAGAATGTCCGTATTCTGCTGCAGCTGTTTATCAAGCTCATGCGGTGAGCGTTTAGACAAATCCGCATGCAGCTCGGCAATTATTTCAAGATAGGTGGCCAGCGTGCGCAACTTGGCCGTCGATCCCAACTCAAGCTTGCTCCCCTCATTAATATCAAACGGAAGTTGCGTGGTGTCGGTCTGCACGCGCACCATATTTCCCTTAGCTGTACGTTCGAACAAGGTAAAACTGTAGCTGAGATCGTCGGTCTGATCCGATTCAAGCAGATATTTGCCGATCAACCCGTATTTGTTTGCTGTCTCAGGATTTTCCAGATTTTTAAGATAGAGACTGACATCTTCCTGCAAGCTGCTGTCCAGGGTGGTTGTGACAGTCATATCCATTCGATCAAGCGCATAAAGCGAGGTATCGAAAAGGGAGGGAAGGCGGTTGCGAACTACATTTACCCCTTTATTATTGGCAATATGAGGGGCGGCAGTTTTTTTATTAAAATCTCTAAAAAGAAGTGGCTGGGTCTGGGCAGCTTCACTCAGAGCCTCTGAAATTACATTATTCCGGGCTAAAAGCCTGACGTAGCTGTTGCTTAAGTTTGCCAGCTCCCTTCGTCCTTCTACAAGGTAAAAAGATGGCCTTCGATGGGCGACCATCAGACTGATTACCTGCTTGATAATCCGAGCCTGCTGTTCCAATTCCGGACTCTTTGGAGCCTTAAGGTTCAGCAGATGATTCATCTCCTCAAAAGTCGTGCCATACCATACAAACAGGCCGTCACCCAGGCCGTTTACTTCTCCATAGCCCGGGGCTGCCGAAAGTGGAACGGAATTGACATAATCGAGTACCAGCTGTCTCCGGAACAAGGAAGTGTCTTCACCATTCTGATAGGCACGTACACTTGCAGAAACCATCTGGGTAAGTTTTTCAGTTACCGAGGAGGTCATACCATTATCAGAATGACGAAACTTTTCGGTCTGTGTTGCAAGAGTACTCCCTCCCATTGCCGGCAAGTTAATATTGACCAGTTCTCCAGCCTGTACAACCAGTGCCTTGGAAAAACGTCCCCAATCAACGGCTGGATTTATTTTTGGGAATTTGTCAGAGAGTAACTCCTTGTTTTCTATAAAAAGAAGCGCCTGGATAACTTTATAAGGGATATCCATAAAATCACGATAGACCCGCCTTGGATTGATCATCCGATACATGGATTTTTGAGTGGCATCCAGAATCTCTAAACCGCCCTGACTTTTCTGGTTATAGGGTAGATAAAATCCCATCTCCGCATAGCTTCGAAGACTCTGGTTGAACCGTGCCTGCCTGCTGATTACCATGCCTCTTTGCTGCAGTTTATCCAACAGGGCCGGGAGCTGAACATAACCGAGACGAAGATCGTAAGGACCTTTTTTAGGAAAAATTATTTTATCACTTGGTCCATCAGCAACACGATAGCGCAGTTTTGCTGCATATCTGCTGATCAGTTTTGCCTGCAGGGTAGAATTTTGTATCTCGTAATACGCACCCGCCAGGGCTGCAGCAGCAAAGAGGACTACAAAGAACAGCAGAAATGGACGGAATTTCGACGACTTCACTCGAATTTTCTTTTTTGAAAGACGACGGGCAGGAGGAGCTTTTATTTGATTTATCGTTGTCAGCATGAGGAAAAATTATTTCGCTAGTTGTCGGTTGAAACCACTTAAATTCATCAGGTTGCTGACCGACAGGAGTGTAACCCGGAAATTTATTCTTCCTTCCCCTTCCTTGTCATAAACTGCAGATAGATTCTTTCTTCTATGGTGGTTGTTCAATGTGTTTTACTCATAAATATTGTTTCCAAGATGATGCTCATGTTCTGAAAAAACCGAACCTCGATTTGCGTGGCCGCAATTATCGGCTATTCATTCCATAAATCATAAACCTGCATGGTGTGGGATTTTATCTATTGTAAAAGAGAGGGAGTACTCGTTGTTTGTATATACGATTTTCTCTTTTTTGTCAATATTTCACAAAAAATGTTTAACAACTATTTTATGTCAGGATGAAAGATCAACAATCCAAGCAATATAGGCACCGGTGTCCATGCCTGCTGAATGCATAAGAGCGAAGAAGATACACTTCTTTATCGACTTGGACCCAATGGCGACACGGTGTAACTGAACGACGGGTGGTGAACGAGACAGATACTAAAAATTGCGCACTTCATTGTCCTATGCGTGAAAGAATTGTTGTTAAAACCATCCAAATTTTGAATTCCAGTCAAATACCTTTCTTGTATTTCGATATTGTTACTATACAACAGTTACTTAGCAAAGAGACATTTATCTGGCATTATCTTTGCTAATACCAGCCTCGTTAGTATTTTTTCATACCTTGAATCCACCACTGGATTATCACAGCTTAAATTATTGGAGGGTCGCTCCATATGGTAACAAGTTTAAAAGATTGTAATGGAATAATTATAAAATCAGGTGATACTATACGTGACCATAAAGGATTAACAGGTCAAGTTCTGTTTACCAATGGCGCATGGCGTTATGATGTATACAATGGTATCTATTTAAAATTTAACTCATCATTGCTATTCAAGGAAGGCACCGGCACATGTCAACTGGAAATAGTAGATCGAGCCTTAGCGTAAGAGTAAAAATCTTTACATGTAATCATTCAAATATTTGCAATGGTTACATGGCAGTAAACTAAAATATAAATTGGAGAAACTACAATATGAAGAGCATGATTATTCATCAATGGAGAGATTGGCTTCTCGAAAAAATTGCTGACGATGAGTATGAATTGATTCAAAAAAGCACCCATTCTGTCCAGACAATTGTGGCCAGCGATACTATGGAGGCAGAAAATCAGTGTCGAAAAATTATCAGAGATCTTAAAGCGGAAAATATTTCCAATCAGTAATCATTTTATTGGTACATTTTCATCGCACTGAAAAAATCTGCAAGATGCCGCCGCTTAGCTTTTTTCTTCCCGGTGCAGACCTGTGCACCTTGACACTGCGAGATTCTTGAGCAACCCGCTTATCTCCTTATTACTCCATCTGCCCCTACTGTTGCTACACACTCAATGCTTGTGTGCCACTTATTGTGGCGACAACGACCAGCCTGATTTATTAACGCCTCTGGCATTATTGCTGGTGCCAACTTTTTTGATGACATTGGGTTGTTTCACTTGGTACTCTTTACTTGCATGAGAAAGGCGACTCCTCAAAATTGGCAAGGAGATGAAATTGGTTATTGCCCCAGATTTTTACAAATACATCTCATATCTGGATCTGGATTACATCGAGAAGAGCTTGGATGTAATTTATATTATAGATAGCACAATGGTATTAAAGGCATATAACGATGCATGGGTTTCTTTTGCCAAAAATAACAATGGTACCCACATACTTAAAGTATTTCCTGTAGGATCAAATATTTCCACAGTCGGAGAAGAACCCCTCAACAGCTATTTTTTGTCAGCTTATAAACGATCACTGCACGAAAACAAGCCATTTGAACAAAATTACGAGTGTTCTTCGACAGATGAATATCGGTTATTCAGACAAACGGCATATCCGCTGGTTGAGAAAAAAGGCTTGATAATAACGCATCACCTGGTTGTGGCAAGACCTCATGAAACAAGTGTTATCGATTTCAGTAAAAAATACTGGAATCAAGATGAGTATATCATTCAGTGTCAAAACTGCAGGAAAATAAAAGACCCAGATGATGATTCAAGATGGATTTGGGTTCCCTCACTTGTGGAAAACCAGCTGCCAAATGTTTCACACAGTATTTGCACACCTTGCCTCGATCATTATTATCCCAATCTAGATGTTGAGTAAGATTACTTCGGGTTGGTGGATCAATTAACTTTCAGGTTCAACGCATTCTTCTTTATCATCATCATTTGGGAAAAATCCTTCTCAGGCAGACTAAGGTCTTTCAATCACCAATGACAGTCATTTTTGCATCCAATCTATAAAAATTTGATGTAGCTCTATAGGATACTAACTGTTTTGTGATAAGATTGAATTTAGCAAGGAACATTTCTCACGTACTGAGTTTTGCCATAAACTACGTAATTAATGCAGGGAGTGCAGATGGAAATTAGTCAGAAAAAAATTACTATTTATTGTCCGGATAAGATCTATTCAGGACATATGGACGTCGGAAACTTATCACTGCGTACAATTGATATTTTTAACAGTTCCAATATATATTGGAAGGACCCGGCTGAAAGAAGTTTTGATGATGCCTTGCTTTTATATAATGCCACCATTCTTTTAGAAGGAAACACCAAGCTGGGCGATTACGCTAAGCTCCAGATTAAACTCCAGGATATTATTTTTTTTTATGATTCACTTGAAAATGTTGGAGACAGCATGGAGAAAAAACGAGCAGCACACCTAAAAGTAAAGACGAAGGAAAGTACCTCTTTAGCTCATATAATCACTCACACTCAGGGGCACGGGTTCTTCTATATCACTGGTATGTTTTATGGCCTTTTTAAAAGCAAGAGCAAATCTCGCTATATCCCGCTAACACAGGCGAACGTGGTTCACGTTACTCGAGTCGGTGATAAGTGGCAGAAGAAAATAATAAAAATTGATGGTGGTTTTGTTGGGATAAGTACTCGACATATTGAAGCTTGTACTTTCTCTGAAACAACGTAAACAGTTAAGCTCGTGGATTGAGCAGAATGGTGCAAATCTACTTCCTATACAAAAGGATGCATGCCTATTAATTTATCAATTGGCGAGATTTCCAGTGTCCCCTGGAGGCATGGCCTCATTATATTGTGAATAATCGACAGACTGACAGGCAACTGTTTTCCATTTCTTTCGATGAGTGACCAGTTCCTGCTGATTCAGAATACTGCACCCCCGGCAGGATGTTTTGTTGCAGTCAAAGCATGAATCTGAATAAGGAAACTTTTCAGTGCTCCACTTTATAAACGATATAATAACAACCACTAATGTCATACCAGCGAAGGCATATATGTCATATGCAGAAAATATGGAAAAAAAATCACTCATTACTAAACTCCTAAATCAAAATCCAGGCAGATCATTCTGATGCTTCAGAATTATTACATAAAACTATGCTACAGTTACTTTCCGGCTATAGTTTTCTCTCCGAACTTCCTCACCTCCTGCTGGGTTATACCTTATTGATCAGTGCCTGTCAATACACGGCTATTTTTTCTTCATCCTAACTGTTTGAATCCTTTAAAATTTAATGCTTTGATCACACGTTGTGAAAACAGGATGGAGCAAAATAGAAGTTAGGTTCCAGAGGCTCAAATGCCTTCAACTCTCAAACCACTGAAAATTGCGATGAAGGCCCGGTAACTCCACCGAGAGGTTAAGAATGTGACCGCGTTAACGGATTGAGCCTTCCTTTTCGTCCTTTTTTCCTGTATATACATAGTGATCTACTTTCATAACATCATTTGTCACTGACCGAGTTAATTATGGTGAAGAGGATCGAATGAAATGTTGGGAAAAATTCTTTGGTCAGAAAAGCTGTAAGACTAAAACTTTGCCAACTCCTGTCCAGGCCGAAACCAGTCGCAGCGATGCGAATCGGACTCATGAATCCTCTGCTCATATAAGTACAGATCCAAATAGAGTTGCAATTGCAAACGATGGTTCATTTATAAAAAGGAAACACCGAAACATCCGGGTATTCGTATCCTCAACCTTTGAAGATATGCAGGAGGAGCGGGATATCCTGGTGAAGAATATCTTTCCGCAACTACGCAAAATGTGTTTGGAGCGCGGTGTTGGGTTCACCGAAGTAGACTTGCGATGGGGAGTGACTCAAGAGCAAGCCGAGCGCGGAGAAGTTCTGCCTATCTGTCTTGCAGAAATTGAAAACAGCAGACCCTATTTTATCGGCCTGTTGGGTGAACGCTACGGCTGGATACCTGAAGTTGTTCCGGATGATATGACTGAGGCACACCCTTGGCTTTCGGAACATCGACAGCGCAGTATCACTGAGCTGGAAATTGTCCACGGCGTGTTGCGCAACCCGGACATGGCTCACCATGCATTTTTCTATTTCCGTGACTCATCCGCACCTTCAAGCATCTCTTCGCAGCCAAGAACTTATTCTTAAAGAACGTGAAGATCAAACCAATGAAGATAGATACAATTAAGTACTTGATAAAAGGTGAAAAATTAGAAAATGTGTTGGCTGAGATTGATTGCAGTCGGGCAGAATGTTTTTTAAAAATTAAAGAAGATCATGTCTTCTGTTTGCATGTAACCAAAAACAGTAACCTAAAAATAATAATTAATTTCAGCAATATAACAACAAACAAGGGAACAAAGCATGAGAAAGTCCCTCTCTCCAGATACATGCTTGGTCAAAATAAAATACCCTTGCTTGCAAGTAATTTTAAAACACCAAAACAAGCTCCTCGAAGTATACGCGATCTGCTGAAAAGAGCTGAGAAAGAAGACGACCAAAATGTTTATATACTTGGGGTCGATGAGAGTATTTTTAATGCTTTGAAAAAGAGTATCAGTGCTTTTAAAGAATTGGTGAAAGAAGGCATTGATAACAAAGTTGAGAATTCTAATTCTCAGATAAGCCATACTTTTTCACCCGACCCGCTTGCACGGCTGTTCTTAGGAACCTCAGACCAAGCAGAAAAAATACGTTTTTTTATAAAATGTGCTGCTGAAACTAATGACGAAGTCCTCATTCTGGGAGAAACAGGGACTGGAAAGGAAGTAATTGCCAAAGCAATTCACCTGCTTCGTTTTGGTAATCTGGAAAGGATGCAGGTAGTCAACTGTGCTGCCATCTCTGAAAATTTATTGGAGTCCGAATTATTCGGGTACAAAAAAGGAGCCTTTACCGGAGCAGAAATAACTAAACCTGGTTTATGGAAACTCGCGCACGACAGCACGCTTTTTCTCGATGAGATTGGTGATTTGTCCAAAGATCATCAGGCTAAAATTTTACGCGCGCTCTCAGACAAAAAAATCAGGCCCGTTGGCAGCAATAGCCAGATTGATGTTAACGCAAGAATTATTGCCGCTACCAATGTCGATTTGGTCTCACGAGTCAGATCCAGTGAGTTTCGAGACGATCTGTATTATCGACTTAACACATTTCCGATTTTCGTTCCCCCACTCAGGGACCGGAAGGAAGATATAACAATTCTCGCCTCAACTTTCTGGGCAAACAATACACCGGATACTGCCAAACCACTTAGTGATGAAATCCTGGAAGAAATGAAGAAACGGGATTGGCCTGGAAACGTCCGAGTCTTGCACTCATTTCTGCGTTGTCTGCGGACACTGTACCATGCAAAAATTGCTCGGACTGAAGAAATCACAATCAAGGATCTCCTTTTTGCCTTCGCTTACCATGGACAGCATTATTTCCAACCGGCACAGGGGCTTCACAATGAAGATGTGTTACTCCATCCTGCGCATTGCCTCAGGAGGCTCAAACGGGTAAGCGATATCTTGTTCTCTATAAAACTGGCCATCACTTCTTTATTGGAAGACCAAACCGCAAAAACGGTGCACCAGGATACTATCCTGAATAACATCAGAGAACTCAAGATGCTCTGCACCCCAAAGGACGCAGTTCTGTTCCACTCCGTGCCCACCTTAAACGAAGTATGCGGCTTTGCAGACGAGCTGTCAAAAATAGACAACAAACTGTTTTCTGCACCTAACAGGGAATCTGCCTCCTGGTTTAAGTTATCAGACAAACTGACGAAGGTTATGGAGATAGTATTTGATGAGATAAACAGAATCACATCCTAACGCCAAAGAGAGGTACACTGCGTCCTCTTTCTGCAAACCAGTTCATTCGTAAGTAGCCTGCAGCTTCACGCGACTGCGAAAAATCTTCCCAGCAACCACAAAAAGCAATAATAAGTCAACACAATCTGCATCAATTTCATTCGAAAACTCAACATTACTCCTCAACATACCTGCTTATCTAATTGTAATAAATCGTCTATTTATTTTGTTGGTTTTTTGGGAATGCTCTTTGCTTTTTAATAAAAAAACAATTGAGCAAAAGGAGAAAACCAATGGAATACGAATCAAGCAAAAAAACAGGGGTAGCGGAAGAGCTGCAAGCCATTGCTGCCCTTGGCATTCAGGCTGACCGGAAAAAGCTGAAAAAAGATATGTGTGAGCAATTTGCCGACCCTCGAGAATGGATTCGTGAGTTTGTCGTCAATGCTTATGACGCCGATGCGACGATCTGCTGGATCTCCGGTCGGGAGGATGAGCTGACCCTGACCATAACGGTTGAAGACAACGGCCGCGGTATGGATCGACAGGGAGTCATGGATTTCAATGTGCTGTACAGATCAGTGAAAAAACCCTCGCTCAATACCGCTGTCGGCCAATTCGGGGTAGGCAAACTCAGTGTCGCAGCCATCAAGGGGCAAAGCAAATTTGTGATGACCACTTCCACAGGCAAAGAAGCGTGGCGGATGAAGGCCAACTGTCTGCTCGACGAGGATTTGATCCTGCTTGAGAAACTGCAAGATATTTTGCCACAGGGAACGAAATTCGAGATAACGTTCACAAAGGAGCTTAGCCTGGACAAAGAATTGCTCGAGTTGGAAAAAGTGCTCCGCACCTATCTCCGATATAAGGATATAACAATCAGCATAGCCGATCAGAATGGCGACTCACGACGCTGGCTGCAACCCCATGGCTGGGATTCAAAGGGTCTTTATGGTTACGCGGATCCATATTCTCGCAGGTATCTTCTGGATCTTGATGGCACCAGATTTGACCTGGTGCTTTCTATTGGGGCAACGAGCCATGAGGTATATAAGCAGAGGGTTCTCATTACCAACCGGTACAATCTGCTCTTTGCAAGAGGGAAAAAAGTCAGGGAAGTTCCTTACCTGACAATACGGGTCGATAGCGATGATTTCCTGGTTCCCATTGGTCGACACTGCCTGAGCAATGAAGATGAGTTATCAAAACTGGCCAAGAAATTATGGGCGGATCTGATACCTCAATATCTCAATGAAATTCTCAGAATTTACCAAAGAGGGTTTCCAAAAGAAGACAGTTACCTCTACACCCAGGTCGAAGAGATGACCTGTGCGTTGATGCTTTGCAAAGGCGCACCAGAGAACGTCTGGAACCGCTACCCGCTTTTTCTGATTAAAAATGGGGATCGCCTTTCTATGGCTGAACTACAGGAACAATTAATGGAAAAGGGAAAACTCTATCTTGAAAGCGAGGTAACGCCAGGGGCTGATTATTCAATTTTTGACGCGCCGGTTCTGGCGAAAAAACAGCCGAAAGGGGGCAGTGAAATTATCGACAAGATGTTTGGAGATTATGTCATCAAACTGGGGACCAACGATATTATTTTCGAGCGCTTCGACACAAAGGGAAAGGACCTCAGCTCGCTGGAGAAAGAATTTCAGAGATATCTTGGCTTTCACCCGTTGATCAGCGGAATGAACTTTCTCAAGCAGCAGGAAGGCAGGAACGGAAGTGGTTTTCTCGGATTCGGCAACGATTCGGCGGATGAACTGGAACGCTTGGCCGGTGTTTTTAAAGAATCCCGCGAAGCCATCAAGAACCTTGAGGAAATATCATGGCGCGTTAACTATCTGGTCCATCAGGATGGCAGAACCCCTTGCAAAACACAGATATTCCTTTATGACAACAAAACAGTCATTCTCAACCTCAATCATGAGCAAATCAGGAAATTTATTGCTCTAACCAAAGTGTCACCAGCGTTAGCGGGTCACTGGGCCCTTGCCATGTGCCTGACCAGCGGCGAAAAAATACTTCCCGAGTTGTCCTCTCAAGTCAGAGAGGATCTCGTATTGATGGATGCTATTGCGAAGTGTGGGACAAAAAAATTACCCGAAATTCTGCAGAAGGAAGCAGAAACTGACTTTACCAACAGGGCAATTCAAGACTTTATCAGAAAATCCCGCGGAGACTCGGCCTGGATGGATTAACAAAAGGGGGAACACCAATGCCTGAAAAGAAAGCATTACCTGACGTACTTGAACAGATCCGGCTGGAAGAAGGGATCGATATAGACATCAATGAAGGATGGCACAAGCTGATCAGCAGCCAGTTTGGCGGTAATCCTGGTAGAGGATTCAGCGAACTTATTCAGAATGCGCTTGATAGTTATCCCAGTCATTTACCTTGGGATGAAAAGCGCGGTGCCATTGAAACGGGCGAAAATTCAATCTCAATCACCGACTTCGGCGAAGGTCTGGATCGTAAGCGCCTGAAGCTCCTTACCACTCTCGGCGGGACGGATAAGGCCTCTGACCCGAACAAGATCGGGAAATTCGGCATTGGATTTGTCTCAATCTTTAACCCCAAGCTTAAAACAAAAAGCGTTCGAGTACTGACCTGCTGTGAGGGGGAGAACGTTGAGTTGTCTTTTGAAGTGACCAGCCCGATGATGCACCCGACAATAAAAGCTATAATGCATGAACAACCTTTTCCCTTCAGTACCAGAATTATCGTTCTATTTGAAGATGATACCGCAGTACAACAATGCCTGAATGATGCGAAGAAAAGACTCGAATATTATCCATGTAATATCACGATTAACGGTTCCCTCTTCCAATCGATATGGCAGAGAGCAAGAGCGAACGAAGCAATATTTTTCGCAGAGAAGGCCTGTTATGGATTTCTCGACCAAAAACACTGGCATAAGTGGATAACCGTAATGTGCAAATTTGAATATCTCTTGCAGATTCCACTTGCCAATCTGTTGACCGGTGGTCCAGACACCAAAAACGACTTACGCGATTACTACTGCAAAGAAGTCCCCTATTTACCACAATTCTCTATCGCGATTAATTGCAATGACCTCTCGGTGACAATCAGCAGAGACTCGTTTCGCCTCGATTACAACTACGACAAAATGTTACGAACGTTAGCTGATGTATTGATGGTTGAACTCGCAAAGGAAATGGATGAGACAAAGAATAAGGAACTGATCCTTGCCAACCAGTATGTACTGCGCAACCAGCTCGCAAATTACCTGCAGAAAACCAAAGACAAGACACCACTCGATGGAAAACATGATTTTGTGCTGAAAAAGCTGGCTGAAGCAAAGGTGTACAGAATGAATGGCAAGTCGATTTACTCCTCCTTGCAGGATATCAATTCGAAAATCACTGACGGACTCCCACTGTTTTTTTCGCCGGACAAAAAGAATCTCCGTTGGGTTGGCGGTGCATTTAAACATGATTTTGTCATCCTGCCGGAGAAATGTACCATCAATAACGGTGCACCAAGGTTTTACGATGATCTCTTCACCTCGATCTTTGAAGATGTGGTCAATCTTGACACGATCCAGGAAGACCAGATAAAGATCAAAAACCTTGTCGATCGCAAAATTGTAAGCCAGGAATCACTCACCCCCAATACAAGGCTTATTGGGAAGCGCCATATCTCAGGAGTTGAGCTAGACTTCCTTACCAAAATAAACAGAATCATCAAGCACCCCGATGTCGCTCTGGCAATCAAGACAAACATTCATATTTACTATGACCAGGCCGAATGTGTATATTTTGATTCAGACGGTAAAGACGCCTATATAGCCACGGGTCTTTTCGCCGAGAGCGGCGAGGCTCTTGACCAGATGGTTCTTGCTAATTTGAGGCAGAAAAATCAGCATCCCGAGCCATCTGTTGCCAATAAGCTCGATACCTTATATATCGGTATCTTAAGAAGACATCAGATTATAGATTTTCTCATTAACTGTGATGACGTCCACAAGGAGTATTACGCGATCACCTATCTTTCACATGAGCTTGCCCTGTGCCAGAAGCATCTCGTTCCTTACAGCGATTTTTATCATGTAGTGAAAGACCGTCTCGCAGATGATGTGCGCAAGGCTGTCATGAGTGAGTTGCTGATGCAGGATGAAGTGGTATAGGTGTTGTTGAACGATCTTCCTTCTCCCAATGAAAGAAGATATTCAAGACATTTATGATTACAGCAGCAGCCATGGATTGGCTTGTCTATACGCTGCCAGGGACTTTGCCTGTTTCTTTTTCTCATAATCAGCAACAAGTCCAAGCAGCAGGACATAGCCGCGGATACGCTCGGCAACGAAGTCGATAACCGCCTGGGCATCGGCCTCCTGCCAGGTCTTTGGCGCTTCGCGGAGATAGGCTGCGGTCTCTGTGTCGAGGTCGCTCCAGATATCCTCTTCAAACTGGGCGTCAAGGTCCTTAAGGCCTGTGAATTCCTTTTTGTCCTTGTCCCGGCCCAGGGTATAGTCACGGACCCGGTCGGGCAGCTGCCTCCGGATGCGGTCTTTCAGGGCCTGGAGTTTGGCGGCGGGTGAATCGGGATCGCTGCTTTCCTCCTCGTCCGGGAAGTGGGCGGCGACCTCCGGCGGCATGGAACTGCAGTCAAGGGTGCGGAAGTAGAACCAGGATCGATGCAACTGGTCGTTATTTTCCAGAACCGCATAGAGGATCTCCAGCTCGGTGACGCTCTTGCCCGCCACTTCAACGGAGTCTGGCAGGCTGGCGGCCCGTGCTGCCGGGGCAATCCGTTCGGCGGGGGGAATCCAGCCGTAGCGGTCGCCAAGGAGTCCAATAAGAAAGGGTCGCTAGCGCTCGATCTCATCGAGGCAGACCCGGAGAACAAGCATTTCCCGCGCCGCCTCATCGGCCAGGTGTGCATTCTCCACTCCCTGGCGCAGATCGATGGTATCCAGGTAGTGGCAGCGTTCCCGGAGCCGGTCGGCCAAACTTTTACAGGCATGGTCGCGCAGATAGTCCCGCTCAGCATTCATATCTTTGAAGGTAGAGGAGAAAAAGACCGGGCGCGATTTCCAGACGGTGCTGGAGGCAGCCTTAGACTGGCGTGTCTCATGAGGTATTTCCGCAGGCTGTGGTGTTGGTGTGGAAGGGGGAACAGCTGCCTGCGATGTGGGTTGAGCTGGCGATTTTTGCGGTTCAGGGCCGGGCTTGGATTTGGATTTTCCAACCGAAGAAGAGGACTTCCCGGCATCTTCCTATGGTTGGACTGCTGGTGCGCCCAGTAAACGTTTAGTCAATTTCTTAAGGAAATTCGAGAAAAACCCTGTCATAGACATCCTTCCTTAAAAAAAGCGCCCCTCATGGGCATACCTCCCATCTACCTAATTATCCGTGATATAATACAATACAACCCCCGGTTGTCTATCTAAAAAAACCAGCCACGTCTTGAGAAACTCAAGCATGTGGTTTTTCACGCAAAAAAAGACTTCATTATCCTCTCAGCCTGTTGCTCTCAGCCCGAAATTCTAACGCCGTCTGTCAGCACTGAGTCAGGCCGACTCTCGACTTGGTAAGAGAAAGGAGTCTGATGACCAACTGGCAAATAAAGTAAGCATAATCAGGAAACTGACCGTATAATACACACCTGTCAATTTTCACCAAAGTCCCCTGCAGGCAAAGGAGAAAAAGGGGCAATAATAATCCTGGGCTGTTGACGGTACTAGAACATCGATCTTGAGGTCGCCTGAATCCAAGGGCGTGAGCCTTGAACACTAATCGAGGAGCTCTATGAAGAAAACATGTTTTTCAATCATGCCTTTTGGCGTGAAATTCGAGGATATTGACAAGATTATTGCAAAGTCCGCTCAAGAATGCGGATTTGAGTATATCCGTGGCGACCGGCAGCTGCAGCCGGGGAGTATTTTGCCGCAGATCATGCACGACATCCGTCAGGCTTCCGTGGTGGTCGCAGACATCACCGATCACAATCCCAATGTATTTTATGAATTAGGGATTGCGCACCAGATTAAAGGGCCGGAGAAGGTCGTGATTCTCACTCAATCAACTGAGACTTCTCCGTATGACGTGCATGAATTCCGGCAACTCTGCTATCAGCATAACGAGGCGGGACGAGCAGCTCTCGCGGAAATGCTTCCGGGCTCTCTCAGGGCCGCCGCTGAAACGCGGGCTGATCAGGAGGTGTGGAGTGTTGTCCGGGGCCGCCTGCCGAGAACCCGTCTGATTGTACGCGATCTCCAGCGGTTAGTGGATTCAGCAGGTCCAAATGGACTGAAAGGAGTCACAATCCGGATAGTCGCAGGTCTTGGATCCCTGGCGATCAGCAATAATGAGTCAGTGGGTGAAACGTTTAAGGCCGACTATTATGAAAGTCTGATCGCTGAACGTAACACTCTCCGCAAGGCTTTGCTCCTCGGCGCCAGTATGAAGGCGGTCATAAACCCGCCCCGGCGTTTTGCGCAGGCTATGCTGCCCGAACGACTCCGGGTGCGTTTTGAGAGGTTGATCGGTTTGCTGGAAGGGCGAAGCGACATCACCGATGATCCCCAGGCTGCCATCGAAGATGTGGCAGCGATAAAACAGTGCGAGTTTGTGCTTTCACCGGTACCAATGCCGAACCTGTTCCTCATGGGAGAGATGGTGGCATACGAAGGCATGAAACGTGGAGGAACAGGAGGATTTGACATGACACACTGTGAAACCAGTGCCGACGGCCTGCGGGATCTGATCCATCAATTCGATCGGTTCTACGATGGCAGTTGTCGCGATATGATTCGCACCCATCCGCCTGATGGACGATTGCTTGAACAATTGAAAATTTTCTACCGCGAGGCAACAGGCAGGGAGCAATAGCACGCCTGCAGTGGGCAGTCGCGGTGTGAATATTCCTCTGTCTCGACCAATAGGGTGGAGGGATGTTCGCCTATTCCTTTCTGGGAAAAAAACACAAACAATGGGGGCGGCAATCAATCCGTTAGCTTTTCGGATAAAAAGTGCGGTGATATCTCCGGTCCACGCACCTTGGCACACTGCGGACCTACCGGTGACACTGTGGTTATTATCACTATTCCATTTACCCCTTTACCAACGAGTAGCCCTTGGCCTTCAAAGCAGGAATGATGGAGTCAACGATAACCCCATCGAGTTCGACGTCCTCGGCCGGAACATTTGCATTCGGGGTTACATCCCTGTGCAATCGAAGATTGTCGTTTGATTCTTCGGCCCATGTATACCCTTTAATCAGATGATCTCGAAGCCAGATGTCATGCTCAATGATCATCAGGCTTGCTCGCTCATCATTGGAAAACTCGATTATCCCGTTTCCCGCTGCATCTTCTGTAGTGGACCGCTTGATCACATAACCGATTTCCAGCAGCTTTGCCTCTGTCTTGCAGGCTGTCAGACGGTTCCCTTCCTTGTCCTTGTTGTTGAGTTCATTATAGGGCACGATGAGAGGATGCTTTTTTTTGGGCGTGGAGAGGTCATCTCTTTTTTCACCGAAAATGTATCCATCATTTTCTTTCTGTTTTTTCCATGCCTTATGACATGCTTCGGCCAGTACTTCGATTATTGGATCTCCAAGTTGTCCTTTTTCTACATGCCCAAGAAAATCATCTGTCACGTGCAGACCCAGAAGGTCAGGATTGGGCAGTGACGCTCCTCCGAAGTTGCCTGCATCCGCAAGATCGCTCATGCTCACAAGGGACTCAAGCGACCGTGCGCCGTGTTTGAATTTTTTCACCCGCAGGAAGCCGCGGACAACATCCGACCCGACAGATGCCTTTTTTCCGGCGCCAATGAGTTGGGGCCGATTTCTTTCTATCACACTGCGGAGCAGCATTGCCCTCCGTATAAGGTGTGTGGAGTCGCGTTTCACGAGGTCCTCGTAAGAAATCTCTCCCGCCTTTTCGCCTGGCAGGAGTTTTTCCACAGGGTTCGGCCCCTTGACATTGACGAATCCGCGCAACCGGCTGACAAAATCCGGGCCTTTGACCATCTGGAAGACTGTTTCATCAGCCTGGTCAAATGCCTCAAAGGTATCGCTCGTCCCTCCCGCAAAGACGAAAATGGCTTTGCCGAATGGATGGGTGAGGCTGCCGGAGCGGAATTCTGCGTCCTGCATCGGGGCGAGGAATTCTTTAAGCCAGTGCAGGTTATCGGAGTCGAATTCATCCCAGAATACAAGCGGAACCTGTCCTTTAATAGAAGCATCACGGACAACATGGAAGGCTTCGTGCAGATTTTTCATCTCACCGTCGAATTGTGAAAGGTTAAACTCGAGGGGTTTCTTGTCTTTCCCGAACAGCTCCTGGGCGAGCTGCTTGATGGCAAAGGATTTGCCGGAACCAGGAGGCCCGAAGACCGCAATGGAAAGCGGGCGGGTATCTGTGATGTTTTTCTGGTATTGGGTGATGAGACTTCTAACGCTGTTGATGCGTTCGATTTCCTCGCGATCAGCAGTGGCATAACCTCCGTAACGGGCCATCGGCGCATAGCGCAACGCTTTTTCAGCCCCATGGTAGATGATTTCCATAGCTTTTGCCGCCACATATTCCTGGCCTGTTCCGGTTACATCCTGGAGCAGATTGGATCTCCCTGTGTCGCCTGTTTTGTTGGTGAAGAGGTCGTGGTTAAAGGCACTCCCGAAGAGATCTTCCGGTTTTTCCTTGGCGTCGGTAGCCGGATGAAAAATATGGCTAATCTCCTGATGCGCGGTGTCCGGATCAAAATTTTCTTCCTTTCCGCCTCCGAGTTCATGGTTAATCCGCACTGCAGCCAAGGCACGGCCCAACGCCACGAAGAGCGGGTAGTCATGGGTTTGCAGCAGATGGCGTATGACCGAGGCGGTAATAATGGACGCCCCTCCATAAACGGAACCTGGCCGCTTGGCTTTAAAGGCCCCTTCATGCTCGCGCGGGTGAAACAGAAAATGTGCCAATTCCGCGTGTGGTAACAGCTCATCCACCGGCTTATTGCCGGAATCTTTGAACGATAGTCTGTGTCGTGAAAAACTGGCGGCACCTTCACATCCGAACTGGACAATAACTCTCTCACAACATGCCAGGTCGCCAGCTGATAGACCGGTTGTAAACTCTTTCACCGTTTCCTCAATAGTGCGGTCCCATGACAGACCCTTTGAAATAGCTGCACCGCGTTCCCTGAGCGTTTCGGCGTGGAGCACAATCGTCAATGTATCTGCATGCCCAAGCAGGTAGTCAAGCAGCGGTTGATCCATCATCAGGGATGATACTTTCAGGACTATTCTCTCTGGGGCTCGCTTTTCTATCAATGCTTTCAGGCTTTTTATGTCTTTGAAGCCACCCATGCCGAGGTTGTCTAGCACAAGGGTGTAAGGTTTCTCCAGTACATCCGGCAGGATCATAGGCCTGACTTTATCAGGTTTTTCGCACCCAAGGAGTTCGCTAATCCGCCAAACCTTCTCTTTGCTCCCATGTTCTTTTTCTCGCAAAGACCAGATCTGATAGACATTGTCTGCAAAAACATTGTTTTTGTCAGGTTGTGTGTCGTCGCATTCCCTGCATGATGATGAGTCGGCAAAACAGAGAGGAACGGTTTCGCTATTGAAATCCAGACCTGTAATGTCGCAGCAGGCGAGCTTGATGATATCCTTGAGATATGACGCACCTCCGGGGCGCTTGCGGAGCATAGTCTTGGATGGCAATTTATGGTGAGTTGAAGGCACTGCCGGATAGTGAGCGATGTTGTTATCGCATACCAGGTCGCCGGCTATAAGTATTCTGTCCATAGACTCCAAGCTCCTTTTGTAAGTATATGTATACTTGCAGAATTTCTACTTTGCTGCAGAAATATTCATATTCGCAGCATCTCTGTGCGACTAACATCACGGCTATTATCTATTGGTTAACGCTTGCATTTTTAGAGGACCATCACTTTGGACAAAATATTTCCTCTTTGGGCAGATGATAATAGAGAACGTTTTTCCCCGGAAATTGGTTTCAGGTTCTCCAGAGAGTGCTGCATTTATTGGTAGAGCCTTCAGTAGACTGAGTATAAAGAACTTGCGGAAATTCAGCAAGTTGCAACTTACTAAACTGGTTGAAATTAGAAGTAGAATTGACTAAACGTATATCCATATATTAACGGAAAATGTTTCCGACGCATGGGTCTGGGCTATCATCCTTGTGATAAACCTGATGGTTTTGCTAAAGATTTTATTTGCCCGAAGGACGGAGGACGTGAATCCTATTTTTTTTTGTGATATTCTGATAATAGTTTGTCCTGGCTGCAGATGCAACTGGATTATTTTAGCTTTGAAATCCTGGAGTCAACGGAAATAAATCGCTCAATCATCGATTTGAGACACTTTGTGTCTCTTTATTAATTGGAACAAAATTAGAACAAGTAATTTAGTTTTCTGATATACAGAGGTATGTGACTCACGCAACATTGGACGATACTTATGCAATACTTTGCCCTGTCCTACGCAAAATACTGTTAAATTCTTTCGTCGCTGCGATGATGCGGTGGCGACATGAGGCTTTCACAGGAAAATCCAAGTTAGAATCAATCGCCGTTCAGAATAAGAATAACGGCCATTAGGCTTTCGAATAAAATATTTAAATTTGTCTTTATGAAGTTACAAGCTGTTTATATTGAAAGGAAATTACACAGGGATGAAGCTTTTTACTGTCGGCGTTACTGGTCATAGGGTTCTGGCCAAGTCGGAAAAATGCGGCCTCACAATTCAGAGTCTACTACGAATCATCCTTAAAAAGGCTCGCAAGAAAAAGATTTCTCGCATGGTGGTCCTCTCACCGCTGGCGGAAGGCGCAGACCGGATCGTAGCCCATGAGTGTTTGAAGTTTCCGGAATTCTTTTTGGAATCCCCTCTGCCAGTAGAAATTGATGATTATCTGACTGATTTTAAGACAGAAGAGTCAAAAAAAGAATTTCTAGCACTCCTGTCTGTCAGCAATGATACCCGGATCATGGAAAAACAGGCAAGCCGCACTGCTTCCTATAAACTGGTAGGGCAGTATGTCGTAGACCACTGCGATCTGCTTCTGGCAATCTGGGACGGCAGGCCTCCGGAAAATGAGGCCGGGACTGCGGCCATTGTTTACTATGCGCGGTCTATAAGCAGGCCATTGTACTGGATAAATTCAGGACATCCTGAACAGATTACTGGAGAGAGAATAGATGAAATCCTTGGCAACTTGGGATAAAAGGTGTGGATTTGATGAGCCAAAGATAGAGGATGTTAACCCTGTTGATGAAATCACAGCAAGTAGTTCGGGGTTAAAAAAACGGAAATGAGAAAAATTTTACGAAACTTTCTTTGGACCTGCTCAATTCTCTTTATCCTGATTGCATTACTCTATTTCTTTGGTAGTCGGCAAATTGGCAGACTGGAAGCTGAATATGATCTCTGGCGTGGGCGCTATGAAATCCATGGATTCGGACTTTTTATGGGTGTACCTTCTGAGATTGAAGATCTAAAGCCATACGGGATCGAGTACAGACACGTTGCCGGTTGTGTAGTTAATGACCTTATCATTCAGAGGGTCGACGAGTATAACTCGACAATGATAAAAGCAATTAAACAGAATCTGAATATTGAGGTTGATTGGCCGGTCGATACCTTCGATGCAGAAAGAAGAGCGATAGAAAAGATGGATAAAGCAACTGCTGAATTTGAAAAGAGATCGGCAAGCGGTCAGCCATTCATTTATACCGTGAATCCGGAGAATATCGAAGGCTCTTCAGAGGACATTGGAGATTGTTTTTACAACGCCCTGGTTGAACTGGATGGTGATTCCACCGGGGAAGAAGTCTGTTTAAGATATGCAAGATCTGAAAGAAACGAAGTCAGTCATCCCTCTACATCTCTTGTTGTTGACTTGTCAAAAGTAAAAAAAAGTCTGCTGCGGCAAGGAATTGACAGGGCATTTTATTTTGAGGAACGCTTTGTTTCCTTCAAAGACCTCGATGCTGATGGTCGGGCAGAATTGATTACCAGAGTGCGATTCAGTCCGGATTGTTCCGGTTGTGATGCCTATCGAATTTATGAGCTTAAAGACTACATATTCGAGCTGAAAATCAACTTGTTTGGAATCGATCTTGATCTTTCGTCACTTAAAAATATTCTGACGAATCTTACTGGTAACGATAAAAAAATATTATCCTACCTCAAAGATAAAACAGAAAGTGAATATCCGTCCGGCGTCCATGAAAATTGTGAAATCTCTGATCCCTGGTTGGTAGATACAGACCACGATGGGCTGTTCGAGATGGTTATGCTGGTTGAACCACCGAAAGATGATTTCGATTTCAGAGGCCGGCCCAGCCATTTATTTTGGGCAAAATATTCCGCTGCTGGAGAAATTCTCCACTATGACCTGATTCCCCTTCCATCTGAATACAATGGGCAGCAAAATGTATTGGGGTTTCTTGAAACCCGTGACAGGAGTACTCATCTGTTGATTAATATTGCCGACACCGGAACCAGTTCAGGGTTTCCAATACTCAATGTATTTGATCTCCACTGGCCTGAGATTAGAAAAATAGGACAGTTCAGCGGGTTTTATGAGCATGCCATTGTTGACCGCTTACGGGATCTGGATGGAGACGGAAATACTGAGATCATCTTTATTAGGGAATCTTCTGTGCCGCCCAATGCAGCAAATGCAGACATTGCTCTATTGTATGACATAGCAGAATATCGTGATGGCAAATATATCGTAAACAATTCAAAATTTAAAAATATTCAAGAACAAATCAGTCAATAATATTTTTAATCTTTTTTCGAACAACCTCTTCCCTAAGAATTCGAATTATTCACCTCCCCACCATTTAAGTTGAGTTTTTGCCCTGGGCTTTTTGTTGAGTTTAAAACAGCAGGAACTGTCAGCCCTCCACCTTCTCCCAATATATAGTTATTACAGGAAAATTACTTGAGTTGATATTTATGGCACCCCTCTTGCAAACTTACTGGAAACAATCTTTTTCCTGCATGTGCAGGCACCATTGTCCAAACGAAGAGGAAACCATCATCTGCTTAAATAATGGGACGACGGACCTTTATCGGAAAAATTAAAAAAGAGAGGGTGACGATGTTCGATATAGCAGAATTTATCGTGGGCTTGTTGTTTCTTCCGGTAACCGTCTTTATCCTTATACCTTTAGCAATGTTGATTGGGCGGACCATAGCGTCTATATTTAGAAGTGGTCCCAAGGCGTAAGCCACGGATAAATTGTTTGTCTTTAGTTGTGGCACGATACGACTCGTCACCGTGAGATTTTTTGGATTTAACAGTTCATGCCATCTGGAGAGTAACATGGCATGAACGTTCTTCTTATCTTTTCTTATCAAGCTTTTCGGCATCTATAGCCATCAGGGTGATGGTACTTCTGGACACCATCTTTTCATAGGTATCCCTGACATCAAATACAGTGGATTGGGCGACAATAATTTGTTTTCCCTGACTTATTACTTCTGATTTGCAGAGTAATTCATTGCCATAGGCAGGCTTTAAAAAATTTATTTTAAACTCGATGGTCAATATCCTGATATTATCTGGAACCAGGGTATAGGCGGCATAGCCGGCGGTGTGATCAGACATGGTCGCGATGAGACCGGCATGAATGAAATTATCCTGGGTTTTGTGGTTTTCTCCTATTGTTACAGAGGATTCCATTAGTCCTTTTTTTATTTTGGACACCCGAAATCCACAGAACTTAATGAATCCCCTTCGAAAATCTTTTTCAAGATACTCGATCCTCTCCCTGGTAAGTTCTATTTCCATAACCACCTTCTATTGTTTAAATAATTCATTAAATTTCATAAGAACGCTTTATTGTACTGCTTCCGCGGCATCATTAATCATGCAGAAGGACTCCCTTGTCAAAAATACCATAATAACAGAGAGCGCTGAACATATCAGAAACCACACAAAAGCTGCATCGTAAGCAGAACTGTTGTAAATCCTGGCTCCGTTGATAAAAACACCATCCCAGTGAGAATCCAGGATCTTACCGAGCACAGGCTGCAAAATTGCCGCGATACCAAGAACCGACATGTTGACAACGCCTCCAACCGCACCTGATGCACCGGGATGGTTTACTTCTCTTGCAAAGGCAAACCCTATAATGAGGGCCCCGGAAGCAAAACCAATCGCTGCCAACAGGGGATACAGGAGAATATAGGGTAAATCAACAAACAGGAAAATGGCCCAGAGCAGGGTTGTGAAAACTGTACTGATGAGATAGGGAGTTTTGCGTAACCCAATCCGGTCCGACAGAGCACCCAGGATCGGGCCACCCATGGCCCAGAAAACCAGCATGGTTGATGTAATGCCGGCAGCCTGAGCTCGTTCAAGGCCGTAGATCTGCATGAGATAGGGGACTCCCCAGAGACCTGCAAAAACGAGGACAGGCGAAGCCGAAAGCCCCCCTGCAAAAAACAGCAGCCAGGTATCCTTCCGGCATACCACTGATTTGAGAGCAATTCCTGCGGGCAAATTCCCCTTTTCGAGCACCGAAGCATGGGCATAACTTTTAAAACCGTATTCACTGGGGTCATCACGGACAACCAGCCACATAACTACAGCGGTAATGAGTGCAATACCTCCACTTATAGCCATAGCTGTCCTCCAGCCTACTCCCGCAACAGCTTCGGAAAGAGGCACACCGGCCAGGACCCCACCTATGTTACCAAATAACAAAGCTACTCCGGTGACCATAGCAAACCTGTTGGTTGGGAACCAGTGGCCGGCCAGTTTCATACAGGTTACAAAGGCAACTGCCACTGAGGCCCCTATAAGAAGCCTGCCGACATATACGAACCAGAGACTTGGGCCCCAGGCGAAGATAAGGATACCGAGAGCAGTGACAATACAGGCATACGTACTGAGTCGACGAGGGCCGATGCGGTCTACCAGCAGACCACTGGGAATTTGCATTGCAGCATAGGAATAAAAATAGGCAGCGGAAAGATTACCCATCATGGCACCACTGATCTGAAAATCGCGCATCAGTTCCTCGACCATTACGGCAGGTGCCATACGCTGAAAAAAACCAAGGAGGTAAAGTGTTGCCACTAAACCCCACATCAGCCAGGCAAGCCATATTGGTGCATAATTCTTCATATCATCCAACCTTATTAAGTGAAAATTACAGTCTTGCAACTATCTGGATTCTGCTTATAGAGAATGAAAAAAACATAATATGTAAAAAGGCACAATTTAATTTTGCCCATTGAAAAGATGAATATACTTCTGCCAGATTGAATATGGTTCAATTGGAGCTTACGTTTACCCAGGTAAATTTTCTGAGTGATGAAAAAAGAAGAGCTGAACCATAAAGAATAAGAAACCATCTGTAAACCGATCATATTTAATAAAGAGCGAAAAATTGGAATCCGACCTGACTCAACAGCTGGAGCAGCTGGTCTCAAATGGCACATGCTCACTCCTTAAAGGTACCTTACATGGCATTGAAAAAGAGAGCTTACGCGTAGATTTTTCCGGAGAGCTCTCTCACAAAGCCCATCCTGAAGATCTTGGCTCAGCATTGACCAATGATAATATTACCACCGATTTTTCTGAAGCTCTTCTCGAACTCGTTACTCCAGTTTTTGAAAGTCCTCAGCGGGCTCTGCATTTTCTTGAAAACCTGCATCACTTCACCTATTCCCATCTCGATGAAGAGCTTATCTGGGCAGGAAGCATGCCCTGCCATATTGCGGATGCTGCTTCAATTCCCATTGCCTGGTTTGGTACATCTAATATAGGTCAACTCAAGCATATATACCGCGTTGGACTGGAGCATCGTTACGGCAGGATTATGCAGGCGATAGCTGGTATTCATTATAATTTTTCGCTCCCTGATGATTTTTTACGGTCTTTTCAGGAGCAACAGAAAAACAGAGAAACGTTACAGTCGTTTCGATCATCTTCCTATTTTAAAATGATTCGCAACTTCCGGCGTCACTCATGGCTTCTCCTTTATCTCTTTGGTGCGTCCCCCGCCTTGTGCGATTCCTTCATGAAAGGGAAATCCCACAACCTGCAATCCGTGCATGACCACACGCTTTATCTGCCCTATGCAACATCATTGCGCATGAGCGATATCGGGTATTCAACCAACGTGCAATCTTCTCTGCATATTTGTTTTAATCAACTCAGTACCTATATTGATTCGCTTGATAAGGCTATTCATACATCCTATCCGCCCTATGAAAAAATAGGTGTAAAAGTGGATGGGAAATATCGCCAGCTCAACACTTCTATTTTGCAGATTGAAAATGAATATTATAGCGACATTCGTCCTAAACGGGTTGCTCGGTCCGGAGAGAAACCGCTTCATATACTGCGGAAAAATGGTGTAGAATATCTTGAAGTTAGAAATACCGACATTAACCCTTTCCTGCCAATGGGTATAGACATCCAGCAAGCATTGTTCTTTGACAGCTTCCTGATCAGCTGCCTGCTGATGAGTGATGGGTTTCTCTGCCCGACTGAGTGTAAAATGGTGAACGACAATATTCATTCAGTCACAACCAGAGGTCGCGAGCCAGGACTGTTATTGGCCACTCCCAAAGGAGAGGTCTCATTGACTGAAGCCGGAAAAGCATTGCTCCTCCAAATTCAAATGACCAGCGAACTCCTTGATCATGTATATAACACAAAAGACTACAGCAGGTCTGTCAACGTTCAAAAGAGGAAGCTGGAAGATCCTTCACAAACGCCGTCGGCCCAGGTGCTTATGGCCTTGCAAAAAACAGGTTTAGATTATTCTGAATGGATTTTGCTGAAAAGCCGAGAGCATAAAGAAACCTTCAGGCACACCCCTTCAAGTCCCGCGATACTAAAAGAACTGGCCCGAAAAGCGAAAGTATCTTTAAAAGAACAACTGCAGATTGAAGCCGGCGATACGCTGGACTTCGATGAATTCCTTGAAGAATATCTGAAAAGGTGAGTTTACTTTACGGAGTGTTTTTCTTGCTCACACTCCCTCTGGCGGCAAGAGCCGGAAAAGCATCCCGTGCCTGTTGTACCATTTGCGGATCAATCTGGGTTCGTACGACGGTTTCTTCGTCTCCGGCGCCTGCCACTACCGTGCCCCACGGATCAACCACCATGCTGTGCCCTGTAAATTGCGTTCCACGATTCATACCAGCTGCATTGGCAGAAATTAAAAAACATTGGTTTTCAAGAGCGCGAACTCTGTTAAACATGATCCAGGGCTCCAGCCTGGGATAAGGCCAGGCAGAGCTGACCAGAAAAATCTCAGCTCCGGCGTCTACCATGGCTCTGAAAAGCTCTGGAAAGCGCAGATCGAAACACGTTGCCATGCCGATATTACCATAAGGAGTTTTCAGGACGACAGGCTCTTTGCCTGGTGTAAGGATTTGAGCTTCCCTGGATTTATAGGCAAAAAGATGGATTTTTCGGTATTTGCCAAGAATTTCCCCTTCGGGAGATAAAAGAAAACTTGTATTGAAATATCTGTCATTCTCTTTTTCAACAAAACTTCCGGTGTGCAGAAATGTACCCATCTGTTTTGCAAGGGTTTTGAGAAGAGTCATGGTCGGGCCGTTGCAATCCTCAGCCTCTCTGACATACCTGTCAAAACTCATGAAGCCGATGTTCCAGATCTCCGGCAGAATAATGAGGTCGGCATCAGCGCATTTTTTAATGGCAATTTTTGCTTTTTCCAGCGTTGCATCTTTGTCATTTTCAACAACGGATAATTGAATTGAGGCAACTTTCATTATGATCCTTCCCGTTAACCGACCTGTTTTTTTTGGAGGTTACTGCGGATACACCTCTCGATACGTTATTGACCTTTTTAGTCATATGACTGATTATAGCACATGAGTTTGTAAAAAACAGATGTTACACATACAAAATAAAGTGGAGAAACAATCTATGAAAGCAGTGGCATTCAATGGCAGCCCCAACAAGGAAGGCAATACCTACCATGCAATACAAATGGTTGTTGATGAGTTGGAAAAGGAAGGTATTGAAACAGAAATCCTTCATGTCGGGAACAAGGCAATCAGAGGCTGTCTCGCCTGCGGACAGTGTGTCAAAAAGAAAAACGAACAATGCATCCAGGCCGATGATGAGGTCAATGAATGGATCCAGAAAATGAAAAATGCAGACAGCATTATTATAGGTTCTCCTGTTCATTTCTCGGCCATTGGCGGAACCATGAAATCATTTCTTGACCGGGTCTTTTACGTGACTGGGGTCAACAACGGCATGCTGCGGCACAAGGTCGGAGCGGCGGTGGTTGCGGTGCGACGTTCCGGCGGTCTGCCAACCTTTAATCAACTCAATAATTTTTTATGCTATGCAGAGATGCTGCTTCCAACCTCCAATTACTGGAACGTCATCCATGGTACCCGACCGGGAGAAGCCACTCAGGATGAAGAGGGAAAACAGATAATGCAGGTGCTCGGCAGAAATATGGCCTGGCTGATGAAGCTGGTTGAACACGGCAAAGGAACCATTGCACCACCTGAAAGAGTGGGCAAGACCTATATGAACTTCATCCGCTGATTTGAACCGATATGGGTGCAGGTTTTAATTCCTGATAAACAACCTGCATTCCACCCGTACTAAAATTAAAGGACATTATGAAGTCAAACTTCAGGCGGGGTAAAGAAATGGCAGGTGAATTGTTTCCATCGAGGCAGTCCTTGTTGTTGGCTTCCGCCTTTTGTTTTTCAGTGTTGGTGGTTTCCTCATCTGCTTTCGCAGCGCCGTGGAGCTTCGGTATCATCTCCGACACCCAGTGGAAGGCGTCGGATGACGGCAAGAACCCCAATTACGTGGCAGTCAATGTGATGAACCATGTAAACCAGGAATTCATTGATCATGGTGTCAAGTTTGTTATAGCAGTCGGCGATGTCACCCAGATTGGCGATACCGTGGGCATGGATACCACTGCCACTTTTCGGCAGGCGCTTTACAACGCCGGTATCGGTTTCTACCCTCTTCGCGGCAATCACGAAGATGCCGCGGATGAAGCCGGTGAATTCATCCGGGTCTTCCCGCAGACCCAGAACGGCATCAACAACATGACACCGCTCAATGCCCTGGTCACCACCCCTTACTACGGTGCTCCGCCGATAAACACCAATACTCCGTTTAAAGCGGGACACAGCTTCACTTCCGTTTCCGATGACTTTGCCGGTCTTACCTATTCCTTCGACTACGGCAATGCCCGCTTTGTGCTGATCGATCAGTTCGAAACTCACACCGCACCTGACCATTCCGTTCTGAATCGGACGGACGTCGACTGGGTCGGCGAGAGGCTGGCCGGCCGACCGAACAACACCCATGCCTTCGTCTTCGCCCATAAGCATCTGATTTCAGAAAACCATGCCGATACTCTCTTCGGCAGCAACCCCTCGGCAAATCCTGATGGACTGCAGGATCTCTTTATGTCTTACCTGTTTAATAACGGCGTCCGCTACCATATCGGCGGTCACGACCACATGCATAATCGCGCCCTCGTCACCAGCCCCGACGGCAAGTCGGTGGTCCAGAATATCATCACCGCCTCGGACAGCTACAAATTCTATATTCCGCAGGTCCCTTCAAACGACGAAAAATACAACACTCCTGAATTCGGCATCACCAACGGTCCGCGAGAGATGGAGATTTCCCAGCAACTGTTTACCATCGGCTACTATATCGTGACGGTGGATGGCCCGAAGGTCAACGTCGATTACTATGCTTCGCCTAATGGTTGCGACGGTGACTGCGAACTGAATAAAGACCTTATCCCCTATACCTTCACCAGGCAGGAATCCTTCGGGTACAGCCTTAACGGCAAGAATTTTATAGTACCCCAGGGAGGATCCTATACCATCGTCGAAGACCATTTCGACAAAACGAAAGCCCGCATCCTCGACGGGATGAACAACAGCACCGCCGCCGACTACGCCGGCCGAGCCTTCATCAAGGATATAAACACCGGTTGGACCAGCCGAATATCGTGGAAACAGAAGCTCAACAACGAAATCATGAGCGACATTCTCACCCTGTGGGGAATGGGCGAGATAGGCAGCGACCAGACCGAAACCTATACCCTGGCCATGAGTTATGATATCCCATCAAAATCCATATCGAAACAGCTGGGCAAAGGATTGGTTGGTCTTGCCACCAGGGAAGACGATGGGAATTGGGTCAATGCAGTTGATTTGAACTTCGGTGGAACCAGGCATTTTGTCAACGGACCGTGGCAGCCCGGATTCGGCCTCGGTACTTATGGTATCGATACCCGGAGCAAGATGGCCTGGGCGGTTATCAACTATGACGACGGCGATTTTGCCGCTGCCAACTTCTTCGAGCACAAAGGACCTGCCAGGAGATGCAGCCGTGATCATCACCTTAATATTGTCAGGAGATGTTCGGAAACGCTGACTGCACCGTCTTCCCTGAGGACACAGCCATAAGATATGAGGTCAACCTGAACATAGTGCAGGAAGTACTGACTACTGAAATAAAACCTCCTGACCATTCAGGTACAGTTTGGCATCTTTGGTCTCTGCCTTGTGGACCAGGTTTTCTCCATCTTTGACAAACAAACCAGTTTGCATTCCTGAATATATTGGCGACAAGAGCATGGGATTGTCACCGACAAGTGTTGCCGGAAGACTCACATCCGATTGCAGATAGAAGATCTCGGTTATCAACCCTGTTTGATTCAGAAGAGGGAGAAACTGAGCAAAAGTCATGTCTTTACTGAGACCTAACACTATATCGCCTTTTATTTCTCCCTCAGGTAATTTGGCGTACAGGTCGGAAAGCTGAACTTCGAGTCCTTTTTTTAAGAGGTGCTCACAGGCTGATATCATTTTGAATTGTGTCCGTACCATCTGGTCCTGCAAGATCGCTTTCATCTTTTCAGGATCATTTTCTGCGGAGCCGATATCTTTAAAAACTTTATTTATAGTTTCGGTATACAGCTTCATAAATTCTTCGAAACCCGGAATATCAATGTTGACGACTCCGATTCGAACAAAGGCATCATTAATCTTCTCCGGCCCGGCCACCAACTGGTCCGCCCCAAATGTTGACACAACAGACAATGTGTTCTCTTCCTGAACGACATCCAGAGAGTAGTCGCCTTTAAAATTAATCAGTTCAACCTGTTCATGCTTCTCTTTAATCTTGGTTTTATTAATTCCAAAGGAAAGAGTACCATCCCATATATAGGTAGAAATTTTCTCCAACCGGGAGGACATGGAAAGGCCATCGACCTGTATTTTTTCGGGAACAGAAAACCCTTCCCAGGATGCATCTGAAGAGAAATTTTTCAATTGACCGTCGCATTCAAAAACAACTTTCCCGGCTTTTACCTCCATGACCTCATCTTCCATCGGCAAGGTAAGAGCGTCCAGGGTAATTGTTGAAATAAACTGTCCGGAAAGGTCATATGCAGTTGTTATGGCCAGGGGATTCTTCCCACCAAGCTTATTGTTTACAAAATCCGTGAACCATTTATTTTTTTCCAGACTTGTTGTTGAGACGATACCGGTAAAGCCATGATCTGCGCGATCGACAAAAATTATTTCATCGATACCATAAACTGTTTTCAAACTTCCCAGTTTCATTCTCCATTCAATTTCCGTTGAGAAAATATTTCTGTCATACCGCATAATCTCTACGGAGACATCTGCACCGGTATCTGAATACATTGTATTAAGATTGCCGATAGACCGCTTGACAACATTCTCCATCAACAGCCCGTTAACAAAGGGTATGCCGACTCCTGCAATAATGATGAATAAAAGGACACCGACAACAATCTTTTTCATTCCTGCTCCTTAGTGACGTGAAAATGTTTTCGCCAGCCTGCGCTTATATATTGTTTTCTAGAATTTTCAAGGGAATAATATCCGGAGTTAGGAAATCGTGAACTACACTAATTGGAATCTTGTTCGTCCACAACAACTTTTAAATAGCTGCTGTAAATAATTCTAGTTGAGGGTGATTGCATGTTGGCGGTAACAATTTCACACGTCGAGGTAATCGAGAATTGCTTCCGCTGCCGTACGTCCTTCAGCAATCGCGGTAACGACCAGATCGGAACCGCGAACCGCGTCGCCCCCGGCGAAGACCTTCTCGTTGGTGGTCTGAAAGGGAAACTCACTGCCTGCCGGAGCCACTATAAGCTGCCGGTCATTTAAGGAAATATTGTTTTGGCTGAGCCAGTCAGGCGGACTGGGTCTGAAACCAAAGGCCATAATTACGCTGTCGGCATCCAGTACTGCCTCCGTGCCTTCAATGGGTTCCGGCCTTCTCCTGCCCCGTTCATCTGCTTCGCCGAGGTGGGTGTTGACAACCTTGACTCCGCTTACATGTCCGTCTTCTCTAACAACGATACCAAGAGGCTGCAAATTCCAGAGGAATCGCACGCCTTCATCCTCGGCATTTTGAACTTCACGGGCAGAGCCAGGCATGTTCTCTCGGTCTCGGCGATAAACACAGACAACATCTATTGCCCCCTGACGAATTGCGGTACGCAGACAATCCATTGCCGTATCGCCGCCACCAAGAACAACAACCCTTTTGCCTTTCTGGTCGATAAAAGGATACTTTTCGCGCTGTAATCCAAGCTGGCGGTCGGTGTTGCCGATAAGATAGTTAAGGGCATCGTACACCCCGGCTGCATCTTCATTGAGAAGGCCCGCCCGCATGGAACAATAGGTCCCGGTTCCCACAAAGACCGCATCATATTCGGCCAGAAGATCGGTAAAGGGCAGGTCGCGACCGATCTCCACTCCCAGGCGAAACTCAATACCCATATCGGTGAAAACCTGACGTCGCAGTTCCATTACATGTTTGTCAAGCTTGAAGGCAGGAATACCAAAGGTAAGCAGACCGCCAATCTCTGGATGTCTGTCAAAGACCACCGGTTTGACGCCATTTCGGATCAGCACATCGGCGCAACCAAGGCTGGCCGGTCCCGCACCGATCACAGCCACCCTCTTCCCTGTCGATATCACCCTGGACAGGTCGGGACGCCATCCCATCTGAAAGGCGGTATCGACAATATACTTTTCTATACTGCCGATGGTCACCGCCCCATAATCGTTGTTCAGGGTACAGGCACCTTCACAGAGTCTGTCCTGGGGACAGACACGCCCGCAGACTTCCGGCAGGCTGTTGGTCTGGTGGCAGAGTTCGGCTGCCTCTATTATTCGACCTTCGTTGGCCAGCTGCAGCCAGTCGGGAATATAATTGTGGACCGGACACTTCCACTCACAATAAGGATTGCCGCAGTCAAGACAGCGATCCGCCTGCATCTGCACCTGGGGTTGTTGAAAAGGATGGTAAATTTCTACAAATTCATGGCGCCGCCGCTCGATCTTTCTCTTTTGGGGATCGACCCGCTCCACCTCGATAAACTGGAATAGATTCTGGCTCATATAATTTCCCTTAATAAACGACTGCCAGGGTTTCTCTTGGCGAGTTCCCCCGATGTCCCAGCAGGGTAGAGACATCGGAAGTTTTTGGTTTAACTAGCCTGAACAGGCTCAGGTACTGTCCATCAAAGCCGGTCAGGATTCGTTCAGCCCGTACGCTGCCCGTTTCTTCCAGGTGAGCGCTGATAATCCCACGCAGATGCTCCTGCAGTACAGCCTTGCCTTCCAGGGTGATAATTTCAACAAGCTCCGGATTCAATCTTGATTCCAGAGCGCCCGATTCATCGAGCACATAGGCAAATCCACCAGTCATTCCCGCACCGAAATTGACCCCGGTTTCTCCGAGGATGGTGACGATCCCGCCGGTCATATATTCACAGCCGTTGTCTCCAATTCCTTCAACCACCACTTTTGCCCCCGAATTCCTGACCGCAAAACGTTCCCCGGCACGACCAGCGGCAAAAAGCCAGCCGCCGGTGGCTCCGTAGAGACAGGTATTACCGATTATCACTGCCTCATGACTTTTATAGGCAACACCCAGAGGCGGCCGAATAACCAGTTTGCCGCCGGCCATCCCTTTGCCCACATAGTCATTGGCATCACCGGTCAAAACCATATGCAGGCCGCCTGCATTCCAGGCCCCGAAACTCTGTCCGGCGGTACCGTTAAAAAGCAGATGAATAGGGGCATCTTTCATGCCGGAATTGCCGTGAATGGCGGCAATTCTGCCGGAAAGCCGGGCACCAACCGTCCGATCGGTGTTACGGATGGCAAAACTCCCTCCACCCCCCGACGAAGTTTCAACCGCCTCACGAAAGCGCTCTTCTATTTGGATATTCAGTCTGCCCGGATCATCCGGATCATTGCGGTCCCGGTAAAAGAGACTGCTTGTCGCCGGAGGCTGAAAGGTTTCCAGGATATGGCTCAGAACCAGTTTTTCTTGTTTGGCGGAAATGCCCGGCAGTTCCTCCAGCAGATCCGTCCGGCCAATCAAATCGGTCAGTTTGGCTATCCCCAGCTCTGCCATGAGCATTCTCGTCTCCTGCACCATAAACCGAAAATAGTTCATTACCATGTCAGGGACCCCGGCAAAATATTCCTTTCGCAGGGTCTCGTCCTGGGTTGCAACTCCAGTTGCACAATTATTCAAATGGCAAATCCTCAGAAACTTGCAGCCAAGCGCAATAAGCGGCCCGGTGCCGAAACCAAAACCCTCGGCCCCGAGGATAGCAGCTTTAACAATATCCAGTCCGGTTTTTAAACCACCGTCAACCTGCAGTTGAATCTTATGGCGCAAACCATTGACCACCAGGGCCTGCTGCGTTTCGGCAAGGCCCAGCTCCCATGGACTACCGGCATATTTAACCGAGGTAAGCGGGCTTGCCCCCGTCCCTCCATCATAACCGGAGATAGTGATCATGTCGGCATAGGCCTTGACCACTCCGGTGGCGATGGTGCCGACCCCCGGCTCGGAAACCAGTTTCACGCTGACCCGAGCCCTGGGATTGACCTGCTTGAGATCGAATATCAGCTGAGCCAGATCCTCAATCGAGTAAATGTCGTGGTGAGGCGGTGGGGAGATGAGTGTCACTCCCGGCACCGAATAGCGCAAAGCTGCGATCTGGGCGGTCACCTTATGACCGGGCAATTGCCCGCCTTCCCCCGGTTTTGCACCCTGGGCCATTTTTATCTGGATTACCTCCGCATTCATCAGGTAATGGGGCGTAACACCAAAACGACCGGAGGCGACCTGTTTGATTTTTGATACCCGCTCGGTACCGAACCTGTCGGGGTCTTCCCCCCCTTCCCCGCTGTTGGAAAAACCACCCAGACGGTTCATGCCGATGGCAAGCGCCTCATGGGCCTCCTGACCAAGAGCCCCAATGGACATGGCGGCGGAGTCGAAACGGCTATAAAAATTTTCGGCAGGCTCAACCTCGTCAAGAGCAATGGCAGTGGTATTTTTGTTCAGTTGCAGCAGATCCCGCAGGCAGGCAACCGGTCGATTATTTACATGGCTGGAATACACCTGATAATCAACAAACTCTCCGGTGCGCACCGCTTTTTGCAGCGCCCCAACCACATCAGGATTGTAGGCGTGATATTCCTCACCGTGGATATATTTAAACAGACCTCCTCGTTTCAGTGGTTTATGCAGCCTTTTCCAGGCATATCGCGCCAACCGTTCCTGATCTTCCTGGAAATCGGCAAAATCAGCCCCTTCAATACGGCTGGCTACTCCGGTAAAACAAAGGCCGGTCACTTCGCCGGCAAGACCAACCGCCTCGAAAAGTTGCGAACACCTGTAGGAGGCGATAGTGGAAATACCCATCTTGGAAAGAATTTTCAGCAGGCCTTTATCTATGCCTTTCCGATAATTGCTGACAGCCTGTCTGAGGCTGACCGCCAGCGATCCTTCGTCCACCAGCTGGGCGAGAGACTCATAAACCAGATAAGGGTAAACAGCCGTCGCCCCCATTCCGAAGAGCACGGCAAAATGGTGCGGATCGCGACAGCTGGCTGTCTCCACAATTATGTTGGCGTCGCAGCGCAGACTCCTTTCCACAAGAAGTCGCTGCACAGCACCAACCGCCATTGCAGCAGGCATTGGCAGGGTCTCGGCAGTAATATTGCGATCCGAAAGGATCAGCAGAACAGCGCCTTCTTTCATCTCCTGCAGGACCCTCCGGCACAGTTCTTCAATTGCCTTTTTCAGTCCGAGTTCCCTGGCGTAGTTGAGGTCAAGAATTACATGGCGATAATGACTCTGGTCAAGCTGCAGCAACTGCTGCATGTCACTGTAGACAAGCACCGGTGATTGAAACATCACCCTATTGGCGTGGCCTTCTGCTTCATCAAATACATTCTGCTCCCTGCCGATACAGGTGGCAAGCGACATAACATGTTTTTCCCGCAACGGATCGATCGGCGGGTTGGTCACCTGGGCAAACATCTGCCGGAAATAGTCGTAAAGACTTCGATCCTTAGTAGACAGCACCGCCATTGGCGCATCATCACCCATTGAGGAAACCGGTTCCTGCCCTGTTTCCCCAAGAACCTTGACTACCTGCACCAGCTCTTCATTAGTATACCCGAAAAGCTTTTGATAGAGCAGCAGGCGATCATCGTCTAAAGAACGCTCCCCGGTATCCAGGTGTTCATCCTGATCAAAAGAAGGCAGCTGACGGCAACATTGCGTCATCCATTTCTGGTAGGGATGACGGCCTTTCAATTCCTGGTCAATATCCCAGGAAGTCCAGCGCTTACCGGAAAGGGTATCGATCACCAGCAACTCGCCGGGCCCGACCCGTCCCTTCTCCAGCACTTCGTCCGGCTCATAGTCCCAGATACCCACCTCTGAGGCGAGGGTGATGAGATTGTCTTTGGTCACCACATACCGGGCCGGCCTGAGTCCATTACGATCAAGGCCACAAACGGCAAAACGGCCATCACTCATGACGATTCCGGCTGGCCCGTCCCACGGCTCCATATGCATTGAGTTAAAATCGTAGAAAGCCCGCAGATCCTCGTCCATATTCGGATGATTTTGCCAGGCGGGCGGAATGAGCAGCCTGAAGGCGCGAAAAAGATCCATGCCACCTGCTAGAAAAAGCTCGAGCATATTATCAAGAGATGAAGAGTCAGACCCTGTTGTGTTAACAAAGGGGGCTGCTTCGGCCATATCCGGCAGCAGCGGTGATTTGAATTTATAGGACCGTGCTTTCGACCATTGCCTGTTGCCGGTTATGGTGTTGATCTCCCCATTATGGGCCAGATACCTGAAAGGCTGGGCCAAAGGCCATTTAGGCAGGGTATTGGTGGAAAATCTTTGATGGAACAGGCATATTGCCGACTGCATCCTGATATCAGACAGGTCGGGGTAAAAAAGCGACAGGTCTACCGGGCGACACAAGCCTTTATAGACGATTACCAGGTTTGAAAGACTGGCAATATAAAAATCAGCATCATCGATTACTCTTTTTTCCACTCGGCGACGCACCATATAAAGGCGTCGCTCAAGGTCCTTCGAACCCCAGCCGAAAGGTCCGTTGAAGATGACCTGTACTATCCGTGGCATGGTTTTTTCAGCGAAGACACCGAGTACTTCCGGGTCAACGGGTACATCGCGCCAGGCGACAACGGTCAGGGTCTCTTTCTCCAGTTCTTCTTCAATGGCCCATTGAGCCACCGTCGCTTTGCCATCATCGGGACTGAGGAAAATCATACCGACGCCGTACCTGCCACCCAGGTTCCAACCTTCCTCTTTGGCAATGGATCTGAAAAAATTATCAGGTTTTTGGAGCAGTACGCCGCAACCATCACCCGTTTTACCGTCTGCAGCAATACCACCACGGTGCGCCATTCGGGCAAGAGAGGCGATAGCGGTACGCACCAGCTTATGACTCGCCTCACCACCGATATGAGCCATCAGCCCAAAACCACAGTTATCTTTCTCTAATTCAGGGTCATACAGGGCCATTCTTTCCTCTTAAAATACTCTCTTACGTTCTGTCATTTCTGCGCACACATTCCAGGCATTGCCGCGTTTGCGGCCATTGCCGCAATTGCCGCAATTGTCTCTTGCCAGTGAAACATATTGGCCGGTACAAGTCATCATTCTTTTTGGTAATGGTTCTTATAGTTATCTGTAGGGTACTAACACCCCTTAAGGGGGTACTCTTGTAAATTCTCACTTAACGGGGACTCTGCTGAGTATAAGGGGTATAAGTGCCTTGGTGGTAAACTTCAAATTTAAAATTTCATTATATATTTTATGGTTCAGGATGTAGCACCAGCATCTCTTCCCCGCACAGCACGGGGATAAGTGCCTTGGCGGTGGATTTAAGTTTTCAATTTCATTACACATTTCAGATTTATTTTTATTTGACAATAATTCTGATGTAAGGCACTAAATAAACCGTTTCATCAATTCTTCGATTGCTTCCTCGACATTGTCCGGATTAATTCCCGCACTCTGGCAGGCATTCTCAACATGGCTCCGTTTCGTCTCATTTTTCAGGTCATCAACCGCTCGAAACAATCCCATCCTCCTACCGATTTGATAGAGCATTTTCTCTGTTGGGTCCAACTCTAAAAAAGTCTTGACAATTCCAACGAGTTTTTCCTTATCCTGTGGATATTGTCCTTCAAGATTCTCGAAAAGATTGAGGATATGATCGCTTTTAACTGTACTGGTAATGCCGTTCAAAGCCTGAAGAAAAACGAGGAGTTCCCCAGCCGTGCCTACATCGCTTAACTTCAGAAAATCCCCTTTTCGATACGCCTCATACAACTCGACATGGTTCGGGATGGCGAGAGTCCGCAAGCGGATGAAATCCGGGTTGATCTGATTCAGTGCATCGGCACTTTCCAGAGCGTGCTCCTCTGAGAGATCCTTTCCACCCAGGCCCGGCATAATGTATTCCGAGAGTTCCATACCCGCCTGCTTCACCTTCTTTCCGGCTGTAATGTGGGTCTTTTTATCCACCCCTTTCTTTGTCCGACTGAGCACCTTATCCGAACCCGTCTCCATGCCGATGTGAATCCTTGACAGGCCTGCCGCAGCCATCAACAGCAGATTTTGATCACTTATCCTGGCGATGGTGTGGGATCTGGCGTAGGACGTTATCCGCTCGACCCAGGGGAAGCAATGCTTCAGGTGGTGAAGGATAACCAGAAGGCGCTCCGGCTTAATTATCAGGCTGTTGGCGTCCTGCAGAAATATAGAGCGCATACCGGAGGTACCCCATTGCAGGGCTGCATTCAGGGCGGCATGGTCCCCATCCCCTTCAAGCAAGCGAATTCGCTCGATATCAGCTGGATATATCTTGCCATTTTTGGCAGCACATGCTCTCATCTCAAGGACATAACGATGAACACGATTAATATCTTCCAACACATGTTCTACCGGCCGGAGCGAAAAATTTCTTCCTTTATAGACAGGACAGAAGGTGCAGAGGTTCCAGGGGCAATTGCGGGTTATGCGGATAAGCAGGCTGCCAGCCTCGCTTGGCGGTCGGATCGGCCCCTGCTCAAATCCTATGTATTCATTTTTTTTTAAGGCGACGGCTTGTAGCATTCCTGCTCCTTATAACTGATTTAACTTAAGAAAAAATACTTAACAGAAAACTATAAGACTTACTGTGCAGAAAAACAACAAATCCGGCCAAAGTGCCGATACCGCGCGGATGGAGAAAATGCAGGTCAGGTCTGTTTTCTATAGAGGCCAAAATAATACGGGCGCGTAATCACAAGAGATTAACGCGCCCAATCACACCAGTAAAACCAACTGCCAGGATTACATCAGTTATTCCACCGTTTCAATTGCGTTGTCTGCGCCCTTCCATGCGAAAATTCCGCCTGGGAATCTGTAAACGTTGTTATAGCCGAGCTTTTTAGCCCAGACTGCACCGTTGTGGCTTCTGGTGCATTTGACAAAGCCGCAGTAGACAATAATTTTTTTATCTTTATCGGGGCCAAGTAGTTTCGCATAATCTTCCTGGCTTTTGCCGTCCGTCTCCTTGTTGTCCCATGTCACCATATCCGGAATAGGGAAAAGGAACTGCTTTGCATTCGGAACATGCTCTTTTTTGTAACTCGCTTCATAGGGCATGGTATCGATGATCAACACGTCTTCCCCGGCTTTGATAATCTCACTTAACTCAGCGGTGGTAATAACGTCATACTCGCCTCTCGCTACTTCCCGTGCCAATTTTACAGCCCCAATTTCTTTTTCCACTTCATCTTTGAATTTGGCATTACCTAAGCCAAATGCAAAGGCACTGGAGGCAGCGAACATCACGAACACCGCCACAAACACAATTTTCTTCATAATCCTATTCTCCTGCATTTTTTAGGTTATCTTGACGGTACCGGTGGTACCAGAATGAATAGATAAGGGGTACAAGCATGACAATATCCCGAACGAGAGCCAGCCGAAGCCCGCGAAAAGCCTTGAATTCAGGATCTTCCGGCCCAAAACAGCCACAATCGATATCCAATCCCTGCCAGATTGAATAGGATAAAAGAAAAATAAAAAACAGCAGCACCAATGCGACACCAAGTTTGCTTTTAAAACGATTTAAAAGCAAACCAACCGCCAGAAAAATTTCCAGCAGAGGTAACACCACTGCCGTCGGCAAAAGCAACATGTCGGGCAAGATATCGTAAGCATCTATCACCGCAGCAAACTCATGGACATTGAAGAGCTTAGGGACGGCAGCAACAAGAAATACCAGGCCGACTATCCACCGGCCGAGAAGGTCCAGCCACAACAAGACAATTTTTAAGTTATTATTTTTTTCCCGGTCCATTGATAACCAATCAGAGTGCATTGAAAGCAGGCAGTCACAGACCGCCGGAGAAATAACACTTCGCCTATCATTCCGATATTTGTACAGATTGTCCAATAGTTATTTTCTATCGGAGTGTCCCTACCTATTGCATATACTGATTTCTACTCCTCTCCTGTACAGAGCCTGACGCAACCTCAAAGAGACAATAAATTTTGGACTTTTGCATAAAGCTGCTAAAATAAAAGAAAATCCTGAAAATCTAGGAATAAAGGAGCTATTGATGGCCGGTAAACGTACTCGCTTTCCGCCTCTCTATGTCATCGCTTGGGTTATTTTCAGTCTTGGGTTTCTGGGGCTCTGCTCTATTTTTATGCTGCAACTCCCGCCCCATGTATTCAGAGGACTGCGCTATATCTCAATTGGATTTATCGCATTCGGCATAGGGGAAAATCTCAATCATCCGAAGCTGCCACGACTCAAGCTTGATGAAGGCGACCATCCCGTTACAACACAATTTTATCGTAAACGAAATGATTGCAGTCTGGGCAATCTCATCGACATTGGGGCATTGCTCCTATTTTTCGTTGGTCTCTCAGCGTTGCTGTATCCCCGGTAATTCTTCAATGGCTCAGAACAGGGAGAAAATCCTCATACCATAAAGTTTAAGGAAGTCGATGCCATTAGGAGAAAGGTGGGTCACCATCCGGAAAATCGATGGTTGCCCAGCACAGTCTGCGGTTTCGGATTGTCGCCCCGGACTGCCGGGTCTTCTATATCGACCGCAACCTTGAATTCCTTTCCTTCAGGCTTGTAACTATGCTCCGCTTCTATGTATTTTCACAGCCCCATGCGCTGGTTAAATCAAAGGCCCGTTGCAGTGTTTCGTCCGCCAACGCCAGGTTTTCCGGGTCGCCAATGATGGTGAGAACCCATTCATTCATCGAGTAGACTCTCCGTACTTCCGGAACGGTACTACTCAGTAACGCCTGCAGCCGCTGACTCATATTTTCAAAACCAATACCGAGGTAATATGCCGCCAGCGCGTAGGACGCCAACCCTTGTTTGGTCTTGAAGCCAAGTTCCCTGGCGGTGAGCAGGCAATCCACCAGAAAATCAAACCGCTCTTTATCATCACGCTTGGTATAATTTGGATTTTGACGGCAAAAGGACTGATCAAGTTTTTCGATCAAAGTTATTTTTTTCTGTAACTCGAGCTGTTCCGCACGTATCTCAAACATCTTTCATCTCCATGGTTTTGCCTGTTGGCGTTGCTTTCGAGCACCTGAGATAAGCAATCACTCTCTTCGGGCTTCCCCAAAAATGCCATTTCCGACATAGAGTCCTCCGATTGCCCCGATAGATTTCTGTTCTATTCCATTACTTTCCATTGTGCTGTTAACGAATGCAGCAATATAACAAGTAGAACTGACATTTTTCTTACCGATGAATTCCAACGGAGGTACAGGGTCAGGCAGGGGGGCAGGGGTCAGGTCCGCTTTTGACTTTTATTGTGCACAATGTTAAAGATCAAACATGTCTAGACCATTACGAATAGAATATCCCGGAGCCTGGTATCATATAATGAACCGAGGCCGTTGGAACGAAAGAGTATTTCTGAGCAACACAGACCATGATGATTTCATCAAGATTCTGCAGGAGGCGTTCGACCTATGGAATCTGAGAATTTCTGCCTATTGCCTGATGTCAAATCATTATCATCTCTTAGTCCAGACCCCCGATGGCAATCTATCTCGCTGCATGCGTCATATAAACGGTGTTTATACCCAGCGGTTCAACCGACGCCATAAGAAAGAAGGGCAACTGTTTCGGGGTCGGTATAAGGCTGTACTTGTTGACGGTGACAGTCATTTGTTGGAGGTTATGCGGTATATCCATAGAAATCCCCTTGAGGCAGGGATTGTCAAAAGTCTTGCTGACTATCGCTGGAGCAGTCATCATGGATACCTGTCCCAGGCAGAAAAATGGGCATGGTTACAAAAGGAAGTTCTACTCACTCAGTTCACTCATGTAAGGTCCAGACAGAAACTTGTATACCTCGATTTTGTTTCTATGGGGGCTTCTCAAGAGATAGATAAATTTTATTCGCTGAAGAACTTGCCGTCGATACTGGGAAACACAGCGTTTAAAGAATACATCAGTGAAAAGTTCTCTGAGTTGATAAATAGACCAGAGGTTCCTGAGTCAAAGTCTCTGGCACCCGATGCGGGAAAGGTGATTTCATGCGTTTGCGAGCATTATAGGATTTCCAGAAATGACCTCTTGATATCCAAAAGAGGATCTGAGAATCTTCCAAGAGACATAGCAATTTATCTTGTTCGTCAATTATGCTGTGTAACTTTGCCAATTGTCGGTAAAATTTTCGAAATCAATAACTACAGTACTGTCAGCAGTGCAGTTCAGAGGGTGAAACTGCGTAGAGAATTGGACAAAGGTCTACTAAGGGAAGTCGATACTATCAGGAGAAAGGTACTAAAGGTTACAGGTCTGGTTGATAACTTGTTCGGCAGGAGAAATGAACGATGCTCGATACGATTCACATAACGAGTGGCGATTGCGCAGGTGGGAGCCTTGTGAAATCCGGGTTGCCCGGGGAAGTGTTCGTCTGGCACGACATACTGTATGAAGGTCCCCGGTGTCCCGGTTGGCCCGACGAGAAGACCCTCAAGGCACGGGCGGTCTTTCTGGAAAAAGCTACCGCAGGCGGACTGCGTAGACTCCACATTTTAGAGACACTTCATAATCAGTATCGCAAGTTAATGCAGTCAGCGGCAGACAAACATATCGTTCTATGGTTTGACGCGTGCCTGTTTGATCAGTCCATGCTCGCACATATCCTCACGTGCCTGCTTTACCACGGCGCCCGAAGAGTGGAACTCCTCTGTGTTGACGAATTTCCTGGTATCGAGCCATTCCACGGCCTTGGGCAGATGCAACCTGATCAACTGGCGTCCGTGTATGGCAATCGCCAGCCCGTCACTGACGCCCAGTTTCGATTCGCTGTTCGAGTGGACGAGGCCTTCGCCAATCAAGACTTTGACGTGATGACCGAACTTTCTCATACAATCAACGCTGCGTTACCTTGGATTCCTGCAGCCCTCGCCCGATGGCTGCAGGAGCGCCCCGACCCCGTTACAGGACTGGGGCTGCTTGAAGATCTCGCCCTGAGGGCGATTCGTGCCGGATGCGAGACTCCAGGTGAGATCTTCTCATTCGTAGCTGCCGCTGACACACCTCCACAGTTTTGGGGAGACATAACGCTCTGGGCAAAAATCAATGCACTCGCGGAGCGTGAACCACCCTTGGTGAGGATCAAAGGTCCGATGGACAGGCTGCCTCAATGGGAATGCGAGATTTCTATCGACGACTTCACCGTCAAGGCATTGCCGAACCACAGCATTAAGTAGGATGCACAAAAACCGCGAGGCTATCAGGTGTCCATTACCCAAAGCCCGTGTCTCTCCTGTTTATGCGAAGATGAACCATCACTAAATAATGACAAAAGATGATGAAGTTGAATGATATGGGTTTCGACCAATGGTTTGAATCGCATGGGAGCGAATTGGGTAAAGAGGACCGGGATATTGCGCGAATCTCGGCAGTTGACCGCGGCGCATACCTCGTCAGAAATCTAACCAGGGAAGTCCCGGCTGAACTTGCCGGAAAGTTTTATTTTCAGGCAGACTCTTCGATTGACCTGCCGTGTGTCGGCGATTGGGTAACAGTGCAATATCACAATAACGACACTGAAGCAATTATTCATGAGGTGTTTCCAAGAAAGTCCTTTCTACGCCGTAAATCTGCAGGTGAAAAAGTGGATTTGCAGATGATTGCGGCCAACATTGACGTCGCTTTCATTGTTCAGTCCTGCCACTTTGACTTCAACGTGCGGAGAATGGAGCGGTATCTGGTAATGGCAGCAGATGGGGGGGTTGAACCGATTGTCGTTCTCACTAAGACGGACTTAATCGCCCCCGAAGAGCTGGAACGAAAGCTTGCCGCCATTAAGTCGAGCACCATTACAGCCAGGGTCCTGGCCCTCAGCAATATCACAGGTGTTGGATTTGATGAACTCCGGCAAGTGTTAATTTCGGGAAAAACATATTGTCTGCTCGGTTCATCGGGGGTAGGCAAAACAACACTGCTCAATCGTCTTATCGGTCAGGATGCTTTTGGCACAAAGGCTGTCAGTGGAACGGGAGAAGGCAGACATACGACTACGCGCCGCCAGCTTATTGTTTTCAATCAAGGTTCCATGTTGATTGATACGCCTGGAATGAGAGAACTGGGCCTTATCGGAGGAAGCGAAGGTGTCGACCAAGGCTTTGAGGATATCGCCCAGCTGTCTCTGAACTGTCGCTATCAGAATTGTGACCACACGCAGGAATCCGGCTGTGCGGTCCAAGCCGCGGTAATGAGCGGTTCATTGACTAAAGATCGCTATTCAAGCTATATGAAGCTCAAGAAGGAGTCGGTGTACCATGAACTGTCATACCTTGACAAACGGAAGAAAGATAAGGCCTTCGGACGTTTCATCAAATCTGCAAAGAAGCACAAGAAGGTCTGAAATGGGCGATGTATAAAATAATAAATCAAGTATTATCCCTTGACCGTCCAGTAATTTTCAACGTTACCAATTTGACAAAGGTGTTAGTATGCATGATAAAAAATTTGATCCCAAAAAATTGCAGAAATTAAATAACCCCGAAAGATTAATGGATATTCCTCCCGATTTTGTTTGGGAAAAATTGGATATCGATAACCCGGGCGTATTTGTTGAAATAGGTGCAGGAACGGCATTTTTTAGTGTTGCTTTTCTCCAAAAATCCAAAAATTCAACTATCTATGCCTGTGATTTATCTGAGGTAATGATCAACTGGATGAAAGAAAATATTTCTCCGAAATATCCAGGTATTATCCCTGTGAAAACAGAAGAGCATACCGTGCCGCTTGATGATGGGATCGCAGACCTGGTTTTTATGATCAACCTGCATCATGAACTGGACAGCCCATCTCTGACTGTTGAAGAGGCGAACAGGATTTTGAAAACCGATGGAAAAATTTTTATCGTTGATTGGAAAAAAGAATATATGCCTGAAGGGCCTCCTGCGGAAATAAGATGTCTGCCTGAACAAATCAAGGAACAGTTACTCAATGCCGGATTTATACAAATAGATATTTATAACGAATTGCCGAAACATTTTCTGGTCGTTGGGAAAAAGGAACCTCTGCGTGCATAACAAAGGCTTGCATTGGATTGCGCCAAAACTTCAGCCTCCTCGTGCAATAAAATTTCGCTCCTTACCGTCGCGTTCATGATCGTCATTTACATTTGATATTGAATTTTTCTGGACATCCAAACCGACATTCTTTATCGTTTTCCTCATGGTCTGCCTCCTTGATTATGGCATCGGGTTAAACCGGCAAGGTTGACAGGTTTATTTGCCTGAAATGATTTAATAAAAATGTTAGCCAAAATGAAGATCATCATGACTCACTTTTGGATAGTCGCTTTCATAGAAAATTTGCATGTATATTTTAAAAAACGTAGGTTAAGAGTGACATGAATCCTATTTGTATAGTAGATGATCAATCATACATCTGTTCCACAATTTCGCACATTCTTGAGGATGAGGGGTATCAGGTCGTTGTATTTCCCGATGCAGAGACCTTCTGGCTGAGTCTCGAAACACTGGAGCCTTCTCTGGTTATACTGGATATATGGCTCCCCGGCTTAGACGGTTTGCAACTTTTGAGACGTTTGCAAGACCGATTCCCCTCACTTCCCATCATCATGATGAGCGGGCATGCCGGTATAGAAACGGCCGTTGCTGCCATAAAAGCAGGCGCTTACGATTTTATGGAAAAACCCTTGCACCTTGACGTCTTACTGGACAAGGTGCAATCTGCCATTAAGCTTCGACCTTCAAGGAAATATTCGATACTTCCTTCGGATATGGAACTCGAGGTTGCCAGTGCTGACCTTTTGATGCTCCCCGGCATGGTGGAGGTAATAGATTCCCCGGAACCTCAACGTACCCTCAGGGAGAATGTTGTTCTCAATGGAGTTGGCCTTCTAAGCGGCAGGAAAACAGGTATCATCCTCAGCCCCTTGGGGATAAATGAAGGGATCATCTTTCAAACCCTCGATGGTCAAACCATTCCTGGGCATATCACCTCATTAGAAAATTTTTCCCAAACTGTCTCATCAAAAACCTTCTCTGCCAACTCCACCACGCTGGATAACGGCAGGCGGCAGATACGCACAGTTGAACACCTGATGGCAATCTTTTCCATATACGGCATAACCAACGTGCTTATAAAAGTCGACGACGAAGTACCTAACATAGATGGCTCCGCCAAAGATTTCTGCGATCTCATAGCACAGGCTGGGATTGTGGAACAGCCAGCCTTTACCAAGCTTGCTGTCATCCGCAAGAAGATCGGAGTAGGAGACGATGGTACAAATGAAAAGCATCTCTATGCGGAGCCTTTCGACGGTTTCGAAATAATAATGAGGGTTAATTATCCTTCACCCATTGGTGAGCAGATTTTCACTTTCAATCCTGAAAAAAGATCATTTGCAGAGGAGATAGCCCCAGCTCGATCATTCAATACCTTTGAAAATATCGAAATGGCCCAAAGACTTGGAAAGGTCGGCAGTGGATATCTCAACTCCCATATTATCATGTACGGAGGCAAAGTCATCAATACGGAACTCCGTTATCCCGATGAATTTGTACGCCATAAGATATTGGACCTGATTGGAGACCTGTACCTGCTCGGTTTCGCCATCAGAGGACGCATTACCGCAAATATGACCTCGCACGGTTATAACCAGGCCATGGTGGAACGCTTGTACCAGGCTATCCAGAGCAGTTCCAGAGTCAGGCAATAAGGGTCCGCCAATCACTTTTGAGGAGAAAAATAATAATGAAACAAAGAGAATATCTTGAACAAACCGATAAATTAATGGAACGGATTAAACAAGGCGCATTTCTTACCGTCAAGGCCGGCAATATGGTCAATACCATGACCATTGGTTGGGCAACAATCGGTTATATTTGGCAAAAACCTATTTTCATGGTAGCCGTGAGAGATTCAAGACACACTTTCACATTGCTGGAAAAAACAGACAATTTCACCGTCACTATCCCTGCCGGCAATGAATACAACAAGGCTGTTACCTTTTGTGGAACAAAGTCGGGGAGGGATTTCGATAAATTTAAACAATGTGATCTGCTCCAGGAACAGGCACAGTGTATTGAATCGCCTATCATTGCTATTCCCGGCATCCACTACGAATGCAAAATCGTTTATAAATCTGCAATGGATAATACTTTTCTCAATGATAGCCTGGAAAAGCTGTATCCTCATAAAGATTACCATACTCTCTATTTTGGCGAAATACTCGCCTGCTATGAAACCGAATAATCCGCTCACGCAAGGTGCCTGTTGCTATCGGATATTAACGTTGGGAATTCCCAGCCAATCGATTTGAGACTTCCTGTGATTCAAAATATGTTGAACAGGATGACTAATCGGCCAATTGCGTATATCAAGAAGAGCAAACCTTCTTCCCGAGACAGTCATTTTTGTCTCGCTCTGAATTATTGCACCTTTGAAACCATTGAGAAAGTTGTAACCGCCACATATGAAAAATTACCGAGAAATCACCAAGATTGTTATAATCTATGCCATCTTTGGCAGTGCCTGGATTTTTTTTTCCGATACAGTGTTAAACTGGTTTGTAAGAGATCAGGAAATTCTAACGAAACTGTCAATCTTCAAGGGATTGTTATTTATCTTAACCACCTCAATTCTGCTTTATTTCCTGATTGGCCGTCTGACCACCAGGATAAAACAGTCGACAGATGCATTGCGCGAGAGCGAGGAACTCCTTCACTTTCTCATTACTAATTCCTCGGATAGCCTGGTCATTATTGACGCTGACGGATACCAAAGGTACGCAAGTCCAGGGGCTGAAAGATTCTCTGGTTTTCCGATCACCGAATTAAAGGGAAGAAAAATCGAGACCCTCATACATCCAGACGATATGGAGGGGATCAGAGCTGTCTGGGAGAAAGTTGTCGAATATCCCGAGAAATCCTTCACAGTCCAATATCGACATATCCACAAAAGCAATGGTTGGGTTACCGCCGAGGCCGTTGCCCAAAGTTTCCTGAATGATCCTGTGATCAATGGAGTCATCGCCAGCGTACGGGATATCACTGAGCGCAAACGAGTGGAAGAGGAAACAGATAAATTACACGAACAGTTGGCCCAGGCTCGCAAAATGGAATCTGTCGGCCGTTTAGCTGGTGGGGTTGCCCATGACTTCAATAATATGCTGAGCGTAATTCTTGGTTATTCGGAAATGTCACTGAGACAAATGGAGGAGGACCATCCCCTTTACTCACCTATGCTGGGGATTAAGCACGCTGCGGAACGTTCAGCCGATTTGACCAGGCAATTGCTCGCTTTTGCCCGCAAGCAGACGATTTCGCCTAGAGAGCTCGACCTTAACATTACTGTTGCAAGCATGCTTAAAATGCTCAATCGAATCATTGGGGAGGACATTGACCTCATCTGGCTACCCGGCAAGAATCTGGGTTCGATCAAAATAGACCCATCCCAGATAGACCAGATTCTGGCAAACCTCTGCGTCAACGCCCGCGACGCCGCAAAAGACGCGGCTAAAATTACCATCGAAACAGAACGGGTTATTATTGATGAAAAATACTGTTCAATGCACGCGGACGTTGTCTCCGGCGAATACGTCTTGTTGGCCGTCAGTGACAATGGATGCGGCATGGACCGGGAGACTCTCTCGCACCTGTTTGAACCTTTTTTCACCACCAAGCTAATGGGTGAAGGCACAGGCCTGGGACTGGCTACAGTCTATGGCATCATTAAGCAGAATAACGGCTTTATCAATGTATACAGTGAACCGGGTCAGGGAACAACGTTCAAAATTTACCTGCCACTCTATACCGCCAGGCATAAAAATCTAGCAGAGACCACTGTGAAAAAATCAACAGTAACGGGTAACGAAACCATTCTGCTGGTGGAAGACGAAGCCATGATCCTAAAGGTGACCTCTTTGATGCTCAAGCGCCTGGGCTACAATATCCTGACAGCTTCCACACCGGGTGAGGCTATACTTCTGGCCCGGAATCATGCCTGTGAAATTGACTTGTTAATAACAGACGTGGTCATGCCGGAAATGAATGGCCGCGAGCTGGCGAAAAATCTTTTATCCTACTACCCAGACCTTAAACGTTTGTTCATGTCTGGATATACAGCCAACGTCATTGCACACCACGGTGTGCTTGAAGAGGGAGTAAATTTTATACAGAAGCCATTTTCCATGCAGAATTTTTCCTCTAAAATCCGAGAGGTGCTGGACCAGAATCCGATCTGAAGGAAATTAAAGGTTCGCCTGCGTTGCGCTGTACATCAGATACCCCTAAATAAATTAACCTCATCACACAAAATCCTCTTCTTTTTCTCCATTCATAGTTGAACGGATTCAATTCAGTATTAGCGTAGTAACTCTGCCTATAACTATTTATGGTAAATAACAGCGGCAATACGCCGAACCCCATAAACTGACAAAAAACACCTTAGGATATCCGGGAGGTACACAATGGAGAAACACATCTTTTCCTTTACAGCAGTGCTTTGCCTTGTATTCTTACTGAGCGCCTGTACAACAAAACAACCCTCTTTAGCTATAGATTCAAAAAGTGTCATCCCAGGTTCTCAAGTAGCCAAACAAGGTGAGGTCTTAGCTTTAACAGGAACCGGCATTAAAGTTGGACAAAGAATGGTCGACACAAACTTGATTGATGCCGCAACAATGAAAGCAGTGAATCTTAATGATCTTCAAGGTAATGTTCTTTTTCTCAGTATTGTTCCATCAATAGACACGAAAGTTTGCGAGGCGCAAACACATTACCTGGGAGAGCAAGGTGACAAACTGCCAGCATCAGTCAGAAGAATTACAATCAGCCGCGACACCCCATTTGCCCAGGCACGTTTTGCCAAAGAAGCTAAACTTGAGGACATCCAATATCTCTCGGATTATAAGGAAGGGTCGTTTGGCCGGTCAACCGGTTTACTCATGGATGGTCCTCGGTTGCTGGCACGATCAATCATCCTTGTCGACAAGCAGGGCATTGTTCGATACATTCAGGTAGTTCCGGAAATCACCCATTTACCGGACATGGAAAAAGCCTTCAGCAAGGCAACAGCCCTGGCTGAACAGCCTTCTTCCTAAATGTATTCCTGAATTGGTTTCAATGACAATCGAAATCAGCCATGAGACGACGACCGGCTGCCCTGCACATTGTATTTAAAATAGGAGGAACAGATACCCTCATCGGAGATCATGCAGGGACCTATCGGAGATTGAGGGGTACAGACCATTCCAAAAGCCGGACAATCCGGAGGAAGTCCCCGACCGGTAATTATGGCATTACACTGACACATGCACGATTCCTGACCTTCCTTGAATCTTACATTGAATCGTTTGGTCGCATCAAATAAGGCAAGCTCATCTCGAATGACGAAACCGCTTCGCTCGATTGTTCCGAGACCACGCCAGTCAGTGTCTACCGCAAAAAACACTTCTGAGACCATCTTCCTGGCTATCTTGTTGTCTTCAGAAGAATAGATAAACGCCGAAGTATCATCAAAAACCGACTCACCATTTCGTATCTGCTTGACCAAACTGAGAATTCCTTCCAGAATTTCGACGACCTCAAATCCTGCAATATAACAGGAGAGATGGTGCTTCCTGGCAAGCTCGGTATACGCTTCTGTGTCGGAAATGGTATTGATATGATCAGAACAAAGCAGGCCCCGAATATTGAGATCCGGATCCTGCATCAAAAGATCAATTGTCGGGGGCAGCAACCTGATTGACGGAATAACACAGAAATTTTCTATCCCTAATCGCGCCGCTTCAAGTATCGTCTCAGCAACGCCAGGAGCAGTGGCCTCAAAACCAACGGCGGGATAGACGACCGTAAAATCAGGTTCCCGCCGGGCAATGTCCAGTGCATCCATAGGCGAAGTGATAATTTCTATCCGGGCACCCTTATTCCAGATAGAGCCAAGGGACTCTTTGCTGCCGGGCACCCGAAGTAGATCATCACAGGCAGCCGTTATGACTTTTGGCTGCATTCCAACTTTAACAAAGGCATCAATATGCCCTGCCGGCATCACACAGACACTGCAACCGGGACCGGCTACGAGATCAATGTTATCAGGTAAAAGCTGGCGAAGGCCATATTTGACAATGGTTCTGTTCTGTGTACCGCAAGCCACCATTAACCGCATGGGGCGGTCGACGAGTGTATGAATTTCTTCAAGCAATGCGTTCTGAAGATCAATATCCTTTGCTATTTTCCCGGCTTCCATTCGGTACACCTCAAAACTCAAGTGAAAAAACAGTCCTCTCACCTGACCCCCAATTAACTTTAAAAAAAGGGCTGCACTTTTCTACAGAATCAACTGGCATTATTCCGAAGCTTCCGCCTCGTTCTTCATAGTTATATAGCTCTCAGACTCTACCACTTTCTCGCTTTCGAGTTTTTCGATCTCATCTCGAGTCAAGTGAAATTTTCCACATGCCGGACAAGTTCCGTCGAAATCATCTCCAACGGCTCGAGCTTTTAACTCGTCAATAGTCATGTGATCCAGTTTACCGCAAGCGCCGCTGGGATTCTCTGCTCTTACCTGTACTCTTCGTGTGTTTGGCATTATAGCCTCCTGCACTGATATCAACATTCTCTGTAGAGAAATGCAAATAAGTTACTTGTCTATACTACATTATCGGCCAAAAAAAACAACAAAGGCAGAGCAGAAAATTCTTTTAACCTGCCACATTGGGAAGTTGCCCAACAACGGAAACAGGTTTCTGCACTTCATTGTTGATAAACTCGTAAAAACCTAAAATTCCAGATTGGCTGCGTAAAACATTTCATATGCGATGCACGAAAAATTACAACGCCATCATTGTTTTCTTGCTGCTAAATAGCATGTCACCGACCATCAAAAATGTTTCAGGTGGTGACATGCAGGGATTTATCAGCTGGTTATTCTGTCAACCTCTGTTCCTTTGGAGTCTACAATGCTTACAGATACCGGTATGCCGCCATCCAGGCGGTGAGTTGCACAAGACATTCAGGGGTCGTAGGCGCGCACCGCCATTTCCACCTGGTTCAGCAGTCCTTCATTATACACCCCGTTTTTAATGAGTGTTGTCGCTGCCTGCTTGACGCTCATATTCATCGGGGCAATATTGTGGGTCGTCCCGACTATTAGATTTGCCTTGGTTATACAGCCGTTTTTATCGGTGGTATAATCATGGATCAAAGTTCCCCGCGGAGCTTCGACAATCCCCACTCCTCTGCCGGCTTTCGGCTCAACCCTGGCACGTACTTTCGGATCGGTGATTCCCTCCCATTCGAGCAACTCTATGGTCCGCTCACAGGCATAAACCATTTCAATGAGTCGTGCGTAATGGTACAGCAGGGTCTGCTGCGCAGGACGTCCGAATGAACTTCTGAATGCTTCAAGTGCTGCCTGCGCTTTTGGCGTGGAGATTTTATCGCAGACATTTATTCTCGCCAGAGTATTTGAACGATAGATCCCTTTTGGAGCAGCAAGATTCATATCAAAACCCTCATTCCAGGATTTTGCATAGGGCATCTTTGAGTAACCCCATGGCTCAACATGCTCTCCAAGAAAGTTGGTATACTCTATACCTTCAAAGTCAACATAGCTGCCGTCAGCCTTCATCAGCCGCTGCTTGCCGTCATAAAGTCTCAGCGAACCGTCTTTCCGGTCAACAGTCCCAAGGAACCCGGTACGTATCACACCAAGTTCACCGATGACGTCCATATATTTACTGAACACATTCTCAATGGCATAATCGAGGGCATAGAGGGAAAAGTCAAGCAGGGTTCTGGTTCCTTCCAGCAATTCTTTTCTTTCTTCCTCGACCATCGGTTTGGCAAATCCACCAACAACCCCGGCAATAGGATGAATTGCTTTACCGGCAAACTTGTCGAGCATCATCTGGCCGAGCTGACGCATCTTAACAACCCTGGTTGCAAGTTCCGGTGCTGCTTTAACCACTCCGATAACATTACGAACAGAGTAATCCGCATCCGGTCCCAGAACAAAATCAGGCGCCGCAAGAAAGAAAAAATGCAGAATTTTGTCGTTGATATGAGCCATTACCTGACACATCTCACGGAGCTTATGTCCGGTTTCGGTGGGGGTTACTCCAAAGGCACCGTCAACAGCCTTGTTGGAGGCGAGATGATGCATCCAGGGACAGATGCCACAGATACGATTGACAATTCGGGGCACTTCTTCGGCTGGTCTGCCCTCTATAAATTTTTCAAACCCGCGCAGGGACTGAATGTGCAGGAATGCATCCTCCACATTGCCGCCGTCGTCTAAATGTATGGCAATCTTGGCATGTCCTTCAATGCGGGTAACCGGTGCAATATTTATTACCTTTCCCATCTTAATCCTCCTCTACGACCTGTTTTTTAATCGGTCGAAGTTTTCCGTGGGCTCCTGAAAATCTCAGTATTGACCGGCGGTCAACAACTGATTTAAAGTCAATCCCGTTACTCGCGAGAGCATTCATCATATCAAGCAGCTGATTTCCGTCTTTACGAACCGGCCCGAAACATCCCCGACATGGCACCCGGGCGCTGATGCAGCTCGGCGAACCAAGTTTGGCACAACCTGCTGCGGTTACCGGTCCCATACACAAATAGCCTTGTTCCAGCAGACACCGCATCTCATCGATTGGCGCGCCGGGTTTAAAATCGGCGTTGGTGATAAAACGTTTTACCTTATTAACGGCACCCTTTCCTTCACGCCTGGTCGGACAGGTATCGCAGACACTTTTACCGGGAAGAACCGGATCGCGGCCTTCGATAAGTGACATTATCACTTCGGCTATCAGTGCTGGATTCGGCGGACAACCGGGCAATTGCATGTCGATTTTTACCTTCTCGTCACAGGCATAGACGCGATCAAGCGGTGCCGGCACTTCAATGGTTGGTATCTTTGCACCCGGGTCGGTCGTCTCAGTTCTGTAAATTCCCTCCCAGCTGGCCTGACGATCCTGTCCGTTCATCAAGGCAGGAATACCACCGTGGGTCGCACAGGTGCCAAGAGCAACCAACACCGTACACTTCTCACGCATCTCTTCCAGCACTTCGAGATGTTCGTGATTACTCACCCCACCAGTTACAATACCGACGACAGCCTCAGGTATGGTCAGAGTTACCCCTTCTCCACACTGGCCGAAATATTTGTGGTCCATCAATACCGGCGCATGGACTATGTCCAGGGCCTCAGTTATTATCGGAATGAGATCTTCACCGATGTTCAGGATGGCAATCTCACATCCCGAGCAGGATCCCAACCACTCCATAGCGGTAGTTACACCCATATCACTCTCCCTTTATGCCGCCGAGGCGTCCTGACCATTTACCGGGCCCAATTTTTTGATGCGTGCGGTCATTTCCGTTACTGCGGCAACAAATTTATCAGGCTCCGCCGACGAAACCCAGGTCAAATTGAACCGGCCGGCCTCGTATCCAAGATCTTCCAACAACTCAACAATCATGTCGGAACGGGTCATAGCTTTATAATTACCATCCAGGTAATGACATTCACCAAGGTGTCAGCCAAGGACCATGACTCCGTCCGCTCCTTGCGACAGCGCGTCCATGACAAATTCCGGATGGACCATCCCCGAACACATTACTCGAATTATCCGCACGTTATGTGGATACTGCAGTCTGGCAGTACCCGCAAGATCAGCTGCGGCATAGGAGCACCAGTTGCAGCAGAATGCGACAATTTTAGGCTCAAAACTCATGTGACCTACTCCTTCTCACTTTAAAGTTCATTTCGAAGAACCCCTCCGACCGCACAAGGAGAACGGTGAGCACGGCCGGAGGAGCTTTCGATTATATTAGTGGACCAAACTCAGACTGCCAGCGCTGCCTGAATCTGCGCGCTGATCTGCTTCATAGTAAAGCCGGATACATAAACGCCCCGCTTTGGACAGGTTCCCTGGCACAAACCACAACCCTTGCATTGAGCTTTATTCACCAGAATCACTTTGCCGGCTTCCGTACCTTCCTGGGCTTGTTTATCAATCAGCGTAATAGCATGATACGGGCAGACATCAACGCAGAGTGCACAACCATCGCAATATTTCTCATCAACGGTCGCCTTTACAGCGTCAAGAAAGACATGGGTCTTGGACAGCAGGGTTGCCGCCCTGGCGGAAGCAGCCAATGCCTGAGCCACCGATTCCTCAACCGGTTTCGGGTAATGAGCCAGTCCGGCCACAAACATCCCGTCTGTTGAAAAATCAACCGGTCTGAGTTTTGCGTGGGCTTCCTGGAAGAATCCCTGCTTGTCGACAGGAATCTTATAGAGTTTGCCCAACTCCGCGGCATCTTCTTTTGGCCGTACTGCTACGGCCAGGATAACCATATCGGCTTCAATTTTCAGTGGACGATGAAGTACGTGATCCCAGACCTCAACATCAATTGCCGGACCATTTTGAGTAACCTTCGGCTTACCATGCAGCTCGTAGTTAATAAAGATTACTCCGAGTTTTCTCGCCTGCTTGTACAGTGCCTCCCGTTGCGCATAGGTTCGCATGTCCCGATACAGGATATAGACATTGCGCTCCGGATTCTCTTTTTTCAGAGCGATGGCTGACTGTACCGAATGGGTGCAGCACACCTTTGAGCAATACATATTGCCCTCTTCCCGGGATCCGACACACTGAATAAAGACAAATCGTTTTGCCTGCTTCACGTGTTTCTCTTTGAGCTCAAAGAGTTTATCGAACTGGACCGAGGTGACAACTCCGGTTATGGAGTTGTAGTTGTATTCAGTAGGAACATAGGCATTCCCACCGGTGGCGACAATGCCAACGCCATGCTCAATGACCTTGGTCATCCCGTCCCGGCCGGTGATCGTCGAACGGAAATTACCGACAAAGCCATCCACCTCAGTTACTGCATACTCTTTATGGATGATAATTTTGTCGTTCCAGATCAACTTATCAATGAGCTTGGTTACCTGTGTCGGTACATGCTCACCGGCCCAGGTGTGCTTGAGGTTAAGGGCATTACCACCCAAGGTGTCGGTTTTTTCCACCAGGTGCACTTCAAAGCCCTGTTCGGCAAGATTAAGCGCTGCGGTCATACCGGCGACACCGCCACCAATGACCAGACCTTTCTGGGTAATGGGCACAGAGATAGGTTTTAGTGCATCGCCAAAGGTTACCTTGGCTGTAGCCATTCGCACCAGATCTTTAGCTTTCGCTGTTGCCGCTTTGGGATTATCAGCATGCACCCAGGAATTGTGATTTCTTATATTAGCCATTTCCACCAGGTACTCGTTCAGGCCTGCGGCCTTCAGAGTTTCGCGGAATAATGGTTCATGGGTTCGTGGCGTACAGGCGGCAATGACAATCCGGTTCAGGTTCTGTTCCCTGATCCGCCTGGTTATCATCTCCTGCGTATCCTGCGAACAAGAAAACAGATTGCGTTCCACATACACAACATCCGGCAGAGTAGCCGCATAATCCTCTACTGCCTTCACATCTACGATACCGGCAATGTTGGAACCACAGTGACAGACAAAGATACCAATTCGGGGCTCTTCCAGGGAGACGTCCTTTTCTTCCGGGAAAGTCGGTTCGGTGGTCAGTTCAAACCTGGAAGGTGCCAGAAGTTCGGCAACCGCAGCGGCTGCGGCAGATCCCTCCACAACAGACTGAGGGATATCTTTTGGGCCGGCAATGGCACCACAGGTAAAGATGCCTTCTCTCGAAGTCTGAACCGGGGCAAAGTCTGAAGTCGCGGTGAAATTATCGGCCGTAAGTTTAATGTCTGCGGTCCGTGCCAATTCAAGAACATGCTTGGGCGTCTGCAGACCAACGGACAACACGACCATGTCATAGAACTCTTCGAGCTGACGGCCTTCTTCGTTGACATAACTGAGCCGGAGGTCCCCGCCCGAACCATCGGGCTCAACGCCATTAACCCGGCATCGGACGAAACGGACCCCTGAATCCTCTTTTGCACGTTCCATATACAAATCAAATTCCTTGCCGTGGGTACGCATATCCATATAAAATATGGATGTTTGCAGTCCCGGAACATGATCCTTGGCGATCACAGCCTCTTTTATTGCATACATGCAGCAGACTGAAGAACAATAACCGTTGTTGCAGAGATTCTCATCTCTTGAGCCGATGCATTGCAGAAAAGCGACCTTGTTAACCGGTTTTTTGTCAGAAGGCCTTAACAGGTGGCCTTCAGTCGGCCCAGAGGCGGAAAGGTATCTTTCAAGCTGCAATGAGGTGATGACATTAGGAAATACACCGTATCCCCAGACACCAGCATCTGTCGGGTCATAGGCCTCGAATCCAGGAGCCAGTACGACCGCTCCTACATTGAGCGTATGAATTTTTTCCGTATCATCAAAATTGATCGCCCCTGCGTCGCAAACTTTCTCACAGAAACCACAGGCACCTGGTTTTTGCAGACGAATACAGGCATCTGCGTCGATCTGATACTTGAGGGGTACCGCCTGGGCATATTTCACATAAATAGCCTTGCGCTTTCCGGTCGCAGCATCATATTCGCTGTCTACCTTTTTGGGACATTTCTCAGAGCACGCCCCACAGGCAATACACTTTTCCATGTCCACGTAACGTGGTGCTTCTTTAACAGTTACGGTAAAATCCCCTGCGATACCATCAATTTTGATAACCTCGCTGAGGGTCATCAATTTTATATTTAAGTGCCGACCGCACTCAACCAATTTTGGCGCGATGATTCACATCGAGCAATCATTGGTCGGGAACGTTTTGTCCAGCTGGGCCATGGCACCGCCGATTGCGCCTGATTTTTCTACCAGGTATACGTAATATCCGGAATCAGCTAGATCCAGGGCAGCCTGCATCCCTGTAACCCCACCTCCCACAATCATTACCGACCCAACTTTTTTTGTGTCCAGCATGACAGGTGTCTCCTCTCCATTTTTTATATCAGAATCAATATTCCAGTAATACAGTGAATAGAATATTTCATAATTACAGGCCTTCACCCGTGATTGCCGATGAAGACATCGTGTTGTTCGCTAACTCTAATTTTTACTCGGCATAATCAAGCTGTCTGCAACAAGCTCCCAAATGTACTTCACCTCAATTCCAAGATCATATTCCTTGTCAAGTGACTTCATGATCTGGTCACGGCAGTTGTGGCACGGAGCGACAACTAGTTTTGCTCCGGATTCAGAAATCTGGCGGGCTTTGATGCGCCCGTAAAAAACACGTTCAGCAGCGTATGGCATTGCCCAGGCACCGCCACCGGCGCCACAACAGTATGCACCTTTACGATTGGGGTTAAGCTCCCGCACATCATCGCAACAGGCTTTGGTGACTGCCCGTCCTTCCTCAAAATATGCTTGCCCAAAGGCTTTCAGGGATTTGCGTCCATAGTTACATGGATCGTGATAGGCTACTGCCATCTGATGTATCGTTTTATTCAGCTGAATCTTGTCTTGTTGAATATACTCAAGTAACAGATCAAAGACCGTGACGATTTTGAATTCTTTGAGTGCTTCTGGATACCATCTGTTCAACCCGGACCGGGTTGCAAAGTACGCATGGCCTCACTCGGGGAGGAGAAGAACCTGACAGTTCAACCTCCGCATGTTGTCGACTATCCTGCCGACAACCGTTTTCATCGCCTCATCATCTCCGGAGAACAACCCCCAGTTTACTCCCTCCCAGTTTTCTGAGGAGATAGTCCAGGATTCACCGGCCGCATAGAAGATTTTCCACCACCATTTCATATCGTCCGGCTCGGCAAAAGGCTCCTTGGAGTTTACCGTAACAAGTACCCGCGCTCCATGAACATCGATCGGCGTCTTAAAACCGGGACAGCATTCTTCCGCCAACTCTTCACCAAGATCTTCACAAAGAAAGAGGAAATCATCTTTGGGGATGCCCAGGTTGTTGCCACGTTCAAGACACATGGTAACGCCTTTATGAATAGGGCCCGGAACTTCTGATCGCTTTCTGGTTCCCCTGATTTTGCGCATCAGGGCAGTGATTTCAATGTTTGCGGGACAGGACTCCTCACACTTGCCGCACATGGTGCATTTCCATGGCCAGCTGGATTCAACCAGTTCTTTGTCCATGCCCAATACAGCCATTCGAACAATTTTACGGGGATCAAGACCGTCAACACCAGAAATAGGGCAGGCACTTGCACATGTCCCGCAGGTAAGGCAGGAATCACCCCAGGACGGATCAATGGCAAGCTCACTCTTCTGACCATTGACCAGCAGCGGCTCTCTGTCAGTTTCCTCAAGGGCTCCAAGAGCCTTTGGACTGACATGATTGGATGGATGGACATGCGGCTCGCGCCCAAACTTTTCGCAGAGTTTCTGGTAATCATGAAATTTCATAAGATACTTTCGGCCTGGACCTTCCTTGGCGGAAAGAGTGCCGGCATTGATCCAGTTCCTTATGGTGTTTCGATGAACCCCAAATTCTTCTGCAAGCTCGCTGACTTTAAATTCATACATCATAAAAGGTCACCTCATTTGACATTAAGAGAAAGAATTTGTGATATTTTTTCACACGCTTCTGTAACAGCTTTTGACATGGCAGGCGAAAGGCCCGGGGCAATCTCTTCAGGGATATATTCAATTTGAGCCGCCAGGATCAACACTTCTATTCCTGTATTCTGCTCAAGCTCCTGTAATAAATTTACTGTAGGAAACTGATGAAGAGAAAAATCATGAATCTTTTTAGCCGGAATCTCGATCGGCAGAATTTGAAAGACTTCGCCGGGAGAACGATCCGTAAAATCAACCGCATCCAAAATAATAATTTTTTTAGGCCGTCCTTCCTCTGTCAGGAGATAATTAAACAGGTACTCGCGCACACAGGTGCCTACATCTACGGCCTGAACGTCCTCAGGAAGTACATAACGAGCGTTAAGCTCGTCTACTACAGAGGGACCATATCCGTCATCACCCATAATGACATTCCCGCAGCCAAAAATCATTGTTGAGTATTCAATTAGTCGCATTGTGCAAACAGTGCCTCGCTTTTTAGGTTTCAGCGAAAATACCATTGACTGTTGGGAAGCGCAAGCGTGTTTTTATGAGTGAAACCAGGATATTTTACATATCAGCGAAAATATTAGCATAATATGCACATTATTTTTGAAGAGTTAGAACAAAAAAACTCATACATACCACATTGTCACACAAATCGGTAACATAGGGCAACAACAAGGGGGGGGCAGTGTCTGGAACGGAACAATAGTCCAACAAAGAACAGAAATCATGCATCCACCCGCTGACGATGCGATGCGTTCGGATACATGAGCATTTGATTTGGCTTGATCAATACCCCGTGGGATTATTTTTCTGCCAACGCCAGGAGTCTTCGCACATTTCGCGCAATCCGTATCGGGCCTGCCACCCAAGCTCACGAAAGGCTTTGTCCGGATCGGCATAACAGGCGGCAATATCGCCGGGCCTGCGCCCGACGATCCTGTACGAAACCTCTCTGCCGCTGGCTTTAACAAAACTCCGAACCATCTCCAGTACGCTGTAGCCTTTTCCGGTGCCGAGGTTATAGACAACAACTCCAGGGTCCTGAAATAATTTATCTAAGGCCTTCACATGCCCCTGGGCCAGATCGACCACATGGATATAATCTCTCACTCCGGTTCCGTCAGGGGTTGGATAGTCGTCCCCGTAGATCGAGAGTTGTGCAAGTTTACCAACGGCAACCTGAGCTATATACGGCACCAGATTATTGGGAATTCCACCAGGATCCTCACCTATCCGCCCACTGGGATGGGCACCAACCGGGTTAAAATAACGGAGCAGGCAGACGTTCCAGCTGTTATCCGCCGTATGAACATCCCGAAGAATTTCTTCAACCATCAGCTTCGTCCGTCCGTAGGGATTGGTGCAGGAAAGTGGAAAATCCTCGGTAATCGGCACCGTTGCCGGATCACCATATACCGTCGCCGATGAACTGAAAATTATATTCTTGACTCCATGGGCGGCCATAACTTCGCAGAGGATCAAGGTTCCGGTAATATTATTATTATAGTAGAGCAGCGGTTTTTCCACCGACTCCCCGACTGCTTTCTTGCCGGCAAAATGGATAACGGCGTCAATCTTTCCATGACACCTGGAAAAAATCCCATCCAACCCAGTCCGATCCAGCAGGTCGACCTCGTAAAAGGTCACTTTTTTTCCGGTCAGTTCCTCAACACGGATGAGCGATTCCCGGCTGGAATTAGAAAGGTTATCCACCACGGTCACCCGATACCCGCTATTGAGCAGCTCAAGACAGGTATGGCTACCGATATATCCTGCACCTCCAGTCACTAATATATGCATATGGACCTCTAAGATAAGTTGAGTTAGTTGGTGCCCATCTTAAATTTGTTTTTAATCGGCACAAAAATGTGTACATTTGGGCTCAGCGTCCCAGGCGATACAATTTTTCAAAGAAACCATGATTCACAAGACATACCTTAAGGAGTCACCATGCCATATGTAAACATCAGAGTTGCAGGAACCCTCAGCAAAGAGCAGAAACAGAAGATCAGCAAAGGCGTCACCGAGGTTATCAGCAAGGTGGCCAACAAACCACCCGAGTCTATCCTCATCTTTATCGATGAGGTCCCTCACGAAAATATTGCCAAAGCAGGCAATCTTCTTGAACCACCCAAATAGCAGGCAACAGGTGCTCGGCGGCACGAAAAACAACTGTGCCGCAAGCACTATTTAGTCAAGGCAAGATACCTTGTCTCCGAGACAATCTGCACACCCAGACTCTCTGCCTTTTTGAGCTTCGCCGCCCCGACCTTCTCTCCACAGACCAGCAGATCGGTCTTTCCGGTAATTGAATCGCCAACCCTTGCTCCGAGATTCTTGGCCTGTTTTTTCATTTCATCACGACTGCCCATCTGCATGGCACCGGTAAATACTATCAATTTGCCTGCCAAAGGACTGCTGCCACCTGACTCATCAACTGCACCAATTGGTGTTTTTATGTGGTTAAAACCCATTTTGAACATCGTCTCAAAAAGTTCTATCGATGCAGCCAGCCCGGAGAGCATCGCATCGGCAATCTTTTCGCTGAAACCTTTAATTGCGACAATCTCTTCCCTGCTCAAGGCAAAAACTTTCTCCAGGGGATAAACGGACAGCAACTTCTCGCAGTTGCCCATACCCATCCTGTAAATTCCAAAAGCTGCAAGAAAACGCCAGTCTTCAATTTGCTCAGTCAAGCTCCTCTGCAGCTGACCTACCATGTTTTCAGCCTGTTTAGGCCCAAAACCAAGTACGACGAAGTCTTCTTCTTTCATACTATAGATTTCAGGAAGTGTTTTAATTCCCCCCTCATAAAGCTTTCTGATCGAAGAAGGCCCAAAGCCGTCGTTGTTTCCAAGAACTTTAAAAAAATGCTCTACGGAATTGGTAATCTGCGCCGGACAATACATGTTGTTGACACAAAGGAGATAATCATTTTCCCATATGAGCGGCGAACCACAGCTCGGACAAGCATCGGGTAGCTGAGGTTCAACGGGAACGAGTACCTCTTCGATTTTCGGAATAACTTCGCCACTTCGCGACAGCCTGATCAAGGCGCCCGGACCAACGCCATTTTGCCGTACCATATTATAGTGGTGTGCCGTAGCCCTTTTAATCAAAGCACCGCTTAACTTTATCGGCTCCACCTCCGCTACCGGATTCACCCGGCCCGACCGGGATGTCTGTGCAACCACTCTCAGCACTTCCACTTCAGCCGTTGCTGTGTTTCTTTTAAAAGCAATCTGCCAGCGGTGATGATGACGGGTGGCCCCCATGAACTCCTTGATCTTTTCATCTGAAACTTCGATGACGATTCCATCCACATCGTAATCAATCTTTTGCCAGAGGTCGTCGATGACAGCATCAAAGGACTCGGAAAGCTCAAGCCAAGGCCCTTTCCAGCTTGGCAACAGGCTAAACGGGAAAAAAACCGCTTTTTCCAAACGAATGGCTTCTGCCGCCGGAGGTTGGAGCTCCTTTTCCTTAATCAGGCTGGCCTGGAAATTTCTGGAGTTTTCAAACAGGTCGTTCAGATGTTGCTGAAAATAGCTGCGGCTGACCACAATCTCACCCGCCCCGAGGCCACGTTTACCGCCTTCTGCGACCTGCAGACCACGGTCAAAGACCCGGGTTATATCCGTGCCACGCCTGCCATCCCCTCGGGTATATAAGATCTGGCCATCGTCGTAGGCTGCAAAACCATCAAGCTTGGGAGTTGCTCTAAAGATCAGTGAGCCAAAATCGACACCGCATTCCTCCGCCGCCTTGTCAATCCTCTTCGCCCAACGCTCTATTACGGGAAACGCATAAGCTTTTTCCGTGGACAGCATACGAAACGGCAGCTCAACGGTCTTGGCTTCCACAAGCGGTTCCGGTTCGACCGTATCCAAATAAGAATGGTACGGATTTCTGCTTCGTAATTCTTCAAGATAGACAAAGTCATATCGGTCATCAGAGATATACTGTTCTCCCGCGCGATATAAAATATTGGCAAGTTCCAAAAATTTCAGCAACTTATCATCGTCTACAGCTGTCAGGTCAACTTCCGGATCAGTAATTGCCGACAACTCCTCCTCGGACAACCGGTTGAAGTCAAACTGAGCCTCAGTCAGGATCTCCTTTTGCGAGTCGCTGAGCCTTTTGTTTTTTCCCATCGCTTTTTCGCTCCGTCTCTTGTACCTTTGCTGTCAAATACAACCATACAACCTCTTACACTTTCCACCAGCTACCCCTGAGAGATGAAAAATGAATCGGGATGAGGATCTTGGGTGAACATTCAAGTTTATAATTTCAACACATATTACAGATTTCTTGTTTTTTATGACAGGAATTCCATACAACCAGGAAGCTAAATCATGAAAAAAATCGACTTGCGGAGCGATACAGTTACTCAGCCTTCAGAAGAAATGCGCCAGGCCATGGCCAAAGCAGAGGTAGGAGATGATGTCTACCGCGATGATCCGACCGTAATACGACTGGAAAAATATGCAGCCGAACTGCTCGGCTTCGAGTCGGCAATTTTCACCGCAAGCGGCACACAGGCCAACCTTATCGGCATCATGTCCCACTGCGGCCGGGGTGACGAATATATCGTCGGCCAACTGGCCCATACATATAGATATGAAGGTGGTGGAGCTGCTGTACTTGGCTCTATCCAGCCCCAGCCGATTGAGTTCGAGCCGGACTCGACGCTGTCTTTAACAAAGATAGCAGAAAAGATTAAACCGGATGACATTCATTTTGCAAGAACCCGCCTCCTCTGCCTGGAAGATACCCAGAACGGCAAGGCACTCCCACTCGAATACCTGGCACAGGCTGCAGCTTTCGCGAGAGACAAGAAACTGAAACTCCACCTTGACGGAGCCAGGCTTTTTAACGCAGCTGTAAAACAGAACGTCCCTGCCCGGGAAGTTACCAAACATTTTAATTCCGTCTCTCTTTGTCTGTCTAAAGGTCTGGGGGCACCGGTCGGTTCACTGCTCTGTGGTTCCGGCAGCTTTATTGAAGAGGCGAGGAAATGGCGTAAAATGGTTGGGGGCGGCATGCGACAGGCCGGAATATTGGCAGCAGCCGGAATCTACGCCCTGGAAAATAATGTCCAGCGGCTGGAAGTCGATCATGAACATGCTGAGATACTTGCCGAAGGATTGTCTCGGTTCGAACAGCTGAAAGTTGAAAGGAACCCGGCTCAAACCAATATGGTCTTTTTTACCATGGAAGTAGAAATGGCCAAACAAATGGCGGATTTTCTGGGGAAAAACAACATCCTCATCAGCCCTGGTAAAACTACGAGACTTGTTACTCATCTTGACATCAGCCGTGATGATGTTGGTTACACCCTGAAAAAGATAGGCGAATTCCTGGCCCCCTGATGATCCGGCCCGCGGATTTATTACTCCTCATTGGAACTGACCGCGCAGACTGAGGCAACGCCATCTCTGTCAAGGCGGTCAAAAAAATTCTCCACCACGTCAACCATCCAGGCCTGTTTTTTAGTACAGTGGTCACTTGTCCACAGCCAGTGAATGGTATGGTCGAAAAGTGGCCAGCTGGAACAGGACACATCATGCAGCGGCGGGTTAAGTATGGTGAAAACTTCCTCAAGGGTCGGCAGACGCCAGCAGTTTCTTCCCTGCCAGTTGATGTCGTTGAGATACGCCACGTAGTCTTTGGCCTGCTGCCAGTCAAGGGTAAACCCCGAGCCTCGCCGCTGCCAGTAAAGTCCCGCATTTTTCTCAAAAGCCACTAACGGTCCAACCACCTGGAAATCCTGAATCGCATAATGAAGCGGCCGCAATAAGCCGTCCAGCCCGAGCTTATTCCGGATATCTTTATACATTATCCTGCCCGGCTCCCTCCTCCTCTTCTCGTTAACCACAGAGAAGCCAGCTGAATACGACGCATAATTTTCAGCACACTTTTCAGGAAGGGCGAGTGGCAGAGCCTCAACAGCCAGACGCATCTCCTGGGCATTGATGAACCGATCATCAGGATTCACGGCAATGCTTTTCAGTATGCATTCATCCCACTCCTGCAGAATCTCAGGATTCAAGGCGCTGGGGGGCAAAATTTTGCTCTGCCTGTGATCGACAAGCTGGCCGGTCAACATTCTATAACCCATGATCCCAAGACTGAACAAATCCGCCCGACCATCCGTCTGTTTCGGATCTCTTGCCTGTTCAGGTGCAGCATAGTAGGGCGAACCAACCTGCATTCCCGGGATGGTCGTTTTTTCTTCACCCCGAACCCGGGACAGGCCGAAGTCAATTATTTTAATCCGATCATCACTGGTTATCATCAGGTTGAAAGGTTTGATATCCCGATGGATAATTCCGGCAAAATGCAGCCGCTCAAGCCCTTTCAATGCCTGAACCAGATAAGATCTTGTCTTGGCAGCTGAGATGATCCTTGATGGAGCCTCGACCTGATATGATTCGCCGATTAAGGCTCCAATGGAATGAGCAAAATATTCCAGCACAATGAAGGGCTGCCCTTCATGTTCGTCGCAGTCGATTATCTTGGCGACATGATCATGGGAAAGATTCCCCATAATTCTTGCCTCTTCAACGAACATTTCCCGCAGCCTTTCCTCACCGACAAGATCGACAAAAATCTCGTTTCTCGGCCGGAGGATTTTAACAGCGACCAGACGCCCGGTGATTGGAGCTTTAGCTTTATACACCGTGCTCATACCGCCCCGGCCCAAACGGCCGACAACTTCATATCTTCCGATCTGATTCATGACCTAGCGCAATCGTAATGCATAGATTTCGGGAAATCCCCGGTCTCTGATTTTTTTCATGGTCTTTATATAGTCATATTCGACCATGCGTACCTCGAATCTGGTGATTCCCGCAGTCCCATACGATATATTTGGCTCGATTGTCACCATCTCTGGGTTGCCCGACGCTTCCACAGTTGATGATATATTTCTCACCCGGCTCGAACATAACAACTTCCTGAATTAAAGCCCTGCGGATAATAAGATCTTTCTGCCCAGTCACCAGTTCCAGCTTGTGGGTGTGGCCAAGAAAAAAGAGGGCCGCAGGAAGTGAGTCAAAGAGTGCAGCTAACCTATCATCCTGCTGCCTGTCCAGATACCTGAAGACAGAAGCCGGTGGATAGCCATGAACAAAATATGCCTTGCCAAATTCAATAAAAGCCGGCAGACGACGGCAATAGTCTTTGCTTTGTTCAGACAGGATTTTTTCTGTCGCAACATTATTTTCCGCGGCCTGGAAATTAAACCACCTTCTCCCCCGCTCATCCATGAGGGCAAATTCATGGTTACCAAGAACAGATGCATAACCAAGCTGCCGTATCCGGGCAACCACCTCCTCGGGATTCGGTCCATAGCCGATATTGTCTCCCAGACATATCACCCGATCCACACCCTTTTTCGAGAGATCGGCATGTACAGCCTCAAACGCCTCCAGGTTACCATGAATATCAGAGAGGACAGCTATCTTCACCGGATTCTCATTCGTTTTTTTTCCCTTCCAGTTCATCCCATCGATTATATAAACGCTCGACTTCCAGCTGGGCGACTTCGAGTTCCTGCCAGCACTGAGCCAGTTCATCCGGGTTGGAAACTATTTTCGGCAATTCCATCTTCTTTTGCAACTGCCCGACCTTATCTTCTTCAGCGGCGATTATCTCCTCGATCTGATCATACTCCCGCTGGTCCATATAGGACAGACGACCCTTGCTGCTCTTTTGCGGGACTGCTTTTTCAGCCTTGGTGATATTCTTTTTCCTGCTTTCTTCACCTTTTACGTTCTCCGGCAGATCGTTTAACCATTGCTCATAATCGGCATAATAAGTCACCCCATTCCGGCCGCCAAAGCCGAGAATACGATCACAAACCCTGTCCAGCAAGTATCGATCATGCGTAACCAGGACAAGCGCCCCCGGAAAGTCCTGCAAACTTGCCTCAAGAACATCCAAAGACGCAATATCGAGATCGTTGGTCGGCTCATCAAGAAGCAGGATATCCGCCGGCTGCCGCATAAGCCCGGCGATGAGAATACGCGCCTGCTCTCCTCCGGAAAGTTGACCGACAGGTGTTTCCATCTGATCAGGTCGAAAAAGAAATTTTTTCCCCCAGGACACTACATGCAACGACCTTCCGTTATACATGACTGAATCGCCATCCGGAGCTAAAGCCCTGCGCAGGGTTAGGGTTGGATCAATGGTTTCCCGATTCTGATCGAACGAAACGATCTGTACCTTATCTGCAGCCCTGATGCTTCCCGAATCCGGGACCACTCCGGACGTATCTGCGCTGCCGGCCAGGATTTTCATCAAGGACGATTTACCGCAGCCATTTCTACCCAGCAACCCAAGCCTGCTGCCTGGAGAAAGTATAATATCCAGATTGCTGAAAAGTATTTGCTCGCCGTATGCTTTAGAAATACCAACAGCTTCAAGCAGTTTTTTGGTTTTTCTTCCGGTGGCTTCAAAGTCAATCTGCACATTGGACAAAGAGCGGTTTCGAGCTTTTACCTCTGCCAGCTCTCCCGTCAGCTTATGTGCCTCATCAATGCGATATTTGGCTTTTGTAGATCTTGCCTTAGGTCCACGGCGCAGCCATTCGACTTCCCGACGCGCTTTATTGGCGAGGCGTTCTTCCTCTTCCAGCTGCCCTGTGAGAAACTCTTCTCGTTTTTCTATAAATTGGGAATAAGAACCCTTAACTTCCAATGTCCCTTCGGGGTAAACGCTGGACAGCTCGATTATTCTGTTACTGCAGTTTTCCAGAAAATGTCGATCATGGCTGACCAGCAGGAACGCGGATGGACCGGCGCCACCGGTAAGCATTTTTTCCAGCCAGAGAATTCCTTCGATATCAAGATGGTTAGTAGGCTCGTCCATGACCAGTACATCAGGCGCAACCAGCATTGCCCGGCAGATCGACAACCTTTTGCGCCACCCACCGGATAAGTTCTTAACCGGAAGCTCGCCATTGGGGAATTCCGCACGACTGAGCAGGGTATCCAGTCTGTAATACTTTTCAGTATCCTCCATATCTTCATCTGACAGTGCCGCCATCAGATTATCGCTGATACTTTTTTCCTCGTCGAAGACATCCTCCTGGGCGAGATAGCTGAGTCGCACAAACTTCCGGCTAATGAGTTGCCCATCGTCATGATCCTCCAATCCACAAATAATCTTTAACAAGGTAGACTTTCCAGAGCCATTCGGTCCGATGACACCGATTTTATCGCCTTCTTCTACGATGAGACTGATATTCTGGAAAAGACTCTGGGCTCCAAATGATTTTGAAACTGATTTACAGGTTATAATAGTAGACATAATTGACCGGAAAACGGGAAATAAGCATGAAAACGGGAGCTTCAATAACTGCGACATCCCTTGCGGAGGGTATAACAAACTCGTAGCAACTACAATAGCTTCAGACGCCGAACGACTTCTTTTTCAACTCTTTTTATTGTTGATTAAATCATCACATCCTTGTATACAAAATAAGGTTTTTTTTGATCGATCTCAACAAACTATTTCATTAGACTGGTTATATCATACTTTTTGTTTTCTGGATTAACAACTCTTTTGGATTTGCCTAATGGATGAACAGCTACATATTATTATAGCCGGAGATAAGGGAAAAGTTTTCAAGTTACCTTGTTCAAGAAAAAAAATCTGTGTGATCCTGGCAGGATCCGCCGTTGGGCTGTTCATACTCACAGTCGCCAGTATTTTTTCCTTCTCTCTCTATACCCAAAACTGTACTATCTCTGAAAAACTTGCAAACATGCAGGAAAAGCTGCAGAAAAGCACCCAGATCATAGCCCAACACAACAAGCTGAACCAGGAAGTTGCCCGTCTTGAACAAAATAACGTCAAGCAGGCAGCAGCATTCCAGGAGGAAAAAGACTCGCTTATCTCAACCGCTCTTGACGAGCTTAATGAACGTAGTGAGCTTATCGAGAAAATTATCGCCAATATCGGAGTAAAACTGCCGAAAACCAAAGATAATAATTCCAAACACAAAGGTGGTCCGTTTATTCAGCAGCCCGATTCTAAAAAAGATGAGATCCTGTTTAAAGCGGACAAAAATTTGAATACCATTCGCTATCTCCCTTTAGGTAAGCCGGTCAAAGGTTCCATCAGCTCCGGATTCGGCAAACGCAAAGATCCGAAGAATCACAAATCTGCCTTTCACACTGGTATTGACTTTCGTGGCGAGAGAGGTGAACCCGTTTACGCCACAGCAGATGGAGTGGTCAGAAATGCCTTTCGCAATGGTGGTTACGGCAACTATATTCTCATTGACCATGGCAATGGATACACGTCCTCCTTTTCCCATCTGCAGAAATATATGGTTCATAAAGGTGACAGGGTCGAAAGAGGACAAATCGTTGGCATGATCGGCAACACTGGCCGATCGACCGGTTCTCACCTCCATTATGAAATAGCTTTGGGCAACAAGCCAATAAATCCTTATAAATTTTTAAAGGTAGCAAATTTAGCACAAAACGCTCCATTGAAAAAAAATCATTAAGTGCCTCAACACCTCAAGGCATAACAAATTATTTGTAAGTATCTAAAGTAGATACCTCTTCACCGGAGACAAAAATAGCAATGGGTATCTTTGGTAAATCGATGAACATTGAGCAGGAAATGAAGAAAGTCGATAGCGAAGCTATTTCGTCAATTATTGATAAGAACATGGTTATAAAAGGTGAAATCTTCTTTAAAGGAAAAGCGCGGATCGATGGCACAATCAATGGCAATGTTGATGGAGAACACTTAATTCTCAGCGAAACGGGAAAGGTATTCGGTGACATAACTGTATCATCTTTCAACTGCTATGGATCCCTCGAAGGTAATATAAAAGCCACTATGCTCACAGCCAGGAAAAATTGCTCAATCCATGGTAAGCTTGAAGCAGGAAATCTTACCGTCGAACCAGGTGCATCCATAGAGGGAGAAATTATGGCAGCAGCAAAAGATCCCAAACTGGAGGAGAAGAAGATTTCCACAACAGACACTGTGGCGAAATCTACTTCAAAATAAATTTTTAAAAAGAGAAGATGCAAAAGCCAACCCCGTTTATGCCATTTGATCAACCAACAGTCGGGAATCTCCTTAAATGTCCATATTGCGGTAACGAGTCGGAATTTTTTGAGATTACAGACGATGTCATTACCACCACACATTATATACAGAACAGAGACGGTAGCTTTACTATTGAGAATAAGAGTTCACAGTCTCTAGGTGACGTAAAGCTCTTTTGCGGCAATTGCGAGGAAGATCTCACCTCTTTCCATCAACGGTTCTCGGAGATGATCTTTTGAAAGATCCCCCCATTCTCATTCGTGACAACCAGACACTCTTCACCCATTACCATCAGCTAAAAACAAACGATATCATTTGCGGCAGAATTCGCCTGAAACCAGGCGAAGAACATTTGCTGACCGATATGGTCGAACGGGGGATACTTCTCATCCCGTCGGCAACATCACAGCTGGCAAGCAGGTCGAAAAGCTTTCAAGCCAGAATTTTCAGTGAATTCATGTTGCCTGATACCTTGCCAATCTTCGATACACACACTCTGCTCAGCGCATCCTCGCTTTACCATCAACTGCAATACACGAAAGTTATCCTCAAGTGCGATCGAAAAAACGCAGGTCTTGGTGTTCATACCTTCAGGGACATCGAAGATCTTTACAATCATGCGAGTCTTGGGGTTTTCTCTTTTCCTTTTGTTATCCAACCGTACCAAAGCAACAGCAGAGACATCCGGGTGATTATTCTGGATAACTACATTGAGGCATATGAGCGGGTCAATCCGCATAATTTCAGAAAGAATTTGCATTGTGGAGGGAATACTGCACCATATACACTTTCCGGCCAACAGCTGGATTTCTGCCTGAAAGTTATGCAACGGGGTAATTTCCCCTATGCTCACCTCGACCTCATGCTGACCCGTGAAGGAGACTGCTTCCTGACTGAAATCAATCTCAGGGGAGGGTTAAAAGGGGCTAAAATAGCCGCACAGGAATATCAGGACAAGCTTGAATCAATCCACGACAAATTAATCAGTAAATTGAGCATGTAATAGAACATCAATCCGATAAAATCAGTATAAAAAAAAGGGAGAATGCCCGACCAGGCATTCTCCCTTTTTCAATTCAAAACCTCAGTGTGTATTAATTATACACAACCTGTAGGCTTAGGCAAACCAGCCATTTTACAGGCTCCTTTACCAGGTCCTGATGGGAACAACTCGTAGATTCTCTTCAATGGAAAACCAGTGGTTTTGGAGAGGATACGAACCATAGGAGCGATTCCGTTCTTTTTGTAGTATTCCTGAAGTGCATCAATCACTTTCTGATGCTCATCAGTCATTTCGCTGATACCCTCAACGCTTTTTACATAATCAACCCAGTCAGCGTTAAAATCATCACCTTTGAGCAGGAATCCATCTTCATCTACTTCAAAGCTACTTCCATTGTGTTCGAGAGTTGGCATTATAAACCTCCTTAGAATATTATTTTTATAGCTTTCGCCGTTTTATAATTTAGAACTAACTACGGCGTTTTACTATAGCCAAAACGTTTTGTCAAGTGAATGACGAATCATTTATAGTGCCGAAACTGAAACTCGGAGCACCTGACAATAACCTCATAATTCTATTAACATAAGACTAATAACAACATACAGACTAAAGCGGGGTCCCTATCCATTCACGGAGCAAAACCATCACGGCTTTCAAAAGGTTATCAGCAGACAACTGAAAACATTAATTGTAATCATTTACCCGGCCCAGATTAATAGACTGCATGATCTGGATCCGAATTCTTTCGGCCAATTCACCTTGACGTGACAAGTAACAGATCATTATAGTTACATATGTCCGTTTTTGTATTATTTTGCATTTGCTTCTTGTCTTTTGCGTTCTCAACACCATACACACACCTTGCTTGATAGAAAGGCCTGGGATTTGATTTTTACTTGCACAGGATAAAAAGAAAGAGTAAATCGAACAGACTATTAAATATTCGGTTTGTAATGTCAGCGTAATGGTGTTTTCCTTCAATAAATCGCCAGTTGCACAAACCTCCATACCCCCTCGAAGACGGAACGGTTTAAAGTCCCCTCTTCTGGTGGACAAGCTCCTTTAAGAAAATTACTTCGCACAAACCATGCAAATAAAATTTCTCTTATGGACTATACGTTAACCCAACATTTCTAACCATAAATTCATGCTGCAGATACTCCGCAAAAAAGCCCAATCTACCTTTATTCAGATCATCGTTGTTATTATCGCCCTGGTTTTCATATTCTGGGGCGTTGGCGCCAATCTAAAAGGAGACAGACAGGCTGCATTAGTTGTCAATGGTGAATCAATCACCTTTCAACAATTTCAGCAGGCATATGACAGGGCATATCAACGGCTCAGTGACCAATTCGGCGGTAACGTCCCTAAAGGACTGGCTGAAACCTTCGGAGTCAAGCAACAGGTGATTAATCAGTTGGTCCAGACTGAACTTCTGAGGCAGGGAGCAAAAAGAATGGGCCTCTCTGTCAGTGGTCAGGAGATCAGGCAAATAATTGAAGATATGGTGCAGTTTCAACAAGACGGCACTTTCAATATTGACCGATATAAATCTGTACTGGCAGCAAACAGAATGGCACCAACCAAGTTTGAAGACTCCATGCGGATAGATCGATTATCTGAAATTGCCGCCCGGGAAATAGCAAATTTTGCCAATGTTGCTACCGATTTTGAAGTCCAGGAGATCTATAGCCGGAAAAATGAAAAAGTTGCCGTAAAATATGTACAGATTTCACCCGATCAGTTTGTCGATAAGATAACAATAAACGACAAGGCCTTAAGAGATTGGTATGAAACAGTAAAAGATAACTACAAAACTGAACCGCAGATCAAACTGAAATATCTTGCGTTTACCTACAACAGCGTTGGTCAAAAAATAACAATTGATCCGAGCAAAATTGAGGAATATTATCAGGACAATATAGAGAAATATCAGATCCCTGAAAAACGACATGCTCGACATATTCTCCTAAAGGCAGGTGAGGAAGATTCCAAAGAACGCCATCAGGAACAAGCCAAAAAAGCAGAAGAAATCCGGGAACTTGCCAAGAAAGGTGAGGATTTCAGTGCATTGGCCAAAGAATATTCAGAGGGACCATCGAAAGATTCGGGGGGTGATCTTGGATTTTTCTCTGCTGGTCAAATGGTTGCTCCTTTCGACAAGGCTGTTTTTGCAATGCAACCCGGAGATATCAGCGAGGTGGTCAAAACTCAATTCGGCTACCATATCATTTTGCTGGAAGACATCCAACCCGCAGAGACCATTCCTCTTGAAAAAGTGAGAGACGAGATTACCACTACCCTCCAGCAGAAAGAAGCTGAAAGTCTTACATTCCAGGTAGCCAATGATGCCTACGAAGGTATAATATCGGAAGGCAGTCTCACAAAATATGCCGAAAATCATCCTGATATTCACCTGCAAGAGACAGGTTTTTTCCCAAAAAGCAATCCCCCTGAGGACCTCAAGAATGATCCTCAGTTTCTGGATAAGGCCTTTGAACTTAATAAAGGAGAACTGAGCTCACTTATTAAAGGTCAGTCGGGCTATGCAATCCTCTATGCCGAGGACTTGAAGGAACCTCAAATCCCTGCTTTTGAAACTAAAAAGGACATCCTGGAAAAGGATTATAAAAAGTTTCAATCCAAGGAAATGGCCGAAAAGGCAGCCCAGGAGATGCTGAAAAAGCTCAGTGACGGCAAAGAGTTTGAAGCTCTGGCACAAGAGATGGGTACCACGGTTTCAGATTCCGGGTTTATGGATAAAAACGAGCAAAACAGTAAAACGAAATTCCCCACCTCTTTGCTCGAAGATGCCTTCCTGCTGTCTCCATCTTCTCCGCTGCCTGAAAAACCGGGTAAGGTCGGCGACGATTACTTTGTTTACACCTTTCTCGACAGACAAATGCCCACAATACCAGAGTCGAGCGAAGAAGCTGAAAAATATCGCCAGGAAGTCTTGCAGTCCAAGCAACAGCAAATTCTTTCCGCCTGGTTGCGTCACATGGAACAGGATGCCGAAATAACCACGAATCCTAATCTGTAAAATCGGCTATAATTGTGAGTTGTCGGAACCCTGGCGACTCACAACTCTGGCTCTGCTCTTCATCCTTCGTCCTTTAAATCTTTAATCTTCGCTGCCGACAGAGCTTCCTTCTTTTTTTTATTGCTTTCCAGGATTCTCCTGACACCTGCATGGGAGAGTTCAATATCGAATTCCTGTTTTAGTTTTTGGGAAATATCACGATAGGACCAACGGTCCTTGCGCATCGAGATGATCGACTTGATTATTTTCTGCTGGGCTTTGTTCTCTACAAGAATCCTTTCTTTGTTCACTTCCCAGCCAAAGGGTACCGGACCACCGATATACTTACCCTGCTTTTGCAGATTTCTTTTGGTTGCCCGAATTGCTTCACCGTGTTTAGTCGTCTCGCATACAGCCAATACCGACAGAAGTTTCTGAACAATCCCGGCACATCCCTCATATACAACAAGCTTCCTCTTTTCATCCACGGTAATATTTTCGCCAAGATCCAGGCAATATAAACCAACACCCTTTTCTCTGAGCGTCTGCTGCAAAATAGCACCTGCGACAGCTGAACCAAGAACCCAGGCTGCTTTCATGGTAATAATCTTATCCCCGGCGACACATCTCTCTGCGAGTTTGCCGCCTTCAGGTCTCTCCAGGAAGGGTCTTTTCAAAGTTAAGCCCTCTTCGACAAGAAGTTCTTCCAGTTCCAAACCAACTGACTTCGCATAACTGCGAAGAGCTGTCTGCTGCTCTTCTGCCGTGACTTGCTGGTCCTTTTCCAAGGCTAGAAATATGTAACCAAATACACTCATCGTCTCATTCCAAACTCACTGGTGTCTCTTAAACTATCCAAAAGAAGGTGCGCTGCACTCGCTTCATTGTGTGGAAAGTGGCCTACGCAGATAAGGTAACATGCCACACATTTCCCGCAATATTTATTGCCCGTTAAGCGAACTACAATATCCACCTGACACCCTACAAGAGAATGCTCTGTTCAGTACTCAGTTGTACGGATGCCCTTTTTAGTACTCGCCAGACGGATACAGGATTTGTTGCTTTTTATTGCGGTTTTCATGGAGTAAGGCACTAATAAAGCGATATTCTGTTAAATTTCAACTTCTGACTTAAAAAAAATCTGTAGTTTTTGGTTCTCATTGGGATCAGAAAATGATATAGTAACTGCTTCTCTTTTCGCCCGGTGCGAAAAATACCCATGATATTTTCAGGAAGATTCTTCCGCCAAGACTAACCAGGCGTCTATGCAAACTTATGTTACCCTCCTCCAACAGTACCAAAAACTATCTCCTTTTGAACAAGCTCTTTTGCAATTGCTCTCGATTGTCTATGAACCCGCTCACTCAACGCTCATAGTAAATTGCCTGCGAAAGCTCGATATTAAGAACCCCAGGGGGAATAAACCCACAGCGGCGAATCTCGGCCACTATTTCACCAAATTTGAACAACTCGGATTCCTGACCAAGGAACGGCAATGCGTTGATGAGATAGTCGAAGTTCTCAGTAAGATAGCAGTTAAGGAACAAACTTTTAACATTTTCGCTAAAACCATTCAGGACGAGGCCCCCGTTTCCTACTATTACGGCAAATGGACTATCAGATGCTGGCGTGGAATGCGGGAAATGCGTATTGGCGTTTATACCCAACAGTTTGATCTTATCGAAGATGCCTCCGATTTTATCGATAACCAATGTGGTGATCTGGTAACCGAACCTCCGCCGAATGTACGGATTATGACCCGACCGTTTGACGCCGAATGGTTCAGGACACTCCCCACCTCGTTTCAGTTTTATCTGCTCAACAATGTCCTCCAGTATGGGCAGGCAACACTCTCTGATTTTCCTGAATTAATAGATTTCTTACTCAGCAAAGATGAGTTTTCCGAATTGTCGATCGATGAACGATTGCCCTTCCAAAGGCTCCTTTTCAATGAATTGGTTTTCCGCGGCAGGCTGCACGATGCGCAAGAATTAATAGAAGAACAGCATGATTCCTTCCATGGCTCCGGAGCTCGCGGCACTCTTTTGTTTCTGCTTGGAAACAGTACAGAAGCATTGGCTGCCTTTGATGAGGACCTCCGCTTTCTACAAAAATTCAGCAATGATGAGAAAGTAGCTTTTTTCGGACCAGCCGGAATATTTTATATTCTCGCACAATTGCAGCTCAACAGGAAAGAGGAGTATCACAAGATTGCCGACAATATTGGCGTCGCCCTTTCCCTTTTTCACAACGCAAAAGAAAATGTTGCCTACAATTATCTGGCCACCGTAATCAACTCCCATATCAACAAAGGGCTACAGGGTGAAGAAATTCACCTTCCGGAGGGAACAAAGCAAAATGCTTTAACCGTGGCAATTGCCGGCATCTGCCAGTATTGGCTTAACAGCACTGTAGAGCCTGATGTAGAATCAGAAATTCTCTTTTTTTACGAACGTGCCTGTACCCAGGGATATTCTTTCTTTACCGTCGTATTGGGTGAGCTTCTTGCCACCATCAATCACGACGATAGTGACTATCTTTCCAGGACCAGCGAGCTACGGGAAAAAACATCCCTGGTTCCCTTGCTGCCCATTCTCGAACCCGAAGAACCCTGGAAACGCAGCCTGAAAGCTCTCATTTATGCCACCAGCCAGGAGACAGAAACTCCGCAACAGACTACTCGCATGATCTGGATGGTATCCTTTGAAGGGAAAATCATAAATATCTCGCCTAAAGAGCAGAAACTTAATCCTGATGGGGAATGGAGCAAGGGAAGACCAATCTCTTTATCCCGTCTGTATAAAACGAACAGGTTAAGCTATCTCACCTCGCAGGACCGCCGAATCTGCGCAGCTATAAAAAAATTCAATAATCCCGAAACACACGGAGTGAACTTCTACTTCGATATGGATAAAGCGCTGATGGCGATGATAGGTCATCCCAATATTTACCTGGCAGAATCTCCACTGACCCCTGTGGAATTTGTCGCCGGGGAACCTGAACTTTTTGTTGAAGAGCGTGGAGACAACCTGCATATTTGTTTCGCCCATCCTATTACATCCGATAATATCAATTATTACAGCGAAACGCCCACCCGTGTTAAAATCATCAACATCAACGATAACCATCGTCGTATCGCCCAAATTACCGGGAAAGACGGAATAACTGTGCCCAAGTCGGCCAGTGAGCAGGTGCTGACTGCAATCGGCAACATCTCCTCTTTCATGACTGTCCACTCCGCCATTGCCGTGGACAGTACCGGCAGAAAGAGCGGTAACATTACCTTTGTCGATGCCGATTCAACCATTTATATGCATTTGATCCCCTACGGCACGGGTTTTCGTTTAGAGATGTTTGTCAAACCTTTTGTAGAAGGCGGTCATTATCTGAAACCTGGACAGGGTGTTGAAAATATCATGGCCGAAGTAAACGGCAAGAGACTCCAGACACGTCGAAATCTGGCCCTGGAGGAAGAAAAGGCCAGAGACATCGAAGAACTCTGTCCTATACTGGATTTAGCGATCGACATGGAGCAGGAAAATGACCGGGAATGGCACCTCTACGATCCCGATGATTGTCTCCAGGCCCTGATGGAATTGCAGGATATCCGGGATAAGGTGGTTATTGAGTGGCCGGAAGGTGAGAAACTTTCCATAACACATAAGGTATCACTGGATAACCTCAATCTGAAAATTCGAACCAACCGTCAAAACTGGTTTGCCATGAGCGGTCAGCTTACCCTTGATCAGGGGCAGGTCGTCGAACTCAAAGAGTTACTGGCAAAAGTCAAGAAATCATCAGGCCGTTTTGTGGAAATCGGGGACGGACAATTCATCGCTCTGACTCAGGAGTTCAAAAAGCGGCTGGAAGATATCAATCTCTTCTCCGAAGGTCTGTTGGACAACGGGAGTGACGAGGTCCTCGTTCATCCTCTTGCTGCCTTACAGCTGGAAAAAATTGCCGGCCTGGCCAGAACCAGTGCCGATGAAGGCTGGAAGCAGCAGATTGAAAAGATCCACGCTGCTCAGGACTTTAAACCTGAACTCCCGTCCACTCTCCAGGCCGATCTCCGCGTTTACCAGCGGGAAGGGTTCGAATGGCTGGCCCGGCTGGCTCACTGGGGCGTCGGTGGCTGCCTGGCGGATGATATGGGCCTGGGCAAGACTATCCAATCCCTGGCAATAATCCTGAAACTCGCCGAGTACGGACCATCCCTGGTGGTCGCACCGACATCGGTATCGACAAACTGGCAGTCCGAGGTTACCAGGTTTACGCCCACCATCAATATCAAATTCCTCTCCAGTAAAGATCGTGAAAAGGATATCAACGAGCTGGGCAAATTCGACCTGCTGATAACCACCTACACCCTTCTTCAGCAGGAAAGCGAGCTACTCTCCACGGTTAAATGGCAAGCTATAATTTTAGATGAAGCCCAGGCCATCAAAAACTCTGCCACCAAGCGATCCCGAGCAGCGATGTCCCTGCAGGCAGAGTTCAAACTCATCACTACCGGAACGCCGATCGAAAATCATCTCGGAGAACTTTGGAATCTTTTTCATTTCATCAACCCGGGACTACTCGGCAGTCTCAATCGTTTCAACGAACGTTTCGCGGTACCCATTGAACGTTATCAGGACAGGGAAGCAAAACTGAAACTGAGAAAACTTATTCGTCCATTTATCCTCAGGAGAATAAAATCCCAGGTCTTGGAGGAATTGCCGTCGCGGACCGAGGTCACTCTGGATGTCGAATTAAGCTCCGAAGAAGCTCATTTCTACGAGGCCCTGCGCCAGAATGCCATCGATATACTGGAAGGCTCAAAAGAAAAGAAAGGACGCCACCTGCAAATCCTGACAGAAATCATGAAACTTCGCCAGGCCTGCTGTAATCCCCGTCTCCTCGATTCCAATACCACGGTCGAGAGTTCCAAGCTTCGGGTTTTTGCTTCGGTGATCGAGGAGCTTCTGGCCAGTCGACATAAGGCGCTGGTGTTCAGTCAGTTCATCGGACACCTCAGCATCATCCGCGAACATCTCGACAAACTGGGCATCAGCTATCAATATCTTGACGGAGGCACCAGCAGCAAACAGAGGAAAATCCGTGTTGACGCCTTCCAGGCCGGACAGGGCGACCTGTTTCTGATCAGCCTGAAGGCAGGTGGTCTCGGACTTAACCTTACTGCCGCAGATTATGTCATCCATATGGACCCGTGGTGGAATCCAGCCATTGAAGACCAGGCTTCCGACCGGGCTCACAGAATAGGCCAGACCCGACCTGTGACAATCTATCGACTGGTGTGTAAAAATACAATTGAAGAGAAAATAGTCAAACTTCACCAGGAAAAGCGAGACCTGGCGGGAAGTCTCCTCGAAGGGAGCGATATCAGCGCGAAAATGACTTCAGAAGACCTTCTTGACCTGATCAAGACCACGTGATAGATTAACTTTCACCTACTCCCCTGGGGCACCATAGGAATCCTCCTGGATGATGTCCCTCCCCTTACCCGCATCTCTTCGGAAAGAAATTTCAATATTCTGTGATATTTGCGAGAATGAGGCCGTAGAAAGAACGCTCTCCCATCTCGAAAAACCAGCCCAGGTGATTATTGCACCCGCGGCACAGGGCATAACACCAGACAAAACCGGCAAACCAGGTGAATTCAGAAGTAACCTCTCCAACTCGATAGCAGCCAGGAGCCTCGCCAAAGCAACCTAACTCATAAACAACCCCAACGGGATTAAAGAAGGTATGGGTATGGGAACCTCTCACTGAGATCTTTTGGTCGCTGTTGGTCACCGTCCTGCCACATATCTTACAATAAATGGCTTCAACCGGGCGGATCTCTTCCTTTTCCTCTGCTTTTCCGATCGGCAGATCAATAACCTTTACAGTATCGGCCCGAAAGCAATAAACAGTGCCGGAATATAGTCGGGAACTAGTCATTTTTCCTCAAATAGACACATCTCAGAAAAACAAGTAAATTATACAGCTATGACCACCAGGACTACTTACAGTAATATCAAGTAATTAAGAATCTTACAATACGACTTTCTATTTGCCGTCTACACGATAATGATCCACAATAGCCTGAATTAATCCGGGGATGGTGAATTCCTCCGGCTGAATATCAACCCGCAAGCCATTATCTGTTACCGTTTTGGCTGTGATTGGCCCAATTGCTGCGATCTTAATACCTGCCAGGATTTTTTGAAGTTCCTGCTGGTTCTCTGCGTCAATCATTGCCAAAAAATTACGCACTGTGGAGGAACTTGTAAAGGTGATCATCTCGACGCCACCGTTCTGGAGCTCGTCCCTGATACTCTCTTTATCGCCTTCAGCAGGGCAATTCTCATAAACCGGTGCAACTGTCACCTGGGCGCCCGCTCCCCGGAGGGTTTCAGGCAAAATCTCCCTTCCATGCAGAGCCCTTGGGATAAGTATATTGCGCCCCTCGACTCCCTGGTCAAGCAGGCTTTCCGCCAATCCCTCTCCGGTAAAGGTACTGGGGATTAAATCGGCATTAAGCCCATACCTCAGAAGAAGATCTGCGGTACTTTTGCCTACAACTGCAAGATCAGGCCCTTTGAGATCCCGTGCATCCATGCCCTTAGAGTAGAGACGTTCAAAGAAATATTTCACCCCGTTGAGCGATGTGAACAAAATCCAGTGATATTCTTCAAGCCGCTCGAGTTCACTATCCAGTACATTGTAGGAACTGGCAGGCTTAATATTAATCGTTGAGTACTCAAGACAGTTGGCCCCAAACTCTTCCAGTCCCGACACAAGGTCGCTGGCCTGCTCACGGGTTCGGGTCACTATGATTTTCTTTCCGAACAGTGGCCTTTTCTCATACCAGTCAATGGTATCGCGAAGTTTCACCACTTCACCGACAATTATCAGTGCCGGGGGTTTGATTCCCGAATCTGTCACGACCTGACTGATCGTTTCCAGGGTACCGACCACAGAACGCTGTTGAGGAGTCGATGCCCAACGCACGACAGCCACAGGAGTCTTGGGATCACGACCATATTTGATAAGGTTGGCAACTATTATCGGCAGATTTTTAATGCCCATATAAATGACCAGTGTGCCTGCACCGGTAGACAATTTGGACCAGTCAATGTTGGAATTTTCTTTGGTCGGATCTTCGTGGCCGGTCAAGAAAGCAACTGATGCCGTATAGTCCCTGTGGGTTATGGGAATTCCCGCATACGTTGCCGCAGCGGTTGCGGAAGTCACTCCGGGAACCACCTCAAACTGAACTCCGGCGGCATGGAGTTTTTCTACCTCTTCCCCACCTCGTCCGAAGATAAAAGGATCTCCGCCCTTCAAACGTACAACCATTTTGCCGGCAAGGGAGTGATCAACCAACATCTGGTTAATTTGTTCCTGGGTATAGGTATGCTTCACCCCACCCTTTTTGCCAACATAGATTAACTCGGCGTTTGCAGGTGCATACTTGAGCAGTTTCTTGCTGGCAAGGTAGTCATAGACCACAACCTCAGCACGCTTAAGCAAACTTTTTCCACGTACGGTAATGAGACCGGGGTCTCCTGGACCGGCACCAACCAGATACACCTTTCCGGGCTTTTTCATTTTTATTTTTTCTTCCATAGTAAATACTGACAGATATCCGCTAAAGACACATCTTTAAAATACATACTGGAGAGTAGCAGGTCATCTGTGCAAAAACTCTTAAATAAGGTTAAAGACAAAAAGGGCTTTCCTAAAAATCTGGAAGGCCCTTTTACATAGAATTATGAGAATATCAGATATGTTCTGATCTCATGACAGCGCTACAGTTCACTCATAATGGATTTGGTAACATCACCTATTGAAGCAGAGCCGTCAACAGAGATAACTTTAGGACCATCGGTATTCTTGAAGTAATTTACTGCTGCCATAGTACCTGTGGATTCGTCATAGTAAATACCATGACGCTTGCTGATAGCCTCTTCGTCCTGATCATCGGCACGGGTCTTCAACTCGCCGCCACAGACACGACAAACCAACTTGCCATCTTTTTCCACCGGTTTGATTGCCTCAAAAGCTATGTGGTTCGGATGATTATTATCATTCACACAGAGGCGACGCCCCATGATACGATCTTTGGCGATCTGACGGTCAAGTACGATTTCTATGACATAGTCAAGAGCCAGACCTTCTTTCTTCAGGGTCTCGGCAAGAGTGATTGCCTGGTCTTTGGAACGTGGAAAACCATCGAGGATCCAACCAGCTTTGCAGTCATCCTTCCTGAGACGCGCGACCATCATCGGAATAGTGATATCATCGGGTACCAGATCTCCTTTATCGATGAACGCTTTGGCTTTCTTACCAAGCTCGGTACCACCAACAATGTGCTCTCTGAAAATAGCACCGGATTCAATATGGGGGATATCATACTTTTTTTGAATGATAGCACCCTGAGTACCTTTACCACTACCGTTTGGTCCGAAAACCAGAATGTTCTTACCCATAGCTACAGTCTCCTTTTAAACTTTACATTTAGTACAACGTTATCTGAAAAAAGCAAGTTTGATAAACTCGTAAAAACCTAAAATTTCAGATGGCTAAGTAAAAAACTTCATATGTGAGGCGCGCAAAATTTCTATCATTTCGGCGTACTAGAGTACGTCGCAATTATAGAAATTTTGCAGCAACGACGCAGATGAAGAGCTTTTACGACGCCATCAAGTTTGACTAAGCAGTTTAACGGAGGCGGACCCCTCATCAGATAGCTTAAAGCCTGGGGCAGTAAAGTGGCCTTCCGAATCATAACAAGCTGAATACTATAGACCAAAATAGTTATTCGAGCCATAAAAATATCTCTGCATAGATTTTGACTTTCATCCTGAAAGGGGTTACTTTCTGGAGCGTTGTCGGATTAAGAAGCATCCATTCGGTATTTGGACGATGATTCAGATTTCTTTACAATACCTCCCTGCAAGGGACTACCGCCTGCGCGGTAAAATTAACCAAAAAGAATAATTGATAATTATGAGAGAAATACGCATTGGTTTAATCGGTTTTGGTACGGTGGGAAAGGGACTTGCAAAAGCCTTGCTTGCTCAGAAAGAACGCCTCTTACAGAAGACAGGGACAACCTTTGTGCTCTCCACTGTTGCCGATATCGCCGTGCAGGCCCTGCCGAAAGAATTCAGTGAAGTGACACTGACCAAGGATGCAAACGATATTTTTTCTGATCCGAAGATCGATATTGTGGTCGAGTTGATCGGCGGCATGGAACCTGCCAGGACCTTTATTCTTAAGGCCATCGAAAATGGCAAGCATGTGGTTACAGCCAACAAGGCCCTGCTTTCGGTTCACGGTTGGGAAATTTTTCAGGCTGCTGCCGGAAAGAATGTTGAGGTGGGCTTTGAAGCCAGTGTCGGTGGTGGAATTCCGATCATAAAGGCTCTCAAGGAGGGATTGGTTGCCAACAGGATAAATTCTATCAAAGGCATCATGAATGGCACTGCCAATTACATTCTCTCTCAAATGACCGACCACGGCACCCCTTTTCAGGAAGTACTGAAAGAGGCGCAGGAACTTGGCTTTGCCGAAGCGGATCCGACGTACGATGTAGAAGGTATCGACACAGCTCACAAACTTGCTATCCTGATGACCATAGCCTATGGACAGAGTGTTCACCTGGACAATGTTACGGTGGAAGGTATCTCCAAGATAGAACCAATCGATATCCAGTTTGCCAAAAGATTCGGCTACCGGATTAAACTGCTGGCAATCAGTCGTAACCACGGTCAGCACGTCGAGGCACGGGTACATCCGACCATGGTTCCTGAGAGTCACTTGCTGGCGAACATCAATGGTGCATTCAACGGCATCCTGTTTCAGGGAGACACTGTAGGCGATGTACTTCTCTATGGCAAAGGAGCCGGTATGATGCCGACCGGCAGTGCGGTTGTCGCCGACGTTGTCGACATCGGCAGGAATATCGCCTGCGGCAGTATCAATCGGGTTCCAGCTCTCTCCTTCCTGCCGGAATATATTTGCAAGCCGACAATCACCCCGATGCGAGAACTGGTCTGTCCCTACTATTTCCGGATTACAGCTCTCGACAAACCTGGTGTTCTCTCCAGCATAACAGGGATTTTCGGCAAGTATGGAATCTCCATCCGGTCGATGATACAGCAGGAACGGGATGCCGATGAGCCTGTCTTTATCGTCTTCAGGACTCACAGGGCAACAGAAGGTGCAGTTGAAAAGGCCATTGCCGATATCGATGCCCTTGAAGTCTGCACTACCCCGACTGTAAAAATCCGTGTTCTGATTCCGGAATAGGCTGAATAAAATCTTATGAAATACCTGATACTTGTTGGCGATGGCATGGGGGATTACCCGATCACCGAGCTGAATGGTAAAACTCCGCTCGAGGCGGCCAATATTCCGACAATGGATGAGTTATGCAGAAAGGGGGAATTCTTTCTGAACTATACCGTGCCGAACGGTTATCCACCAGGCAGTGATGTTGCCAACATGTCCCTGATGGGCTATGACCCGGCCGCATACTATACCGGCCGGGCTCCACTGGAGGCTGCCGCGATGGGCATCCGGCTTGCGCCGGACGAGATCGCCTTCCGCTGTAACATGGTCACCCTCGACCACGGCAGCGACAACAAGGTCTCCATGCGTGATTTTTGCGCAGGCCATATCACCAATGAGGAGTCACACGCTCTCATTGCCGACCTGGAAGAAGAATGCGCAAGCGAGCAGTTCCATTTCAAAGCAGGAGTCGGTTACCGTCATCTTCTCATTTTCAAGGGAACGCATCCCGGTTTTACCACAGTGCCTCCACATGACTATATCGAACAGGATGTAACCGAGCACTTCGGGAAGTACCTCGCCCTCCCGGAATGGAAAACGATGCTTGATAAAGCAAAGAATGTGCTGGCAAACCATCCGATAAACAAGAAACGGATCGCGGAAGGCAAAAATCCGGCCACAATGGTCTGGCTCTGGGGAGAAGGAAAGATGCCCAGTGTGCCGACAATCACCAAAAGGTTTAATATCACCGGTACCATGATCAGTGCCGTCGATCTTTTAAAAGGATTGGGCGTCCTTGGAGGATTTCGATCATCAATGTTCCCGGAGCAACAGGTTATATCGACACCAATTATGAAGGCAAAGCGCAGGCAGCAATAGACGCACTAAAGGTCAGGACTTCGTTTTTGTCCACCTCGAGGCCCCGGACGAGGCGGGCCACCAGGGTTCCCTGAAAGATAAAATCACTGCCATTGAAGATTTTGATGCACGCATCGTAAAGCCCATCATACAGGACCTCCGGAACCGTAACGAAGAATTTCGGGTGGTGGTCACCATGGATCATTTCACTCCACTTTCACTCCGAACCCATGTATCCGACCCCGTCCCTACCCTGCTCTACGATTCCCGTGACGAGACGAAAGGATCGGGACAAGCATTTTTTGAAAGAAGCTGCACAGAGTATAACACCGTTGCAAACAACTGTATAAAAGCCGGTCATAAAATGATCGAAAAACTCTTTGTCCATAAGTAACACTGCTCAAGGGCAGACATCATGCCGGAACATATTTTTCGTACAACGGTGAGGGTGCTCTACGGAGATACCGATGCCGGTGGAGTTGTTTATAACGCCAATTTTCTTCGCTATTTCGAAATCGGCAGGACTGAACTGATGCGCCAATGGGTTTGTTCCTACAGTCACATCGAAAAACTCGGATTCGTTCTGCCTGTTACCGAGTGCTGGGCCCGCTATAAGGCACCTGGTTTCTATGATGATCTGCTGACCATCGAGACAACTATCGCTGAAGTCAGTAAACTAAAATGCAAATTCAATTACCGGATCGTAAGGCAGGAAGAAGGACTTGAGCGACCCAAACTGCTGGTAAAAGGTTATACCGTACACGCAGCCGTCACAAGAGAAGGAAAGCTCACCCGACTACCTGAGGAGATCATTCAGAAAATCACACAATTTTCCTGTGATACCGGAAAGATAGGCGTCACACCCAAATAACCGTTGACAATTTTTTCAGCGGGTGTATATTGGACAATCTCAACGCGGGGTGGAGCAGTCTGGTAGCTCGTCGGGCTCATAACCCGAAGGTCACAGGTTCAAATCCTGTCCCCGCTACCAAGTTATTTCAAGGGGTTACGGCAAAAGGCCGTAACCCCTTTTTCCTTTTTATTTTTCCTACTCTTTCTTACTTTTACCGTGCAACCGGAGCTGTTTATGATGTTCTTTGTGAAATTTTGCAATGGGCATTAATGGGAAATATTATGCACATTGTTAGCTACGGTTCACATAATGTGAATTTTGAATACTGCGCGTTGCATGTTCTGTTGTCATTCTCTTTGCTTACCATCGGCTGGAATTTTCAAATAAATATATAAAATGATCATTTATATACAACCATACATAATGGCATCTATTTTCTGTCAAGAGTACCGCCTGTTGAAACTATGCTGAGTGTGGTCTCAAAACCCGAAAGGGAATAATCTTTCCTTTCGATGCAAGGAGGGGCACAAACCAAGGCGACCCTTTCAGCGCACCTACCAGCAAGGTTGTTTTATGCTCTAAGCTCTACGCCGGGATCCAGAAAGGACCGCCCTTGCCCATATCCTGCAGCGTCTTCATAAACTCCCCTGCATAATCTTGAAGTCGATCGAGATAGTCCGGTTCCAGACGATTTTTAAACAGAGAACCGCTGAAGACCTGGGCATAGCCGACTACCGGAATGATGGACTCGGCCGAAACAGGGTCATATTGAGCCCAATTCTTAACATGTTCTTCCGACCGGAAGAGATTCATGCGACTTCAGGCCATGCCCCATGGGGCCTCACCACTCAAGGCCTTGGCCAGTGGCATATTGATATGTCCGACGGTGGTCTCGGGATGTACCTCAAGGACCTCCTCGTTGCGCATGCGTATGAGAATCGACTCTCCGCAATCCAGGCAGCGGGAGTCGATGCGGATCTCCTTATCCGGAAAGAGCCAGCGCACGGCCAGCACTTCCAGTCCTCACTGGCCGTACCATCTTTGTTTTCCGTCTATGCTTACCAGATATGGGGTCGGCACATTGGAAAACGGAGCCCAGGATTCCACATAATCTGTATCTTTGACGAACCAGCAGGCTATAGACGCTTCTGCCGCTTTATGTTGCATCAGTCGCCCTTCCTCGGGCGCAATGCCCAGAGTTGCGGCAAGTTCTGTATAATGCGGCGCCCGTCCAGTTTTTATAAAGTGTTGGATAACCGTGGTATATGATCGTTGTAGTAATTGGTCCTCATCCATATCATACCTCCATTTGGGTGCTGTTGATAAGTTACAGTTAAGCCTGCTTGCCGCAGGAGCAAGACCCCATCGTATACTTTGCTGTCTTCTTATCGGCAGTGCATACCTTCCGGTACAACCTCATGGTAAATATGGGCTTGTCTTCTTGATTTTTTTTACAGGATGGAACGCATCGTGCTGCCGTTGCCATCAGATGGCGATGGTTGTGGCGCAGGAAGGGCCGTGGTCATATTTCTAGTGTTAGCATTGCGCTGACAATGTCAAACTCTTTTTGTCTATGTTCAATCCACGCTCACGCATGGAGGGCGACTACAAAGAACAGCTGAAGACCTACAGACAGTAGAGTCGAAATGGAGCCTTTGTGAAATTTTGGAAAAGAAACCTTTTGAAACTTAGCAAACAGGAATAGTAATTGATAAAAAGGATTGTGTAGCAGGAGTTTTTGTTCTCTCGTTACTTCTCAAATGAAAACGGATTAAGAAACTGGCGTCCCCATAGCAGATTTTTATCTACCTCGCTGAGTTGTGCCTCCGCGCAAACCTCATCCCAATGCTCACGAATAGCACTTTCAGTTTGCTGAAATATTTTCTTGGCTTCTTCCTGTGAGAGCATGAAACGGTGCGCAGCCTCAAGGCAGAGCTTTAGCTGGCTAAGATTGTTTTCTCCTGATATTTTCATTGCCTGTGACGCTTCGTTGCCTGCACGACCTTGGGGACAGATATCATAAGCTGGGGTAAGAGTAAGTTCTTTCCCATCCCAAAAGGCTGCATGATTTCGTGCATGATCATCAGTATTGCCGCATAAAATATTGAATACGAGGCGGGAAAACAGCTCGTTGAGCGTTCTCTTCGGTTCAGTGAAGCGATAGCGGATGATTTCAGCTAAGTCTTCATAACTTGCATAACGCGCAGTCATATCATTGAGCCCGAACATGGTCAGAGCAGAAACCATGCTTCTACGTGTCCACCCTGAAGCGCCAGGCTGGCGGTCAAAGCGCTCAATAAGCAATACATCCTTAGTTGCGGCTTGGGTTATTCTCACTGGTGCTACATCAAGCCCTGCAAGCGCAGCCAATCTCATGGCAATGTATTCAGCTTTAACAAGACTGTAGATATCAGTGCTGGAAGAGAATTTAGCCACATATTTGGAACCCTGATCCTCAATTAAGGCTTTGGGACGTGCGCCACCGATAGAACTACCATGAAAAATCGCCTGATCTAACTCTGGTGTCAGTGGAACACCTTTTTCAACGCGTTCGGCAGAGGCAAGCAGTTCTTCTAAACTGACATTACTCACTGAGCGTGGAACATATTCAGTTGGTGAACGCTGAAAATCAAGCGCTCCAATCCGATCAGAGCCGGACTCCAGAAGATATGTCAGCTCACCTAACTCTTCTGTATCCGTATCTTTTCCTATTCGCCCTAGCTTTTTATTGATAATAACGCGCCGCCCCCAGGCATCGGGCGCACTGTCCCGTATACACCCCGGCATGCTCAAACCATATAGCAGGGGCAGGACTCCGACTTTTAAAGGCAATTCTGGCTCATAAATCGAAATCGCAGGATTTGCATCGTTAATTCGCGCAAGATAACTCTTACCGTAGTTAAACAGAATATTGCCATTATCATCTTCAAGCTTACCCGCAACTACGGGATGGGTTTCTTTTGGGAGCCATATCCAAACAAAAGCTTCTTTGTTACCTTCTTTAGAAGTCATCATCTACCGCCTTTGTCTTGGGCTGAATGCGCTTTGGCAACAGTGCTATCTTATCTTTTGCTTGATCGATGCTGATTGAAAGAGGGAGCTTGTCTTGCTCAAATAGATTGATACCTACCAGCGTTGCTACCTCAAACACCAAGCCTATGGCGCATGTCATTTCACCACGTTCAATCTTTTGTAGTGTCGCTCTTGAGATACCAACCCGCTCAGCAAGGTTCATTTCAGACCATTTCCGTTGCTTGCGGCCAAGCTTAATCTGTTTCCCAAGCAGCAGAGCAGCTTCTTGTGCGTATTTTGAATATGTTCTTTGCTTAATCATAGCTTCGACCATTACCAAATGCCTTATGTGGTGGTCATTAAATACCTCTATGACCATTTTACTATTCACCATGGTAACAGAAATTATGTCGCTGATCAAGATTTTGACTTTTTAAATGGTCATTAGATCACTTAATGCTCATTATAATAGTCAAAATAGCAAGTGTTACATGCCTCGGAATAATTTTTTTTACAACAACAAAATAAAAGGGGAAAAAAGCAAAAGCGATCTTTGTTTTCTTTCAATACTTACAGATATGCAAAACTGGTTTCCTTGCTTCGATTTCACACGATAACAATCGGAAATTATAACATCTCGGCTATAAAATTTATCTGATAACTTTGCCGTCATCGGCAGTTGTCCGGAAATTCCGGTCAACTGCTATTTCATCTGGTAAGTATATTTGAGGTGGTCTGGAATAATTGTTGATAAAAAAATACCGATCAGTATAATTAGATCATGCGATATTCAGACTACAGTAAATCAGAAAGAACCAGGCGGCTCATTATCGAGAAGGTGGCCCCGGTTTTCAACAAAAAGGGCTATGCCGCCACGACCTTATCGGATCTGACCACCGTAACAGGACTGAGCAAAGGCAGCATTTATGGCAATTTCAAAGACAAAGACGAGGTTGCTCTTGGTGCCTTTGAATACAATGCTGATTTTATAAATAAAAATCTCAAAACGAACATAGGTTCAGCAGAAACATGCCTGGAAAAGCTGCTTGCCTATCCAAAAACCTTTCGGGCCATATACAAAGCTGTCCTTGTTAATGGCGGTTGCCCAATACTCAATACGGCAATCGATGCGGATGATCTCAACAAAAGACTTCATGACGCGACACTGAAAAGAATCCAGCTCTGGAAATCGACAATTATCGACTTCATTACAAAAGGGATGCAACAGGGCGAACTCAAGGAAGAAACAGATGCGGCTAAAATTGCCGAGATCGCTATTGCCCTTACAGAGGGGGGATACGCCATGGCCAAGGCAACCGGTGAGGTAAGTTTTTTTCTTAATTCAATGAATGAAATGGAACAAATGTTTCTCTCTCTGAAAAGCTGATTTTTTTCTTAAACAATATACCTTTCGGTATATTTAACCCGGCGGCACTACCAGGAATCGAGGATTTCCAGCCTCCTGGTCGCTCAACCAATTCGGTAAACAAGGAGCACTCCGTGTCCATTTTGCTGCAGCCAAACCCCGACTACGTCCAGGAATTGATTACGATTGTCAACACAAGTCCTTTTCCCATCCACATGGCAATGAAACTTGATCAAATAGAATTTGATAGAGCCACCATCAAACTCGATCTGGGCAATTGTCATTTACAGCCTTTTGGTATCGTGCACGGGGGAGTTCTTGCTACCCTTATCGACACCGCAACGTTCTGGGCTGTCTTCCTGAGAATTCCAGAAGATGCCGGATTGGTCAACGTTGATCTTAAACTGAATTATCTAAAACCGGTAACGAATGGCCAATTGACGGCATTGGGAAGTTCCATCAAAAGCGGCAGATCAATAAGCTATGCCGAGGCTAAAGTTTTGAATGCAGATGGAGAGCTTTTAGCTCATGGAACTTCGACCCTCATGACCTTACCGGAGAAAGGCATCAGGATGTCGAACAGAAAATTCCTGTCTGTTTAGGTTGTTGCAAAAAACAAGAAGCTCATATGTAAGCTACTAAAGGGGAAACATGAAAGAGTGGCGAAAGACCGGCTGTATTCTCTGTGCCCAGAACTGTGGTATGGAAGTTCTTATTGAAAACAACCGGATGATTAAGGTTAAGCCGGACAGGGAAAACCCGCGCAGCAAGGGATATATCTGCCGCAAAGGGATGAACATCCTGAATTACCAGTATCCGGCCGAACGACTGACTACTCCACTAAAACGATCAGGCGATCACTTCGAAGCCATATCCTGGGATCAGGCAACAGACGAGATTGCCGCTAAGTTGCGACATCTGGTCGATATCAATGGTCCGAAATGCCTGGCTTACATGGGGGCCAGCTCTCAGGGCGGGCATTTTGAGGCGACTTTCGGTCTTTCCTTACTCAGATCCCTGGGATCAAAATATCTCTACTCATCTGCCGGACAGGAGTTCAGTGGTGCCTGGTGGGTGTTCGGCCGAATGCTCGGAAAGCAATACAATATTGCAATTCCCGATGAACATCAGACAGAGATGCTTGTTGGCTGGGGCTGGAATGGCATGCAGAGCCATCAAATGCCTCGAGCACCCAAGGTTCTGAGGAAGATCGCTGCAGACCCCGACAAGCTGCTGGTTGTCATTGATCCGAGAAAAAGTGAAACCGCAGAAATAGCTGACATCCATCTCTCCCTGCATCCCGGTACCGACGCCCTGCTCATGAAGGCAATGATTGCCATTATTTTAAAGAACGGCTGGGAAAACAGGGAGTATCTGGCAAATAAGGTTGAAGGGTTCGAGAAGATCCGGTCATGGTTTGAAGAAGTTGATATCAAAGCGGCTCTTGCAGTCTGCCGACTTGAGTACAGGCAGGTGGCTGAACTGTGTCGATTGATGACCACCAGACGCTGGTGCATGCATCCGGATTTAGGAATCTATATGGGTCGCCACAGTACGCTCAATTCTTATTTCATGAATATTCTCGGTGTCGTTTGCGGGATTTTTGGTGTTCGTGGCGGCAACGTGATTCCTGGAATGGTGATGCCCCTGGGTTTCCATGCCGACGAACGAAATCCAAAAACCTGGCGAACCGTGGCAACCAATATGCCGCCCGCCGCTGCCGGTTCCTTTCCACCAGCCGTTGTGCCGGAAGAAATTCTAAATGACCACCCGGAGCGTCTCCGGGCAATCTATGTCAATGGCTGCAATCCTCTGCGTTCTTACCCGGACACCACGGCGTATGAAAAAGCATTCAGCAAGCTCGACCTCCTGGTAGTAAGTGATATCGTCATGAGCGAAACAGCGAGGTTTGCTCATTATGTACTGCCTTGCAGAAATTCTTATGAATCGTGGGATGGCACATTTTTCCCATGGACTTACCCTGGAGTCTACTTCCAAATGCGACAGCCGGTTGTCGAGCCATCCGAAAACTGCCTGGAAGCTGCTCAAATCTTCACTCGAATTGCAGATAAGCTTGGATTTATCCCGGAAATTCCAGCCGAAGTGATGGAGGCTGCACGTAAAAGCCGCCTTGGCTTTGGAGCTCAACTCATGGCCTGGGTTGCAAAAGAACCGGCCATTCGACCGCAGATGCCGTTTATCCTGGCAAAAACACTCGGTGAAGTTTGGAACAGTGCCAACAAAGCGGCACTCTGGGGGATGCTCATGACCGCCCCCAAATCATTTCGGGAGAATGCCGCCCGTGTCGGTTTTCAACCGGGTATGGACCAAGGTGATCGTATTTTTCAGGCCATCATCGATAATCCCCAGGGCCTTTGGGTAGGAGAATCCGACACAACCAATCCCCTGGCCGGACTCGGAACACCATCCGGAAAGATCGAAGTATATATCCCTGAGCTGGAACAACCGGCAAAAGATGTTACTGCCGAAAATGAGGCGAAGGATCTTAAACATCCAATCGAATTTCCCCTTATCCTGAATGCAGGCCGTCATATGAAGTACAACGCCAACACACTCATGAGAAATCCAAAATGGAATGATGGCAAAAGGGCTTGCACGGTTGCCATGAATCCAGACGACAGTAATGCTTTGGGTTTAGCTGATGGTCAGCAGGTTCTTATTACAACCGAGGCGGGCAGTGAGAAGGGAGAACTTGAAATCAGCAACCAGGTCCGTCGGGGAACAGTCCTTATTCCCCACGGATTTGGCCTCATCTATAATGGCAATGTCTACGGCATCAACGTCAATCGACTGACAAAGAACACCCACAGAGACCCTCTCGGCACTCCCCTGCACCGCTATGTGCCATGCAGGGTAGAAGCAGCTTAAGCAGTCCTGCGGAGGCCGCGGAAAAGGACATACTCACCGGTTGATTTTTATTTACCGAACAGACCCTTAAGCAGACCCTTGGCGTTTTCAATGTCTTGCTTGAGTTTTTCCTTTCGTTCTTCGGGAATTTTTCCGCTTTTGATCATTTCATTCAACTCCGCTTCAGTCGGCATCTGTTCCTTCAGGAGCGACTCAACATCGGGTTTGAATTTTGGCGCATCAAATGTTCCGCTGATGAGGACAGGAACGGTGAGGCCACTTCTTTTTTCCTCATCACCCTGTCCCTTAATCGTACCTACTATGGTTGGTGTAATTTTCATATCCAACGTTTCGGTGACCAGATTGGCGTCACCCGTTATGGTTACCCTGAGAAATGGGGACTGCAGCGTCGTCCCGTCGGTGTTAACCAGTCCATTGGTAATAGTATAGGGAGCATGTAGCTCGGCGAAATCGGTTTTTGGTCTTTCACCCTGCTGCTCAAAGGCAAATCCTGACTTAATGGTTCGTGCCATCTGGGCAAGATCCAATCCTATCAAAGCACCATCTTTGAAAAGCAAATCTCCTTTTCCATTTAATGATTGCTTAATAAGCTCACCGTTATCCCCCTTCATATTCATTGCGACCTCTGCTTTCAGCAGGCCTTCAACGAACTCTTTCTGGGTAAAATCCTTCAGCAGTGGCCCAGCCTGCACATTTTGCAGAGTAAGGTTCAGGTCGGTTACCGGGACGCTTTTTTGGACATTCAGCTTGCCGGTTGCTGCGATATTCCCTTCATAAAGATCCATCCCAAGAGAGTCGAGAGTAAAGATACCGTTTCGACCTGTAACATTCAGAGCGACGTTAGTAACAGTGCCACCGTGCACCTGCACCTTTCCCAGCTTCATGGCCGCTTTCAACACCAGTTTTCTCAGTGGATCATAGTTGATACCATTGCTTTTTCCTGCAGCCCCTGAGGTTGAAGGCGTTGAGCTTGTCGACCCGGCTGCCGTAACCGGTTGATTTACCGTCTCAGTTTTAATCTGACTAGAGGCTGACTTCTCCTCTGCTGCGGGGGGTGGAAGGTAGCGATCGACATTAATTGAGTCCAAAACCGCGTCAATGGCCAGGTCGGGGCGAGAGAAATCCTTGGCGGTCATATTCAATTTGATGGCTGAATCATCAAGGATAATATCTGAATCGGATAATATAACCTGAGTCGCATCGCCGGCAATGTTTGCCTTGAGGCCGACTTTCTCAAGGACCTCCGGATCAGTAGTTGTAACCGGCAAACTCATACCGAGGTTTGCAAACAGCTTTTTAAGACTGAAGGGCTCAACATTTACCACCAGTTTATAGTTCTTTTTTGTCTTGATGTCTTCGAGATACCCGCTGACTTCTATATTCAGGGTTTGAACTGCCTTAATTCCCAGATCAAGGTTTATTTTGCCTGCTCCAATTTCCGTTCCGAGAGGTCCTACCGTGCCGTCAAGGCTCAGTGGTTTACCGTCCAGTGTGGCCCCCATTGTTAGTTTTATTGGTTTGTCGAGGGAAACATCGGTGAGTTGGAGAGCAAAATCCGAGATCTCACGTTTCTGATTATTTTGCAGATCGTTTATCTGGACCCGACCGTCTGTTATGGAAAATTCTCCAATCTCAAGTGACTGCAGGGTAAATCTACCATTTCCCTGACTTGCCTTACTTCCCTCACCGTTCCCAGGTGCCGTTTTTCCAATAGTACCTTTCGCTGGTGCCGTGGCCTTTCCAGAGGCCGGAGTGGTTGCCGGTTTACTGCCCTCTGTTAAATTCTCCCAGTTCCAGGTGCCTTTCGGGTTCTTTTCAAGAAATATCTCGGGCCGTTTGACAACAAAACTGCTTATTTCAACATTTCTTGACAGCAGGGGCAGCACCTTCAGTCGTGCCTCAAAATTGTCAACCCGGACAAAGGTCTTGTTGGCAAATCCTTTGGGATTGTCTAATTGCAGATCGGTAAAACTAAGACCAAACCAGGGAAAGAACGATAGACTAATCTCTCCGCCAAGGGTCAAAGGGTAGCCCGTTTTCTCAGTTACCAGTTGTTCGATTTTGGGCTTATAGCTTTCAACGTCAACGAGTGTTGTAACAAGAAGCACTGCAGCGATGATAAGTACTCCGAGAGAAACAGCAATTATTAACAAATATTTCAATATCTTATTCATGTCCATTACCTGTCTGCTTTATTTATCAGAAGTGAGCCCTGTGCCCTGTTGTATTGATTACCCTAACATTAATAATGATAATTCATGAATAAGGCAATAAATAGCAAAAAAACGCGCAAGCTCCTGCGCGAAGAAGGGTCTAAAAATCGAATTGCTTGAAAGGCGATTATACTTTTTGAACACGTCTCCATCTTCCATGGACAACAGCAACCTTAATCATTATGATACTTGCTATATACACATAGCACGGAATTTAAGTTAAGGACCAATGCCGAATAAATTATCTACTGGAGTAACAATCATGCGAAAAGTACTGTCACACATAATTATATCTTCCGCCTTAATTGCATTTCTCGGATCATGCGCCAGCCTGAACACCAACCAGAAACAAGGCACGGCAATAGGTGCAGGTGTGGGGGCTGGAGTGGGTGCCGCTTTGGGACAGGCTATCGGTCGTAATACACAATCCACGCTCCTTGGGGCAGGAATCGGGGCGGCACTGGGAGGATTGACGGGAAATCAGGTGGGCCGATACATGGATAATCAGGAACAGGATCTTAGAAATGTTATGGCCAGCTCCGACGCAGCCAGTGTTAGCCGCAGCGAAGACGTTTTGGTTGCCACTTTTAAAGGTGAAACATTCTTCGCACATGATTCCTCCATGCTGTTGCCCGGTGGGTATGCAGAAATTTCAAGGATTGCCAATGTCCTGAATAAGTATAATCAGACACAGATAGAAGTCGGTGGCCATACCGATTCCACTGGCTCGGAACAATACAACCAACAGCTTTCAATGCGCAGGGCCGAATCCGTCAAAAATGCACTCGTGCAACAAGGAATTGATCCAGCGAGAATAAGGACCTACGGATACGGAGAGAGCAGACCCATCTCCTCTGACCCTGCCAAAAACCGCAGAGTGGAAATATCCATTATTCCCGTAACCAACAACTATCAATGATAGCAAATTAAACAAAACAAATCTTTTCCGGGCATAGTCTCTCTTCTGCCCGGAAAAGATTTTTTCTGTCCTTAGTCGTCACCTATGCAACTTTTTTGTTGCAGTCAACCTGCCGCATAAGCAATAGAGTTATCAACATCCTCCTGTTATCATTCCATTTCACATAACTGCATTTTTTTTGTTGCACCCCTCTTCTTTCTTTTTCAACCTCTGATAATATTTCAAAATACCCGTACCCTCTCAGGCATGGTCATTTGATGCTGAAAATCACCGCACAATGGGCAACATAAATGTTGCATATTTTGTTATAGATACGGAAACAGTCTGCTCAGGCCGGATCAGGGCGCTCAATAAAAACATTGAATTTGCCCGACAATAATCAACTTATGAAAATTATTTAGAACTTGTCAGATTTGCAGGCACAAAAGGTGCATTCAACTCAACAGGACATTATGAAATGAAACGATATCACATAATACAAAACATAAGCCTTATACTGCTTTTCCTGCTAGGGCAAATCGAGAATGCATGGGCTCTTCAATCGCATGGTCCTCCGGAGGGTATCTATGTCCACCAGATTGCCCATGTCCTTTTTATGGGGGCTTTAGCTTATCTCTACTGGCACACCCGCCGCTCGCAGGTCCTGGTGAGCAGGGGCTGGAAATATCTTCGTCTGTTTTGCATCCTTTTGTTCTGCTGGAACGTGCTGGCTTTTGTCGGACACGAGGCCTTTGAGCACCTTTCCCCGAAAGACTTCATAGATAGAGGAAACTGGAAGGAACAGCTTGCCACTCCTCTGTCATTTATCAAGGTGCTCTACTTTATCACCAAAATGGATCATTTCCTTAATGTTCCGGCGCTGCTGGCCCTGGTAATCAGCCTCCGCACTTTCTTTCTTGAAGTGCAGAAGGAGGAACGCAGATGACCGGGCTTCCACTTCTACCTGCTGTAACTGTTGAATTTTTCGGCTCAGGCCTGGCTATTTTACTCTCTTTCCTGGCTCTCCGGTACGCCTGGTCTCTCGTCAGGCTCCAGCCCGACAATTTCATCTGGGGTTTTCTTTTTTATTTCTGTATCGCAATGGCTGCCTTTTCTCTCTCCAGAGGAGTTGGCCACATGGTTCGAATCATATTGGTTTACAGCGACCATAGTGACATCTGGATACAGCTTTCTCCCTTTTCAGGTGGTTTCAACACCATGCTGATGATCTCAGCCTCGGCTGTCACAATTTATTATCACAAGGGCCTCGCTGCATATAAGGCAATAGGAGCAAAAGCAGAAAAGTTGACCGAGGTAAACACTAAACTCGCCACAAGCGCCGAACAGCTCCGGCAGCTCAACACCAACCTTGAGGAAATGGTAGACGAGCGGACCCGCAATCTCTCAAAATCGGAGATGAAATTCAGAACTTTCTTTGAAAATTCAAAGGATATTATATACTTTTGTGACATCAACGGCACCATCACCAATATCAATCCCAGCGGCATACGTCTCTTAGGCTTTGACGCACTTCAGGATCAGCTTAATTTCCATGATCTCTTCAAGAGCGAAGACGATCTTTCTTATTATTTAAGTGAACTGCGTGAACATGGTTTCGTCAGTGACCTGGAAATAGAATGCAAAAGAAAAGACGGCAGAACCCGCAATATTCTCCTCTCTGCCAATGCGATATACGATCAAAACGGGAGCATAGCAGGTTGCGAAGGGATCGGTAAGGATATGACCCGTATCAAGACCATCACCGAACAGCTTATCAATCATGAAAAAATGGCCTCGGTCGGTCAGATTGCAGCCGGAGTTGCCCATGAAATTAATACACCTCTTGGTATTATTCTCGGCTATACCCAGCTGATGATGGATGATTTCGAAAAAGATTCCGAAACAGCTGTCAATCTTCAGGTTGTTGAACGGCAGACAAAAGCCTGCCGACGCATTGTCGCCGACCTTCTGAAATTTTCTCGCCAGTCCGAAAGCGAAAAATCACAGATCGACCTGAATAAAATAATAGAAGAAGTATTGTCAGTCACGGAACACTCCCTCAACATTCACCGAATTTCTGTTATTCGCTGCTTCGTGCAGGACCTCCCGCCCATATACGGCGACGCCGAGAAGCTCCATCAAGTGTTTATCAACCTCTTTAACAATGCCCAGTATGCCATGGCAGCAGGTGGTGAGCTCACCATTCGCACCGGCAAAGCCTTACATGATGTTCTGGTTTCGGTGCAGGATAACGGCAGCGGAATTCCAGATGATATTAAAAACAAGATATTTGATCCCTTCTTTACAACTAAGGAAGTCGGCAAAGGTACAGGTCTTGGTTTGTCGGTTACTTACGGCATAGTTCAGGAACATCGTGGAACCATTGAAGTGGAGAGTCCCGTAACAGACCCTAAAACCAATAAACAATTGCAGGGAACAGCCTTTCATATTCACTTCCCGGCAACCGAAAAGCAAAACGTCAATAACGAGGAGCACCGGTAACATGGCGGATATACTTGTATTAGACGATGTATTGGACGCAGTGATCCTGATCAGGAAAATACTGACCAAACAAGGTCATACTGTTCACACATTCACTGAGGAAGAGGAAGCAATTAGTTACGTGGAAAATAATCATGTCGATCTTGCCATTCTTGACATCAAGCTCAAGAAAATGAGCGGCATCCAGGTATTGGAGCAATTGAAAAAGATCAACCCCAAATTAAAAGTCATCATGCTCACCGGCTACCCAACTATCGAAACCGCTCGGGAAGCGATTGAACTCGGAGCCGGAGAATATTGTGTGAAACCGATCGACAAAACTGAGTTGGAAGAAAAAGTGGCAGAGGTACTCGCTCGCTAATTATTGACAGTTCTTTAACTACCATACAAGAACAGAAACAGAGGAGAGTTTATGAAAAAATCAGTCTACTCCATATGTGGCATGTGTACAGTCCGCTGCCCCATCCGCGTGGAGTCCGAAGACAACCGGATCACCTGGATTGAAGGCAATCCACATCTGCTTGGCGGAGCCTTGTGTGCCAAGGGTTCGGCAGGACAGGCCTTGCTGGAAGACAGTGAACGGCCACAGCAGCCCTTAATCAGGGTTGGAGCCCGAGGCGCCGGACGATGGCGGGAAGCAAGCTGGGACGAAGCTCTCGATTATGTTGCAGCAAAAATGACCGCCATTAAAGAGCAATATGGCCCCGAATCGGCAGTCCTCTCTTCCCGTGGCGGCCCATGGCAGGCAATGTACAAGGCGTTTATTCACGCCTTCGGTTCTCCTAACTATACAAACCATGACTGCACCTGTGGCCGTAACACCCATCATGCCAGTCTTTCCATCAATGGCGTCGGCCGGAAGGATTTTGCCTACGATATCAAGAACGCCAAGCACCTGGTTCTCTTTGGTCGTGACATGTTTTCTGCTCTGCGTATCGCCGAAAATCATCAAACCCTGGATATGCTTGATAATGGGGGCAGACTCACTTATGTCGACGTCCGCCAGACCATGACCGGCGCGAAAGCCACCCGTTTTTTCCAGGTTCGACCAGGATCCGATTATGCTCTCGCCCTCGGCGTCATCCACCAGGTAATAAAGAAAGGCTACTACGACAAGGATTTTCTCACGCGCTATGTCACCGGTTTTGAGGAACTCTGCACCTTTGTTGAGGAATACACTCCCGCATGGGCCGCAAAAGAATGCGGTGTGAAAGAAAAAGATATCCTGGCTTTTGTGGAAGAAATAGGCGCAGACAGACCGAATGTCATTTTCCATCCGGGCTGGAACCTCGCCCGCTATAAAGATTCCTTTTATTCGAGCCGTGCCATGCACATTCTTAACGTGCTGATGGGTAACATCGAGATGAAAGGCGGCCTTTTTATCCCTAAAGGTGCAGGTGATGCCGGCCAGAAAGGCATCCGCTCCATCGACTGTGGAAAGCCTGATATCAAACGTGGCGACGGTGTCGGCTGGCAATACAACCATTTCGATAAAGGCCCCGGACTTGCCCACCTGTTCTTTAACCACATGATGTCCGAAGACCCTTATCCGATCAAGGCCTGGATAGCCATGCGCCACGATCCGTTCAGTGGAATGCCTGATCCGGAGCAGCAGAAACTGGCTATGGACAAATGCGACCTGCTGGTTTCCATCGACACGAATTACAGTGAGTTCGGCTGGTACAGTGATGTGATTCTGCCGGAGTCAACCTACCTCGAACGTGATACTCCCATTGTCCAGCAGAAGGGTCTTAAACCTCGTCTTGCAGTGCGCAGAAAAGCGGTTGAACCCAAGTATGATACAAAATCTTCCTGGGAAATTTTTACCGGGCTGGCAAATCGCCTTGGCCTTGAAGAGACCTTCCCTTTCAAAACCATCGAGGAATTATGGGCCTGGCAGCTTGAGCCTACCGGCTATACCATGGCCGACTTTGAGGAAAAGGGTTTTATCGAAATGGCCAAGAGCCCGATCTTCTTTGATCGGGATAAACTGGACGGCAAATTCAAGACACCGACCGGCAAGATTGAGATCATCAGCGAAAAACTGACCAAGGCCGGTCTGCCTTCCCTGAAGCCCTTTGAGAGTCCCAAGGCTCCCGAGAAAGACATGTTTCGCTTAATCTACGGCAAAGTTGCTGTCCACACCCAGGGTCACACCATAAACAACCCTTTACTGTCCGAACTGATGCCGACCAACACTGTCTGGATACACACCAAAAAGGCTAAAAAACTTGGCATCAAAACCGGGGATCTCATTGAACTTGCCTCGGCAGACCGTTCATACAATGCCACCGCAGCAGCCCACGTCACTGATCATGTCCATCCAGAAGCGGTATTTACCGTGCACGGTTTCGGCAAGGAAATCCCTCGTCAGACCCGCAGCTTCCTGGCAGGAATCAGTGACCAGAAACTGATGATTGGCAAACTCGATGATTGGGACCAGGCAGGAGGAGGCGTCAACCTCTGTGAGGTTTTTGTCCATGTGAAAAAGAGTATCCGCAACACCAAGAGGAGAGTTGAACTGTGAAAAAATACATGATCCACCTCAACACCCGCAGATGCATCGCCTGCCACGGCTGCGAGGTACATTGCAAAGTTTACAAAAATTTGCCGGTCGGCCCCTTCCTCTGTGATATCAGCTCTACACCGCTGAAAATGGTTGGAGGTGTTCCCAAGACAGAAATCACTTTTTCCTCCTGTCGCCACTGTGAAGATCCGCTGTGTGTGCCGGTCTGTCCGACAGAGGCAATGGTCCGGCGCGAAGACGGCATTGTCTACATCGACCAGGAAAAATGTATCGGCTGCATGGCCTGCAAAACAGCCTGCCCATGGGATATTCCTGTACAAAATCCGGATGATGGAAAAGCGGTGAAGTGCGATCTCTGTTTTGATCGCCTTGATGCAGGCCTTCAACCTGCCTGTGTCAGTAAATGTACTACCCATGCATTAAAGCTTGTGACACTTGAAGCTGTGTGATTTTGAATATTGCCGGAATTAAAGATACTTATGAACGCTGAAAACAGACATAAAGAAAGTGACTTCCTGGAAGTATTCCAGGAAGTCACCCGTCTCATCAGCATGGTCCATGACCCCCAGCAGGTCATGGATCTGGTGGTCCGACGTCTGCCCGAACTTCTGGAGGTGGACGCCGCAACTATCAGGCTACTCGACGGCGGTACCAACACATTTGTGCTCGGTGCCGCCTGTGGAGTTTCCGATGAGTATCTTTCCCGTACCACCATCGATTCCAAAGAGGTGATGTCGGCGCTGATGCAGGGAGAGCCAACCGCCAAAACGGATATTGATATCCTCTGTGACCACGACAGTTGCGCTTCAATCTCACGGGAGGGAGTAAAAAGCGTTTTATCCCTGCCAATAGTTTTTACAGGAAAGGTGATAGGGCTCCTGCGGCTCTTAACCAAAGACACCAGGCAGTTTTCCGAATCGGAAATTGCCTTCGCAATGTCTCTTGCTGAACAGGTCGGAGTCGCCATCTCCAGCGGGCGCATGTTCCAGGAGATGAAAACACAGGTTAATTTTTTCAGCACCCTGCGGGAGATCTCCAGACTGGTCAACTCCACCCTTGATCTGGATACTATACTCAAGACCATAGTCGACAAACTTCCAGGCATCATGGGAGTAAAAGGCTGTACCATCCGGTTGCTACATCCGGCGACCAACCGGCTGGAACTCGTTGCGGCATCGGGATTGTCCAGGCAATATCTTGAGCGTGGCAGCATCAACCGCGAGGATTCGATCTTTAAGGTTCTCAAGGGAGAACCGGTTTCTGTTTACGATGCACCAAATGACCAAAGGGTCGATTATCACGATGCAATAAACGAGGAAGGCATCAAATCGGTTCTGGCCATCCCCATCACCAATGCCCGGGAGGTTATAGGGGTATTACGACTTCTTACCAGCGAACATCATGCTTTTACCGCGGTGGAGACTAATTTTGCGGTCACTGTTGCGGAAGAAGGCGGCAACGCTATCCAGAAAGCTCGAACATACCGGAAAATCACCCTGCTTTTTAACCAGATCGAAGAACATGAACGTTTTCTGCAGACGATTCTCGACTCACTGTGGATGCAGCTGCTGGTCGTCGACCCTGAGAAAAGGGTGATCATGGTCAACAAGCACTTTCTTCAAACGAATGGCTGCACCGAATCGGAGACGCTCGGGCGCCGCTATCAGGATATCTCACCCTGGCAAAAATCAAGCAGCTCCCCCTGTCCTGTAGGCACTGTGCTGGCAGGTCGAAAACCTATTACCGTTCTCGACCGCCTGGATGCCGGTAAAGAGGCAAAATGGTTTGAACGGCATCTCGCTCCGATTCTGGATAACGATGGAAAGGTCAGTTTTATCATTGAAGCTGTGCGGGATATTACAGACCAGAAGTTGCTGGAACAGGAAAAGATGGAACGAATGAAACTTCAGGGAGTCATAGAAATGGCCGGCACAGCCGCTCATGAGTTAAACAGTCCCCTTTTTGCCGCCCTGGGCACTGCGCAGCTGTTGCGGGATGATCTTTCTTCCCAGGAAATGATCGACGAGATGGACATGATCATTCGCAACATGAAGAAGATGTCGGACCTCACAAGGGAAATGACCGCAGTTACGGGTTTCGAAAGCCTGGAATATGTCGGGGACACAAAAATTGTTGCCTTGAAGACAGAAGAAAATAAATACAATTTCTCAGAATAACTGAGATGTAATAACAGTAGTATCTACAATCAATTTAATGGAGGAAAGAGAATGAGACGTGTTAATTTGTTACTCAGCGTGGTGGCACTTTTTGTGTTCGCCATGGCATCCACGTCCTGGGCTGTCGACGCCCAGTTGTCCGGTGAAAGAGTAAAAGCTGGTGACTCGATCACTGTTACCGGCTCGATCGATCCGGGGCAGGAGCTGTTCGTAGTTGTTACAACCGCGCAAATGTTCAAGGCGACAGATGCCATCGGTGCAAAAGAGAAAAAAGAGCTCCGTGATGGAAAAGGCGGTAAAAACGCTTTCGGTGACACCGCCATCCCACCGGTTTACTATGTGGTATCCAGTGATCCGACCAAACTGGCCACCCCCAAGTCGTCCACCAAAGGCCAGACCAGTGGTATCTTTGCCTTCCCTCCTTTCAAGTACGAGGTAAAAGTCAATAAACTCAAGGCCTGGGGAGATATTCCAGCGGAAACCAAAAATTATCTCGGACCTATCAAAGACGAAGCACAGTGGAAGTTTATAGCTTTCACCCACGAAAACAAGTTTGGTATTAACACTATCTCCAAAGAAGCACCCATTGGCGGTGGAAATGCCCGTTGCATCATGACTGATTACAGCGCCCAGCCCGATGCCTGGAATAAAGGGACGAACCTCACTTTGGATAAAGCCACCGGTAAATTTTCCGTGACTATGGCTCCCTACAAAAACCTGGCCCCGGACACCAAGATGAAGGTCTATGTCAATGGGCAGGAAGTTGGTAATTTCGCCATCGAAAAGTCCACTTTCTTTTTCAAGACCGCTAATATCTACATGAATCCGCTGGTTGTCTTTTTTGGCGCATTCATCATAGGTTGCCTCTTTGTTATTATGGGCGCCGCCGGTGGTCTTTTTACAGCTGCCTTCCAGGTGACAGTACTTGGCACCAAAGGTCCAATAGGTATCAATGCTGCCAATACCATCAAACCTACCAACCTCTTTTTGACACTTTGTTCCCCGATTACCGGTTTAATGAACTACTTCAAAGAGAAGCGTTTTGCCTGGCCGGTAGCTATATTCTTTGCAGTCGGTATCGTCATCGGCGCATTTTTTCTCGGGCCCAACTTTTCGGCTAAATACCTGCCGTTGAAAGCTTATAAGTTCTATCTCGGTATCATCTGCCTGGTTATCGGTATTAAACTCTTCATGGAGAGTCTGCCGAGCTCCATCGAAAAGAAGAAAGCGATGAAGGCTATCATTCAGAAGTTCAATGCCGCAGTAAAAGAGGCCAAATCTTCCGGAAAAGCCATGGAACTCGGTAAGGTTGAATTCGAGAAATTCAACATCATCAAGTTCGACATGAAATTCTGGGGTGAGACTTTTGTCGCACGACCTCTGCTCATGCTCATTTCCGGTATCCTGATGGGTATGATCGCTTCATCCTTCGGTGTTGGCGGCGGCTTTATGTTCATGCCGTTCATGACCACAGCTATGGGTTACCCGATGTATCTTGCAGTACCGATTGCCCTTGCCGGTACCTTCGCTACATCGGTCGGTGGTATTGCCAAATTCTCCCTGATGGGGTATCAACCTGACTGGATCATGGCTGCAGCGATTGCTGCGGGCGCCATCGTCGGCGGTATGGTCGGACCAAAAATTCAGAAGCATCTCCCTGAGATTTTCTTAAAGAGAATGCTTGCCCTGGCCCTGGTTATCGTCTTTTTAAACTATACGGATGCTCTCTACTTCCTCCGTTAATTTTACCCCCTGGGGCTGATACATGGAACTCTTGTTAAAAACCATCTCAAGCATATTGGATTCTCTTTATTTTGAGGTTATCAGCCCTGGTTTCATTCTTGTAGCCAAGGGGTTGGATATATTACTTATCCAACCCCTGCAATTCCTGCAGGTCCCACCTGTTGTGCAGATTATGTTCATCGCCCTGCTTAGCGGCATGCTTTCCATGGCTATTCGCCGACTTCTTAAGGTAGAAGAGAAAGAAGCCGCATTCAAGGCGATATTTACCAAAAAGAAAGAGTCCCAGGACGACCTGAAACTGATCAGCGACTGGAAGAGCAGGGAAACTTTTGCCAAGACCATCGATAACGATATCGACCAGGATTTCAATAGTTACCTGGCTGAACGGTTCGCCAGGCATGGCATGGTCTATCTGTTGCCGATTTTTCTCAGTCTTTTCTGGCTTGAAAACGCTCTTGAATCGTCCGGAATTTTATTCTCAGTGCCCGAAAACCGATTCGGTATTGAAGGAATTTACCCGCAATTCATTTTCCTGCTGACATACTGCTTTGTTCTGTTTACATTTTTTAAACTGCGCCGCAAAAAAAGAAAAACAGCCAGTTAAATGACCTCCGGTTTCCAGGAAAGAAATGAATTATGCTGAATATCCTCAAACAGTTCTCTGAGCAGCTCATCTCCCCGGATCTCTTTATCAGAAAAAGATATGCAACGTTTCAGGAGTTGCTCGAACGCGACAGGAAATGTCACCATCTGCTCGCTGAACTCGAGGAAATTTACTACAACGCCAAACACGTTGATATAAACCATATACGTATTCTTTACGGCGATTTATCTGCCGGCATCGGGGAGATGATAAACAGCCTCTACAAGCTTGCTCCCGGACAGTATAAAAACCTGATCGATTACTATAAAAAGATAGATTTCTATATCCGGTTCGCCCTCGCTCCCCCGAAATGCGACACTGCACATCCCTTCATCCTGCCTGTCGAAGCACCTTATTCAGATGACCGCCACACAGGCGGAAAAGGGTTGCACCTGTCACATTTGTCCCATGTCCTTAAGCTGCCTGTTCCCGCAGGATTTATTATTTCAACCTCTGCCTGGAACACCTTTGTTGAGCTCAATGAGCTGCGTCCCAAAATAGACCGGTTGCTTGCACAAACTGATATTCATTCCCTGGTCTCGCTCCAGAAAGTATCGGAGAGGCTCACCGGATATATTAACGAGGCTGGAATAGCACCAGAACTGGAAAAAGAAATTCACCATGCAATCACTACTCTTGCGACCGAATATCCCGACAGGACCTTTGCTGTTCGTTCCAGTGCAGTCGGCGAGGATTCTACTCTCAGCTTTGCAGGACAATACCGCTCGATTCTTCAGGTTAAAAAAAATGCAATCATCGACGCGTACAGACAGATTCTGGTCAGTAAATACAGCCCGGAAGCCATCCTTTATAGAATAATAAAAGGACTTGATGACGAAGAAACACCAATGGCCGTCATCGTGCTGGTTATGGTGGAAGCACGATTAAGCGGCGTCATCGCCACGGGGAATCCTGCCGCCCCGGATGAACCGACGACTCTTGTACACTCGGTAGCGGGTCTTGGCGATAACCTCATGGCTGGCCAGGCGACACCGACAACCCAGGAAATTCGTCAACTCGAAGGCGAGACTGTCATCATTCGGCATTCTCCGGACAAAAGAGAACAGGAACTCCCGGACGACCAGCTTTTATCACTTGCCGGCTGGGCGGAAAAAGTTGCCGCCTACTACAATCAACCACAGGAAATTGAATGGAGTTGTGATACCGGCAACACTCTCTACCTCCTGCAGGCCCGTCGCCTGAAGCTTGAGCGGGACAAGCCGGGAACAAAGGGGCCGGATCTGCAACACCTTCCTCTGTTGTTTCACGGAGGGGCAACAGCCGCTCCCGGTATTTGCTCTGGTCCCGTGTTCAACATGAAGCAAACTGCCGATCAACATACCATTCCTGACGGCTCGATTCTTGTTTGCGAAGTTACGCCACCATCGCTGGTCACACTCCTCCCCAGGCTGTCAGGAGTTATTGCCAGGTATGGCAGCACTGCCGATCACTTCTCCTCGGTGTCCAGAGAGTTCGGCATTCCGGTTCTGGTTCAGGCAGGAGAAAAATGTGTGCAACTGAAAGATGGAGAACAGTTGACTCTATGGGCCGATAAACAATCTGTTTACAGCGGGTCTGCCGATCTTGCAGAGGACTTCACAGACCGGCAGCAACAGACCCGAAACAGTCCCATCTATCGCACGTTGAAGATGGTTATCGATTTCACCTCTCCTCTCGGTCTTGTCGATCCGTCGAGTCCTGCATTCTGCCCGGAAAACTGCAGATCCCTGCACGATATTCTCAGGTTTATCCATGAAAAGGCAGTTCAGGCAATGTTCATCCAGTCGACGGACAGTCTTTTACGAAAACCTAAAGGGAAAAAACTCCAGACTGATATTCCCCTGCAGATGCACATAATCGATGTGGGTGGCGGTTTATCCCCCGCTGCTGCCGGGAAAATGGAAATCCCCATCCCAGATGTATGCTGTCTGCCGCTCCTGGCCCTCTGGCAGGGTCTGACATATCCAGGGGTAACCTGGGGCCGGCGCACTCATTTTGACTGGCAGAGCTACGATTCCATTGCCCTCGCCGGAGGAATTGCTGCAAAAAGTGATTCGTCTCTCACGAGTTTTTGTTTGATTTCAGCGGAATACCTCAATGTAAACATTCGCTTCGGTTACCACTTTACCCTGCTGGATTGCCTCTGTGGGGAGACACCGGAAGAAAATTACATTCTTTTGCGTTTTGCGGGAGGAGGCGGCAACAGCCTGGGCAAGGACCTCCGTCTCAGCTTTATTACAAAGGTCCTGACAAGACTCAATTTCACCTGTGAGCAAACTGGCGAGTTGCTGGATGCCAGGTTGATGCGGTATGATAAGAAGATCACCGCTGAACGTCTGGATCAGGTAGGTCGTCTGCTTGGTGCCGTGCGGCTTCTGGACATGGTGCTGACCGACAGAAATATGATTGAAGGGAATGATGGTATGGTAGAAGGTTTTTTTCGTGGGAAATATGACTTTTCAAATGAATAAGGTCGGCTGATGCCTGAGTATACGCTTACCTGGATTACCAAAAACCTGGCTGTCGGTCACGCGCCCATGTCCTATGAAGAATTGGACAGCATAAAAGAACAGGGCATTGGTGCAATCGTCAATCTCTGCGGTGAGTTCAGTGACCTGCACCAAATTGAAAAAGATGCAGGGTTTGAGGTTTTCTGGTTGCCGATCCCTGACGAAACTGCTCCGAAGATGGATGCAATGGAGGCAGGACTGGAGTGGCTCGACGAAGCCACCTATCTCGGTAAAAAGGTTCTTGTCCACTGTAAGCACGGCATCGGCAGAACCGGCACCTTTGTCACAGCCTACCTGCTGCGTCGCGGTTTCGGCTTGAAAAAAGCAGGCAAAATGATGAAAACCACAAGAGCCAATCCCACCAATTTTTCCCAATGGTGGCTACTCCGGAAATTTGGTAAAAAAGAAGGCCAGCTGACCCTCAGCGAACCGACTCCTGAAAACAGAAAAGGTGCTGATCTCAGTGAATTCTACACTCGCTATGAACATCTGCTGGAAAAAATAGACGTCTTGACAGCTCCACCTTCTCCGGAATGCTGTTCCAGCGGTGGAGCAGAACCCTGCAACAGGACATTTACGCTTGAGCTTATAGAGGCGCTCCACCTGAACAACAAGGTTAACATCAGCCTGTCAGCCGAACAGCGAAAGGCAGTAATAAAACTGGCGAAAGGATTTGACAGGGAACCGGAAAATTCAGTCACTACTCCCAGCTCAGGTTCAGGTTGCCCACTGCACCAAAATAATGTTTGTCTGCTCCATAAGGCCAGACCCATCCACTGCCGATTGAAAGGCTTTGTCCCGGATGCTGAGAGAATAGCTGAAATTAAAGACGAACTCGCACTGCTCTCCCAAGATGTTTTTCAATCCATCTTTGCAGAACAGACTGACCAACCTCCTCCCGCGGTGAGTTTTTCGGACAGTATCTCAGGAAAATTTATTCAACGTTATTTTCAATATCTCACCGCCAGGAAAGTCACCGATGAACAGCCTTGATTCCCTTGAAAAAGCACCTCCCCGAAAGCTGGTGATGATCGTTGACGATGAACCCGACATGCTGTCCATGTTGCGGTTGGTTGTCGAAAAGAAATGTGCCTGCGATGTTATCTCTGCCCCGTCCGGGCTTATTGCCCTGGAACAGTTAGCCACTTGCCGGCCTGAGGTAATCTTAAGCGACATAAAAATGCCCGATCTCGACGGCCTCGAGCTGCTGAAAAAGATTAAGCAACATGACCAAACTATCTCAGTCGTCATTATGACCGGTTACGGCACCATCGATATGGCGGTCCAGGCCTTAAAGGACGGCGCCTACGATTTTCTGCAAAAGCCTTTCGATAAAGATCATATCGTCCGGGTCATTCGAAACGGCCTTGAGCGTACTGCTTTATTGCGGGCAAATTATCAGCTGCGGGAAAGACTTAGCGATCTCGCACAGCCGGAGGGTTTTGTCGGACAGAGCCCGGCTCTCAAGCAGGTTCTGGATCTACTGGCGAGGGTTGCAGATACCGATGCCACAGTGCTGATCAGGGGCGAAAGCGGCACGGGTAAAGAACTGGCCGCCCGGGCCCTGCACAATCTCAGCAACCGCAAAAAGAGGCCAATGATTACCGTCAATTGTCCTGCCCTGCCCGAAAGTGTTCTGGAGAGCGAGCTGTTCGGCTACAGCAAGGGAGCTTTCACCGGAGCTACCCAGGAAAAAAAAGGACTTTTCCTCGAAGCAGATGGATCAACCATTCTCCTTGATGAGATCGCAGACATCCCGATCCCTGTCCAGACCAAGCTGCTGCGGGTATTGCAGGAAAAGGAATTTCAGCCGTTGGGCCAAAACAGAACCATAAAAGTGGATGTACGGGTTGTCGCCTCCACCAACCAGGACCTGGAGGCCAAAATCAGGAATGGGGAATTCCGGGAGGATCTGTTCTATCGCCTCAATGTGGTCACAGTAGTAATGCCCAATATTGAGGAGATGAAGGAGGATGTGCCACTGCTCATTCATCATTTTCTGGCACAATTCAAAAGGCAATACGACCGGGACGAGCTTGTCCTTTCTCCGGATGTACTCCAGTATCTTTATCAGCGAAAATGGCCGGGGAATGTGCGGGAACTGCAAAACAACATCAAACGTATTGTTCTTCTCGCCATCCGGGGCTTCGTCGAACTGGCTGATATCAACGGCCCCGGCGACAACAATAACAAGCAGCCTGAGAGCAACAGTTTTGAAAACTTGTTCTCAACTGACTATAATGAAGCCAAGGCGAATATCGTCACACGGTTTACAGTAAGTTATCTGCACAACCTGCTGATGAAGCATCAGGGAAATGTGACGAAAGCAGCGGCTGATTGCGGCTTGGAGCGACAGGCATTGCAGCGGATCATGCGGCGTTACGGTGTCGTCTCAAGCGATTTCAAATTGGACGGCAAGGCTTCATGAAATTTGCTGTGCCTTGTTCTACCAGGAGGTTGTCCGAGAATAGGCATTTTCTCTCAGATCGAGGCAAACTCGAAAAAATTACCGGAGGAATATATTTAATATTCTGAGGATAATTTTTTCGAGTTTAACGAAGATATGGCAGAAAAGGGCATTCTCGGACAGCCTCCTATTCCTTTTCTGGTGTAACCAGCCCAAGATGAAGGGCCTGGTCATAGAGACGCTGGGCCAGTCGCACTGTCGCCTGATCGACCATCCGGCCATCCACTGCGACTGCGCCCTTAAATTCTTCTCTTGCGGCCTGCGCAGCCCGCAGCACGGTAACCGCCCGGTCAATATCCTCCGGTGCCGGCGAAAACACCTGATTGATAGTCTCAAGCTGATCCGGGTGTATGGCCCACTTACCATCACAACCAAGGGCACCGGCCATCACCGCCGACCGTTTCAAGCCATCGAGGTCCTTGAAATGACCATATGGGGCGTCTATGGCCAGCAGTCCGTTGGCCTTGGCAGCCATGACCATGCGACTGAGAGCGAAATGCCAGCGATGGCCCGGATAGATATCCGCCTCGTTTTCCCCATGACCGGAAATTGAGACCAGGCGTGCACCAATTGATGCCGAGTAGTCGGCGATGCCGAAGACCAGGGTTTGTACCCGTCTACCGGCCCGGGCGATGGCCATAACATCAGCCAGTCCGTCGGCCGTCTCTATCGAGGCTTCGATACCGATGGTCGCCGGGAGCTGTTTGGCCTGCTCGATCCCGTCCAGCATCCGCTCGACGAAATGGATATCGCCGGGATGGGTGACTTTTGGTACGACTATGGCGTCAATCCTTGATCCGGCTTCTTCAACTATCTCCAGCAGGTCGCGGTAGGCATAGGGTGTATCCAGGCTGTTGATCCGAACTGTGAGCATTTTATGGCCCCAGTCAATTGACAGCAGGGATTCCAGGACCTCTTTTCTTGCTGCCTCTTTTGCCTCCTGCGGGACACTGTCTTCAAGATCGAGCATAATGACGTCGGCTGTACCGGCGGCAGCTTTACCGTGCATTTTCCGAACATGTCCGGGAACGGACAAAACCGAGCGATGGGTTTTCATGGATTATTTCTCCTGTGATTTTTTGGTGTCAATGCAGTTCGGTCAGCATCCTGGCATGGATAACCGGTGATGCGGCAAGGACCGAATAGGGTGGTGCAAGACAATTATCGTCACCCTGTACGCTGGTGACTTTGGCGCCTGCTTCCGCGGCAATCAGAATGCCGGCAGCCAGATCCCATGGTTTGAGGGACAACTCCCAATAGCCGTTAAAACGTCCGGCTGCAACGTAGCACAAATCGAGGGCCGCAGAGCCCAATCGGCGTACGCCCTGGGTTATCTTTACAAACCTGGAAAAGTGGTTCAGGTTGTCGTTTGCACTGTTCCGAATATCATACGGAAAGCCGGTGACCAGCAAACAGCGGGAAAGCTCTGTTTCGCTGCTAACCCGCAAGGGGCGGTCGTTCAGCCATGCGCCCTTGCCTCGCTCGGCGGTGAACAGCTCTTCACGCAGCGGATCAAAGATTGCTGCCAGGGTCGGGACGCCATTTACGGCATAGGCGATTGAGACGCAAAAGAACGGTATCCCGTGGGCGTAGTTGACCGTTCCGTCCAGCGGATCGATGTACCATTGATGGCCGCCGCCATCTTCCCCGCCGCTTTCTTCGGCAAGTATCTGATGTCCTGGAAATTTTTGTTTTAGTTCCGTCAGCAAAAATTCCTCGGCGCGGTAGTCGATTTCCGTTACCAGGTCAATTTCACCTTTGAAATCTATCCGGTGCTGTGTTTCATATCCCTCCGAGAGAATCCGACCTGCTTTTCGGGCCAGATCTTTCAGGTCTGTTAAAAGTGGTCTTGAAGTCATGGCAATCCCCCTGTCTCAGCCATTAATTACAAATGGTATCTGCATCCTCCAGGTCGCAGAAACAAATGGTACCACAGGAGTTGATTTGTCTCCGTAATAATTTTTTATTTGCCCCTGGATACATCCCTTTTACAGTAAGTCAGGTAGCTGTTGATGAACTCGTAAAAACCTAAAATTTCAGATGGCTAAGTAAAAAAATTCATATGCGAGGCGCACTAAATTTCTATTATTTCGGCGTACTAGAGTACGTCGTAATGATATAAATTTTGTAGCAACGACGCAGATGAAGAGTTTTTACGACGCCATCACTGTTAAAGGATAGGCATTTCGTACATAATGAGCGACACGGCAATTATCCACATCGTCGCCCAGACTGCGGTGTCGAGAATTCGCCAGGCTATTTGTTTTTTAAATATCGGCGCAAGCAATTTACCCCCAAGACTCAGGCAGGTAAACCACACTGTCGAAGCGGAAACTGCACCGGCCCAGAATATCAAGCGATTGTCTCCATGAAACCTGCTGCTGATGCCGCCCAGCAGAATAACCGTGTCCAGATAGAAATGCGGATTGAGCAGTGTAACCGCCAGGGTCGTTAAAATGGCCGCTCCCAGTGAACGAGTGGCCGTATCCTTCGCATCGAGACTCCCGCCCTGTACGGCTGAGCGAAGAGCTCTGCAGCCATAGACAAAAAGAAATCCTGCTCCACCCCATGTGATCCACTGCGCAAGAGACGGGTTGGCGGATACTGATACTCCAACCCCTGCAATTCCGGCAGAGATGAAGACGGCATCACAAAATATACATAGTAAGGCGATGACGATATGGTGGTTTCCACGAACGCTCTGAGACAAAACGAAGGCGTTTTGTGCGCCTATGGCCACAATCAGTCCTCCGCTGGCCCCAAATCCCTGTATAAAAGGTGTAATCATCATTGTATTTCCTATCTCCTCTTTTGTTTGCTTGAGAAAATAGACCGGGCCAGGTAAAAAGTAAAATTAATTGTTTTTATATCGAATTAATATCTCTAATGGATAAAACTCGTGCTCGATTATAAGCTTATAGAAGCCCTGGCGCGGGTGGCACAGGATGGAGGGTTTGACAAAGCCGCAGGTTCCCTGCATATCACCCAGTCTGCCGTCTCACAACGGGTGAAACTCCTGGAAGAGCAGATAGGACAAATTCTGATAGCACGCACTACTCCACCCCGGATAACGTCGGCCGGCCGCAATCTGCTCAAGCATTATCTTCAGGTCAGGCAACTGGAGGCTGATCTTTTCAAAGAGATGGATAACCAGGCCGACAAAGGCTATACTTCGATTGCGGTGGCTCTGAACGCTGACAGCCTTGCGACCTGGTTTCTTGCTGCGATGAGATCCTTTGTGTTTGAGGAAGGTGTTTTGCTCGACCTCCGCGTCGATGATCAGGAGCAGACGCACCGGCTGCTGAAAGATGGCGATGTCGTAGGCTGCATCAGTACCAAGGATCAACCCTTGCAGGGCTGCAGGATCGATTATTTAGGCCAGATGAACTATCATCTGCTGGCTGCTCCGGAATTTGCAAAGAAGTGGTTTCCTGCTGGTCTTACGGTTGCCGACGCCCACCACGCCCCGGCTGTTATCTTTAACCGAAAGGATGAATTACACTACAAACTCTTCCACCTGGCTTTCGGAGAAATGCCCGAAAATTTACCTGCCAGCTATATACCGTCTGCCGAAAAATTCCAGGACTTTATGATTATGGGCCTCGGCTATGGCATGTTGCCATTACAGCAGAGCGAACCCTTACTTCGAACCGGCAGTTTGGTCCATCTTGCCCCTGGCCACCATGTCCCGGTGAAACTCTACTGGCATTGCTGGAATTTAAAATCGAGCCTGCTGGTCAAATTTACCAAAGAACTCATCTCCAGAGCGAAAACGCTGCTGGATAGTTAGGTATTTATCATGGAAAAAATCACACAACAAATACAATTATGGATGGACAACCCGGCTAATAATTGTATTGAGCCGGGCTCAGAAGTTCCGGCATTCGCTAACCCGCTTATTGGTTGTGCCGCGGGTGAAGATAAACTTTTCTCCTTTTTAAAAACAGACATTGGACCTGACTTCTATTGGACGCCGGACGAGGCATTTGCGATAGCGTTTCCCGATGACAAGGTCCAGGCCGAAGAGCTAAGCGTTATCGCCTGGATCCTGCCACAGACAAAACAAACCCGGTCAGCCCACAGGAAGGAAAAAGACCTGCCAAGTATAGAATGGAGCAAGGTCAGGCACTACGGAGAAAAGGTAAACGAACATCTGCGGCTTCACGTAGTATCTCTGTTCAAGACCCAGGGATATCAGGCCTGTGCCCCAACTCTTCTTCCCGAATGGTCAAGAGCGACCTCAACACGATACGGTTTCGCCTCCAGCTGGTCAGAACGCCATGCCGCTCATGTTTGCGGGCTCGGAACCTTCGGTTTATCCGATGGACTGATTACACCTGCCGGAAAGGCAGTCCGGGTCGGCTCTGTAATAGTACGCAAAAGGTTTACCCCAACCCAAAGAACATACCAGACCCACAACGAGTGGTGTCTGTTTCGTTCCACCGGAAAGTGCCTCGCCTGTATGCACCGCTGCCCTGCTGGCGCCATCTCCGAAGGTGGTCATGATAAAGAGAAATGCAAGGCATACATCCGTGATGTAACCGCCGCATATGTGGAAAAGAACCAGCTAGGTTTTAAGGTAAACAGCTGTGGATTATGCCAGACAAAGGTGCCATGCGAAGGCAGGAAACCCGTTGCCGCTAAGAAAGCTTGATGCCATTGCAGTAATAAATCGCAGCCTGGATTATTGTGTCAGGTTACCTGCCAACATAATTCCAGGCAAAATCTCCTTCTTTTCCTGACTATTTTTAACCTTAGCACTTGAAATGCTTTTCTATTTCGGGTACTTACAATTCTAAACAAAGAAGCAGCAGCTGGAGTTATCCTGCTCCTGGTTATCACTACATTTGGAGTGTTATCCAGTTAGAAACAGAGGACATTGATGCAGATCTGCTGTTTAATACATAGATATTTGGAGATATCCTGACCAGGTTAATCCCTTGTTAAATTAAAGGAAATAGATGCAAGACAGGATATGAGGGTATTTCGTTTAAAAAGCTGTTTTGGACAAGAGTTTGGTATTTTAGCAAAAATTTAAAAGCAAACGTTAAATGGCTACAAATGCCATGGCAACAATGACAATTTCAACTTTTATTTACTCCATTTACTTGATTGCTTTCCTAAACACTTCTTCACTAAAATACTTTTGCTATTGATTAGTATTTTATGTTAAGCAAACGACTTAACTAAGGATCTCACACAGAGAAATTTAACTCCACGGCGCTGATCAGCACCACAAATAAGGACCTAAACCATGCTTGCAGCCATAGAAAGACAAATCCTTCGCACCAGACTCGAAAAATTCGAAGGCAAAGTTAACCACATGTATCTAGACTCCAAGGGCTATGTCACCGTAGGTGTCGGCCATTTAATTAATAGCGTGGAAGCACAAAATCTGACTTTTAAGACGGCGACGACGAATTTACCCGCCAGTGCGACAGATATAAAAGCGGATTATGACGCTGTAAAAAAGCAACCGGCTAATCGGCTGGCTTCCTCCTATAAAAAGTTCACCAAATTAATATTGCTCGATTCCGAAATTGATAACCTGACCAATAAACACATCGCTTCATTTGAAAAAGAATTAAAGTATATTTACAGCGACTTTGACACCTTTCCCTCCGAGGTGAAATTAGCTTTGTTTGATTTGATTTTTAACCTGGGAATGACAAAGTTAAAAGACCAGTGGCCCTTGTTTAATACCGCAATTAACGTAAAAGACTGGCAAAAAGCGGCGGATAACTCAAACCGTACTACGCCCATATCCGCCGAGCGCAACAATTACGTCAAAAATTTGCTGGAGAAAGCCGCCAAAACAGCACAACCCAGCCAGCTAAAACACGTAAAGCCGTAAATAAGGACAAGGAAATGGCAAGGCACATCACTGTAACTTACGATCTTCTAATCCTATTCGGTTGCCTCAGTCTGACGGCCGGTTTATTCGGCTGCACTGGTACCGTATGGCGACAACACACTGCATCGACAGATAAAACGATACCGATAGAGTGGACACAAGAATTAAGGATGGCAAGCCTGCTGTCCGAGAAGCCAACAGTGAACTCGCAAGAGGATTTATCCAGACTCCTGACAAATTCCTGGTATGCCGGTATTTACGTTAAAACCGATAAGGAAGATGACAAGATACTGAATAACTGCAACGACTTTTTCGCGATTAAAGAATCTGGCCTACGTTCCCAACAAGAAGAGGAAAATGATGCCCTGTTGGAGTTAAAAATAATGTGCGAGGCCACACGCTTATTAAGTCAGGCTACACCTGCCCGATATTCAAAGATACCAGCAGATCCACTGGATGCGCAGTTGCCAACCAAGCTGCCTAAGTCGCTCGCATTCATAACTTCAAAAAGTGAGTTGGATCGCATTCAGCGCAATCACAACCTAATTTATTGGGGGGACGTCTATTCAATAAAAAAAGTGGAACCAAAGTCAACACATGAAAGCATATATTATTCAAACGGCGGGGCACAAACCTTAGCAGTTTTGGGACACGGCGATACCAACGGGGATAAATGGGACGACATTCTGGTGACCGTTAGAGATACCGTGGAAGGTGGTAGTTATTTTAACGTGCGTTTGTTTGTTTTAACTGTAACAGCGCAGAACCAATGGCAAGTAGTTGCGCAGTATTAGCTGAAAAACTCGACTCTTCCTTATGCTCTATCTGTCGGCAGCATAAAGGAATGGGGTCGCCGACTACTCTTCAAGGTCGCTGTGGGGTGCCTTGTGAAAAGCCATTACCTTGCGCACATTGATCAGCGATCTGTATTCCTGCTGCGGCGGCGGCACGTTCTCATCCTTATTCGGCAGATAGCACTATGGCCCGTTATTCAAGGGAATTAAGGGAGAACGACTCGGCAATATCCTGTTCGATACAAAGACCAACTGTTTTGCCTGGGCTTTGATTCCTAATCATTTTCATCTCTTGCTGCGCAGCGGCAGCTAACCACTGTCTACAGTTATGCGCCGGCTATTAACCGGCCATGCCATGAGCTTTAACCGCTCTCCAGGAAAACAACCCGCCAAGGTCAAAGCCCGCAGTTTGTTTTGCTATTGGGCCGTCGCCGAATTGGGAATTACAATGACCCATTTGGCCGGATTACTGAAGATTTCACAGCCGGCTGTCAGTGTTTGTGTCAGGCGAGGTGAACAGATCATTTTGGCTGAAGGGTTTCGTATGATAGATGAATAGTTTTTTATATTTTAATGGGCGTCCCCTTGTTTGCACGGTGAGCCGGAACGATCCACACCGACTCCGCTACGCTACGCGGGTGATCTTTGTCGTTCGCACTTGACAATGTTAACCTACGTGTTAACATTTAATTATGACACGCGAGATTATATTTTATGAAACGGCAGCAGGAAGTTGCCCGGTCGAGGAGTTTTTGGAGTCCCTGTCACCGAAGCAGGCACAGAAGACAACATGGGTTTTGAGGTTAATAGAAGAATTACCGACCATACCATCAAGCTATTTGAAAAAGCTCGTTAATACCAACGAAATATAGGAGGTGAGAGTAGTAGTAGGAAACAACATATTCCGTCTACTCGGTTTTTTCGATGGCCCGAAACTCATAGTTCTCAATCACGCATTCCAAAAGAAAACTCAAAAAACTCCTCCCCAGGCCATCAAGATCGCGGAAGCCAGAAAAAAAGATTATTTCGAGAGGAGGAATTAAAATGAAAACTCTAAAATCCTATGTTGCCAAACGGAAGTCCAGTGATCCAGTATTCGCCAAAAGCTACGAATCCGGTTATGAAGAATTCAAAATTGGTGTAATGCTCAAAGTTGCGAGAGAAGAAGCCGGTTTAACACAGGAGCAACTCGCCCTAAAACTCAATACAAAAAAAACAGCCATTTCACGTATTGAGAATCACGCAGAAGATATCAAGCTGTCTACATTGGAGAAATTTGCACAAGCTCTTGGCAAAAGCCTACGTATAGAAGTAGCTTAACGGCTTGAAAAAATATACCAAAATGGTTATGGGGGACGGGCTTGAACCTGCGCAACTATATACTCCAGGAAAACAACCCGCCAAGGTCAAAGCCCGCAGTTTGTTTTGCTATTGGGCCGTCGCCGAATTGGGAACTACAATGACCCATTTGGCCGGATTACTGAAGATTTCACAGCCGGCTGTCAGTATTTGTGTCAGCCGAAGTGAACAGATCATTTTGGCTGAAGGGTTTCGTATGATAGATGAATAGTTTTTTATAATTTTATGGGCGTCCCCTTGTTTAGATGGTCGTTTTTGATAAATTGATTCGAATGGAAAAGAAAAACGCTTCAAGGAGAAATGCAAGTGACACAAGATACAGTATGGCATATGCCACCCAACAAAGCGCGAGCATTAATGTTGGCAAAACGTCAACTCTCTGAGCTGGTTTACGATGCAGTAAATCTTGAAGGCATACCCTTCACCTTACCGGAAATTCAGACGTTGCTGGATGGCATAACTGTCGGGGGGCATAAAGTTACCGATCAAGAAATAGCCTTGAATCAGGCTAATGCCTGGCGCACTCTTTTTCGATGGGTGGAGCAAGGGGATTTCTCCATATCTTCGCAAAGGGCCTGTGAATTGCATGCAATAGCCGGTAAAAATGAAGCACTAGCCTGGGGCAAGTTTCGGACCGGCTCGGTTACTATTGCCGGAACCGACTATATGCCGCCGAGTTCCGATGATCTTCCGTTATTGTTTGAGTCTCTCGTCAATGAAGTACAACAAATTGCTGACATTTATGACAGCGCCATCCATGTTTTCCTCACCATGGCAAGAAGTCAATTCTTTTATGATGTCAACAAGCGCATGGGACGATTTATGATGAATGGACTTTTGCTAAGCCAAGGATACCCAGTCATCAATCTTCCCGCAAAACGCCAGTTGGAATTTAATAATCTCATGTTGGAATTTTATCAGACAGGTCAACAGAAACCCATGAATATCTTTTTGCGATCATGCCTCGATGAGAGAACAATCAAAATAATGAATGAAGCCTAAGACAGGGTATACAATAGTAGTAAACTGTTCCAATACACAAGGCGCTCCAGCGGAATAAAAAAAATAGGTGCCGAAATGAAGCATTACATTGAGACACATTTATCCGGACTTGCGGCCATAGCGTTCCTCATCATTCTCTCCTCCTGTACTATTATGGCTCCCAGAAGCCATCTTGGCGACAAGGCCATAGCAGAGGAGATGATTGAATTAAAGAGCACTAAAGAAAATCAAATATGGTCTACAGACGATCTCTCCATTTATTACAGCCTGCTGGATCAAGGGAGTTTCTTCGATATCAACGGCTTTGTCGAAATCAGCACCAGCGTTACCTATACATTCCCCCTCGCGGACTATCTCTATATTTATGTCTACCTTCTCGATGGCGAGGGCGTGGCCACCAGCCGGCACAGTATCCGTCCCTTTCTTTCCACCTACAATCCATTTCCAGAGAAAGCGGCTTTCAGCGCCACTCTGCCCAAAAACCCGGAGACAGCTTATCTTGCCTTCGGCTATTTTGGGAACTTTGTCAGCATTGAGAGGGAGGAAAATGGGAGAAGGCGAGGTTATGAGAAACTCGACTGGGAAATCTATCATGATCCATTCCAGTAGGATAAGCTCGATTTCCTGCTGGATTTCAACGCAAAAATCATCGGCAGCACAATGATCCAGAATTTTGCAATGAGCCGGAAAACACAACAATCCTGGGGCACGGAAACGCGTCAAAAAAAATCCTGTGAGAGCAAATGAAACCGTTTGCGTTATTCCGGACTTGATCCGGAATCCATTATTTTCAGTTGAAGGTAGCTTCCGGATCAAGCCCTGAATGACGATCAATCCATGCAGCAATATCTTTAAGTACCTTTTCAGCTTGAAGATCTCTTAACAGCATATGATAGCCATTTTCATAGAGAATCATCTTTTGCTGATCTCCTTTTAACGGTAATCGTTTGTAGAAATCAAGAACAGGCTTCCAGGGAATAATTTCGTCTTTTTCACCATACAGTATCAACGAACTCACTCTAAATCGTTCTGCGCTGTCAAAAGCCTTGTCCATCAAATTCGATAAACCATAAAGCACTTCTATCCTGCTTTCTTTTATAATGAGAGGATCCTTGCCCAACCTTCTGAGCATCTCGACATTATCTGAAGCAGTAATCCCAAGCGATTGTCCGGTAACTTTTACCCAAGGTACGGTATGAGCTGCAATCCATAAGGCGAACCGTTGGTAAAATGGCATTTCGGAGCGAGCCCATACTGCAGGAGCAGCTAATATAACCCCATTTACATCTGGTGGATTGCTCTGGGCCATGGTGACAATGGCAACAGCCCCCCCCATACTGTCGCCGAGAATATACACGGGAGTATCTGGGTGTACCTGTTGTTTAATCACTGTAATAAAAGTAGCTAGATCAGCTGTCATTGCTTGCCAACCACTCCATCTTCCACGTGTGAGGCTTTGGCCGAATCCTCTTTGATCGTAAGCATAAATGGCTAACTTCCGTTTATTAAAGAACGAAACAGAATCCTTAATAAAATTTGAATAGTCGTTGAAACCATGCAATGCAATGACCACACCTTTTATATCATCATCAGGAAGCCACATTCTGAGAGGCAATTTCGTATTATCAAATGATACAAAAACATTATTCGTAATATGCGGGGATGAAGATAAAGATGGGGAGTCGGGAAGTGCTGCAAGTTGTGGTGAACATGCCGTCAGTAAACACAAAACACCTATCTGAGAATAGAGAAAACTCTTCGATTTAACACTAATTTTTAGCATAATGTGTTTTAAATAAAAAAAGATTTAATCCTTTCAATGTCCATTAATCATTTAATTCTTACGATTACACTTGTTCGTCGTTGATGCCGGTGAGGATATTTTCCCAAAAAGTCTCAAGTATAACAGTAATCATTTGCTGTGATGCAATGCGGGGGAATTGCAATTGTCGCTAATCACCCAAGCTCTGTTCCAAACTTTGTTTATGACTTTGTAGTGTAACAGAGCTATTTATTTTTAAAAAATCTGTTTCTGATACAAATTGTAAGAAAATTGTAAGAACAGGAAGCTACTCTTGGAAGAAATGAAGACAATGATTTGTTGTCAAGCAAGCCAACTCAGCGCGTGGACTTCCGGTCAATCTAGGATCCTCGCACGGTTGTATACATATCAGACCCCATGCCCGTGATCGCTTCCTCAAAGCAGGGGCTTTTACACCGGGAACCGAGTTTACCATCCATACCTACGATGAGCCTTTGCCCAAGGAGTACCGATGAAATCCTGCAAAATCTATCCACCCCATGTACTGGCATACATTTTGGGCGCGGTGTGCCTCGTTACGGTGTTCTCCCTGCCCGCAATTTCCGACACCCCGCCTGGTCATACTCCTCCCTTCGGGGGGGCAGAAATGGTCCCCTTGCGCAATGACCGCTTGTTATTATGGGAAAAATCATATGAGGAAAATGGCCGGGTGCAAATTCGCGAACAAAATGGGACATGGTCGCCGGTTTTTCGTCTTCCTTTTAATACGATCCTTAAAAAAATCAAACCGGATGGCGAAGGATTTTTGGCACTTGGAGGGTTTAAGTCAGAGTTAGGGAAATTCCCTGTTGTGGCCTTAAACGCATCTGGACAGGAAATTGATCGCTGGCCAGTTGACTATGTTTGGCGTGTCTATTCCGATGCCTCCGGCAGATGGGCAGTGACCGAAACAGGTTTGATTCCTTTGCTACCACAAGGTGCTCTTGGCAAGGAAATTCCCTTTCCCGCCGGAGATTCCAATCCGACTTTACCTTCGCGGTTTCCACCGGGCAATCTGGTTGCAGTTTCACGGTTTCCGCCACACATATTTCACAGGCAGGGGGCCAATGTTTTCTGTCATGATACGGATTGGTCCATGCAGTACTTCGCCCATGCAAGCTGTGAACGGCCAGAACCCGGTGGATGGTACCATGACGCTGGCGAGTATACATCGTCCGAATTAAACGTAGCCTGTGGGCCATGGCTGATCATCAATGAAGAAAAGAAACCATATAGTGGAGAACTGATCGTCCTTGATATGGCAACCGGCAGGACTTTGAGCCACAGGCGCTACAGTCACACTCCAAGTTTTGCATGTGTCGATGAGGATGAATTAGCAGTCGGCAGTAATCGCCTGGAGCTGCTCCAATTGCCCCTCCTGAAACCGCGCTGGCAATCACCTGTCCTTCCTGGTCGCGTTGCCCAACTCGTCGTTATGGAACATTACTTTGCCTATAAGTTCGAAAATAAAGGAGAAATACTGTTGCTGCCACGCCCGGCTCCTCCCTGAGTTACTTACTCATCAGGAAAAGCTAAGGAGAGATCTTGCTACCTATATTACACCCATTTTAGCATGACCCGACACCGGTTTGCGGTTTGCCGTAACACACGGGCGATTGTGGTTCGCAGTTCACATGAAGCTGGAAAATATCCGCCCTTGCATAGTGCCCCACAACGTCAAAATCAACCTTGGCCTTAGCTATTTCCGACAAGTCCAGATCGGCATAGAGAATGCCTTCTTCATCATAAAGCGGGCCCGCGATTATTTCACCAAATGGAGAAATTATAACACTTCCCCCCCGACACATCACATCAGGCTGATTGTCCAGCTCTTCAATGGTTTCTAAATCAGATGGATACATTTCTTTGGTGACAAATTGATTACAGCCAAGCACAAAGCAGCGCCCTTCGCAGGCTATATGCCGCATTGTCGCCTGCCAGGTCTCCCGCTGATCTGCTGTGGGAGCAAGATAGATTTCAACACCTTTTCCATACAAGGCCATCCGGGCAAGAGGCATATAATTTTCCCAACAGATTAGACCTCCGACCCTGCCGATCTCCGTTGAAAAAACCGGCAAGGTACTGCCATCGCCTTCACCCCAGATAAGACGTTCCGAACCTGTTGGCTTCAGCTTTCGATGATTGCCCAATAAACTTCCGTCGGGTCCAAAATATAACAAGGAGCAATACAGGGTTCCCCGGCTGTACTCACCATCCCTTTCCGTTACGCCAATAGCTGCATAAACACCGGCTTCTTTGGCAGCTTTCCCAAGAGCTTTGACTTCCGGGCCTGAAATTTCTATAGCATTGTTCCAATACCTTTTCCATAATGCCCTCCCTTCAGCACTTCTGTTGCCTATAACCATGCCAAAAGAAAATCCTCTCGGATAAGCAGGGATGAAGGTCTCAGGCAAAAGTACCAGCTTGCTGCCCTGTGCACCAGCCTCCTTAATCAAGCTACATGCTTTTTCTATCGACTGATCTTTGTCAAAGAGTACAGGTGCTGCCTGGATTACGGCTACTTTTATTGTTTTGGTCCGGTCTTTCATCTTCTTCCTTTTTTATAGAAAAAATTTCCTCACAAGCAGGCAGCATCTCATGCAACCTATGTCTCTTCATATCCTTCCGGGACTTTAACCACAAGGACGGGTTGACTTGCACGGTTCAGCACCTTGCGGGTCGTACTGCCCATCATCATGTTACTTACAATATTGTGGCTGTAAGTGCCCATGACGATCAGATCCGCAGAATATTCTTTGGCTGCATTGAGGATAACCTGATCCGGATAGCCTTCAACCACCTGAATGGCACTGACTGCATTCTCACAGGACGTGGCATTGTCACATTCCTTTGTGCAAAGTTTTTCTATCCGCTCCTTAAGTTGAGCCTTGACGGTTTCCCGTGCCTTGCCATGCATCTCTTCTGAGCTGGCATGGGAAATATACTGTTCAACCAGGCTCTGGGCAAAAGCGGAGAGGGGCTCCAGGGCATGGACGACAACTATTTTGGCCTGATGCTGACGGGCCAGGGCGAGCGCATATCGGAATATATATGGAGCGCCAGGTCCGAGATTGGAGGTATAAAGAATGGTTTCAATTTTTGGTAGCATTTCATTCTCCTTAAAAAAAATTAAAATATCACCATACATCTTAATTTCCCTGTAAACGGGGAATTGAGATGTATGGATGGAGGAACCAGGGGTATGAGTAAACTATATGCCACCTTTGTAAAAAATAACCATTAGAACAAAAAGAAAGAGGATCAAGTCGTCTTTTGAATTCTCACCTGATCAACATTCTGCCTCCAGCCGGACAGACCCCAGATAAGTGACAGCAGACCCAAGAAGGAAACCCCTGCGGATGTCCAGGCGACAGCAGTGATTCCCCCAATATTCCAGAGCAGTCCTCCGACCAGAACACCGATCATCCGGCCAACACCGGCGGTCGCATAAAAACCGGCCAGCATCGTTGCCCGGGATTGAGGCATCAGCTCGGTTGTGAGGGAAAAACTTGAGACTATGGTGAATTCAAAGGCCAAAAAGACACAGAACATTCCCGTCATCGCCAGAGGTAAAGTTTGGCCAATAAACGGCAGGAGCAAATAAGCGCAAATTGCCAGGCAGAGCCCTAAGGTGACCGCCCGCTTTAACCCGAGTCGATCGGAAAATATCGCGGTCAATGATTCGCCAATCAGTTCGGCAGCGCCAATTGCCACTGTACTGAAGCCAAGAGTAACGAGGTTGACCAGAAAATCCTGTTCAAACCAGGCCCCATAGACAACGAACAAACTGTCATTGGCAATGGAAATAAAAAATCCGAAGGCAAGCATCCCTGCTGCCGGACGAATCAGGACAAGCTGCTTTAAGGTGCCGAACACACCTGTTCTTTCTTGTTTGGAATCAGGGTGTGGCTCGTCTGGAGGAATTACCCGACTGATGGATATCCAGCCTATCGCTCCGAGAAACGCCAGTATGAAAAAGGAATTATTGAGCCCGATATGTTCAATTATCAGACCAAGGGCAGGAATACCGACCAGAGTGCTGCCGGCCCAGGCGGTTTCCACAATGCCAATCACCCTGCCACGCCTTGCATAAGGAACATTTCGTCCGATAAAGGCCTGGATAGCTGGATCGAATATCGTTTTACCAAGACTTGCTAATACCAGTCCCACAAAAACAGGCCAATATGTGGGCAAGAGCCCACAAAGCAACATTCCCCCAGCCAGGAAAGCAAGTCCGGCCCGCATCATAAAACGGTAGCCAATTCGATCCGCGAGTGGACCACTGAACAAGCCCAGCAGAGAGGTCATCTGACTGGTGGCAATAATCGAGGTAATTGCGGCAAGCGGCACATTGAGCACCCTGCTAAGTGCTGGGGCAAAAGGATAGATAAAACGCCTGCCCGTATTAAGCAACAACCTGAAAAACATGACAGCAATTATCTGCCGAACGAGCGGGTATTTCATTTTCTCCTTTCTTTTTTAACTCTGCAGCCACACAGCACTGCAAGATCTAACACCCTACAAGGGTACTGGGTTATGATCCCCTCCCACAGCAGAGGGGATAAGTACCTTGGCGGTGTTTTCATCACCAAAGTTTTCCCAAACTCATTTTCTTGTTTTTTACTACAGCTTTTCAGGAGCAAGGTACTAAAGCGGGCTGACGCCCGCGACCCAAGGGTTATGATCCCCTCCTACAACAGAGGGGATAAGTACCTTGGCGGTGTTTTCATCACCAAAGTTTTCCCAAACTCATTTTCTTGTTATTTACTACAGCTTTTCAGGAGTAAGGTACTAATAAGTTTTGACCGCAATCAGGGTTATATCGTCATCCTGGGGCTTTTCCCCCCTGAAGGCATTAATTGCCTCAATTATTGCCCGCAGTATTTCTTCCGGCTGCATGTCGCTTTTGGCCGCAAGTATCTCCCTGATCCGTTCTTTGCCGAACTGTTCCCCGGCAATGTTTTCGACCTCCCAGGCCCCATCACTGCCGATGAGAATCAGTTGCTCTTCGTCCGGCACAGGAAGTTCGTTGTACTCGAAACTCCAGTCAGCATCAACCCCCAAGGCTAATCCATTTCCTTTAAGCTCAGAAAACTCACCACTGACGGGGGAATAAACCATGGCGGGATCGTGTCCACCCCGGACCCAGCGCATGGTATTTTGCCTGCGATCTACTTCCAGATAAAACAAGGTGACAAAATTACCCGATATGCAGGTGTCCCTCCATAGCAGTCTGTTCACATCGTTCATTATTTCATCCAGGCGGCCTGGCAGAAAAACTCTGCAACGGAGAAGTGCCCTCACGGTGGTCATCAGCAAGGCTGCGCCAATCCCATGCCCCACTACATCTCCCACGACCACACTGACTTTCTGATTGTTATCGGGAAACTTGATAATATCATAATAATCGCCACCTGTTTCATCACAATAGAGGCTCAAGCCACTGGCCACAATTCCTTTAGCTGAAAAACTATCATTGGGCAGGAGGTTTTGCTGCACTTCTCTGGCCACATTAATTGCTTCTTTCATGGCTAGCCGGTGTTTGAGCTGGCTGGTCATTTTATTAAAACTTTTGGTCAATTCCCCGACTTCATCCATGGTTGTAACGGGAAGAGGGGAACCGAATTTCCCTTTGGCCAAATCATCTGCTGCAGCCGAAACTTCCTTTATCCTGGTAGTTACTTTGTTTGTTGCCTGTCTGATAAAAATAAGGATGCAGAGAATACTAACGGTAAGTGTAAGAATATAAAAAATCTTGAACCTGATAATAGGCTGCAGGACTTCTGCACCGGGAGCCATAATCACTATGGTCCAAGGTGCTTCGGTAAGATGATAAAAACCACTAATTTCTTCAGGCGGGGATCCGGGACCAAAAACAGTACCGAATTTTTTTTCCTTCATTGCTGCCAGGGTTTCTTTTTCAAGGTTGCTGGCGGTGCCGAAAGCACGCATAGGAAAATAATCTTCCAGATCCAGTTTAAGAGCAGTGCCTACCAGAACATTACCTGCACTGTCCACCAAATAAGCCTTATTGCTTTTCCACCAGGGAGCATTAATGACCTGACTTATCAATTTATCAAAGGAGATGATCACCTCTACCCGTCCGACCGTATTGTCATCCTTGTCGTTTACGTCTGATATTAACGACACTGTCCGATTTTTCAGCTGGTTGTTATATCTGGGTGTTCCAATTTCAAAATGTTCCAGGCGATATCCACGCATCATTCCCATCGATGACGACATCCCCATTCCAGCTACTGTTTCTTTAGAAAATTCATTTTCCGGCCATTCAACATTAACCCCGACAACACCTTCGAGTTCTTTAATTTGTTGGACGATATGAGTGAAAATTTGACGGGTGACTTCCGCATCATCAGAACTCTGCAACAGGAGGAGCAAGTCTTTTGGTTTTCGTAATTCCATATCAATGAGATGAGCTGTTCGCTGTAATTTTGAAACTGCCGTCTCTCCCCATTGATCCAGAAGAATATTCCAGACAAAGATAAACCCACCGAAAGACAGGGTTAATAAAAGCAAAAGGGTAGGAACAAGAATAAAAAACAACGTCCGCTGTTGCAGACTTCGAGGCTGAAAAATCATGATATGCAGAACCTTTGGTCGCTTGGATAAAAAAAAATTGCTCAAACTGAATCATTGATACTCTTCATCGACTTCACTCTAATCACCGACTCCCTTCTCTTTTCAATATTTTTTACGTATACTGATAGAAAGTAGTACTTTCACATTTTTGATTCTGAACATACTGTCTGAATCTGAAAGGATATGTCACTATAATGACAAAACAAAGACATATGCACTTTATTTTCGCCCCCTCAATGCCGGCATTTGTGAAACGGAATATTATTCTCTTTTCATTCCTGACGATCTTCGCCCTTATTCCCCGGTCATTCACGGCAGGGGCCGCTATTTTCGATAAATCCGAGCCTATTAAAATTGGTGCTATTTTCTCACAATCGGGACTCGCGGCGCCCCATAATCAGCCGCTTATCGAAATGATCAGGCTGGCCATAAAAAACATCAATGACAATGGCGGAGTACTCGGCAGGCCATTGCAGCTCATCCTTTTGGACAACCTCAGCACCCCAATCGGATCGGCCAGGGCAGCCCGTCGATTAGTCCTGCAGGACATTACCGCAGTTATTGGTGCCCACTGGAGTTCCCATTCCCTGGCCATTGCACCTATCCTGCAGCAGGCCGGAATTCCCATGATCAGTCCGGGTTCAACAAATCCCGAGGTAACCAGGGGTAAAGACTATATTTTCAGGGCCTGCTTTCTCGACTCTTTTCAGGGTGTTGCAATGGCCAAATTCAGCCGTGAAGAATTGCACGCAAAGAGTGCAATAGTTCTCACCAATATAGATGAAAATTACAGTATCATGCTTGGTCAATTTTTCAGCAAAGCTTTTAAGGAATCGGGTGGCCAGATTATCTCGGAAATGTCATATCGAGGAGATGCAACAGATTTTTCTGCAAATATCAAAGAGCTTATCCGATTGAAACCCGATGTTGTATATCTCCCGGGATATACCAGGGATAGCGGCCTGTGTATCAAGCAGTCGGCAAAAATGGGTTTTTCGACCATCTTTCTCGGTGGAGATGCCTGGGATGAAATCAAAAAATTTGCCGGCCCTGCCATCAATGGAAGCTTTCAATCAGCACCCTGGCATCCAAAGGTTCCTTTTTCTGCAAGTCAGAAAATGAAAGAGCTGTTTGAAGCTGCCTACGGAACGGAAATTGAGAACAACAGCAGCCCCCTGGCCTACGATGCAGTCATGCTCCTCGCCGATGCAATAACCCGAGCCGGCAGTCTCGATCGCAAGGCAATCCGTGACGCACTGGCAGCAACAGTCGATTTTCGGGGGGCTACCGGTGCTATTTCCTTTGACGAAAACGGAGACCCGCCTCGAAAGAGCATCATAATTATTCAGTTTCAAGATGAAAAACAAATTTTTAAAAAGACTATTATCCCCTAGCTCAATAATAAATGAAAAAAATGGCCAAGGATTACCATGTTCACCCGATTTACAACATTTTTTTTCTCTCTCATCTCCCTCGGCATAATTTTTTTTTCCTTGACCTCAAAGGTAATTGCGGAGCCAATAAAGATCGGGGCTATTTTTGCCCTTTCGGGCAAGGCTAAAAATTCAAGTAGCTCCGTTGTTCTCGGTGCCCTGCTTGCAGTACGAGAAATTAATGAAGGGGGTGGAGTATTAGGAAAAAAACTCGAACTCCTTCTTCTGGATAATCAAAGTACACCTATAGGCTCCCATTTGGCCGCTCAAACAGCAGCCCGCGCAGAAGTGACAGCCATTGTCGGTTCAGTCTGGAGCTCTCACTCACTGGCAATCGCGAGCGTTGCCGAGGAGTATAAAATCCCTATGATCTCGCCAAACTCCACAATTCCATCGCTCACCAGCATTGGTGACCACATCTTCCGGGTCTGTTACGATGACAACTTCCAGGGAAGAGTAATTGCTGAATTCGCTTATAAAGAACAAAAGGCGAGTACTGCACTGGTGTTTGTCGACATTGCCAGTGATTTCAGCCTTAATCTTGCAGCAATTTTCGAACGAACTTTTCGATCATTAGGTGGTATAATAGTAAAGGAAATAGAATACAAATCAGGACAGCAGGACTACCAGCCACAAATCCAGCAGGCGCTGGCATATGACGCTGATATTGTCTTTTTTTCCGGCCATGACGAAAGCGGGTACCTCGCCGGCAAACTTCAGGAGGCAGGAGCTAAAGCAATTCCGATTGGCAACGACAGCTGGGATGATGAAAGTTTTTTTGACTTAGGTGGCAACAAGATCAAACGAGGGTATTTCATTAACCATTGGACACCAAATCATGCAGATTCCGTCAGCAAATCTTTTGTAGAAAAATACAGAAATGAAGGTGAAATTACTGCAGGGACGGCCCTGGCGTACGATGCCGTGCATGTTTTGGTCGCTGCTATCAAAAACGCCGGATCGACGGGCAGCTCTGCAATCTGTAGTGCTTTGCATAATTTAAAAGGATTCCGGGGCGTCACTGGTAGTATTACTTTTGATGCACAAGGCAATGCCGAAAAGCAGGCATGTATGATAGAAATACGTGAAGGCAAACCGTACGATCTCGGATGCCGAATATCGAACTAACACTTATTGATAACCACCAGCAATGAAGATTTACAGCCTTCCGTTTAAAACAAACGCAGCAACCATTATAATGATACTCCTCGCCGCTTTTGTGGGAATCGCTGTGCAATATCCAGTCGAGCAGAGCAGATTCAGTGGACAGACAGCAAGAACGGAGCTCCTTCTCGATATTCTTTACAAACAGAAACAAAACGATCTGGCAAATGAGCTCTTTGCCGGCCAGGAGCGGGCATTGAGATCATCACTTGATGATATCCAAATGGCAGTTGAGGAAATCAGCCGGGTATGCCTTTACTCTGTGGAGGGGAAAGAAAAATTCTGTTCAGGCATTGGAAATAATCATGTTCTCCATCCGGAAAAAACCCTTGAAAACAGCAATGGTTACTCTTTCAGAAAGCTTGACCTCAATGGCAGGTTTACAGGCATATATATAAACAATCTTGAGGTAATAGGCGAAAATCTGGGTTACATCTCAATTTATTATGATTTTGAGGGAATTCGAGACGAAACGACCCAGCAACTGGTTTTTTTGGGTTTTGCCACTTTTTCTGCATCTCTTCTTATTCTGTTTTTTTTCAATTTCTTCCTGTTTCGCTCGATTATCAATCCGCTTACCGTCTTAAGAGATGCCATGAGATTAGTCGAAAAAGGACATCTTGGAGAAACTGTCAACCTGGCACGAAATGATGAAATCGGAGAAATGGGTAAAGCCTTTAATGACATGTCCACGAATCTCCAAAGAAGCCAGGCGGAGCTCCACCAACACCGGGATCATCTTGAAGATCTGGTGAAAGAGCGAACGGAGGAATTGACCCATGCAAAAGAACAGGCTGAAAGTGCCAACAGGTCCAAGAGTGAGTTTCTGGCCAATATGAGTCATGAAATCCGGACACCCATGAACGGTGTAATCGGTATCTCTTCACTCCTGGCAGATACAAATTTAGATGAGACACAGAGACAATATGTTAAAACCTTGCGGACCAGCAGTAATTCCCTCCTTTTTATTATTAATGATATCCTTGACTTCTCCAAGATTGAGGTCGGCAAACTGGAGCTCGATCGGGTAAATTTCAATCTGCATCAACTGCTTGATGACCTCATCGACATGCTCAGCCTTAATCTCAATGGGAAAGATCTTGAGCTGATCTGTTCCATTTCACCAGAGACCCCGACGCAGCTCATCGGTGATCCAGGTCGTCTACGCCAGATTCTGCTTAACCTCGCCGGAAATGCTTTCAAGTTCACGACACATGGTGAAATTTCGATCATCATACAGAGCAAGGAGGAAACTGCCGGAGAGGTCCTGCTTTTTGTTACCATCAAAGACACGGGGATCGGCATTTCTCCGGAAAAACAAGCTATTTTATTTAACTGTTTTACTCAGGCCGACAGCTCAACAACAAGAAGATTTGGCGGAACAGGCCTTGGCCTGGCCATTTCTAAGGCATTGGCAAATCTTATGGGCGGTAAGATCGGTGTGACGAGCAGCGAGCAGGATGGCGCGCTGTTCTGGTTTACCTCGCGGCTGCAAAAACAGAATCCTCCTCAACCTGCTCAACAATTACAAAATAATCTGGCTGGCCTGAACATCCTTATAATCGACGCCAACAAAAGTTCTCGGGAAATGCTGGCCGGACAGATAGAACACTGGGGCGCCAAAGTCCATATGAGCGACAGTGGTATTTCGACTATCTGCCTGATCAGGGAATTGGCTGAAAAGAACATGCCTGTGGACATCGCCTTCATAGACCGGAATCTCGGAGGACCGGACGGGATGGATGGGTTGGAACTCGGCAGGGCTATTAAAGAGAGCCTTTTCTTTCCTGCCATTAAAATGATTCTCCTGGTTCCTTCCACCCAGGCTGTGGTCTATCAGAAAGAGCATTATCGTGACTTTGTCACCGATCTGAAAAAGCCGGTTCGCTATTTTGACCTCTTAAAAACAATCAACCTGCTTGTTTCAGGCTCATCGCTTGACATGACGGAAAATCCTGCACAATTGAGAATAAATACCAGGACGGATCGCAGAAGAAACGGAAATATTCTTTTGGTCGAGGACAATATTATAAACCAACAGGTGGTCAGGGGGTTACTGCAACAACTGGGATATCAAACAATTGATATCGTCGACAACGGTATCGAAGCGATCAAGGCATTGCGAGTTAAAAGTTACAGCGTGGTCCTCATGGATATCCAGATGCCGAAACTCGACGGCCTGGAAACTACCAGGCTCATACGGGCTGGTACCGCCGGAGTTCTGGACAAATCCGTTCCTGTCATCGCCCTGACTGCCCATGCCATGAAAGGTGACCGGGAACAGTATATTGGCATAGGTATGAACGATTATATCCCCAAACCAATTGACCCGGTCCAACTCGAAACCGTCCTGGATCGTCTGTTACCGTCCGCTCCGCATAAAGAACTGTCACCGTCCTCCCCTGTCGGCGAAGCTGTCTCCGACCCGCAGCCTGCAACCGGCTCAGATCCTCAACTGCTCGATTATGAGGAATTTGTGTCCCGCCTTTCCGGTGATCAGTCCCTTGCAAGAAGAATCATATCGGAATTCTTTGTCAACCTGTCCAGACTGCTTGAGCAGTTAGCTGCTGCCATCACGCAGCGGGATTATTCTTTAACCCGAAGAATCGCCCACCAGATGAAAGGATCCTCCGGCACTGTTTGCGCCGAAATATTGTGCAGGATAATGACAGATCTTGAAGCAGCTGCCAGGGAGAATGATCTGGACCGTATTGAAAGTCTCTTCAAAAAAGCAGAAGAGCAGCTGCCGTTGCTGCAGGAATCAGTTGCAGTACTTGACCTCGAAGAAAGAAATTGACTCCCCGCGGATTAATTTGTTCCATGCCCTTCATTGCGGGCGATGATACCCATAACCGAATAAACAAGCTGGGCGGCGGCAAAATCGGAACCATGGTCGCCCTCCCTGGGAGCCAGCTCAACCAGGTCAAAACCAACAACCTTCCTGCCGGCAACAGCCCGTTCCAGGAAGGTCAAGGTTTGGTACCAGTTTGGCCCACCAGGGACGGGTGTTCCGGTTGCTCCGATAACTGATGGGTCGAGACCGTCCACATCAAGGGTCAGATAGATATTTTCCGGAAAATCTGCGGGCAATGCAAAATCGGCAAGGTTCGCGTCATAAATTGCCCTGCCGTCGAGATGGTCTATCCTCTTTTTGGTTCGATAGTCAACCTCCTCCCGACAAAGCGCCCTCACCCCGAACTGAAATAACCGGCAGCCGCACTCTTCCAAAGCCCGACGCATAACGCAGGCATGGCTGAAGCGAGAGCCTTCGAAGCTTTCACGCAGGTCGGCATGGGCATCAAGCTGGACAATCCCGATAGGCTGAGAACAGGTTTTGGCAAGAATCCTGACAGGCGCAAGGCTCACCGTATGCTCACCTCCGAGCACCACGGGAATTCCCTTCCTGTCCACCACTTCCTGAACGGTATCCTCAATACGCCTAAGAATGTCCAAGATATCACCCGAGCAGTCTACAAGAGGGCTGGTGCCGATTCCCGCAGTAAGCGGTTCTGAAAATCCATCCCAACGCTCAAGCTGCTGAGATGCATGGAGGATGGCACCAGGCCCCTGAGCGGTACCGCCGCCGTAGGATACAGTTTGTTCCAGTGGCACAGGAATCACCTGGAAAAGTGAATCTGATTTTTCTGATCCTCCCGGCTCTAGCTCCGACTCAATAAAACCTGGAAAATTATTCGAAAGCAAAATCTCTTCTCCCTACGACAACCTGTTTTTAAAATCTTCATAACCGAATGTTCGAATACATTGATACTTCTCACCTTCCGGCTCATAAAGATAGATGGATGGTAATCCTACCCCGTTAAAGGTATTATTCTTGACCATAGTGTAAATGGCCATGTCGCTGAATACCAGTCGATCCCCCACCGAGAGCGGCTGGTCAAAGGAGTAGGTTCCCGCTACATCCCCGGCCAGGCAGGAAAGCCCCCCTATCCGATAGGAATATGTTTTTTCTCCAGCCTCTCCGGAACCTATGATATGTGGTCGATAGGGCATTTCCAGCACATCGGGCATATGGGCCGGTACCGAACCGTCGATAATGGCAATATCCATATCCGCACGGGTTACATCGAGCACCGAGCTGACCAGATACCCGCAGTTAAGGGCTACCGCCTCCCCCGGTTCCAGGTAGACCTGCACTCCCCATTTGGTTTTAAAATTATTGACCACTCGTATCAAACGCTCAAGGTCATATCCCGGACGGGTGATATGATGTCCACCACCAAAATTGACATATTTCATCTGGGGAATCAGATCACCAAACCGCTCTTCCACCGCAAGAACAGTGCGTTCGAGGCAATCGGCATCCTGTTCACAGAGGTTGTGCCAGTGCAGGCCGCTTATCCCGTCCAGAAGCTGTTCCTGTAACTGCGCCCGCCTGATACCAAGACGGGAACCCGGCGCGCAGGGGTCGTACATCTCGATTGCGCCCTCACTATGTTCGGGATTGATGCGAATGCCGAGCTCGATATCTTTGCCGGACCTGATGACATATTCCCTGACTATCGGTTTGAACCTTTCAAGCTGGGAACAGGAGTTAAACAGAATATGGTCTGACGTTTGACAGAGTTGCTCTATATCAGCCTTTGAATACGCCGCACCGAAGGTATGCACCTCTTTACCGAATTCCTCAAATCCCAGGCGCGCCTCATGGGGAGAACTGGCACAGACCCCGTCCAGAGTTTCACCGATAAGGGGAAACAGCCGAAACATGGCAAAGCATTTCAGGGCCAGCAGGATTTTGCAGCCGGTGCGTGCCTTCACTTCGGACAAGACCTGCAGATTCTGCCGCAGCAGTCCAACATCGATCAGATAACAGGGAGTGTTCAGCCGAGCCGGGTCAAAACGATGTTCAAAATATCCGTTCATTACAGTTCAACGGCGGTCCATGGCAGTCCGTAGCTATTTAAAGCATCCATGAAAGGATCGGGATCGAATTGCTCCATATGCCAGACTCCCGGTATTCGCCAGGTTTTTTCCAACATCAATTTGGCGCCGATCATCGCCGGAACTCCGGTTGTGTAGCTGATCGCCTGGGATCCTACCTCCCGGTATGCCTCCTCATGACTGCAGATATTGTAGATGTAGAGCTTTTTTTCCTTACCGTCTTTCATGCCTTTCAGCACGCAACCGATACAGGTCTTGCCTTTGGTGAGCGGACCAAGGGACGAAGGTTCTGGCAACACTTTTTTTAAAAACTGGATCGGCACAATCTGTTGACCGCCAAACTCCACCGGATCGATACGGGTCATGCCGACATTTTCCAGTACCCTCAGATGAGTGAGATATTGCTCGCCAAAGGTCATCCAGAACCTGGCCCGTTTGAGACCCCGCAGGTGAATCACCAGTGATTCCAGTTCTTCATGGTACATAAGAAAACATTTTTTTTCACCGATGCCCTCCGGGAAGGTATAGTTCATCGACCAGGACAGCGGATCGGTCTCCACCCATTCCCCATGCTCCCAGTAACGGCCTCGCTGGGTGATCTCACGGATATTTATTTCCGGATTGAAGTTGGTGGCAAAATGCTGTCCGTGGTCCCCGGCGTTGCAATCGATAATATCCAGCTCATGGATTTCATCGAAGTGATGTTTCTGCGCCCAGGCACAGAAGACATTGGTCACCCCCGGATCAAAACCGGACCCGAGCAGCGCCATGAGCCCGGCCTTTTCAAAGCGATCCCGGTAGGCCCACTGCCATTTGTATTCAAACCTGGCTTCATCTCTCGGTTCGTAGTTGGCCGTATCCAGGTAATCGATGCCGGTTTCCAGACAGGCATCCATCAGCACCAGATCCTGATAAGGCAGAGCCAGATTGACCAGCAGATCGGGCTGCACTTCTTTTATCAGAGCGACAGTCTCGGATACATTATCCGCATCCAGCTGACGTACCTCAATTATTCGGCCGGTTCGCTCCTTAATGCTCGCGGCAATCGCCTGACATTTGGCGAGGGTTCTGCTGGCCAGCACTATTTCCGAAAAACTGTCCGCAAGCATTGCACATTTATGCGCTGTCACGCCGGCAACCCCGCCTGCACCCACGATTAATACTTTTGCCATTACAACCTCCATAATCAATTACGACATCCATTACTGCCGATATCTTACCATTGTACAGAGCCTGAAGGTCCTAACCTTACCTTTCAAAATAAGTGTAGCCCCGTAAACCCGCTTCATATGCCTGCATCACTTCTTTGCGTTCAAGGGGTGAAATGAGACCTTCTTTTACTGCGGTTTCTGCAGTTTTCCTAAACTTCATCAGCAGACGTTTCGGATCGTATTCCACATACGACAAAATATCAGCAACAGTGTCACCTTCAAGCTCTCCGGAGAAATCATATTTTCCGTCCTGATGCAGACTGACCGTTACCACATTGGTATCTCCAAGAAGGTTATGAAGATCACCCAGGGTTTCCTGGTAAGCACCAACCAGGAAAACACCAAGATAATACTCTTCCGACTCTTTCAGCTCATGAAGCGGTAGAAAACGTTTTGCACCGAAACGATCGACAAAACGATCAATCTTGCCATCACAATCGCAGGTGATATCTGCAATTATAGCATTTCGTGTCGGTTTCTCATTGAGACGATGAATGGGCATGACCGGAAACAGCTGATCAATGGCCCAGCTGTCCGGAAGCGATTGAAAAAGACTGAAATTGCAATAGTAGATATCGGCGAGCAAACGTTCAATTTCATTGATCTCGGCCGGGGCATTTTTCTGTTCCTTCCCGGTCTTTAAAATACGGTTCAGAATGGTCCAGAACAGGTTTTCCGCAAGCGACCGTTCCCGGAGGGTTATCTGCCCCCGGTTGAACAGCTGGCGAACTTCATCTCGATAATAGATGGCATCATTCAGAGTCTCCTGAAGATTGCGGATAGTCAAACCGTTCAAACACTCCTGCATATTTAACAACTGTGAAGGGCCATCTTCAGGGAGTTCTTCCGGCAGAGGATCAGGTTCAAAGATAGTTTTATCCAAAACATTAAAGAGCAGTACGGAATAATAGGCGACCAGCGCCCGGCCTGTTTCGGTAATGATAGTCGGATGGGTAATTTCCTCCTCATCCAAAGTCGTCATGACCGCCTCGATAATATCTGTGCAATATTCGTTGAGGGTATAGTTTCGGCTACTCAGAAAATTCGACTGGGAACCGTCATAATCGACCGCAAGGCCACCACCCAGATCAAGATATTGCATGGCGGCACCCTCTTTCACCAGGCCGGCATAAACACGACAGGCTTCACCGACTGCTGTACGGATTTCCCGAATGTTAGAGATCTGGGAACCAAGGTGGTAATGGACCATCTGCAGGGAGTCCAGCATTCCCTCCTCTTTCAGCAGATCAACCGCATGAATCAGTTGCGTCGTATTCAGGCCAAAAATAGAACGTTCCCCGCCGGACTCCGCCCAATGTCCTCCGCCCTGTGTTGCCAGTTTGATACGCACTCCCAGCACGGGACTAGTCCCAAGTATTCTGGATCTCTCGATTATCAATGGCAGTTCACTCGGCATTTCCACTACAAGAATACACCTGAATCCGAGTTTTACAGCATGCAGGGCGAGATCGACAAATTCCTCATCCTTATAACCGTTGCAGATAAGAGGTGCCTTCTTATCAACCATCATGCCCATAGCTGCAATCAGCTCAGCTTTACTGCCGGCTTCCAGGCCGTGATGGTATGGAGCGCCGTAGCGAATCATCGCATCGATCACCTGCTTTTGCTGATTCACCTTAATCGGATACGCTCCCATGAAGTTGCCATGAAATCCAAGATCCTTCATGGCTTTGATGAACGTTTCATTAAGGTCGGCTATCTGGGCATCGAGAATATTCTCTATCCGCAGTAAAACAGGCATATCAAGACCACGGTCTTTCAATCCTTCTACTATTTCCGGGATAGAGACTGCACGGTCGGCAGATTGCGGTGACGGTTGAACAAACATATCCCCATTCTCCGCAACCCTGAAATACCCACCACTCCATTCCGCTACCCGATACAATTCAGACGATTTTTCTATCGTCCAGCTTTCTAAAAAGTCGTTCAATCTTTCCACCATTAAACGTTAAGCCAGATCGAGATACTGATCCAGCAATATAATTAATAACAACAGCTTACCCATGATTAGCCAACATTGTTTCGCTTTGCCGGAGATCATCAGATGTGATAATGTAACTTCTTTACTCTTTCATGCACACAAATATTGTATAAGTACAAAAAACTGCTGGTGGTTGTCAATCAAATCTGCCAACGTTATTTTTTAATGCCGGCTGCACGTCTGGTGGTTTGCTGCAAATCTGACCTTTCGAGGGTGGTCTTTCTTTACATCCCTTTGGCGATGATTTATGTTCTGCACCCATATCTTCTCAGATCAAGCTTACAATCGGAGCACTGGCTCTCGCATTCCAAATCAAGGGTGATTTTAATGGTTAAGAAGAAAACACAAACCGGTTCAGGAAAGACAATCGCAAAACTGAAAGAAAAGGCTGCAAAGCGCCAGGAGAATACCAGGCAGCCGATGATTCAGGCCCTGGTCTGGTATAAAGAAGAGCATTACACTGAACTTCTTGCGATATTCGATGATGCAGAGCTGCTGCCAAAAACCTATCAGCACTGGCTGGCTCGTGCCGAGGAGAAAAAAGCTGAAGTCGAGGCGGGCGGAGATCAGGTAATAAAGGTGTTTATCGATCCGCAGACCTTTCCTGACTGGTGTGACAAGAGAGATCTTCGAAAAGATGCTAATGCCCGCTCCCAGCTGGCCCTCGAAGTCGCTCAGGCGGGATCTTTCAGCCTTTGATAAGCTCGTAAAAACCTAAAATTTCAGATGGCTAAGTCATTATAAAAATAAAACTTTACCATCTTGCAGGGAGATCTCCTCATGGCTTCAAAATTTATCCAGGCTCCTGGTGCAGTTGTCATGATTCGACCGCACCGCTTCCACCCAAATCCGGAAACCGCATCAGATAATGCCTTTCAGAGAAAAGGCGGTCAGCTTTCTCCAAGAGAGATCTCCAGAGCAGCTTATGATGAAGTGACGGCCGTCGCGTCCCGCCTTGAGTCAGAGGGGGTAAAAGTGCACATCTTTGAAGACAGGGGTGAAAATGAGACTCCGGACTCCGTCTTTCCCAATAACTGGTTCTCCACCCATCCAGGTGGACACGTAGCCATCTTTCCCATGTACAATCCCAGTCGCCGCAGGGAAAGGCGATACGATATTATTGAGATGATCAAGGCCGAGTATCGGGTGCAGGACGTAATCGATTATTCCTGCCTTGAATTCGATAATCTCTTCCTGGAAGGCACCGGGGCGATGGTTCTTGACCATATAGCCAGAGTCGCTTACACCGCAAGATCAAACAGGGCCGATCCTATTCCCCTGGAACGTTTCTGCACCCATTTCAACTTTGAACCAATGGCCTTCGATACTGCCGATGCGAGCGGCAACTCAATCTATCATACCAATGTAATGATGTGCGTCGGTACTGATTTTGCCATGGCCGGTTTCGACATCATAAAAAATAAAGACAGACGTGAAGAAATCAGGACAAGGCTCGCTGAAATGGGACGAAGAGTTATTGCTCTTGATAACCACCAGATAGGTGAATTTGCCGGTAATGCCATTGAATTGTCCGCCGGAAACGATCGGATTCTGGCAATTTCCACCCGAGCAGCAGCGTCACTTTCCAAACAGCAGAAAGATTTCATCGAAGAATCTGCCCGAATTGTTGAATTGTCCGTGCCAACCATTGAGCTGGCAGGCGGCTCGATACGCTGCATGCTGGCGGGGATTCATCTTGCACGGCGATATTGATCGACAAGTTTCAAGAGCAGCAAAATTGATAAACTCAGAAAAACCTGAAATTTCAGATGGCTAAAGAAAAAACTTCATAGAGGCGCTCAACTACGCAGATGAAGAGTTTCTTCGATGCCATCAATCGTCAGTCAGGAACGAAGGCTGTATACAGTGCCTTTACAGCCTTTTCGTAATCAGCCACATTCACTCCAATGATAATATTCATTTCCGAGGCGCCCTGGTTGATGATCCGGACGTTGACATCTGCATCTTTGAGTGCGCTGAATACTTTGGCGGCAATCCCTATCGTATGCACCATCCCCTCCCCAACCACAGCGATCAGTGCCAGATTTTTTTCAATATATAGTTTGTCCGGCTGAAGCTGGCGACGAATCTCATCGAGCATAACTTCTTCCAGTCCCTGCAGGCTCGCGTCTTCGATAATGACACTTATTGAATCGATACTCGACGGGCATTGCTCAAAGCTCACTCTACGATCCCTGAGAATACCGAGCAAACGGTGGGCAAAACCCACTTCTTTATTCATCAGGGTTTTCTCAAGGCAAATCATGGAAAAATCTTTCCGACCGGCAATACCGGCAATTTCTGTGGAGGAAATTGTCTTTTCGCTCAAATAGGGAGTGATAAGTGTGCCTGCGTCGCCAGGTGAATTGGTGTTTTTAATGCGAATCGGAATACCTGCCTCCCGGACGGGCAGGATGGCCTCGTCGTGAAAAACCGAAGCACCCATATACGACATCTCACGAATCTCCCGAAAGGAAATCTCTTCTATAGTTTTCGGGTTGTCGATGATGCGGGGATCAGCCAGAAGGATACCGGAAGTATCAGTCCAATTCTCGTAAAGTATGGCGTTGGCAGCTCTTGCAGCAATAGCCCCGGAGATATCTGAGCCACCACGGGAAAAGGTTTTCACCTCGCCGCTCCGATCTCGACCGTAAAATCCTGCCATGACATAGAGAGCGTCGAATCTGACAGACGATCCCCCAGTGTCTGGTAACTTTCCGGATCGATGGTTCCGTTTGCCCGGATGATGATATATTCCGCGGGATCGATGAATCGGGCACCCAGGTATTCAGCCACAAGTTTGGCCGAGAAGTACTCTCCACGCGATGCTGCGTAATCCCGGCTGCATCCTTGTATAAGTTTCTTACCAAACTGATCAAGCTCGTCCGGCACAGCAGAACTCAGTTGCAGTTCGCTTGCAATCGCTGCAAATCGATCACGAATAAGGCCAAAAGGTTCACATATATCTGTGCACATTGCCACCATATCATGACAGAGGTAGAGAAGATCGGTGATTTTAGCTTCTGCCGATTGCCGCTTTCCAGGGGCCGAAACAACCACTACCGTGCGTCTGGGATCGGCTTCAAGTATAGCTTTTACCTTGCTGATCTGTTTACTGTCAGCCACACTCGACCCACCGAATTTAACAACAATCCGCTCCATCCTTGTTTTCCTCCGTTGATCTATGACCAAACAATAATAATTTTCAACTTTCCGCCAGGACATTTTCGGCGACATCATGATTAATTCACATTCCGAAAAATCACAACAGTTACTCCGAAAAAGAGGATGACATTGACCAATTACTTCTTAGCTATATTATGAGGAGTTTTTAAAGCTATAGAAGAGTAATTCAATGTTGATTTTTGCACGACATCGTACAGTAAACAGTCTTCGACAGCTTAGCCAGGGAGAAATAGATGCGACACGTTCTTAATCATCTTGTTGAATCACTGAGGCGAAACGAATCGATAATTCTGGGTTCCATAGTACGTTCCAGCGGCTCCGTGCCAAGAACGTCCGGGGCAAGGATGTTGGTGAAAAGAGACGGAACCCTTGTCGGCACTGTCGGTGGCGGTGTCATGGAAGGTATTTGCCGGACCAGGGCGCGAGAATTATTTGGGAGCACCGAACATTTTACCACGCTGGATTTTGATCTGGCAGCCGCTTTGGCGGTCGAGGCAGGCATGGTCTGCGGTGGTAATGTCTCGGTGCTGCTCATTAAAGTCGAACCGCAGTCGCTGCAACTTTTTGAACGGCTGAGGATCGCATATGATCATGGCAGGCGTCCCCTGCTGGTCACCGTCCTGCCGCAAAGCTGCTCACCGCCGCAAATGCACGCGCTCGGTATCGAATCCGATGACGATCTGCCGATAAAGTTACGGGAAGAAATCCACAGAAAGAACCTGCGAGCACCGTTTCTCGTCAATTTTGAAAGTCAGGAGTATTTCATCGAACCCCTGACTCATCCGGGAACCGTGCATCTGGTTGGAGCGGGGCATGTGGCTCTCGCCACTGCCACGTGTGCTGCTTTTGCCGGTTTTGAGACAGTGGTCATGGACGATCGGGCGGAATTTGCCAACTCCGAACGTTATCCACAAGCACGCGAGGTCTATGTTCTCAGCTCGTTTGACAATTGCCTTAAAGAACTGGGAGCCGATGATTATGTGGTTATTGTCACCCGCGGTCATCTGCACGATCTGGAAGTTTTGATTCAGGCCCTGGAAACAGGCGCAGGATATATCGGCATGATAGGCAGCAGAAGAAAACGCGCGACGATCTTTCAGGCAGTGCTCGACAAAGGTTTCACTGATAACGACTTACAGCGAATCCACTGTCCTATTGGCCTCTCCATCGGAGCGGACACCCCGGAAGAGATAGCCATCAGCATCGTCGCCGAGCTGGTGCGGGCACGGGCAGGAATCAGCTAATGAAGATAGGTGCGATTGTTTTAGCTGCGGGATACTCCTCCCGCATGGGTGATTTCAAACCCCTGATGTCCCTGGGTGGACAAAGCCTGCTCGCCCATAGCGCAGGAGTATTCCAGCGTGCCGGAGTGAGCTGCGTCTCCGTCGTTACCGGCCACAGGTGTGAAGAGGTAGAAGCCGAAGCAACCCGTCTTGGTCTTGCCTCGATTCGCAACCAGGAATACAACCGGGGTATGTTTTCATCGGTTGTATGTGCAGTCAAACAGGTGCGGCAACTGGATGGATTTTTCATCCTTCCCGTCGATATCCCGCTTCTGTATCCGTCAACCATTTCCAGACTGATTGAATCCTTTGATGGGCACTCCGTGCTCCTACCTGTATTCTGTGGGAAACAGGGACACCCGCCGCTTATTCCCGGAGGCGTCATTCCAGCCATTCTCAACCACAATGGGGAGGGAGGGTTAAGAGCTGTCCTTAAATCCCTGCCCTTTCTCGAGATTCCGATATGGGACCGGGGCATTTTGATGGATGCCGATACACCTGCAGATTTTTCGGCACTTGAAAATCGGCTGGCCCGGATGGGCACTACCGTAGCAACGTAAAGATCACCTTGAATAATTGCCGGTTATTCAAGGTGAATATTTTCTCGCTAACGGGCATGAAGAGGAACATAATCATATTTCAGATTACCCGTATAAATCTGGCGGGGCCGACTGATTTTCCATTGAGGATCATCCGCACTTTCTTTCCACTGGGCAATCCATCCGGGGAATCGACCCAAGGCAAACATCACCGTGAACATATTGGTGGGAATACCAATAGCTCTTAGGACAATTCCGCTATAAAAATCAACGTTCGGGTACAGGTTGTGATCAATAAAATACTGGTCTTTTAAAGCAATTTCCTCAAGCTCTCTTGCAATATCCAGAAGCGGATCGTTGATTTGCATAGATGCGAGTAATTTATCACACATTTTTTTCATAATCTTGGCCCGTGGATCATAGGTTTTGTAAACCCGGTGACCGAACCCCATAAGTCGGAAAGGATCATTTTTATCTTTGGCCCTTTCGACGACTTTTGTACAATTGCCACCATCTTTCTGGATACTGGTGAGCATTTCAATGACAGCCTGATTGGCCCCTCCGTGCAGTGGTCCCCAAAGCGCCGAAATACCAGAAGAAATAGCGGCATAAAGATTAACCCTGGCACTCCCCACCATACGAACGGTGGAAGTTGAACAATTCTGCTCGTGATCGGCATGGAGGATCCAGAAAACCCTGAGGGCCTTGACCACCTCTTTCTTCATTTCGTAAGGCTTTACCGGAGTGTCAAACATCATGTTGAGGAAATTTTCACAGTAGGTCAGGTCAGGACGAGGTAAAACCAGTTCATGCCCCCTGGAAATTTTATAAGACATGGCCGCCATGGTACGTACTTTGGCCAATAAACGGGTCATGGTGATGTTGATCTGTTCTTCGTGAATATCAAGAGTAGGATAAAAGCTTCTCAATGCATTGACCATGGCAGACAGAATGCCCATAGGATGGGATGCCCTGGGAAAATTTTGAAAAAAGACCTTTAAATCTGTATGAACCAGACTGTTGTCGTTCAGATTTACCGAGAATTGGGTCAACTCCTCCCTGTTGGGTAGCCTGCCGTTGATCAACAGATATGCAGTCTCCTTAAAATTAGAGTGCTCGGCGAGTTGTTCCACGGGGATACCCCGGTAGCGCAAGATGCCTTTTTCCCCGTCCATAAAAGTAATTGCGCTCAGACAGCTGCCGGTGTTGGCATAACCGGGATCAAGGGTAATATATCCGGTCTCTGCCCTCAACCTGGATATATCAATGGCCTTTTCGCCTTCGCTTCCGGTAAACACTGGAAGTTGTATTTCTTTTCCGTTGTAAGTCAAAGTTACGAATTCGTCCAAAATCCCTCCTTTCTCATACGATACTCTAATGTCAGCCAAATTTGAGTAGATAATTCTGAGTTTGAGCACCTGTACACTAAAAAATCAGTATGCTCCGAAATAGGTTTTTTTAAAAACCCCCTTGGTTATTGTAGTGCAAAATTGTTATACCAGAACAAATTATTTAATCCTGCTTTAACTTCCAATCAATCATTTTAACTCGCAGCCTCTCTTTTTTTTAAAAAAGAAACAATCAAGGACATCAAAATTCACACGCGGCTTTACCATAGCTTTCTATATAAGAAGGTGGTTTAACCATCGTACAAAACCTCCCGTTTTGCCTGCTAAAGATAATGCCGACAAACCAATCAGGAACTGAGATATTAAAAAATTTAAAAGGGAAAGAATAGGGAAAAAATGTCAGAAATACTCATTCGAAAAGCTACTGCTGATGATTCGACACTCATTCTTCAATTTGTCAAAGAACTCGCCCAATATGAAAAAGCAGCACACGAAGTCCTCGCTACCGAAGAAGGTATAAAACGCACTCTTTTCGGGCCTCAGTCAACAGCACACGCACTAATATGTGAAAATAAGACGAAACCCGCAGGGTACGCTGTCTATTTCTTCAACTACTCAACCTGGCTAGGCAAAAACGGACTCTATCTTGAGGATCTGTATATTACACCTTCAGAAAGGAGAAGTGGCATTGGTAAAACCTTGTTCAAATATTTGGCACAGATAGCTGTAGATCATGGGTGCGGCAGATTTGAGTGGAGTGTACTTGACTGGAATAAGCCAGCGATAAATTTCTACGAATCGTTTGGCGCAAAAGCTCAAAAAGAGTGGGTTATTTATCGTTTAACAGGCCAGGAGTTAATTGATTTTGCCCAGTTATAACCTGCGCAGAAAGGAGGCGCTGCGCAAAGCACTAATAGCTATTGACTTCCAACCTGCTGTTTTGTAGAAATTATTACATTCACCTAGGGGGTTGAAATGATAGAAGTTACTCATTTTTGCCCGAAAACATGGATTCACATGCATTTTAGGCTTGGACAAACAAATGCTTCGATTTTTACATACCGCCGACATACATCTCGACAGCCCTCTAAAAGGCCTTGAAACCCATGAGGATGCTCCTGTCGGAGAAATTCGCGGAGCCACACGGCGAGCATTTGATAACTGTATTGAGCTGGCGATTGAGGAAGAAGTTGATTTCCTGCTGATTGTCGGTGATCTCTATGATGTTGACTGGAAGGATTATAATACCGGTCTCTTTTTTGCCAGCCGGATGGGCAGACTGAACAGGGCGGGAATTGCGGTCTTTATTGTTTCGGGTAACCACGATGCCGTCAACCAGATCACCAGGACAATGCCGTTACCCGACAATGTAACACTCTTTTCTTCTAAAAAACCTCACTCAATCAGACTCGATAATCTTGGGGTCATTATCCATGGCCGAAGCTATGCCACCAGGGCTGTCACCGAGAATCTGGCATTAGAGTATCCCCTGTATGAACCCGGCTACTTCAATATTGGCCTGCTCCACACTTCCCTCACCGGCCGGGAGGGGCACGAGAATTACGCGCCATGCACCCTGGATGAGTTGAAGTCCAAAGGTTATGATTACTGGGCCCTGGGCCATGTACACAAACGCGAGATCCTGACGGAGGAGCCATGGATCGTTTTTCCCGGCAATATACAGGGTCGCCATATCCGGGAAACCGGCTCCAAAGGAGCGAGCCTGGTTACCGTAGAGGATGGCCGTGTCACCGATGTACAGGAAATTGAACTCGACGTCCTTCGCTGGACAACCTGCAATGTCGATCTGACCCAATGCCAGACAACCAATACTATTCATGAGGCCGTTCGGCAGGCCTTTGAACAGGAGCTCGCAGCAGCAAATGACAAACCGTTGGTCCTCCGCCTGATTTTAAGCGGCCGATGCCCCGTCCACAACCGGCTATTTGAACATACCGCGCGGTGGACCGAAGAATTCCGGGGCATTGGAGCAGGACTTGGCAATATCTGGCTTGAAAAGGTAAAGTTCCAGACAAGCCGGGCCGTAAGCCTTGAGGATGTCGACGGTATTGACACCGCCCTGACAGGACTGATGCAATCCATTCAAGAATTGAAATTAGATGAAAACAGCCTCTCCACACTGGTACCGGAACTTGCCGGTTTACAAAGTAAGTTGCCGCCGGAGATCCACAGCAAAGGGGAATCTTTTCTCTCCGCATCATCAGATGCAATTCTCGAATTGCGTACAGAAGTACAGGATTTATTGATCGCTAAACTTCTCCAGCACGGCAAAATTGGATGAAGATCAAGCGCCTGGAGTTGAAAGCAGTCGGCCCCTTTACTGACCGAACTCTTGAGTTTAACTCTATACATCCTGGGCTGCACATTATTTACGGCCCAAACGAGGCAGGAAAGAGCAGCTCGCTCAGGGCTCTCAAGGCTTTACTCTATGGATTTCCTCAACAGACACCTGATAATTTTCTTCATAATTATGATCAACTGCTGGTTGGTGGTTGCCTGGTAAACAGTGATGGAGAAGAACTGGTCTTCCGGCGCAGAAAAAAACGGATCGCCGATGTCATTGACGATGCGGGCAATCCTCTTCCTGCTGGTGTCCTGGCCAGATTCCTCCATGGGCTGGAGCCGGAAATTTTCGAATCGCTCTTTGGTATTAATCATGACATCCTGGTGCGCGGAGGGGAAGAAATACTTGCCCAGAAAGGCGAGGTGGGACAGGCGTTGTTTGCCGCAGGGGCTGGCATATCTTCTCTAAAAGGGGTCATCGAACAGCTCGACAAAGAGGCGGCGGACCTCTTTAAATCAACGGGACAACTGCCTGAGATCAACAAGGCTATTAAACGATTCAAGGAGTTGCAGAAAGAGGCGAAAGCAGCCAACCTTTCCTGCAAGGACTGGAAAGATATCCAAAAGGCCTTGAACAGTGCCAGGGAAGAACGGCACCAGCTTGAGAAAGAACGCGATCTAAAGAATAAAGAGTTGCATCGTCTTGAACGCCTGGCCCAGGCGATCCCCGAACTGGCCTCTCTCAACTCCTACATCGAACAGCGCAAGGCTCTGGGAGACGTCACTCTTCTGCCTCCTGATTTTACTGAAAACCACCGGCAGGTTGATCGGGCCATTCGTGAAGCCGCTCTGCAAGTCCAAAAGGATTCGGAATATATTGAGAAGCTGGAAGTAAAACGCCGGGCTTTATCCTTTAACCGGGACTATCTGGGTGAAGCTGAAAGAGTTGATGATTTCCATCAGCGCCTGGGAGAATACCGCAAGGGGCTGAAAGACAGACCGGAAAGAGAGGGAATGCGTATCAGCCTCCGCAGAGAGGCAGCTCAATTACTTCAGCAGGTACGGCCGGATCTGACGTTGGACCAGTTTGAGATTTTGCGGCCGATGCTCATGAAGAAAAAGTCGGTGCAACGATTGAGTGCCGAATATGAGGCAATCAACCAACACCTCCTCCTTACAAAAAAACAACACAAAACTGCAGCGCAAGAACATCGGGAAGCTTTGCAGGGTGTAGCCGCTCTACCCAACCTGCAAGATAGCCAGAGACTTCTGGCAGCGGTAAAATTGGCCCAGAGAGTTGGCGATATCGACGCACTGCTGGATAAAAAAAGACATGATATTGAACTGCGAAAAGCAGACTGCCTTGCCGAACTTAAACGAATAGGCCACTGGTCCGGAGATCTGCAGACACTTATCGAACTGCCATTCCCTCTTGCTGAAACTGTGCAGCATTTTGCCACACTATACAGCGAGCTTGCCGATGAACAACGTGGACAGGAAAAAGCGCAAAAAAATACAGAGCAAGACCTGAACAACGTCCAGGCCGAGATAAAAAAAATATCATACGCAGGCGAAATACCTTCAGAAGAACTGCTGTTCCGGACCCGCTACAACCGTGAGAAAGGCTGGCAACTTTTGTGCCGACAGTGGCTGGACAACGAAGATGTAAGCGAGGAAAGTGGCATTTATGATCCGGTCCAGCCACTTCATGAGGCCTATAAAGGATATGTGCAGCAGACAGATACTATTGCCGACCGTTTACGCCGTGAGGCTGACAGGGTTGCACATGCTGCTTCACTTCATGCCCAGGTAGAAACGCTGCAGGCAAAGCTGGAGGAATTTGATACGAACAGGGCAGCGCTTCTGCAGCGTGAAGAACAACTTAATATAGCCTGGAGCGATATCTGGAAACCCGTTGGCATATGCCCACTTACCCCAAAAGAAATGAGCGGCTGGCTGGCTGCAATGGACAGACTTCGTTACAAAGCTGGTGACATTCTAAAAAAAGAGCAGGAAGTCGATCGGGAGATGCAGCAGCGGCAGACGCTCAGATTATCTGTGCTACAAGAGCTTCAATTAATGAACGTGCAGGGAATACCGGCAGACGATGCGCTTGTCCCGGTTGTTCTCTTTGCCGAAACTATACTTCAGTTATGCGCCCACCGGCAGACAGAGCGAGAAAGACTCAAAGAAAGGCTGATAACTGCTGCCAAAAGTGTAAAGCTGGCTGAAGAAGAGTTTACAGCCTCGCAGGAAGCACTTGCCAGGTGGCAGGAACAATGGCAAAAAACGATTTCCGGGCTGGGACTTGCGGGCGAAATAGCAACTTTTGAAGCAATGGACCTTCTTGACATCCTCCAAAACTGCTTTGACAGATCCAAAGAAGCCGCTGATCTACAAAAGCGCATTGACGGGATTGACCGCGATGCCATGGATTTGGAAAAAGATGTGAAAGCACTGGTTACAAAGGTTGCTCCCGACCAACTCGCCTCACCTCTCGACCAGACAATTTTGTTCATGCGGACTGTACTCAGCCAATCTCAAAAAGATTGCAATCTCTACGATAAGCTTACCGAGGACATTGAATCGCTGCACACGGAAATTGCAGGAGCAAGAAAAACATTGCAGAGTGCCAAGGTCCAAATGACTGACATCCTCCGGATTGCAAAATGTGAAAAGCCGGAAGAGCTGGCTGCAGCGATCAGGAAATTTGAAGAATACCAAAAGCTGACGGAAAAGGTTTCCGACACGAAAGCAAACCTTGCCAAAATCAGCGCCGGCGTCGAGATCGAAGAGATCATCAAGCAGGCAGCAGAAATTAATGGGGATGAATTACCCGGCCTGATTGAATCGCAGCGAAGGGATGTCACAGAAAGGATACACCCCGAGATCAACAGAATTTCCCAGTTGATCGGAGAGCAAACCGGTAAGCTTGCTGCAATGGATGGCAGCGCAAAGGCTGCTGAAATTGCTGAAGAAATGGAGCATGAACTGGCTAAGATTCGGAGACTGACCAAGAGATACACCCTGATTAAACTGGCATCAAAAATCTTGCAGCTGGAAATTGAGCGCTACCGCGAAGAGCACCAGGACCCTATCCTGCTCATTGGTTCCGGATATTTTCGTGAAATGACTCTCGGTTCTTTTACCGGTTTGCGCACCGATGTGGATGACAAAGGCGCGCCTGTGCTGATCGGCATGCGTCCGGGCGGAATACGGGTTCCGGTAGAAGGCATGAGCTCAGGCACGAGAGACCAGCTCTATCTGGCCCTGCGTCTCGCTACCCTGGAATACCGCCTGGAGACGCAGGAACCGATGCCCTTTATTGTCGATGATATTTTAATAAATTTTGATGACCGTCGATCACTGGCGACTCTTCAGGCCCTGGCCAAACTGGCCACCAGAAACCAGATAATCCTTTTCACTCATCATCGACAGTTAGTTGCTGAAACAGAAAATATTGTAAATAAAGACTCTGTCGTCGTTCATACTCTCTAACACCCCAAATGGGTACGGACAATTTGTCCTGACATCAGGATGCATTTCCAGCCTGGAATAGCTCGTATTATATCCCCGATATTCTCCTTGTTCCTTATCGATTTTTTCAAATATTTTTAATTTATTTGAGAAATGTAAGATTTTTGTGGGAAAGCGAATAGTAAGGTATCGATGATTATTTAAAACAATCGAGTGCACCATGGCGTTGTTATTGATGAGCGACACGGGTTATGACATTCGGGTGAGTCTTTTTTGGTAATTCCAATCGATAAAAGGAAATAGACATGTCTTACACTCAAGAAAACAGGATGATCAGGATTGCAACCCCTCTGGGCGGCGATGAACTGCTCATTACAGGATTCAATGGGGAGGAAGGGATTTCACAGTTATTCCGCTTTAATCTTTCCCTGCTCTCCCACAACAACAGCATTGCGTTTGACAGCATCATCGGCGGTAATGTCACGGTTTCTATCGTTCTTGACAACGGTAAGGAGCGCTTTTTCAACGGCATTGTCGAATCGTTTTCCCAAAGCGACGGGACAGTCCCGGGCGAGAATGGCGAGGTTTTTTCCAGGTACACCGCTACCTTGGTCCCCTGGTTGTGGCTGCTCACCAGGACATCCGATCTGCGGATTTTTCAGGAGAAATCGGCAGTCGACATCGTTGAGCAAATTCTCAGAGAAAAAGGCTTCAATGATTACACCAGCAAGTTGAGCGGCCAATATACACCCCGGAAGTATTGCGTACAGTATCGGGAGACGGATTTCCACTTCATCAGCCGGCTTCTGGAGGAGGAAGGCATCTCCTACTATTTCAGTCATGAGAACGGTAGACATACCCTGGTTCTTGCAGATGCCGCCAACGCCTATTCCCCCTGTCCGCATTACGAAAAGGTTCATTATCATCATGGTAGTGGTGGTGAGGGTGGATTACTGGATGCGGATGTGATCACGGCCCTTAAGTTGAAAAAAGAGATCAAAGTCGGAAAATATACACTGAATGACTATAACTTCGAGACACCGAACACTAAATTGCTGGTCCAGATGGAGGGCATAGCAAACCTGGGGCCTGGAGAGAAAGAAGTTTATGATTACCCCGGTCTGTATGCCAATCGGGCGGAAGGAGAGGCTCTCTCCAAGGTTCGCATCCAGAAAGAGGAGGCTGAAATTGCCACCATCACCGGTGCCAGTGATGTCCGGGGGCTTGCCAGTGGCTACAGCTTCACCCTGGGAGAGTATTTCAGGGAAGAGATGAACAACAAGAAGTATCTGTTGACCAGAGTAGATCATAGCGTTGAGCAGCAGGGCTTTGGTACAGGCGGCAGTGGCGGGAACAGTTACAGCAACAGTTTCACCTGTATTCCGCTCTACACTCCCATCCGGCCTCCCCGGTCAACACCGAAACCTGAGATAAAGGGAGTGCAGACTGCAATGGTCGTAGGCCCGGCGGGCGAGGAAATCTATACCGATGAGCATGGCCGGATCAAGGTGCAGTTCCATTGGGATCGGGAAGGGCAGGCAAATGAGCACAGTTCGTGCTGGATGCGGGTCAGCCAGATTTGGGCCGGAAACGGTTGGGGAGCCATGTATATCCCGAGGATCGGCCACGAGGTTATCGTCGATTTTCTGGAAGGCAACCCGGATCGGCCCATCGTCATCGGCAGTGTCTATCACGGCACCAACAGGCCGCCCTATTCGCTACCGGACGAAAAGACCCAGACCACCATCAAGAGCAACAGCTCCAAGGGTGGCGGCGGGTTTAATGAGATTCGCCTCCAGGACAAGAAAGGCGCAGAGCAGGTGTTTATCCATGGCGAAAAAGATTTTGATCTTCGGGTCAAGAATACCCGCAAGGAGTATATCGGCAACGAACGGCACCTCACCGTGGAAAAGGACGAGTACGCCCAGGTGAAGAAATCAAAACACCAGCTGGTGACCGAGGATTTCCTGGAAAAAGTGGGCGGCGATATGCACACCACTGTTGGCGGAGATCGGGTTGTGCATATCAGCGGTGGAGATCACCTGACCATCGACGGCGATTTTATAATGAAGATCGGGGGCACTACCAATATCAAGAGCGGCAAGAAGGTAATTAGCGAGGCCGGTATGGAGATTACCCTGAAAGCTGGCGACGCGAGCATTGTAATCGGTCCTTCCGGGATCTTTATCACAGGTCCCATGGTTAAAATCAACAGTGGAGGCAGCCCTTCAACGGCGTCATTGCCTGATCAGCCCGACGAACCAAAGGCTGCGAAATTACCGGTAGAGGCCAGGCGCGGCAGGAAGAATAAAGCGCCGGAGGCTCGGAAAGCGAAGGAAAAAACGGTTGTACTGGATTCCAATAAAGTTAAGGAATATGAAAGTTCACAAGCTCAAACGCTTTCTGATGCCAGCAAAAATGGCGCTTCTTTTTTGCGCAGAGATCATGACCCCGAAACCGAACGGGTACATAAAGACTATGAGGGCGGAATTTATGATCTGTTTAAACCTGGTAAATTTCCGACAGCATATTTTACAGATGAACAACGAGAGGAAAGAAATAAACGTTTCTGGGAATATGAGAACGTACGCAAACAATTGAGCCAGGAGAAAGATAAATGCATTCTTGATTGCATGATAAAAAAATTTCCGGATATAGGGGCTGGAGTAATTATTTCAAGTATGATTAAGATAGGTTTAATAGATACTGGTGTGGGAGCTGTTGGAGTGTTAGGTTTTGAGATTGTCTCAAATTCATCTACCACATATGATGTGTATAATGCACTTGCACAGTGTATAGCAGAGGATTGTAAGAGTGAATCACTACCCTATAAAAGAGCTTATGAGTTCTAAATATGATATAGAGATCTTTAACAACCTCCAATCAATATTAAAAATATAGCGATACTTACGACTTGTAATATCAAAGTGTAGAACACAGGAAATGAATAAGATTTATTGTCGATGCAAAATCAGATGGTATGGCTGTCAATGAATGCTATGAATTCTTATCTTTTAATAGTGTCAGGAGTAGTAGGTGTCATTCTAGGCTGTCTATGGAGTAGATTTGAATGGCAAATATATAAAACTGGAACTGAATATTGGATTACAAATCATTTTAAAGCAAGTTTTATTTTATTTATATTTGGCATAATCTTAATGGGCGGTATCTTTAAGTTTATAGAATGATTTCCTTTTGGAAGTTACGAATCGAAATGGTAACAGGCTTCCAAGCTGTTAAAAGAAAAATTGGGGCCAGGTCTTGAAATATGATTTTATAAAAATGATATTTCAAGACCTGATAACCTTATAAAAGGCACATCTGGAAGCAGTTCAACTTCCTATACAGCCAATGCAGGCTGTATAATCATGGAAGAAGCCCAATTCAACCTGACGGAGGTGCCATATGAAATTCTATGCCGGAATCGACTGCACGCAAACAACAATTACCTGGCAATCATCATCATATAAAAAATGTGTCGTGATGGGGCAGATCCAGGAGTTCGCCATTTTCAACCGTAAATGTTTAATGGTCGCTTGCCTGCTTGCAAGTCCAAACGGGTCCATAAAATTAACAGGATCATTTTTAACATATCTACCGGTTGCCGGGTCATATATCTGTGTAACACGGTCATGATTCTGACTATTTTGCTGCCATTCTTGTCCAGGGCTACAACCGATTTATCTCACTGACTTCCAACCCGAGGCGCCTTAATGACACCACAGGCAATGCGATCGCCTGCCGCTCCTGCCGGATCGGTCTTATAATCGTCTGGGCCTTTATGAATCAACACCGCTGTGCCGTCCGTATCTAAAATCTTGTTCGATCCCTCGCCGATGGTCAACTCCGGCAGGAAAAACTCAAACTGCAGCTTTCCGGAATCCGGCACATATATATTCGGCATATCGCCCAGATGTAGTCCATCGGGACTCATGAAGCCGTGTTTCTTGTTGGTCGGGTTGTAATGTCCGCCGGCTGCCTTGAAATCGGCAAAATTGGGGCCAGGTCTTGAAATATGATTTTTACAAAAATGATATTTCGAAACCTGATAATCATATAAAAGGCACAGCTGGAAGCAGTTCAACTTCCTATACAGATTGGAAAGCAATGTTTTTGGTCTGGAAGGCAACCCGGATCGGCCCATCGTTATCGGCAGTGTCTATCACGGCACCAACAGGCCTCCCTATCCGCTGCCGGACGAAAAGACCCAGACCACCATCAAGAGCAACAGCTCCAAGGGTGGCGGCGGGTTTAATGAGATTCGCCTTCAGGACAAGAAGGGCGCAGAGCAGGTGTTTATCCATGGCGAAAAGGATTTTGATCTTCGGGTCAAGAATACCCGCAAGGAGTATATCGGCAACGAACGGCACCTCACCGTGGAAAAGGACGAGTTCGCCCAGGTGAAGAAATCGAAACACCAGCTGGTGACCGAGGATTTCCTGGAAAAAGTGGGCGGAGATATGCACACCACTGTTGGTGGAGATCGGGTTGTGCATATCAGCGGTGGAGATCACCTGACCATCGACGGTGATTTTATAATGAAGATCGGGGGCTCTACCAATATAAAGAGCGGCAAGAAGGTAATTAGCGAGGCCGGTATGGAGATTACCCTGAAAGCTGGCGACGCGAGCATTGTAATCGGTCCTTCCGGGATCTTTATCACAGGTCCCATGGTTAAAATCAACAGTGGAGGCAATCCTTCAACGGCGTCATTGCCTGATCCGCCCGACGAACCAAAGGCTGCGAAAATACCGGTAGAGGCCAGGCGCAGGAAGAATAAAGCGCCGGAGGCTCGGAAAGCGAAGGAAAAAGCGGTTGTGCTGGATTCCAATAAAGTTAAGGAATATGAGAGCGTTCAGGCTCAAACGCTTTCTGATGCTACCGAAAATGGTTCTTCTTTTTTGCGCAGCTTTGATGATCCGGAAATTAAAAGTTTGCATGAATCTAGTACTTATCATAGCCATGGTCTTTATGGCGAAGGACCTCAGACTCAATTCTATACTATTGAAAATGGGAAATATGTCGGTCCAACGGAAGCTGAATTTCAACATTCATATGAAATGGCTCGTCGCGAGCGTAATGAACGCATTTGGGAACGAAGACAGGCTGATAAAAAATACTGGGAAGAGATGGATGAATCTAAGTGGTATTGTGAAGTTGTTTCCACAAAAATTAGTTATGCTGCTGACTTAGCGTCATTAGGCGCAATTGCAGTTACAGCCGGTTCTGGAGGGGGAGCTACACCTGGCGCTGTTGTTGTTGGAGGTGCAGCAAAGGTTGTTTCGTTTAGCAATGGAGTTGCTTCTTTTATGATTTGTGCACCAAAAATGTCACAAGCCACAAGCGTTGGCGGTGCATTCGCAAAAAGTAGCTGGGTAGGTGGCCTGCTTAGCGCCCTTGATGCTGGGCTGTCTGCGGCAGGTATGTGATTTGTAACAGCACATATTGAAAAAGGTATAATGTGATAAATAAAATACGTACAGTTTTTATGATTTTAGCAATAATGATGGGTATGTATTTTGCGTGGCAATATAGAAGTGGAGATATTAGTAAGCAAAGTGCAATGTTTAGTATGATCTGTGTAGCTGCGATATTCTTCTTTTTTGAAACAATTTTCACCATTATTACTCAAGAGAGCGGTGCTAAAGGAATTTTGATCAGAAAAGACCAGTATCCTGGGTCATATTATGTCTCATTATTTGGAGTATTGTGTGCTTTTGTATTAGCAGTAGTTGGAATTTTTCATTTTTATTAAATGAGGCTACGCTCGCCAAACATGTATATCTCGAGGATCGGCCACGAGGTTATCGTTGATTTTCTGGAAGGCAACCCCGATCGGCCCATCGTTATCGGCAGTGTCTATCACGGCACCAACAGGCCGCCCTATTCGCTACCGGACGAAAAGACCCAGACCACCATCAAGAGCAACAGCTCCAAGGGTGGCGGCGGGTTTAATGAGATTCGCCTCCAGGACAAGAAAGGCGCAGAGCAGGTGTTTATCCATGGTGAAAAAGATTTTGATCTTCGGGTCAAGAATACCCGCAAGGAGTATATCGGCAACGAACGGCACCTCACCGTGGAAAAGGACGAGTACGCCCAGGTGAAGAAATCAAAACACCAGCTGGTGACCGAGGATTTCTTAGAAAAGGTGGGTGGCGATATGAACACTACTGTTGGTGGAGATCGGGTTGTGAAGATTAGTGGCAGAGATCACCTGACCATCGACGGCGATTTTATAATGAAGATCGGGGGCACTACCAATATCAAGAGCGGCAAGAAGGTTGTTATTGAGGCCGGAAGTGAGATTACCCTGAAGGCGGGGGCCTGTAACATTGTTATTGGGCCGGATGTGGTCTCCATTACCGGTCCCATGGTTAAAATCAACAGTGGAGGCAGCCCTTCATCAGCGTCACTGCCTGATCCGCCCGACGCCCCCAAAGAGGCTAAACTGCCGGTGGACGCCAAGCCCGGCAAGAAGGATAAAGCACCGGAGGCCCAGAAGGCGAAGGATAACGCGGTGGTACTGGATTCCAATAAAGTTAAAGAATACGAGAGTTCACAAGCTCAATCGCTTTCTGATGCCAGCAAAAATGGCGCTTCATTTTTGCACAGATTTCATGATCCGGGAACTGGCAGTTATATCTCAGCTGATACTGGGGGACTGGCTGTTGCCGAAATTCGAAACCCACCTGGTTTTTCCGACAGAGTAAAAGATAAACTTTTGACAGATTGGGATCGAGTGAAAAATTTTGATAGGTATGGGGAAAATGCTCGGTTGGATACTGTGATGACTTATACTGGTACAGCTATTACTACAGGTGCAATTGGTGCAGCAGGTGCTTGGAAGTATGGTTTGCGTTATGCCCCATATATTGGCACTGCTGTTGGTAAAGCAGCAAATGATTTTTGGGGTACAGGTCAGCCAGGTTGGTTTGCGGCTAAAGATAAATTACAAGGCTTGTTGGAAGATTTAAATGATTGGTGGGAGGACTCCGGTGAAACTGATTAAAAATATTCTATCATCTTCTGGCATTGCTCTGATAGGAACGACATTGGAAATCCTTCATAAGAAATTCGGTGGATTTGCTTCTGGTGGTAGGTACGCTGATGCACATACATTGGATGAGCTAGTGGGAATGTCTTCTTCGTTTCTTTTTGCTTTTGTTATTATTTTTGTTGCTTGTTTTGTTTATTTCCAAATAGGAAGCAGAAAATAAAAAGAGAAGAAACATGAGTATCCATGATTTTAAAGGGAAGGGTTCAAGCAGGGGAAATCAGGGTCAGGTCTCAACAATTAACACCAGAAACGAAACTGCTCAGGACGGTGAGTCCTGTTGGCTTTTACGCCTACCCTCAAAAAGAGTACGGAGTTAACGTGTTATGGCAGCAGAAAAGCCTCACTCATTCGGATCCCTGGAGTTCCACCTAATAGCAACGATGGATGAACCGTTGGCGCGGGTCAGTGACAACCCTCCTTTTCAAATTCGGGGTCAGGTGTTGAAATATCATTTTTGTAAAATCATATTTCAACACCTGATAATCATATAAAAGGCACATCTGGAAGCAGTTCAACTTCCTATACAGCCAATGCAGGCTGTATAATCTAGATAGAAGTCCAATTTAACCTGATGGAGGTGCCATGTGGTGAAAAGATTTTGATCTTCGGGTCAAGAATAACCGCAAGGAGAGTATATCGGCAACGAACTTTTCTTTTGCTTGGCAAAGCAATCCTGCCCGCCTTTGCATCTTGTCGATTGTGCCGACCGACTTATAGTTAGTAATCTACAACCCCTGTTTCTTTTCCTTATCAAATTCACCTTTGCAACAATATCAAAAAACTGGAGATTTTATTAACCAATAGCCGTTCAAAACAAAAGAGGAGAGTCAAGATGGACAGCATCAAGGCTGTTTCGCATATTATTCTGGTCAGGGTTCTGACCGCCATGCTCCTCATCTGCCTGGCAATAGACGCGGGCAGCTACTGGTTGCTGCAAACTCTTTCCATAAAAACAGACAAGCTTGCACAAGCCTATCCCTCCTTTCCCGAAATCACCTTGGCGGCAGCGCAAGTGCAGGCCGCTGAAAATGGATTTCGGCTCTACTTTGTGCCGGTAAGTATTATCTTTTTTCTCCTGATCGGCCTGCTATTATGGCTTTTTTTACGCCGTCCGATAGCACGGCATATGCAAGAGAGGACTCCACCGCAAAAAGTCGAGCAACGACAGCCGCTGCGTGAAAAAGAAAAAGAAGAGACCGAAGTCGACAAACGTATTTTTGTGCATCTTCTCTCCGCCTTGCAGCGCGAGGGACGGCTGATGGATTTTTTTTCCGAAAACCTCGGTCAATATCAGGACGCCCAGATCGGGATGGCCGTTCGCAATATTCATGAGAACTGTAACAAAATATTAAATAAATATCTTGATCCCCAGGCTGTACTGGAACAGCAGGAGGGTGATGAGATCACCCTGGATCGGGATTTTGATCCGGCTGCGGTGAAACTGATCGGCAACGTCACCGGACAACCTCCATTCAAGGGAACAGTGCTTCACCGGGGCTGGCGTGCCGGCAAGTTAGAGATGCCGACCTTTTCCGGACATCAGGATCCCGCAATCATCGCACCGGCCGAAGTGGAGGTGGAATAGTGGAGGGAAGAAAAAATATGAGTGAACCAGTCTTCATTATCGGTATTGATCTGGGGACCACGAATAGCGTAGTGGCCTATACCGAGGCTGCCACCGAAAGGATCGAGGATGCACACATCCACATCTTCGCTATCCCCCAGGTTGTCGATGCCGGTGTGGTTGAAAAGCGCCAGGCATTGCCATCGTTCATACTTGCACCGCAGACTCTGGAGGTGCCGGAGGGAGCCCTGGGATTACCATGGGACAAAACCGCTCAGCTGGCGGTGGGCGAATATGCGCGCAACCGGGGAGAGGAGATCCCCCAGCGGTTGATCTCCTCGGCCAAATCATGGCTGTGCAATACCCTGGTTGATCGCAAGGCGCCCATCCTGCCGTGGCAAGGTGCCGGAACTGGAGCCGATGGTTGTGAGGAGCGTAAAATGTCGCCGGTGGAAGCTCAATCCGCCATCCTCAGCCACATCCGCGATGCCTGGAACCATACCATGGCTGCAACGGATTCGGATTCTGGCATTGACGAAGACCGTAAAATGGAAAACCAGCTGGTGTACCTGACGGTGCCGGCCTCTTTCGACGCGGTGGCGCGCGATTTGACGATAGAGGCTGCCGAAATGGCCGGACTGTCCCATGCTGTCCTCCTGGAAGAACCCCAGGCGGCCTTCTATGCCTGGATAGGTGGCGGCCACGGCGCCTGGCGCGATGCGGTCACTGCCGGCGATTTAATCCTGGTTTGCGACGTGGGCGGCGGCACCAGCGATTTCAGCCTGATTCAGGTGGGCGAGGAAGAAGGCGACCTGACCCTGGAGCGCGTGGCTGTTGGCAACCATCTGCTGGTAGGCGGCGATAACATGGATCTGGCCCTGGCCTATTCGCTGGCCCGCGATCTGGCCCAAAAAGGCACCAAACTGAATACCCGGCAGATGAACGGGTTGTGGTACAGTTGCCGCCGAGCCAAGGAAGAATTGCTTTCCAACCCGGATCTGGTGTCGAGGCAGGTCACAATCCTGGGACGCGGCACAAGCCTCATTGGCGGCATGATTACTACCGAATTGACACGCGACACAGTCGATTCGATCCTGCGGGACGGATTCTTTCCGGTATGCAAGCGTAGCGACAAACCCAAGGCGGCCGCTCGTGCCGGTATCCAGGAATTCGGTCTGGCCTTTGAGTCCGATGCCGCCATTACCAGGCACCTGGCAGCATTTCTCGACCGTCCGGACAATCAGATCCACCCAACCGGCGTGCTGTTTAACGGCGGGGTCATGAAAGCCGGCCTCCTGCGCGAGCGAATTATCTCAATTTTAGGAGACTGGACCGAAAGCGGCAGCATCCGGGAGATCAAAGCCGGCGACTACGACCTGGCTGTCGCCCGCGGTGCCGCCTATTATGGACTAGCCCGGCAGGGTAAGGGGATCCGCATCCGCAGCGGCCTGGAGCGCTCCTATTATATCGGTGTCGCCGCCGCCATGCCTGCAGTTCCCGGTATGCCCGCTCCCACCAAAGCCTTGTGTGTTGCCCCCTTCGGCATGGAGGAAGGCAGCTCAGCGCAGATAAAAGGCCAGGAGTTTATCCTTATTGTCGGCCAGCCCGTTGTCTTTGACTTTTTTGGTTCGACCACCCGCCGGGAAGACGCAGTCGGCACTGTGGTGGAGGACTGGCATGAACAGCTCGAAGCGATGACTACCCTGGAAACCACCCTGGCGGGCGAACCGGGCCAGGTTATCCCGGTCACTCTGGAACTTGAGGTTACCGAGGTGGGCACCCTGCAACTGTATTGCGCTTCTAAGGCGGACGATATGCGGTGGAAGCTGGAGTTCAATGTGCGTGAACAATAATATACATCCTTTTCTTGTCGGCATCGACCTTGGCACCACCAACTCGGCCGTCTCCTTTGCCGATTTGCGGAAAACCGCGGACGGGAGCGGGAGAAAAAAGAATCCTCCCATCGAGATCTTCACCATCCCCCAGCTGACTGCTCCGGGGGAATTCAACCGTTTGCCGGTGTTGCCCTCCTTTTTGTATCTGCCCGGAGACTACGAGGTGGATCCCAAACTCCTCGCTCATCCCTGGCCTGCCTCCGAGGATCATTTTGTCGGTGCTATGGCGCGCGATCAGGGCGCAAAGGTGCCTGGGCGACTTGTTTCATCTGCTAAAAGCTGGCTCTGCCATGCCAATGTGGACCGCAATCGTCCCATTTTACCATGGGGTGCGCCGGAAGAAGTCCACAAGGTATCACCTGTACAGGCCAGCGCTGCATATCTTGCGCACATCAAACGCGCCTGGAACCACGTTCATGGCGATGAAGAAGAGCTTTTCCTGGAAAATCAAACGGTAATTCTCACCGTTCCGGCTTCTTTTGACGAGGTCGCCCGCGAACTGACCCTGTCGGCTGCCAAACTGGCCGGATATAAGCATGTCACCCTGATCGAGGAACCCCTGGCCGCATTCTACAGCTGGCTGATCGGACATGAAAGTACCTGGGAGAAATACGTCCAGCCGGGAGAGCTGATTCTCATCTGCGACGTCGGCGGCGGCACCACAGACTTCACGTTGATCACCCTGCGCGCGGTCGAAGGCGGCAGCCCGCGCTTTGAAAGGATTGCCGTCGGCGATCACTTGATTCTGGGCGGCGACAATATCGATCTGGCCCTGGCGCGGAGTATTGAAACACAATTGACCGGACGACAAACGTCTCTCTCTACCGACCGCTGGAAATCGCTCTGCCACGAGTGCCGCAAGGCTAAGGAACGCATCCTCTCCCAAGAAGCCGAGGCGCACCGGATCACCTTGATGGGTGCCGGTTCCCGCCTGATTTCCGGGACTGTTTCGGCAGAGCTGAATCGCGCCACCGTGGAGCAGATCATTCTGGAAGGCTTTTTCCCGCTGATCGACGATATCGGCGGCGGCAGACCGATCCAGCGCCAGGCGATTACCGAATTCGGACTACCCTACGAACCCGAGCCGGCTATTACCAGACATATATGCCGTTTCTTAAGCCGCCACCAGCGCGACGTAGCCAGATCCGTGAGCAAGACCCTTCCGCTACCGGACCTGATCCTCTTTAATGGAGGGATGCTCAAGCCCAAAATAATCCAGGATCAAATCATCCGGGCGATCGCCCACTTTTTTCACCAAGAAGGGGCAGAGGCTCCGAGGGTGCTGCACAACCCCGACCTGGACCAGGCAGTCTCCCTGGGCGCCGCCTACTACGGCCTGGTCAAAATCGGTCGCGGTGTGCGCGTCGGCAGCGGCAGCCCCCGTTCGTTTTATCTCGGCCTTGGCCGCAAAGCCCTCGAATCCCATAAAGCAGGCGTGGCAGCTCAGGCGATCTGTCTGGTTGAGCGCGGACTGGACGAGGGCAGTACTATTCAACTCAGTGATAAGCAATTCGAAGTACTTGCCAATCAACCGGTGCGCTTTGATCTATTCAGTTCAAGCTACCGAGGCGAAGACCGCAGTGGAGCAATTGTGACCATCGATGACACCTTTTCTCCCCTGCCCCCGCTGCAGACTGTCATTCGCTATGGCAAAAAAGGGGCGAAAACCAGCATTCCCGTACAAATCGAGGCCGAATACACCGAAATGGGCACCCTGGCGCTCTATTGCCGCTCCTTGACCAGCGGCCATCGCTGGCAATTGCAATTCCAGTTGCGTGATGTCGGGGAAGCCCCGGAGGAAGTACAGGAACAGACTGTGCTGGAGGCTGGCTCTGTCCGGCAAGCCGGGGAGGTGCTGCAGGCGGCTTTCGAGGGTAACCATACTCCGCGCCTGGATGGACTTGTAAAAGAGATCGCCTTCCTGGTCGATCTGGCGCGGGATGAGTGGCCGCTGGGATTTATCCGCGAGTTGGCCGATATCCTGTTGCAGGATCCCAAAGTCCGCAGCCGTTCAGCGGTGCACGAGGCGCGCTGGATGAATCTCTTCGGCTTTTGCATGCGGCCCGGCTTTGGCGACGCACTCGATGCAGAGCGCATCAGTGCATCGTGGAAAGTCTACCTCGAAGGCCCTGCATTTGGCGGTAATCCGCAGGTGCAAGCGGAATGGTGGATCATGTGGCGCCGCCTGGCCGGCGGACTGGTTCCGGGCCAACAGCGTCAGTTGATGCTGAAGGCTGAACCTCTCCTTAACCCCAAAAAGGGCAAAAAAGTGCGACTGCCGCTCCAGCGGCAACTCGAACTGTGGATGTTGATCGCCAACCTGGAGAGACTGTATGTAAAGGACAAGATCCAGTGGGGACGCCTCTTGCTGTCCAAGATGCAGCCCAGCCAGGTCCGGCACCAGCACTTCTGGGCCCTTGCCCGCATCGGCGCCCGCGAACTCCTGTACGGTCCGGCGGATCGGGTCATTCCCGCCGCGGAAGTGACCAATTGGATCAATGACCTCCTCAGTCGAGAGTGGCGCCAGGTCACACCGGCGGGAAATATCCTTGTCCAGTTGGCCCGCAAAACCGGAGACCGCACCCGCGATCTGGGCCAGCAGGTAATCGAGCGTCTGCTCGATTGGCTGTCGCAACAGACCGGGATGGCGGAGCAGAAACGTTATCTCCAGGAGGTCATCCCCATAGCACGGCAGGAAGAGCGGACGCTATACGGCGAGTCTCTGCCCGCCGGACTTGTTTTGCGGGAATATTGAAGCGATGAGTATCTTATTTAAATTCTTTGGAAATATTTTGCGAAAATAGAAACAGAAGCAAAGTGATGGCAATAACAATAGAAATTTTGCTGGGTAGCAAAATGCTGTATTTTATCCCAACAACAATATCTATAATAATTTCGATAAATATAAGATTTAATAGAGCATACCTTGCAAATTTTTTGCGCATACCCAAAAATAATGAGAAAATTATATAGCCTGCTGCCAGATATCCAGAGCCTACAATTATTATCTGAAGGGATTCTGGTGGAATTTGAAGTCTCTCTGATTCTTCATTAATATAATTTCGAAATGCCACCTGATACTCTGAAAAAGATATTCCTTCATCAATACTTGCAATTTGATCGATTGGATAAGGTATGGCAATAATGGATAGCAATCTAAATGTATTATAGGTTGCCAGCAAGATGGCAATCAACCAAATCGCTCTATTTTTTCGTTCTATATCTGAAAAGATATTTCTCATTTTAAACTAATAAACTTTATCATTTGTCCCGCCACCAGACTTGTCTTCTGTACTCTGATATTGTATATTCTCTTATTTTGTATCTCGTCGGGAAAAATTATCATCTAGAAGAAAACCATGGATCTACAAACAAAATTTGTCTTTTTCACCTGTGCGTTCGCCCTCTATACCGGAATATATATCTTCAGAATCGTTCCTCTTTTGCAGGAACATAATGAATTCAACGAGAGTAAATTCTGGTTCAATCCTTTTTATATCTTTCAGTCGGCAGCCAGATACTATGAAATCTGCAGGGACAGGAAAATGCCTTTGGCCTGGTTTCATGTATACAATATAAATTTCATGCTCTGGTGTGTGCTGCTGCTTTACTAACCAGCCATCTGACAATTTTCCCGGAACGACTCCTTCCTCTAACGTGGTCCCATCCCAATTGCATCAATTGCTATTTTTCCCTCGATATCATAATGGGAGGAATCTGCCTCTCCCTGTTTCGCAGGGAGAGAATCCCCCCGCAAACTAGCCGCAGCAACTTTATCCACCGAACGCAAATGCAGATCAGTCTGTGGAAATGGGATCTCAATGTTATTCATTGCGAATTCATTTTCGATAACCTGATTCAAATCACTCAACACCTGCATTTTATTAAGAAATTCCGAGATCCAGACCCGGACTTCAAAATCAAGAGAACTTGAACCGAAGGCCAGGAAAAGTGCTATCGGTTTAGGACTGCTGAGAACCATAGAGTTAGCTTCGGCACAGGCAAGAAGAATCTCCAGAACCTTGGCAACGTCTGTTCCATAAGCCACGCCTACGGGCACTCGAATCCTTACTTTTCGCTCACCCAGGGTCCAGTTTGTTACCTGCCCGGTAATAAGATCAGAATTAGGAACAACTATTTCGGCGTTATCAAAGGTCTGGATGATGGTGGCACGCAGACCGAGGTGCTTTACTTCTCCTGTTTCCGAACCAATCTGAATGGTATCCCCAACCTTAATAGGTCTTTCAAAGAGCAGAATCAGGCCACTGGCGAAATTATTAACAATCGCCTGCAAGCCAAATCCAATCCCCACCCCCAATGCACCGCCAAGGAGAGCGAGCTGGTTAAGTTGAAAACCCAGTACCCTCAACATTACCAGAAAACCAATAGTTAAAATTGCGTAGTGAACCAGCCTGGTGATCGACAGTTGCACCCCTTTTGCCGCTCCGTACCGGGGAAGTACTTTATTCAAGAGGAGAGCCTGGATGGCCTTCGAGGCGAGGATTGCTGCGTAAATAACGAATATGACAGTAAGAAAAAAACCGGGCGAGAATTTGATATCGGAAAAGACAAAGCCCAGATTGAAGATTCCGGTAAGAGCCTCATTCAGGGTAGCAAAAAAATCCCATACAACTCCTTGAAGCGCAACCAGAAGAAGAATATGTAACCAAAAGATAATCGGTTGCAGACTCTTTAAAATAAGTTCCCGACTTTCCCTGAGCAAGCTAAATGGCAGCACTGTGAGCAGTAGATCGAGAAAACCAAAAATAAGGTGATAAAGAATCCAGACGATCAGACAGGCAATGACAGCCGAAAGCAAGGTCGAAAAGAGGATCACCGCAAATTGATCATAGCCGGAAATACCTAAAATCAACACAGCAGCCGGGAATATCCCCATGATTCGACGAAGCCATGCTTTAAGATCAGTCTTGCCTCTGGTATCCGGCAACTGATAAAAATAGTAAACAAGGGCAAAAAGAGAAACATAAAACACATAGAGCAGGATCAGCACTTGGGGGAGATCAAGAACGACCATAAACATGGTAATAGCCATAAATATAATCAGGCGCTTAAGTATCCGGCGCCGTAACCTGTTTTCTTCGAGAAGAGTGGTCAGACGAGTTGCTGCAAGAAGTGTCAATATATACAGAAGTGCCTCCCACTGTTGCGGCAGATTAAAATTCACACGCATTATGCCGATAAAGGCATTGATACTTGAGGCCATAAAAACAGTGGTAGCCAGAGGATAGACAGCAAAAGGGTACCAGCGGGAGGTGGAAGAAATGAGACTCTTCGTTTTGAATATACCAAAATAGACCAGAAAAAAAGCAAACAGGCTGAGCAGGAAAAGATTCAGATTATTTTTCAGAGTTTCCAACTGGTCGGCGACAAATTGCCTGGTATTCAAGAAACTTTGCTGGAATAACTTGATATTGATCCTGGTATAAAATTTACTGGAGAGCATTGAGGGCGAAGTTTGCTGGATGGAGTTCACCTTCAATGCGGCTTCCATGGCTTTCAGGTCGGCGTCAGCGGAATAGAGCAGGATCTGGAGATCACCTATTTTTTGGCCGGCTGCCAGAACCAGCTTAAGCTGCTCCTCTATAAATCGCAGAGCATCTTTAACCGTCTCGACCAGCGTATGCTGCTGTTCCTCTGCCAGAGCCAGAGCCAGCAACTCCTTTTTATCATACCCCGATATCTGATCTTTCTTTGTTTGCCACTCTTTTCTTTTTGCCGAAAGGGTAGAAATTGTAAAAGTTATTGGCTCACTGAGATTTTTTAAACGATTGTTAATCTTGTGGACCTTGGTCTGATAATTTGTCACCTGAAGAATTTGCAGATCGGAGGCTTTTCCAGCAGCCGTTATATTTCTTTTGAGCTCGTTCGCTTCTTTAGCAAGACCAGAGATTTCCTCTTCAACGAGCTTGATGCTTTTTTCTTTGGTCAGATTGTTTTGCAGGTCAATTAATTCTTTAGGGAGGATAGTGGCCCAGGAATATATCTGAATAAGGGTAGTCTTCTGTTCCTTGGGGGGGGCTGCCTGTCCTTTTCCCTCACCTGGCTTTTCCTCAGCCAAAGATGATAATGACAAACCAAGAACAATGAAAACGGTCATGGCAAGAAAGAAAATGCGAGAAATGCTGAGTAACTTCATGAAAAAAACCTGAGTGAAGAGAAAAACTTCCGAGCACAACAAATATAAGCTCACTATACTATCTTACTCCTGCTATAGATGACAACCTTTTCGATCATAGGATCATGGGATCAAATTTTTATTCTGACAATGAGAACATCTCCGGGATTTGGAGGAAGAAAAATGACAATCAGGGTCGTAAAGTTGGGAAGCCCCAGAGAAGACGATGAAGGGCTGCGGATAGGAACGGTGCGGCGGCCTCCTCGCGGAGTAAAGAAGGAAGACTATTCGAGGAAAGATATCTACGATGTCTGGTTTCCAAATTTGTCACCGAGTGAGGCCTTGGTGAAGGAGGCTCAAGCTGCAGACGATGAGAAGTCCTGGAAAACATTCAAGAGAAAGTTTCTGTCCGAGCTCAAGGCCCCAGAGCCAAGTAAGGATTTGGACCTGCTGGCGGCCTTGTCTCATCGGACAAATATGTCGATTGGGTGCTATTGCGAAGATGAGTCCCGATGCCATCGCTCGATATTGAGAGAGCTTCTCGTCAAGAGAGGCGCGGACGTGAAATAGATCCACTTCCGAACAGCCCGCCCTGGTTTGCCCTTGAACACTTTGGCGGACGAAGTTGAGCTTTTACAGAACAACCAAAGACTCTATCAATTAGCTCCTTAGAGCGAACCAATAAGAGACGCGAGAAATTGCGAGAAATTGCGAGAGACTGCGAGAGACTGCGGAAGTAAAGCTGAACATCTGGATGATTAACCATTATGGAAAGTAACCGGGGAGGTTCCAACTATGACAAAAAAATGGGTCTATCGTTTTGACGAGCTGGACGAAGTGGAAGCCTATGTGAGTGGTTCATGGGACGGGGTGAAAGGTTTGTTGGGAGGTAAGGGAGCCAACCTTGCGGAAATGGCCCGTATCGGCGTTCCGGTTCCGCCGGGTTTTATTATCACTACTGAGGCGTGCAATAAATATCTTTCACTGGGAGAGCGGCTTCCCAAGGGATTGTGGAGTCAGCTCGGAGAGGCGCTGAAATCGATTGAAAAAAGCAGTGGCAAAAAATTCGGGGATCCACACAATCCACTGTTACTTTCCTGCCGGTCAGGAGCCAGGTTTTCGATGCCGGGCATGATGGACACCGTCCTCAATATCGGCTTAAACGAGGAGACCGTCGAGGGCATGATAGCCTTGAGCGGGGATGCACGATTCGTTTATGACCTTTACCGCCGGCTGATCCAGATGTTCGGCAATGTGGTAATGCATATTCCGGATGAGAAATTTGAGGCGGTATTAAGCAACACACGAAAGGCGGCCGGTGTCAAAACAGACGCGGATCTTTCCGCGGAGCACTGGATGGTGGTGACCGATGAGTTCAAGAAAATTTTTCGCTTCCATACCCACCATGAATTCCCGACAGAGCCCTACGCACAACTGCAAATGGCGACGGAAGCCGTATTCATGAGCTGGAACAGCAAACGGGCAATAGCCTATCGCAATGCCTCCGGTATCGCTCACGATATCGGAACCGCGGTGAATATTGTCGCCATGGTTTACGGAAATATGGGCGAGGACAGTGCCACAGGTGTGGCCCTGACCCGGAGTGGAACGACTGGTGAAAAGAAGATCGAAGGTGATTACCTGACCAATGCCCAGGGTGAAGACGTGGTTGCCGGGATTCGCCAGACAAAGGATATCTCAGAACTGCAAACCGAGATGCCGAAGGTGCATGGTGAGTTTGAAAAAGTAGCTGCTTTGCTTGAAAAGCATTACCGGGACATGCAGGATGTCGAATTCACCATTGAGAAAGGAAAATTATGGATGCTGCAGACCCGCGACGGGAAGCGAACCTCGCAGGCAGCAGTAAAGATTGCAGTGGATATGGCGGAAGAAGGATTGATATCCCGTGAAGAAGCGGTGATGCGGATCACTCCGGAACAGGTTGATTTTTTCCTCCATCCACAGTTCGACAGCGATGCTTTGAAGGTTGCCAAAGCGAGTGGAAAACTTTTGGCCAAAGGTTTGAATGTCTCTCCGGGGGCAGCGGTCGGGGTAGTTGCACTGGACGCGGATCTGGCTGAACGCTGGGGTAAACAAGAGAATATGCCTGTTATCATGGTCAGACCGGAAACTAAACCGGACGATGTCCATGGCATGCTGGCAGCGCAGGGGATTTTGACAAGTCGTGGAGGACGCACAAGTCACGCAGCTCTCGTGGCCCGACAATTCGGAAAACCTGCTGTGGTCGGCGTATCCGAGCTTGAAATAGATTTCACCAGGCGCCAGCTGAAAGTTGGCGATGTGATCATCAGAGAAGGCGAGTACATTTCAGTGGATGGAACCGCAGGCGAGGTATATGTCGGTGAGATGACCACCAAAGATCCTGACATGCAGGACGTCTCCTTACTGAAAATTCTTTCATGGGCGGATGATTTCCGAACGCTTGGTGTCTGGGCAAATTCCGATTATCCGGTTGACGCCAAACGCGCCAGGGACTACGGGGCCGAGGGAATCGGTTTGTGCCGGACGGAGCACATGTTCATGGAAAGCGAAAGACTGCCGCTGGTGCAGAAAATGATTATGGCCGATATGGAAGTACATAGAAATGAAGCGATACAGGCACTTCTCCCCTTTCAACGGGAGGATTTCGCCGGTCTGTTCCGCGTAATGGACGGCCTGCCGGTGGTGATTCGCCTTATCGATCCCCCTCTGCATGAATTTCTGCCGAACCATATGTCGCTTATACGGGATCTCGCCGACCTGAAAATACAACTTCAGCATGCGCTGAGACTCGAAGATATAGACACACTCTTGCGACAAGTCAGAGAAAAAGAACAGATCCTGCATAGAGTAGAGAGTCTTCGCGAAGAGAACCCCATGCTCGGAATGCGAGGTGTGCGGCTGGGCAATCATCTGCCGGAATTAACGAAAATGCAGGTCAGGGCTATTTTCGAGGCGGCATGCATCGTCTCCAGGGAAGGTGTGGACGTAAGACCGGAAGTCATGATACCGCTGATCAGCCACGTCAATGAATTAAAAATGCAAAGGGAACTGCTGGAAAAAGAAGCGCAGCGCATAATGGAAGAGCAGGGAATGAAGATTGATTACAAATTCGGTACCATGATTGAAATTCCACGCGCGGCTCTCACTGCCGATAAAATTGCCGAATATGCCGATTTCTTCTCTTTTGGCACCAACGACCTGACCCAGACTACATTCGGTATTTCACGCGATGATGCAGAGTCGGGCTTTCTTATAGAGTATATAATGCACGGTATTCTCCCTGCTAATCCATTCGAGACTATAGATAAAAACGGTGTCGGAGAATTGATGCGGATTGCAGCCCAGAAAGGTCGGCAAACGAAGCCTGGGCTCAAACTCGGGATTTGCGGAGAGCATGGCGGCGAACCCCGGTCCATAGAAATCTGCCATAACCTCGGCCTTGATTATGTCTCATGTTCGCCTTTTCGAGTGCCGGTCGCCCGCCTCGCCGCCGCGCGGGCAGCGTTGAAATTCAAGCTGCAGACACTGAACTGGGAAGAAGACAAAGAGACTGAAACGGCAAGGTGAGAGGCTTTACTTTGGAGATCTGATGCTCTTCGTTTGGCTGTTTAAGAGAGAATTTGAATAGAAATTCTCTCTTATGCACCTAAGTTTTCACCTCCGCATCATTCGCAGACTCATCAGGTCTCTTGCTCTTCTCCTGTAGCATAGCTACGCCCTGGTGGTCACGTTTGAGATGAAAATTAATCCACGAATTGGTCTTGTTCAATTCCCACATCCTGGGAGGAACATATTCAACGTCCATTTTGTCCTTGTGATAGGTCATTCGATTATAGGCCCTCACCCAGACACATTGTTTATCCGGGTAAACCTCGCACATTCCATCCCGGCTTCCCCCGCATTGACCATTCCTGATATGTTTGGGACATTGCGATTCAGGGCAAAGAAAACCCACATGTTGAATGGCGCAATCACCACAATGCTGGCACTCGAGCAAAATTCTTTTGCTCGTTTTTTCAAGAGACGACATAATTTTTTTAATTTTCTCATGCTGATCAATCCAAAGGCTGGTCTTGTAACACATCGAGGCAAAAGGCGATTCATAGGAAAAAAATCGGTCATGCCCTTTTTTCATAAATGAATAATGCGTCTTATCCTTCAGGGACAGATTAATAGGAGTCCGGCCGTACCGTTCGGTCTCGTCTTCGCCGGAAGTCGAATCGGGAAAAACGTAGAACCCATCCGGCTGCGGATAGTTAAATTCATGGTAAAATTCCTGCCAATCCCCTTCGATTTCCTGCATGCGATCCAGAATCCTGCCGGCTGTATCAAAACCTTTGTGGATCCCGCCGAGATGCATTCCCCGGTAGCCGAGACCTTTCAATACGGATCCAAGCTTTGCGGCACGTTCAATAGCCAATTGTCGTCCCTGCCTGGGGGTCTCCCACTCCTTTATGACAACCGCCAGCAGATCATCTGTAACAACTACTCCCGGGATTATGCCCTTATTCATTATCTTGGCTGCCTTTGGATTGAGTACATAGACGGATCCCATGGCAGGGATATGCTGGAGATCATTTCGCCTGAGTATCCCCATCAACTCGGCAAATTTTCCTGCATCGTATCCGAGTTGAGTAACAATAAACCGGGCACCTGCCCGAATCTTCCTGAAGAGTTTGTTGTATTGAGAAAAACATTCGGCTTCCGTGCTTTTGAAGGGAGATACGGCACACCCCACAAAGAAGCCATCGGGGTCGCCCGACTCGATTATACGTTTGCTCAGTCTTCCTAAGAGCTTAATCGCGTTCACGGATTCCAGGTCGAAGACAGGCGCGCCCTGTCCTCCGAACCCTTTGCCTGTATAATCCCCAGTGAGGGCCAGAAGATTCTTCATCCCCATCATCGCCAATTGCAGTGCACGACTCTCCATACCGACACGGTTCAGATCCCTGCTGGTATAATGGACAATGACATCCATACCGACCCGGAAAATATCATATCCCAACACATCAGGGCTGAGCGAGGGGTTTCCGCCGGGATTATCGGTTACCGAGACTGCTGAAATTCTGCCATCTGCAAAGGAATCCTGGGCAATTCCCTTTACGGTATCCACTGATTTACCCGTTGAATACCTGCCGGGCACGAGCTCAAGAGTGACGATAAACCTTTTGGGATCAAGAATTTCTGTTTGAAAAACCGTAAGCATCAAAAAACCTCTCTCCTGATGTCTCCGAACAGCTGATTTGGCTGACAACATCGGCTGGCTCCAGAGATGTAATAGCTCTCCTTGCCCCTAGGACTCGTCCGGAATCCCTGGAATCCCGGGAATCCATTTATGGTTTGCTCATTCCGTGAAGGCTTTGAGAATCATCTCAACTTCCCGCTTGAGTGTTGGAAGATCATCTTTCGCTGTTAGCCACACTTCTTCCATATCCACACCGAAATAGTGATGAGTCAACTTGTCTCGCATACCAGCAATATCGCGCCAGGGAATGTGCGAGTTGTTTTCTCGTGTTTCCTTTGACAATTGTTTTGTGGCTTCGCCGATAATCTCGATTTGTCGAATTACACCGTCCTGAATCAAATATCGGTTGTGGAAATCCGGTTCTGTGACCTCCTGTAAGTATTCTTCTATTCGAATTATTGCATCCAAGATGTGTCGCAGATAGGCGATATCGTTACGCGGCATAGATTGTCTCCAAATCGTGGATAATATTATCACGAATGTAAGGGCTCAACGCAGCTTCTGTTATTAAGTCGACTTTTCTCCCCAAGGCCGTTGCCAGTTGTCGCTCCAATTTCACTACACTCAGTAAACTTTTCCGCTTCCCAAATTTGACGAGCAAATCAATATCGCTTTCTTCCGTTGCTTCTCCTCTCGCCATAGAACCGAAAAGGCTTATGACGTGACATCGTTTTCACGACATATTTTGATAAGGCTGTGTATATCAAAGGGGTAAGTAGCCATATAATCTCCTCGCTTATTTTACTTAAAAAACGCCTGCTGCCAATTGAAGCTTGGGCTTCCCAGCGTTCCAGCTCTCTGGACCCACGCTGTTTGCGTTCCGATGCAGCAGAAGGTTCTGCAAGTTTTACCATATTTCTTCCAGGTCAACATCTGGATCATCATACTTTCGTAGATTTTCAAGCCAATCGTTTTTACCTGGATGTGTTGGTTGCCTTTTTATTCTACCCATTTGTGTCTCTCAATGATAGTCGCCATAGTCTACAATATATGCGTCCCCATCTTTAAATTCGAAGATTACTCTCCAGTTGCCCTTTCGCTGTTAGCCACACTTCTTCCATATCCACTCTGGGGCAGCCTATATGATTAAAACGCAAATAGTCTCTGAAGTACTGAAATTACCTCCAATTGCGCTTTCGAGTCTACCGTACCAAGTTTTTGAATAAGACACGCCCTATCTATTGTTCGCACCTGATCTAGTCATGTCGAGTGATTTTGGCCGCAGGTAAATCGTCGAGATGCTATAGAACACCTCAAGCTTCAAATACCTTTCCAACCAGCAACGCCGCAATGACATCCGTCAAGGGGTCTTGCGTTCGTTTATATCCTTAAAATACCCTACACAAAACAATGGTTTTCCCGGACAGTCAAGGTCATATTTCTATGTATATTTAATACCCTGATTAACACTACTTAATCATATTAACTAACTGCAATATTAGCGATAATTAATCCAATAAATAGGTGAGTAAGGTGAGAATTGATATTGACTTATCAAAAAAGACGCTTTTAGTGAGGAAGGGAGATAGCGAAGATAGCAAAGATTTTGAAGAGCTTCTGCTAGAAGCAGATATTGTATCTGGATGCGAAGGAAATGATTCTCCAGAGGGGAAATTCTTGGCTGGTAAGTTTATTAAAGATAAAACCAATCCTAAGTATGGTGTTGTTCCCTGGTCTAAAGATCCATGGGGCAATCCTTATGGCCCATATTTTTTGCAGATTTTGAGTTTAAAGGGCGTGTATACATCATACGGGATACATGGCACCCGTGGATTTGGGAGTGTTCTTGGTGCGTTTGAAAAACCTCCCATACCACAATGGATGTTAGGAATCTTTGTAGAAGAAGATGCTGCAAAATTTTCATACTGTTCTCACGGGTGCATTAGAATTTCAAATAGCAACATAGCCAAATTATTTTCAATAGTAACAAAGCATCGAGCTTCTCCAAAAGTCAGGATATATATTTCTATTTCAAAAGGAACGGAAAAATGAATAAAAAAAATTTCTTTTTTTTTATGTTTTTGCTCTGTATTGCAGGATCATTCTTTTTAGGGAAAATATTTGGCATTTACTCTCATAGCATGTTGCAGGAAAGCAAGTATCCATTTTATTTGCGAGAAATTTTGGTTAAAAACATGCCAACGTGCAACGATTATAAAAGCATATCTAATAGTAGCGACAAACTAGAAATTAAAATTCTTAAAAACGGCCATAAAGAGCATGTGGTTATGGTTACTACTGCTGAAAAATCAGAGGACAATATAAAGTTTCTTGTCTCAATTATTAATGTACGGCATGAACAGTATTTTGATGAAATTTTTCTTGATTGCCCACAATGATCATGCTAACAAGCGCATGCACTCGGATCACAAAAATCAGAGCGAGGAACGAGTGGCGCTTTTTGCGTCCGGTGATGCGGAACGTTGAGCCTGTAGAAAAAGTAAAAAAGAAGAAAGGGACGCCCATTAAGTATATCCACCGGCAAAGCCGGTGGCATTAAAATTGTGAACAGCTCAAGGAAGTTGTACCGCCAGTGTGCCTGAGGCGTCTATGCTTACCTGGCGTGGCAGCAACAACTATCAACATCTGATGACAAAGTTATAATTTTATGGGCGTCCGCATCTGCCTTCCTGGGCGCCGCTACACCGTTCACACCACATGGAGGAACGCCATCCTATGAAAAAGCAGCTTTTGACGTACCTGTTCAGGCAAATCCACAGCTGCGGCATGTAAACATCGCATACCTTTAGGATGCGCCTCCCGGATTTTTGCATGAAAAGATATTTCCTTATAATTGACCGGGCTTGTCCCACCACAGGATAAGATGGTGGTTCGCTTCGCTCTTATAATCTATCCTTATTCGTTATAGTTGTATTAATATTGCTTTTTTCGCTTGGTTTTCTAATAGTTTTACTTTGCCCATTAAAATTGACTTATACATTCCATCGGTAATGTCATGCATTACTTCAGGAAGCCCTATATGTACGCAATAGAATTTAAGTTGACTGCCATATACCTCACCTGAATGAGCAATTAAATGTCTAATTAGTTTGCATTCAGTTAATGGATGTGGTGCGATTTCAGGATTTGAATATTCCGGATATGATTCTTTTCTGGGGTAAGCCAATTCGATAATCTGAAAATAATATAGAATTTGCAATATAAACTCATTTCTGAGATCAATGGCCATAGACCATAGTTTAAGCATAATTGGTAACTCGTAACTCCAATTTTGTGGTGTAATGTCAGAAGGAAGATCTCCGTGAATACGGCATGGTTGATCGAGAAACATACAAACTGTTTTTTTGATCATTCCAGCTTTTATTTTTACACAAGTTAGAAAAAAGACCCTATCTAGTTCTCTTACTACAAGATATTGAGCATTTCGATCCTCTTCTTAGGTGGTTTCAACATCTACATAGATTTCATCATTTTTTTTATATACAGTAATGAATTTAGGTAATGATTTTTGAAATTTATCAATATCTATGTCAGGTACTTCAGTTTCGAAAATCAATTTGAATGTTGTTTTTGGCATTTTAACTATAACATTGAATTCAGCTGAAGCCGCGCTGTTCGCGTTTTCAGCTGTAAGGATTTGTTGGCATAATGATTAATATATTGCTTTTACCCATTCTCTTAACCAAATTATTCCACCCTTTAGCTCATTCCACTTCATATCACTCAAGTCACTTATTATATTTGTATCTTCTCGATTAGACGTTGCTGGTTTCTTTAAAGCTTCAAATATTGAAACCGCTTTTTTATAGCCTGACTCTTCAGAAATTTTATTTTCAAGATTTCAATTTTTCCACAACGCATAAATTGTAACAGCATGTTTTTGAGAAAGTTCTATATTCGCTTTGCTCCACAACTTATTCCAAATGCTCAATGCTGCAAATGGCAACAACGAACTTGAACCTGCTGCGCCAACCGCCGTTAACGCAATATCAGGAACAAGCTTAATTAGATTACCGAAATTTAATCTAATATTTCCTAGTTTTCTAGATCTCCCACCTCTGCTACCCATTGAACTAAGTAAGATACACTCCATAACAAGTGGAGGTTCGAGCGGGGGCGAGAGCTGGATCACGGAACCAAATAATTTATCGATATATTTATCGATATTTTTAGGCTGATCGCTTATCTGATTTGAGCACAGCTTTATCGCTAAATCTTTTAATTCAATTTCCTTTTTCTCAAGAGCTCTATAGTCTGGTTCAATTTTTATTTTTTGATGCCAACGTTTGGCATGAGATGCACGCGGTTTTTTGCGCGTCCTGCTCTATGCCATGGTTGTGCAACCTTCCTGCCAATAACAGAATAACCGAATGCAACTTGTTATCCATACAAGGGATAGGGGTAGCGCCAATCTGCTATAGTCCATAGGACGGGTTGAGTGCGGCACCTGCCTTTTGAATCGCAGCGCGTACAGCGGGCCTGTCGATAATCTCGTAACAGTAGAGCAAGGGCAATATCTTATCCTTGCCCAGTCCCGTCTCGTTACGAATCACGGCCATCTCACCCTTCGCGTTCTCACGTTTTACCTGCTCAGTTAGATAACAGCTAAGATAGCGGGATTGCCTCTTCATGCGCTGTATAATGACAGATGCCCAGGCGTCGCCTTGATCTTTGAGATACGACTGAGGTTGGTTCATAAGGCAGACTGCTATCCCGTAGCCTTCAACATCCCGCAGACACGTCCGGCCGAGTTGCGCCAATCGTTTTCTACTCTGGCCGCGGCAACCCGCGATTGCCAAAACACAATAGAAGCAAGATGACTCGTCTCATTATGGTATCTCCCAAAACTCACCACATTGAAGTTCTGATGTTGAGGATACGCTGAATTCACATAGGAAGAGTAGTTGTCGTGGCTTGGTTCACGATAAGTAACTACCATTCCATAACGCGATATGCCCGGTAGCTCCCTGCCAGTTCACACTAAACGCAATTATGCCTTTGCGACCTCGAAACGCATCGTCATATGGGCTGGTGTTGTCAATGGTCGGCTTGCCCAACACCTTGAATAGATATTTTCGAAAATCGGACTACCCGGAAGACGATGCGAGAACCATCCGCCGTACCTAATGTCTCAGTGCCGGCGGAATTTGCGAGCGCTATATTGATCGGTGCACCCGCCTTGATGAAAGCCACGCTCATGCGGCTTGCACAAGTGTTTCCATTTGGCCCGAAACCCGGTAGATTGATGTTCTTTTCAGCTGCGCCGCCAAGTGCAGTGTAGAGATCTTTCAGATTTGGGTACTTAATATGGTCCGGAAATGAGAACCAAAGGCTGTGAAAATTCGGTTTAATCATAACTCGTCTCCTTTACTTAGACTTATTCTCCCTCAAAAGCGATGGATCGCCAAACCCAACGCCTTGCTCAGCAGCAGCCAGGGCAACTGGTGAACTTGAAAAATATGACAAATTTGAAGCTAATTCGGGACAGGTCAGAATTGCCATCGTCCTGGCTGCCTGCTTCCGGGTAAATGCACCGGTTACCCGGCGCCCTCCCCACTTTCTCTTGGCAACGATCCAAACTTTCCCAGACCCGCCGGTGAAGTCTTGCATGGCCAGACATATCTGATGTAGGAATCGCACTCACTAATAGATCATCCTTTTATTGATGGTATTTAGTTATCGTGTCTCGAGAGTTCCTACCAATAGCTCCAAAAGCTCGGTGTTATTTTTTTAGCTAGCGATGATTTGGATCGAGATTCACACACATATGGGGTATAGATTGAACGCTACAAGGTAGATTAATAATGCCGGATAAATTAGTATTCGTAGGTCCTGGCAACCGACATTTTTATATTAAAAACATGGTGTCGTCTGTACGGATATATATTGTTTTAAAGAAGGTACAAATACTTACGTATAAGTACTGGTATTAGGAGCAAGGTTTGTATTTTGCCACTGTGCCCCCACTTTTGTCATGGTTAAGCGGTCAAACTGCTGGCATCACACAGAATATACCATTAAGCTTCTGTTTTTGTGCTATTTGTTTCTTTTTCCTACAGGCTCAACGTAATATTCACCGGAAACTTAGGAGCGCAGCGGAAAGGATTTCCGATGAAATATTTTGTTATGCACCTAAAAGTTACTATATCTTTAAATGTATTCTGCATTTACAGGAAAGTTCACCAAACGGTATAGGAGCGATCTCTTGAACCTGCGAAGACAAGTTGACCGTTATCCTGATTCTGCTTTCCATCGTAAATGCTCAACAGAACGCTATAGATAACTCTTTACATTAGTTTGGTTCTTTTAATGACAATCTTCCTCCTTAGTGACGTATTCTCTCCATGATTTGCTCGTACACTTCTCCCCGTAACTCGTAAAGTTTCAAAAACCAATCACTCATGAAGTCGTTCTCTGGATTAGCACTTTCAAAGTCCACGAGCATTGAAATCCAGTAATCAGGTAGAAAACAATTGCCCAATTTGGTTTCAGGAAAGAGGGATTGAAGACTTTACGAATATGATATCATTGCACGCATAAGAAATTGTCTTTCTACGGTCTTCACTTATTCTGAATACCCAACGTACACAATACTCTGATACAGCGATTACAAGTATCATGTATGAAAGAAGTGATGATGGTGTAGGATATAGCAAAAAGATCTTTGAAAATCGAGTTTTTTGTACAGATTCCAAAACAGTAATAACCTAACTCACATCCAAATTTGGCTTCATTTTCTGGATCAGGATTGTATGTATCAACTAATGGAATAGGATCAATGTTGAGGAAGGCTGAAATAGGATTGTGTCCAATAACGAATTTCTCAAAAGCCAACTTTCTAATATCTTCAACTGGACTGATAGCCATTGACCCTCTATGCGTGCTATCACTGAAATGGGTCCTGTTAAGATGATCAGATCTGGACGCATCAGCGCCATTCTGGATAAGTAGTTTTATGATCGAATAATTACCTTTTAAAATTGCATAAGTAAGAGGGGTAGCACCATGCTTATCATATGCGTTTATGGTATCTTCATTATAGTATGGTAAAAGTGTTTCGACTACACTATAGCATCCATTTTCTACCCGATGTGATAAGCCAGAACGATTATCTTTGTCACGAACTTTATTGATATGAGGATATTTTGAAAGGAGTATACATATCTCATTAAGATTACCTCCCTTACATGCTGAGAAGAATTTACCCTCTGTAGAACGAAATAATTCCAGCATTACTTGTCCTCAATATTGCGAAAGTTACCCATACTTGCCGTAACTTTTCCATTTTAATATGTAAATTTAGCAAGGCCAATATGACTCAAACCCCTCTTGCCGTATTTTTGCCATCAGATTACTATTGATGCATAATCGTGGAGTTGACCAGCGCCGTGTGCCGCGCAAGCAAGCTCTGCTTGATTGTGTGGTGCGCGGTGTCTGGTCAAGCTCCTTGTTCTGGCGCAAAGCGCCGAGAACACACTAGCTCAGCCGTGGGCCGGCTTTATGGCCCGTCGGATGAAGCGCCTTGTTTGGGTTGGACGTCCGAATATGTGAAAGAGTAAGATCAATTTCAGCGATGAGGCCAGGCCACTTAAAAGCAGCATCGCTTGACCATTTCTCTTTGAGGCCGCTGAGCATGCGAAATGTGTACTCGTGATACCGAGGAAAGTTCCTTAGCTCAAAGACAGCGGCAGCTTGCCTGTCGATCCATATGGAGCCCGACTCAGGATCAGGCGCAACAAGGTCCTTGATGAGACGATGATATGCCTTAAACTCTTTGAAATGAAATTCCCTACGCCGCTCAAGCACGACTTGAATGGCTGACCATAAAAAGCCACGTACAGCACCGAGCATGCCAAGAGCAACTGCGTTTTCCGATAGCCATTTCAGCGTGTCGTTCCTTTAGCCCCACAAGGGGTTCAGTAGTTTCTGTACAACACTCAGTAATGAGTGCTGTACAGAAAGATGAAAAATATTCTTATTAAATCAATATCATACGAAGCCATCAACATTTAAAACCAACAAGTTCATTAATTCCCCAACACGATTCACATCTTTGGCGATACCCAACCTTCTGACATGTTGCTACTTCATTTTGTCATGGCAGTGTTTGCTCTTTTCAGTTGTTATGTCAAGACATTTCCGATGTTTTCAGCATATTAGACTTCAAGAAGCCTTATCCATTCTCGGATTTCATAGGGGGGTTAAAAGAAATCAAGTTCTTCTCTCAATTGCCGGAATAATAATCCGCCAGCATCTTTGACTGCAAAGAAAGTAATCTGTCATTTAAACTGCAACACGGGTAGACTCATCGTCGACCAGGGAGTTTTCCGAGAAGCGAGAAGGAGCAGGTTTTGCAGGTAGACCTTTCAGTTTTTCCAAAAGCAAAACCGGTAAGCTTGGAAAAAACCAATAATTGATTTAAAGTTTACGGCTGGGTCTATCAATTGCTGCAGTTGCAGCATGAAATGAAACCTGTTGAACATGCAGGTTCAAGAGACGTGCACTTCCACAAAAATTATATTTTCCCAAAGAGATACGACATGAATCACAAACACATTTTTCGTCTGCTTATTTTTTCAGTACTCCTGCTTTTATGGGGATGTATGGAAAATTCCTTGAACCTCCAGATACGTTATCCTGAGATTTTAGGTTTACAACAGGATGATCCCGTATATTTTGAACAAAATGTAATCGGCAAGGTAACAAAGGTTCTCTATACCACCCAAGGTGACTATCTGGTTTATGTTTCCATTGCTCCGGCTTTTAGTAACGCCGCCACGGTGGATTCAAAATTTTTCATTGGTAACGACCTAATGGATAAACAAGGCAAGGCCGTGACCATTGTTCAGGAAAATCCCGGAGGAAAAGTTTTGAAAAGAGGGGCCACTGTCCAAGGCTCTGTCAGGGCAGCATCTCTAAGTGATATACTCAATGACTTCATTAAAAACGCCACCGGCACAGAATACGATTTGCAGGAAGCACTGGAAAAGCTGAAAAAATCGTTGAATGCCACTTCCCAGAAAATGGGTAAGGAGCTGGCAGATAGACTCGATGATCTTTCCCGGCAATTACAGAAATTCAGTGATGAAATGAAAAAGGTGCCGGAGAGAGAGGAAGTAAAACAACTGGAAGAATCTATTAAACAATTCGCCGAAGAATTTAACAAGGCGCAAAAAAGTGTTAAGGAGCACATCCGGAATGAGGTAATACCGCAGCTTCGCGAAGAGCTCGACCATCTCCGCGAGCAACTTCATCAAGAAGGCCGGGACAAGGAATTGGAGGAGATCGACGGGCGTATCAAAGAGATGAGCGTAGCCGTCAACAATTGATGGCGTCGTAAGGTACTTAATCCATTCTTTTTACTTGCAATGATTGTTGCCCTTGTGATAGTCATACTTTTTCCATCTCTTTCACTTGTCATACCTCAATTCTTCGGTCTCTTATGAGTCATCCATTCCTGCTTTTCATTGCTAAAATATGTCTCTCTGCAGGAATGGTAATAACTATTACACTGGTTGCAGAAAAAATAAGTACCCGTTTTGCAGGTGTATTACTGGGATTTCCACTTGGGGCAGGCCTTACCTTTTTTTTCACAGGTATTGAACAAGGACCTGTTTTTGCCTCAGAAAGTGCTCCTTGGTCTATCCAGGGATTAAGTGCGACTCTGATTTTTTGCCTTCTCTACAGCCAGAGTGGTAAGAAAGCGAAAAGGAATTCAGTATATTCTCTCATTGTCCCAACTAGTTACGGATTGTCTGGTTTCTTTGGGACAGCCTATCTTTTACAATATGTGCTACAGGATTACCTTTGGCTGCGCGTAACAACCGTCATTTTTATTTTTCTGGGAGTAGCCGTTTTCTTTCGTCTTACCCCATCTCCTGCAATCCGACATAAAGTACCGACAACAGCCTTAATTTTATTATCAAGAGCTCTTTTTGCGGCTGTAGTCATTGTCATAATTACAGCAATGGCTAAAACCGTCGGTGCCAGGTGGTCAGGAATTTTTGCAGCTTTTCCGACAACTGTCCTGCCGACGGTCTGGGTCCTTCATTACCACTATGGCAGCCAGACAATCTCAGCACTTTTTCGGGAAATCCCATTGGGCATGCTGGCAATAGTAATATTTTCATGTTCAGTCTATTGCACATTTACACAGTTCGGCGTTTATAGTGGTATTTTGATTTCCTATGCCGTGGCTTTTATTTATCTTCTTTTTTATGAATTTTTGTTGCGTCGCCCACTGGACTACCTGCTTCCAGGAGGAAGTAATCACTAAAAAAAGGAAATTATTGAACCTGACGATTTCAATCATTCAGAAACAAGCTTGGCAACGACATTCTTTCCATAGTCATGCGCCATTTTGATACCGCCGCCAATCGACGCAGTTTTTAACATCAATGGTGAACTTACCATATTCATGCCATAGATATTCTTCATGGTATCAAAAATACGTTCAGCTGCTTCGCCACTCCAGCCATACGAACCAAAAGCACCTCCTACTTTACCTTTGAGATCTACTCTTTCTGCAAGGAACAAGAACGATTTCATTCTGTTCATCATCTCGCCATGATAAGTGGACGAGCCAAATATGTATGCATCGTAGCCCTCAAGTTCGGATTCTCTCTTCAGATCGTTAACATCCTTTAAAGTCACATCGACCATCGCAAAGCGTAACCCTTCTGCGATCAGTTCGCCGATCCTTTGAGTTTCACCATTCCTGCTTGCGCATACAATCAGTACATTAGACATATTCGATTCTCCTTTCTGGATTAAAATTTAAATTTTGAATTTAAAACTAAAATGATCCCAGGTTCCTATTTGGGACAAAATCCTTTTTAGGAATAAATCCTATTCTCTATTTTGTCAAATATCAAGATCTTTTCACGTTTACAGCACAAATCCTTCTGCCTGTCACTTCAGGACAATGTTCTTGCCAATAATCCGAAACGTATGATAATTAAGAAAATGAGGATAATATAGATCAGATTTTTGAGTATTCTTTGGAGAAACGAGATGAAACTTATCATTGGAAATAAAAATTATTCATCCTGGTCACTACGGGCATGGCTGCTGCTCGCCGTAAGTGATATCCCGTTTGACGAAGTGAGAATCGCATTGTCTACGGAAACTACAGCCTCTGAAATAGCAAAATATTCAGAGGCCGGCATGGTGCCCATCCTGCAGGATAAAGATCTCATTATTTGGGATTCTCTTGCAATATGCGAGTATGTCTCGGAACAATACCTGAATGGCAAAGGTTGGCCGGCTGATGCAAAAGATAGAGCACTGGCGAGGTCATACTGCGCGGAAATGCACTCAGGTTTTTTTGATCTTCGCCAAGCAATGCCGATGAATTGCAGAGCAGCAAATCGCAGAGTGCCTGTAACGACTGGTTTAGAGGAAGATATCTCCCGCATTGATAGTATCTGGACTGGTTTAAGAGCAAAACATGCCAATAACGGCCCCTGGCTTTTTGGTGAATTTTCCATTGCGGATTGCATGTTTGCCCCGGTTGTTTTTCGGTTAGCTACCTACAATGTGGCGGTGTCTGAGAGTTCTGCAGGCTATATAAAGAATGTATTGGGTAATCGAAAGATTCAGCTTTGGCTGGATCAGGCAAAAAAAGAAGTGGAAATAATAGAGGATGACGAAGCAGGAAGAGAGCAGGTCATTTAACCGAGCCGCTGATCCTCATGCATAGGGCAGGAGGATCAGCGAAAAAACTTTCCTTATTGTAATACAAACAAGGTCCAAATCAGGAATTTCGAAATTTATTTTCCATATATGCAATGATATCATCACTCTCATACATGAAAATCTCTCCGTCTATTAAAAAAGGAACCATGGTATCACCACCTACACGCAACACCACTTTTGCTCCCGGTGTTCCCGGTGCGGCATCTATCACTTTGAAATCCTTTCCTTCTTTCAGCCCCATTTTGCCCACTGCAGCCATTACTTTTTGGCAAAACGGGCAACGATCATTCAAATAAAGTTCAATCATAAAATTACCAATTATTAGTTAAGGTTATATAGCTTTATTCTCGAACACCTATTCCTTTCTTAAGCAGGTACAGAGTGAATGAAAAAAGTAACACGGCAAACATTACCAGCATGCCGAGTCCCATCCAGACATTAATGTCCGTAACTCCCAGAAAGCCATAACGGAATCCATTTATCATATAGACAACGGGATTAGCCTTTGAGAGCGTCTGCCAAAAATCCGGGAGCAGAGAAATTGAATAAAAAACGCCGCCGAGATAGGTCAGCGGTGTGATGACAAAAGTTGGTATAATTGAGATATCATCAAATGATTTTGCAAAGATACCATTGATCATTCCGGCAAGTGAGAAAACGAAACTGGTGAGAAATGCGAAGAGAACAATAAAGAAAACATTAAAGAGAGGCAGTCTGACAAACACAATACTCACTATTGAAGCTAGCATCCCCACGCAAAGCCCACGCGTCATCCCCCCTGTGGTATAACCAAGAATCACCACCCATTCCGGTGTTGGGCTGACTAACAATTCTTCAATGTTATGTTGAAATTTGGTGCTGAAAAAACTGGAGACAGTATTGGAGTAGGAATTTGTGATTATGGACATCATGATCAACCCCGGAGCGATGAATGCCATATAATCATATCCTCCGATTTCGCTGAGTTGAGAACCGATAAAACCCCCGAAGATGATAAAATAGAGGCTGATGGTAATAACAGGTGGCACGAGGGTCTGAACCCATATCCGGAAGATCCGTATCAACTCTTTGCGGGCAATCGTCGCAAATGAGATCCAATTTCTTTTCATCACTCCACCAATTCCATAAAAAGCTCTTCAAGCCGATTTGTCTTATTCCGCATACTGCCGACAACGATACCCTGGCTGTTCAGATGGTCGAAAATGCGGTTCATTGATTGGGAATTATTTTTGGTAACCGCAATTGTTGTTTCATCCACAAGGGTGAATTCTGTGTTTTCAAGTGGCAGGATTTCTGTCACGGGGCCTATTGTATCGAACAGAAATGACTCTTTATTGAGTTTGCGAAGGAGCTTCCGCTTGCTGGTATTTTCGACAATTTTACCGTTGGCGATAATGGCGATTTGATTGCAGAGTTGTTCCGCTTCTTCAAGGTAATGGGTGGTTAGAATGATTGTCCTGCCCTGAGCATTCAATTCCAGAAGAAAGTCCCACATGCCCCTGCGCATCTCCACATCCACTCCTGCGGTGGGTTCATCAAGAATGAGCAATTTGGGTTCATGGACAAGGCCACGGGCAATCATCAGTCTGCGCTTCATTCCTCCGGAAAGCTCACGGGCAACTACATTTCGTTTTTCCCATAGCCCCAGTTTTATGAGATACTTTTTGGAGCGAATCAAGGCTTCTTTGCGGGCAATGCCATAATAACCGGCCTGCTGGGTAACAATATCCTGTACTTTCTCAAAGATTGAGAAATTCTGCTCCTGCGGAACTACACCGATCAAACGTTTTGCAGCCGGAAAATCCTGATCGATATCAACACCGAAAACGCTCACCTTGCCTGCTGTTTTTGTGACAAGGGAAGTGATAATACCAATCGTCGTGGTTTTACCGGCACCGTTAGGGCCAAGCAGACCAAAGAAATCTCCTTCCCGCACGTCCAGTGTAACACCGCTGAGTGCTTCGAGCCCACCAGCATACTTCTTGTGGAGATCAGCAATAGACAAGGCAAACATTCTGTAATCACCTTCAGTTTACTGACTAAGTTTCACAAAGTAGTCAACGATTTCCTCTGACAATTTTCTGCCCTCAAGTTCGGATATCTGAACAATACCCGTCGGACAGGTTATATTAATTTCAGTAAGTTGTTCATCGATCAGGTCGAGTCCGGTAAAATGGATGCCATGTTTTAACAGCCAGGGCCCCACTTCGGAAATGATCTTCTGTTCTCTGGTGGTGAGTTCAGTCTGCAACGCATCACTCCTGGCAAAATTGGCGTGGTACCCTTGCTTGGGCCTTCGCATGACGGCACCGAGAAACCTGTCACCAAGCATCATTACCCGTTTGTCGCCTTTAGAGATATTCCCGATAAATTTCTGCACCATAACAGGATACTTACCTCCACTGGTAAAAGAAGTAACCGTTGAGTGGTCTGATGGTTCTATCTTTTGTACAGATTTACCCTGAAAACTGTCAAGGGATTTAATAACGCTTGTGCCCTGGACGGCCAAAAAATCTCCTATGATTTCAACATCCGAGCTTACCAGGGTCGGTGGCATGTATTCTACAAAAGGAAGAGCAATCAGCTTTTCATTGAAATCACGAAGCGACGACGGACTGTTAACAACAAGTGTTTCGGCAAGGGAAAGCAGCTGTGTCGCATAATGAAAAGCCATGTCGTATGGCGGTTCTTTACGCATCAATATCAGCGAGTAATCACCAAGCGCTTTTACCTGTTGCTTTCCGGAATGGTCTGTAGCAATTACCGCCGCATAGGTCTCAAAAAAAAGATTTTCGATTGTTGCAGTGTCTACTGTAATTCCGTTATTCCTTGCCTGATGGATAATGGCAAGTGATGTATCCGTTCGTGACACCAGCCCCTCAATTGGATCGAGCACAACGAGCCATTTCACTTTATTTCCTCCATTGCTGTCTGCAAAGAATCAATGTTTATTTGAAAAAATCGTAAAAACCTACAATTTCTATTTTTTCACCTTTCTCTGCTGGAATTTTTTTTGGTGTTTCGCTTGCCGAACCGATTTACTGGCAACAGAATAGCCAAAGGTTCCAATAGGATGCCGGGAAAGAGCAAAATATTCGCCATGACAATAAGCTAACAGTCCGGCCTGTCCCATCCGAATAGTACCATTTTTATCAATAAGCGATTTTTCAACTTTATTTCCGATAATTTCAGCTATAAAAAGATCATGGCTCCCCAGTTCAGTGACGGAACGTACCTTACATTCCAGAACGACCGGGCTCTTTTTCAGAGAAGGGACCGCAACATCGGTTCCGGGTTCCAGCTCCATACCGAAATGTTTTATCTTGTCAACTTTTCGTCCTGAACGACAGCCGCAGAAATCGGTCATTTTGACCATCTCTTGAGTGGTAAGATTGATGACAAACTCACCGGTTGCACTGATATTCTCATGGGATAATCGCTCTTTTCGTACCGCGATTGTCACCAGTGGAGGATGGCTGCAGGCAACTCCGGTCCAGCCTACAGTAAAGATGTTGGGTTTGCCTTCCTTGTCAATTGTCGTCACCAGAACCGCAGGTACGGGTCCGAACATGATGGAACCTTTAAAGAGTTCTTTTGTCACAGTTTTCTGCTCCGTTTCCCAAGGTTTCATAAACGACATCGACAATCATTTCCGGTTGCCTTGAGGCGGCTACTGCCAGTTGGTCACAACGCTCATTGAGCTCGTTTCCGGCATGTCCCTTCACCCAGTTAAAGCTGACATCTACACCTTCCATTAGTTCGAGCAGCTCTTGCCAGAGATCGATGTTCAGGACAGGTTGGCCATCACTCTTTCGCCACCCTTTGCTCCGCCACCTCCTGGCCCACCCTTTGGTGATGCCATTGACAAGGTAGCTTGAATCCGAATAGAGATAAATCTTTTTCCCGCAATTCTGAAGTTCCCGCAAGGCAACGATTGCCGCCATCATCTCCATCCGGTTATTTGTGGTGAACCGAAACCCGCCACTCAACTCCCGACGCTCGCCGTTCATTTCAATGAGGACACCATACCCACCAGGACCGGGATTATTAATACTTCCCCCATCGGTAAATACAATAATGGCATCCGAATCATTTTGTAACTGCGGTGATGGAAGTCCCTCCCCTTGACGATCATTTTTTTTGCCTTCTTTCTTCTGATAGATCGGGTTTTCCAACCACGCTTCAGCTTCAGCTCTGGTTGGAAAACTTTTAAATTTTGCAGCGGCAAATCCTTTGACCTGTTTTTCCGCAGTTGCCCAGTCAGTATATATTCCAGAGCTGCGGCCTACTGCAACCGCATAGAACTTCTTTTGTGCCATACACTTGTCTCACTGACCCCGTTCAATACAACCTCAGGATATACTGAAAAGAATGGGATTATCTATAACCATAAAAAAAGAAACCGGATCACCCTCATGGGTAATCCGGTCTCTTCGTCTGTTTCCACAACCTGAGGATTTCAGCAGCCTTTGATGCCTCAGCCACCAGAGCTTTTTGCGTCTTTTTTATCCAGTACGGCTCCACCATCCTTACTTAAAGAACCGCCGATCGCATCACGGGAAACCTTTACGGAAACATCTTTCGCAATTTCAAGAGTTATAACCGTGTCATTCAATGCAGTGATGACGCCGTGAAGGCCACCTTTGGTCATAACCTTCTGACCTTTTTTCAAGTCGTTCAGGAAAGCCTGATGTTGTTTAGCCTGTTTCTGCTGTGGTCTGATCAGCAAAAAGTAAAAGACAACAAAAATAAGAACCAGTGGGATAAATGAGGCTATCCCGCCAGCGCCGAAACCATTACCGGCACCTGCGGCAGGGGCAGCCGCATAAGCAATTCCTGTCATAAAAAAACCTCCATAAAAGTTACGGGAATATGTAATAAATTGTTCTTCAGAACATTTTTTACATAAAAATTTACAAAACTGACACCATGGTAATCATTCATGCCCCAGCTTGCTATAAAAATCTTTGCGGAACCGGGCGAAACTATCCTTCTCTATCGCCTGACGAATCTCAGCCATCAAGTGCAGATAATAATGTAAATTGTGGATAGTATTAAGGTGATAACTGAGAATCTCCCGTGCCTGGAAAAGATGCCGTAGATAGGCCCTGCTATAATTTCTGCAAGTGTAACAGGTGCACTCTTCATCAAGGGGGCGGTGATCATCCCGGAACCTGGAATTCTTGATGGAAATTTTTCCTTTTGAGGTAAAGAGCGAACCGTTTCGTGCATTTCTGGTGGGCATTACGCAGTCGAACATATCGATTCCCCGCCAGACTCCTTCCACCAGGTCCGCCGGAGTCCCGACTCCCATGAGATATACCGGATAGCCCTTCGGCAGACTGGGGACAGTTGCTTCGGTCATTTCGTGCATGAGATGTTTTTCCTCGCCCACACTCAGACCTCCGATTGCATAACCATCAAACCCGATATCAATCAAGGCGGCTGCATGATCTTGTCGCAGATCCGAATACATTCCTCCCTGCACAATGCCGAAAAGGAGCTGTTCTCTTTCGGTGTGCGCCTGTCGGCAACGTTTTGCCCAGCGGCTGGTAAGGTCTGTAGCCTTAATGGCTTCATCTCTTGTTGCCGGGAAAGGGATACAGGTATCAAGACACATCATGATATCCGAACCAAGCGACTGCTGAACATGTATCGCATCCTCGGGACTCAAGAATAGCTTGGAACCATCGAGATGGGACCTGAAAGCCGCCCCCTCTTCGGTGATGGTGGCCAGTTCCTGCAGACTGAAAATCTGAAAACCTCCACTGTCGGTCAAGATCGAGCCTTTCCAGTTCATGAAGTTATGCAAACCACCAAAACTCTCTATCAGTTCATGTCCCGGACGGATAAAGAGATGGTAGGTATTGCCAAGGATAATCTGTGCATTCATTTCCAGCAGGTTTTCCGGAGTCACAGCCTTAACGGTACCCTGGGTTCCTACCGGCATAAACACCGGGGTCTGAAAAACGCCCTGCCTCGTTCGAACTTCTCCCCTTCTCGCCGAACATTCCGAAGAACTGCAGTGGAGGGTAAATGGTGATAAATTCTGCATTGTATTTCTAGTTATAATTTTTTCTTATAGACGATTGCCAGTTGCCTCATCATCTCTTCCACCTTGAACGGTTTACTGAGATAGCCATCCATTCCTGCCTTGAGACATCGATCCCTGTCACTTTCCATGGCATGAGCCGTCAAGGCAACTATCGGCATATACCCGCCGGAAATCTTACGAGAAAGTTTTTCGAGCAGTTCGGCATATTCAACATTGGACCAATTGTTGTCCCCTTTCTCACACTGACGAATAAACTCTACAGTCTGCAGGCCATTCATGAAGGGCATCTGCACATCGAGGAGAATTGCGTCAAAATCATTTTCGCATAACAACTGGAGGGCCTGCAGACCGGTGCCGGCTTCTTGGACCACGTGCCGCCCCTGTTCCAGTATCATCCTGGCCAGATCTCTGTTAGGGGTAATATCATCCACAACCAGAATTTGCAACCTTGGGAGCTCTTCAATGGTTTCCTCTGCTTTCTTTTCCTGCATTGAAGAGAAAATTTCATCATCATCAGTATGACAAGCAAAGCGAACTGTGAAGGTGAAGGTTGTTCCGATTCCTGCTTCGCTTGCAAGATGGATGGTTCCTCCCATCATTTCCACCAGTTTTTTTGAAATGGCCAGACCCAATCCCGTTCCGCCATAGCTGCGGGATATCGACTTATCTGCCTGGTTAAAGCTTTCAAAGATATGTTCCTGGTCTTCCGCAACAATCCCTATTCCTGAATCTGCGATTGTAAATTCAAGTAACTCATATTCTTCATTCTTCTCTTTGCAACTGCAACTGATAGCGACACTGCCGGCTTTGGTAAACTTGATGCCGTTACCAATAAGATTGAAGAGCACCTGTCGCAAACGAAGATCATCACCCATATAGAGTCCATCTTTGCAGGACTCACTGTAATCCAGAGAGAGAGCGATTTCCTTCTTATCGGCCTCTGGTTGTAACAGGCTGACCACGGTGGACAGCGCCTGCTCAATTGCAAATGGACGTTCAACCAGTTCCAGTTTGCCAGCCTCAATCTTTGAAAAATCAAGAATATCATTGATCAAAGCGAGGAGCAGTTCCGATGAATTGTGCACTGTTTCAAGACAATGTCGCTGTTCCAGGGTGAGGTCTGTCGCCAGAACCAGCTTAGTCATCCCGAGAATCGCATTCATCGGGGTACGAATTTCATGGCTCATATTTGCAAGAAATTCACTTTTCGACTTGTTGGCGATCTCAGCTTCACGTTTTGTCTCAAGCAATTCACATTCGTAAGTTTTACGCTCCGTTATGTCGAGTAAGTATTCAATCATGTTTACAAAATTGCCATCAACGTCATAAAACGGATAGCTGTGTACTTCGACATATCTGTTGCTTCCGTCACTATTTTTGTGAATATGTTCAAGAACGACAGGTTTACCGGATTTCTTTATTTCCTTTATCGGACAAGGATGATCTTTGCCGCCGCAGGGCAGATCCCGGTTATGGGTCAGCTGATAACAGGTCTTTTGGTCCACTCTGCCTGAAAAGCCGGTAGCTTTGTTATAGAGAAGGACTTCGTAACTATTGACATCAATTACATAAAAAGGATGTGAAAGAGCATCCAGTGCACTTGCAAGAAACTTACTCTGTTCAACAGAAGCTGTTCTGGATTTTTCAAGCGCTTTATTAACCTCAGACAACTCCGCGGTCCTTGCACCAACCATTTTCTCAAGATTCTCGTTTACTTCGGCCAGTCTGATTATGGTATTTCGAGAAAGATCTATCATCCCATAGACAAAAAGCGAACCAGCAAAAAAAACAGTGCCTGTCAACAGCTCAAGCGGAAAAGGTATGTTGGTAAGCCGAATAAGAATATAACCAAAGTAACAGAACAAAAAGAAACCTATCAGCGAAGTGAGAACCTGCCATCTCAGCAGGAAACGCGGAGAAACTCCTTTCTGAACATCTCTGCCTCTCGAAATTGAGACAAACAGTAAAACAATCCCGATCAAGACCAGGCTGATTTCTACTGCTTTTATCGGAAATAATGAGAAATGCATAATGACAATAGAATAAATAAACTTAAGGCTATGCCCTCAAAGGAGCGTTTTTTCATATGCGACTGGAATTTACAGTCTCTGCGGTTGTAAAGGAAGGCAAGGGTTTAATCTCTTTTCTTTTCTACTATTTTTCTGCATACTAAAAAAAGAGAATAAAGAAAACCTGTTCAAGCTCGATTCAACAGTCCAGACTACAACTTCAACGAGTAGAAATCACAATGAAAACTGTCGTCATTATAGAAAATGAAGCTGTCGAACTTGAAGCCCTGGTAAGCCTCTTTGAACAATGGCAGAAAGAGATCAATATCCTGACAGCCAGGGAAGAACGAGCGGCCATCGGAATTATATCACAACATCAGGTGGACCTGGTGGTCTGCGACTTATCTCTGTTAAGTAGTAGTTCTCTTGAGGATTTTTCTCTACTTACCCATACCTTTCCTTATATTCCCTGCATCGCTTTGTCCAAGGGAAAAGGAATCCTCCCGGAAGAAGCAATGAAACGAGGAGCCAGCCATTGCCTGGAAAAACCCGTCGACACCTCTCGTCTGCTGCTGCATGCAGGAGAATTACTCGATGCAGCCACCAGTGGCAAGGTTAAAGGGATACCAATCCACAGTTTCCTGCAAATGCTGGAAACTGAAGAAAAAACCTGCACCCTGCAGATAGATCAAAACAACGACAGGGGGCTCCTCTATATAAAGAACGGTGTCCTCATCGGAGCAGAGACAAAGAATTTCACGGGGGAGGCGGCAGCCCATCTCATTCTCTCATGGCAGGAATCGGTGGTAAGAATACTATTCTTTAACGGTCAGCGGAAACGACAGATCAACAAACCGCTGATCTCCATCATTATGGAAGCGTTTCGTCTCAATAGTGAAAGAGACAAACAGAGAATGGAAACATCACCAGTAAAACATCAGCTGCCGTTGAAACATTTCTCTACACTGGGTAAATGCATCCCCCTGGAGATCGGCTCTCTGGTCAAACTTGAATTTCCCCATCTGGACTCCCCGTTTGAAAGTGTTATGGTGGGTATGCTGCAGGAGAGCTGTTTGATCGTTACCAACCCCCAACCGTTTTCCGACCTGGATGATCTGGTCGGTGGAGAACAGAGAGTTATTATAAAATATGTTCACAAAGGACGGGAATGGATGTTTAAATCACAACTCCTGAAAGCTATCGATTCGCCCTCGCAGCTGCTTTTTTTCGAATATCCAGGAGTTATCCACTACCACGAATTGAGAAAAACCAAACGATCTTCGATATGTATTCCCAGCACCTTCCATTTGGATGAAGAACCGGAAATGTATGGCACTCTCATTGATTTGAGCATGACGGGAGGTCTCTGCCAGATTAGACACAAGAAGGATATACTCTTACCGCAGATCGATATCAACACTTCCATCCTGCTCCGTTGTCTGCTGCCGGGAATCAGGGAAGAACAACAAATTAGCGGCAAGGTCAGAAACATGCAAATTGATCCTGCCGAAACCAGAATTGGAATTGAATTTTTAAATCTCCAGCCACATCTCGCCGATACTATTGGACAATATCTTTATTCAATTGAGAGTATCGAGAATTAGTGCCTTACCGAACAAAATACCTTGGGGGTAATTTGTTACTTCTCCCCGGATGTTATAGCCATAGTGCGGATTTCCCTTTCCCTTTCGGCAATGTCATCTACCAGCCGAAATTGTCTATCGGCTCGCAGGAGGTTCTCACCTTCCTGTTCTACTTTAAAATAATGGTTGCCACGCAGGTGATCGGTAAAAAAGCGCACCCCCAGCTCAAAACATATAAGCAGCACTCCATCAAAGATATAATTGCGCTGTTCTTTCGACAGCAGCTCTTCAGGTTCGGCAAAATAGCCGTCAAGGAGCGCCTGGCAGAAAACCATATCAAACTTGATCGGCCGAATCCTCCCCCCTGACTCCCCCGCCTTGTTGCAACAGGAACGCAGGCAGTCCCCCAGATCATAGTGCACCAGCCCCATGGCCACGGTATCAAGATCAAGCAGACCAAGGACTTCTCCCTTATCACCAAAGAGAAAATTGTCTACCTTGGGATCACCGTGGATTGGCTGAAGAGTTAGGATTCCGGCAGACTTTGCATTCTCAAGAGTCGTCGCCCGCTGCCGGTAACGGTCAATAGCTTCAATACAATTTTGGATTTCCCTGCTTGCTGCAGTGTTCATCCTGTGCATCACCCGGTCATAATCTTCAAGATATCGGGGCAGGTTATGAAAGCCCGGAAGAGGGTCAAGTAACCCTTGCACATCAAGATCACTCACAAATCGGTGAAAGTCGGCCAGTGATTTTCCGACTCGGAAAGCCTGTCTGGGGTTGGCCAGGACCTTGCGACTCTCATGGGGCAGATAGCTCTGTCCACGCCAGAAGTTACCTTTACTATCAAGGTAAAAGAGACGCTTGTCCAAGGTTAATACCGGTACAGCGACCTGCAAAGAAGACTGCGCCCAATCCTTTTTGAGAGCCACATGATTGGCTATTTTTTGAAAATTCTCGATGACCCGTAGAGGTTCAGGGAAGACATCTTTATTTATCCTCTGCAGAACAAAAGAACCGGAGGTCGATCGAACCAGAAAGGTATCGTTAATATTGCCGGCACCCAGAGGCGCTACTGTACATGTGGTTGGATTGCTGCAGAATGCAGCAAGAACGTCCAGGGGAAAAGCTTCACCTGCCATTGGAACTCCAGCCTTTCCACTCCTGCCTGGCAAAACGTAGCGCCCCGATAAGTGCCGCATCTTTTCTCAGTATCAGATTGACAGGAATATCCTTCATAAAATCGGACATCAATCCTTTAGCATGAAAATTTTGCAGAAAACCGTCAAATGATACCAGCCCCGCTACTCTCGGCAGGATGCCTCCTCCAAGATAGATACCTCCCTTTGCATAAAGCTTAAGCGCCAGATTTCCAGCTTCGCTGCCAAGAATCGACAGAAAGAGATCCATCACACGTCGACATAAAGGGCAGGGCTGAGCGTCAACCGAACCAATTGCACCAATGGCACCACCTATGATGATTGGGATCGTATCTTTTGCTTTATGCATAGCCTCAACTATCCAGGCAGATTCACGGAGGCGATGATGCTCCCGAATAAAATCATAAAGGCAGGCCAGACCCGGCCCGGCAATCAATGCTTCATAACTGACAGGTTGCATTTTTTTCTGCATCCAGGCAAGAAGAGCCAGCTGTTCTTCATTGACCGGGGCAAAATCTGTGTGTCCGCCTTCCGAACCACGCGCAAAAACCTGCCCACCGAACTCAACCAGCAACCCCTCACCAAGGCCGGTTCCCGGTGCAATGACACCACGCACCTCTCCTCCAGGATTTTCACCCGCCTGTATTTCCAGAAAGTCAGAAGGGTTAAGAACGGTCAATGAATTACATACAGCCGTCAGGTCATTAATGAGGAATGTCCGCTGAAAACCGAATTTTTTTTCAAGCAGGCGACAGTCAATCTCCCAAGGCAGGTTCGTCAATTTTGCCCTGTCACCTGATACCACTCCTGCCAGTGCCAGACAGGCAAGCTGCGGAACCTGATCCAGTTCAGCCAGAAAATCCTCTAAGATTTCGTTAATGCTGAAGAATTCAGCATTAGTATATCTTTTTTTCAAGAGCGGTCTATTGTCCGTACCGTGCGATTGAAAAATCGCCAGCAAGCTCTTAGTACCTCCAATATCAGCTGCAAATAGAGTTGCCATATCGACCCTTTACTTAAGTAACCAAGCAGGCCACGATTGGAAAACTACTCAGTTGGTTTAAATAAATGTATATCGCGTTGAGGAAATGGGAAAGAAATTCCACGTTCGTCAAAGGTGAGTTTAATCTTTTCCGTGAGTTCAAAATAGACATCCCAATAGCTCTCTGTGGCGACCCATGGTCGAACGACAAAATTGACAGAAGATTCGGCCAGTTCTGAAACAGCAACGAACGGAGCGGGAGATGGCAGTATCCTGCAGTCGGCGGCCAGAATTTCCTCCAGGGTTTCTTTGGCCTTGCGGATATCATCATCATAGCCAATACCGACAACCAAATCAATTCGCCGTGTTGGATTTGCGGTAATATTGGTGATTGTGGTGTTGGAAATGGCACCGTTGGGGATAATTTTACGCTGATTATCACCGGTATTCAGGATGGTATTAAAAACGTGTATCTGTATAACCTTGCCGGTTTCACCGCCGATAGTCACTACATCGCCGACCTTGAACGGATGGAAGAGAATCAGCATTACCCCGGATGAGAAATTGGCCAGGGAATCTTTTAGGGCAAGACCTACAGCCAGAGATGCCGCACCGAGTATCGCCAGGAAGGAGGTGGTCTTAATGCCAAGCTGTCCGACTGCTGCAATTATCACCGTTACGAAAAGAGCATAATAAACAATTCCCTCCAGAAATCCGACCAGAGTTATGTCAATTTTTCTGCTCTCCAGAAATCTGACCAGAACGTTGGTCATTTTCCTGGCAATCCATTTCCCAACAAGAAAAATTATAATTGCAGATATTATCTTCGAGCCATAGAAAATAATGAGTGGCTGCAAATTCTTCAACATCTCCGGATCAATGCTCATGTCCATTTATCTTCTCTCTTTTTATGTTTAGAGGGGACTGATTTTTTTTTCACGTCGTTTTGTGAAAATTAGATAGCGCAGACTTCGATCTGTCTCCCGGTTTTAGGGGTTAAGCATCTATGGATTGGATGTCCCAAGCCTCTGTGCGTCCACTGTTATCGGGATTTTTGACGATAGTGAATTCAAAAATATTTGAAGAATCGAGAAAAAGTGCGTCATTAACTTCCTGTGCCTTGGAACAATGAAAAAAGACAGATTGAGGAAGTAAACCCTCTGGAGTCAATCGATAGTACCGCATAAAACCAAATCCTCTATCCGGATTATAATTAATCGGAATACCACGCTGCCTGTTTTCGCCACCTTGCGAAGTGATCGGTAAAAGCCCAGGTACGAGAAAGCCCGAGAGAAAATTATCCGCCGCTTCTTTTAGATCATTGCTCACATGATGAAAACCTATAACCTCGACTCTGCAACCCATATTCTGCAAAGCAAGCACAAGACGAATAAAGTCACCATCACCCGTGAGCAAAATGATACGATCAAGATTTCTTGCCTGCAGAAGGGCATCAATCGCCAAATCCATATCAGCATTGGCTTTAGTGGTTAAAATTCCCTCATCGTCGACAAAATGTTTGACATATTTTTTAATAACCTTGAAGCCACACTGGCGCAGCACACTATGATAACGATAGAGCTTTTGTCGATATTCCGGATCATCCCTGGTGCGTTCCCGATCCTCTGCAAGATAAGAATTGGCTCTCAGGAGCGTTGAATTTCCTGCGCCAGCCAGCTCTACCAGTACATCATACCGCATGCCATAGCCACCGCACATCCTGATATTTTCTGCATCTACATAGATCCCGGTTTTCAACATAGCATCACAAATATCGTTTTAATAATTCTGTCTATTCCCACTCAATAGTCGATGGAGGTTTAGATGAGATATCATACACAACCCTGTTCACACCCCGAACCTCATTTATAATGCGACTGGATATCTCTCCGAGAAGTTCGTAGGGCAATCTGCTCCAGTCTGCAGTCATGGCATCCCTCGAATCAACTGCGCGGATAGCGATGACATTCTCGTAGGTACGGCCATCCCCCATAACGCCGACGGTCTGGATAGGTAAGAGAACGGCAAAGGATTGCCAAACCTTTCTGTACCAACCGGCCTTGCGCATTTCCTCAAGCACAATAACATCAGATTGACGCAAGATCCGTAACCTTTCGGCAGTTACCTCTCCCATTATTCGTATACCAAGCCCCGGTCCCGGGAAAGGTTGCCGATAAATCGCCTCCTCCGGCAACCCGAGTTCCAGGCCAAGTTCGCGCACTTCATCCTTAAAAAGTTCGCGCAGGGGTTCGATGAGGTCAAGGTTCATAATATCCGGCAGTCCCCCGACATTGTGGTGGGATTTTATCGGAGCTTCCCCACGAAAACTGACCGATTCAATCACATCCGGATATAGCGTACCCTGAGCCAGGTATTTCACCTTGCCGATCTTTTTTGCCTCTTCTTCAAAAATTTTTATGAAGCCCAATCCGATCCGCTTGCGTTTAATCTCCGGATCCTTGACTCCATCCAATTCTCCAAGAAAGTAATCAGTCGCATCAATATCTATGACTTTTAATTTACTCTTTTCCTTAAAGAACCTGAGGATGGAACCGGTTTCACCTGTCCGCATCAGGCCGTTATTGACGTAGATACAGGTGAGTTGATCGCCTACTGCTTTATGGATAATAGCAGCCACCACTGAACTGTCCACACCACCCGAAAGAGCACAGATGACATTATCGCTGCCGATTTTCTGCTGAATTGCATGTACATTCTGTTCAATAAACGAATGCATTGTCCATTCCGGTTTACAGTTACATACTCCGAAAATGAAATTCCTCAACACATCGGTACCAATAAGAGTGTGGGCAACCTCAGGATGAAACTGCACAGCAAAAAATGGCCGTTCTTTATGTCGCAAGGCAGCAAAAGGTGAGTTGTCGCTTACTGCGGTAGCTTCGAATCCTTCGGGGATTACCTCAACACGGTCCCCATGGCTCATCCATACCTGATGCTTCCAACCATTCATTTCGAGACCGGCAAAAAGTCCTGCGGAAAATTTGATTGTCAGTTCTGCTTTGCCGAATTCACGTTTTTCAGCCTTTTCAACTTTACCACCCAACTGCTGAAGCATGAGCTGGGCGCCGTAGCAGATACCCAGAACAGGAATATCCAGATCAAATATTCCGGCATCGGAGTGGGGTGCACCGCTGTCATAGACAGAACAGGGACCACCGGACAGTACAATACCGGAGGGGCTGAGTTCTTTAAGCTTATCAAGGGATATGGAGAAGGGATGAATTTCACTGTACACCTTCTGCTCCCTGATTCGCCTGGCAATCAGCTGGGTGGTCTGAGACCCAAAATCAAGGATAATTATTTTTTCGTCATGAATATCCATATATTCCCTCGTCTTCTCCTCAATATTTTTTTCAATTTACTTCCACACCCCTTGTCGAGATCCGAATTATGCAGTTCGATAATTTGGTGCTTCCTTGGTAATTATAACATCATGAACATGTGATTCCCTTAAACCTGCGGCAGAAATACGTACAAATTTCGCCTTCTGCTGCAACTCGGGGATAGTTGCAGCTCCGACATAGCCCATACCCGATCTCAGCCCGCCAATCATCTGGTATATCACTGTTGAAAGTGGCCCCCTGTACGGGACCTTGCCTTCAATCCCCTCGGGGACGAGTTTTGATGTGGCAGTGACTTCCGATTGAAAATAACGATCGGCCGACCCATCGTTCTGACTCATTGCCCCAATCGATCCCATACCACGATAGCTTTTATAGGTTCTTCCCTGATAGAGGAAGGTGTCTCCTGGTGTTTCGTCGGTTCCGGCAAAGAGGCTACCAAGCATTACCGTGCTGGCACCTGCGCCGATAGCTTTAGCCAGGTCTCCGGAATATTTTACCCCACCGTCAGCGATAATTGGGATATTATATTTACCGGCTATCTTTACACAGTTTTGAATGGCGGTCATCTGTGGAACCCCGACGCCGGCAACCACTCGTGTTGTACAAATAGATCCTGGCCCGATTCCCACTTTCACAGCATTTGCTCCTGCTCTGATCAAATCCTCTGTCCCTTCTCCCGTGGCGACATTTCCAGCAATAATAGAAAGTTCGGGAAAGGCAGCTTTCACTCTTGCAACAGCTTTAAGCACACCGATTGAATGACCATGGGCCGAATCGACGACCACCACATCCACCCCTGCTTTTAGAAGTCTTTCTGCCTGACTTTCAATATTCGGGCCAACGCCCAGTGCGGCTCCTACAAGGAGACGTCCGTACCTGTCTTTAGCGGCCAGGGGATATTTTTTAATTTTTTCCAGATCCTTGATAGTAATGAGCCCCTTCAAACCACCTTTGTCATCAACTACCAGCAATTTCTCAATCCGGTGTTCATGCAACAAGGCTTTCGAGTGCTCCAGATCAATCCCCACCTTGGCAGTTACCAGGTTTTTTGAGGTCATCACATCAGAAACCCGCAAGCCGTCATCGGATACAAACCGTAAATCCCGGTTAGTGACTATCCCCACCAACTTTCCTTCGTGCAGGACAGGCAAACCGGATATTTTATAAGCACTCATTATCTCTTGAACTTCAGCCACCGACTGATCCTGGGTGACGGTAATCGGATCAATAATCATTCCGGATTCTGATTTTTTCACCCGTTCGACCTCGATCGCCTGTTGCTCAATAGTCATATTTTTGTGGATTATCCCTATTCCACCTTCTCTGGCCATAGCAATGGCGGTTCTGTGTTCTGTTACGGTATCCATGGCAGAACTGACCAGGGGAGTATTGAGAAAGATGGTATCGGTGAGACGTGTCTCCAGGTTTACTTCGTTAGGAAGGACCTCGGAAGCGGAAGGCACGAGAAGTAAGTCGTCAAATGTAAGTGCAGTTTCTATATGATCTGGTAACATGTCCCCTCCTTGTCAGGGAGTGAAGCATAAAAGGCTGTTTTTTGTCCTCTTTGGAACAACATACCTGTTTCGCAGAAAAGGACGCTTGACCACCTTTCATAATTCACATTATGCTTTATTTTTAAAATCTTACAGTAAAGCATCTTTATAAAAAATTTCATTATTTTTAGGATGCTGATATTTAAATTCAAAATTCCGATGAAGAGAATATGAATGGTCTGCCACCTGCGGACAAAGGAAAAACTGATATATGCTGCTTGAGATCAACCCTGTAAATCCCCAACTACGCCTCATTGAGCAGGTTGTCAAACAACTTAAAAATGGTGCCATAGTCTGTTATCCTACCGATACCGGCTATGGTATAGGATGTGACCTCTTCAACCAAAAAGCTATCAAACAACTTGTTCAATTGAAAAAAAGGCCCCAACACAAGCCTTTTTCCTTTATGTGCTCGGACCTTACCGATATCAGCCAATATGCCCACGTCTCGAATACTGCCTATCGACTTCTGAAAAAGAACCTGCCCGGCCCGTATACTTTCGTATTGCCCGGAACTAAGCTTGTTCCAAAAATCATGGCCACAAAACAAAAAACCGTGGGTATCAGGGTGCCAGGTCACCCAATCTGCCAACTCCTGCTCAAAACCCTTGGCAACCCTATCGTCAATACCAGCGTCCAGCTTGAAGATGAGGAGACAAAGCTGGCTGAGCCTTTTGAAATTGAGCAGTACCTCGGCAAACGAGTTGAACTCATTATTGACGGTGGCTCAATTTTTCCAGACCCTTCTTCCGTTATCGATCTGACAGGTGATACCCCTGAGATTCTCCGTGTCGGCAAAGGCGATGTTAATCCTTTTCGCTGATCAGTGCCTCTTTCAGTGATTTACTCATGGTAAAATGAAGGGTCTTTCGATCCGGAATTTCCATAATTTTACCAGTGCGGGGATTTTTCGTTGAACGCGGTTTTCTTGCTCTTACTGAAAAACTGCCAAATCCACGTAATTCAATACGCCTCTCTTCCACCAGAGCCGTTGCCATTGTCTCCAGCATAATATCAACCGCCAGACTGACATCCTGTTTCTGCAAAGACAGTTCACTGCTTACTTTATCTACTAAATCTTTTTTCAACATGCTGATATCTTATCAATTTGTTACCGAGGACGACCATATTGATACGTCCCCATGAAATATAAAAAAAGGTTGTCTTACCGGATCTCCAGTAAGACAACCTTTCAACTGCATTCCAAGTGCCTTAATGAGGCTGTACCTTAATCGTTATCAGAAGACTCGTTGCCTTCCGCAGCGGCTTTCAACAGATCGCCAAAAGTAGACGGTGCCGATTCGGAAGCAACTTTTTCTGCCTTCTTGAATTTTTCTACTGCCACCTCTTCATCATCACCCTCAAGAGTTTTAACAGAAAGACCAATCTTACGATCTTTGGCAGAAACATTGATAACTATTGCCTTCAAAATATCTCCGACCTGATACATGCCAACCGGAGTTTTCACTTTGTCTTTGCTGAGTTCGGACACATGAACTAGACCTTCAATGCCCTCTTCGAGTTTAACGAAAACACCAAAATCAGTAACGTTTGTGATCTCACCTTCAACAACCGTACCCGATGGGTAGTTGTTGTAAGCTGCCTGCCATGGATCAGGAACAAGCTGCTTGATACCAAGAGAAAAACGCTCATTTTCTTTATCTATTTTCAGAACGACTGCCTGAATCGTCTCGCCTTTGGCGTACTTCTCTGATGGATGCTTAATGCGCTCGGTCCAGGACAAATCGGAGACATGGATTAATCCGTCAATCCCCTCTTCAATTCCAATAAATACACCGAAGTCGGTAATATTTTTAATTTTCCCTTCAATGACAGAACCCACCGGATAATTCTCGGTAACCAGATCCCATGGATTTGGCTGGAGCTGCTTCATACCAAGTGAAATACGCTTGGTCTCAGTCTCGATATTCAGCACCATGATTTCAACTTCATCACCTACGGAAACCATTTTGGATGGATGACGCGGTTTCTTTGACCAAGTCATTTCAGAGACATGGATCAAGCCTTCGACACCTTCTTCCAGTTCGACAAAAACACCATAATCGGTAATGGAAACGACCTTACCTTTAGTTGTCTGGTTTACCGGATACCTCTCGGTGACTGTAGCCCATGGATCATCACGGAGTTGTTTCACACCAAGGGAAACGCGATCATGCTCCTTGTCGTATTTGAGGACTTTAACCTCGAGTTCTTCACCAACTTTGTAAAGTTTCGCCGGATGGGAAACACGCCCCCAGGAGAGATCGGTAATGTGACAGAGACCGTCCATTCCGCCCATATCAATAAAGAGACCGTAGTCGGTAATGTTAGTAATGGCACCTTTAATGATCTGACCTTCTTCCAGTTTGGAGCGCATCTCTTCACGAAGTTTATTGCGTTCTTCTTCAAGAATAGCCCGACGGGAAATAACAACGTTATTTCTCTTCTTGTTGAATTTGAGAATCTTGAATTCCATTGATTCCCCGATCAACCCATCAAGGTCCTTAACGGGACGAAGATCGATCTGAGAGTACGGTAGAAATGCCGGAACTCCGATATCAACAGACATACCGCCTTTAACACGACTTTCGATCTTACCGGAAATTGTTTCGTCAGCTTCTTGAATTTCTGCGATTCTTTCCCATACCTTAATTGCAATGGCCTTTTCTCTCGACAGGAGGAGTCCACCTTCCTCTTTACGACGTTCTACGAACACCTCGAATACGTCACCAATTTTGATTTCCTCACCATCTTCCAGGCGGAATTCGGATTTAGCAATATAACTTTCTGCCTTATCGCCAACATCAACAAGGAGATAATCATCCACAGTGCCGATAATGGTGCCCATGGCAACATCTCCGACTGCGACTACCTTGTTATTTTCTTCCATTTCGAAGAGTTCCGCAAAACTCATCTCTTCATTACTGTCCTGGGTTGATTGATTAAGTTGTTCTGTCATGGATTTTACGCTTCCTGTAGACCAGAGGCCAAATGGTTAAGGTTATTTTACTCCCGCATGAAAGGCATGCTGAGGTAAAAAGAAAATAAGGCCACTCCCAAGCAGGGGCAACCTTCGCATATATGAACCACACTTTATAGCAATTTTTCAACGAAAGGACAACAACTTCTTTAAAAAAAAGATATTTTTTTATGTCTAGCTTCGAGACCACTTCACGGCTTGCCTGATGGCAGAAGCTCCTCAGGGATAACCTGTCATAATGCAAAGAAAAATCCAGTTATGCTGATTTCTTTGCAGAACTGCCTCTGTTCCGGCTGTAATTCCTGTTGCCAGGTTTTGGTTTACCCTTTGACTTTTGCTTGGTACCATCCTGCTCAATCTTTCTATCCTGCCCTTTGGGTGGCGGGACAAGAAGAGCTTCTTCCGGCAACACACAATCAAATTTCCTGCCTATGAATTCCTCTATAGCAGGAAGGTAAAAAGAACCTTCCTCGCAGGCAAAACTTACAGCTTTTCCGATCGCACCGGCCCTTCCGGTCCTGCCTATACGATGGACGTAATCTTCCGGTTCATACGGCAAAGTATAGTTGACAACAAAAGTGATTCCCTCAATATGGATGCCACGGCCGGCGACATCGGTCGCAACGAGAACTTTAACCTTGCCTGATCTGAAATTTTCCAGTCTGGTCATTCGTTTATTCTGATCGACATCCCCGGACAGCAGCACACAATCTATGTTGTTTCGTTGCAGACGGTTGGACAATCTTTTGGTTTCATTCTTCATATTGGCAAAAACTATAATCCGATCATCCGGGTTCTGCTGAATGAGATTATAAAGAACTGCATATTTTTCTTCAGCCGTAACGAGATAGACGAATTGTTCAACCGTCTCGACTGCCACCTGTTCAGACTCCGCTTCAACCACCTTTGGATTCACACTCCACTGAGAAGCGAGGCGCTGCACATCTTCTGAAACAGTGGCAGAAAAAAGCATAGTCTGCCTCTCTTTTTTGGGAGGCAATCGACCGATGATTCTCCGTACATCAGGAATAAAACCCATATCGAGCATTCTGTCCGCCTCGTCCAGCACCAGGATCTTACAACTGCTCAAATCAACAACTCTCTTATTCATAAAATCAAGGAGACGACCGGGAGTCGCTACCAGAAGATCACATTGTTTATTCTGCAGGAGATCCATCTGCTTCTGATAATCCACTCCTCCAAATACGGCCCGTACGGAAAGATTGCAGTATTTGGCGAAGACATTGCCCTCTTTTGCTATCTGATTTGCCAGCTCACGGGTGGGAGCCAACACCAACGCACGGACATTTCCTTTTCCAGACCTTTTTTCAGTGAGTAATCTGGAGAGGATAGTGATCAGGAAAACAGCGGTTTTGCCGGTACCGGTGTTGGCTTTGCCCACAAGATCAAGACCGGCCAGAACATCTTTCAAAGCCTTTTCCTGAATAGGGGTGCAGTATTCGAATTTTTGATCAGCAATAGCCCGCATAACCTTCAGAGGAATTTCGTAATCATGAAATCGACTTTTTCCCTCTGCCGGAGTAACCTGAAACTCGTCCAGACTCCAGGTCGGCCTGGGCTTTTCCGGAGCCCGGTATTTACTCTTCTGTGCGACCTTCATGATTTCTTGGTCAGACGGGTTTTCTCTCCCTTTTACTTCGCCGGGATTTAATTCCGCAGGTGGAGCTGATTGGCCCAGGAATTTTCCGTACCGGTGCTTTCCGGCCTGGGCAATGCTTCTTATTTTCTTTCCTACAGAAAGGATAATGTTTTTCATCGTAAACTCAATATATAACCTAAAAGTGACTCCGGCATGGTTGGTTAAAAGGATCGTGCCAGATCTGTCCCGCACATACAGACTGGAACGATACCCTACAGTGACAGGAGGTGATGGACAGGGTGCGGGTTACCGCAACCAGCAAGAGAAGTGGGTGTAAGCGAACGAAAGCAGATAAAAATCACGTTCGGACAAAATGATCACAGCTCATTAAAGAGTTATTTTACTCTATTTTCCGGCGACGTGCAACTCCTCCATCAGTGGTCCGAACAATGTTTCAAATTCAGGAATAGCCTTTTTCAATACAGTTCCGATGAACGGAATCTCATTGTCATTTACCACAAGATTAACGGAATAGGTTAAAGCCTGCAGATCATAAAGAGTTTCGAACTGTTTTCCTATCAGAACGTAAAAAATATAACGACGGCGGGACATGTTCATATCCCGCATGAACTGGTGAAATTTTCCGGAGTTGACACCTTCCTCTTCAAAGTCGCTGTGGAGAAAAACAGCGGCATAATTAACAAACCGCATTTTGTCGATGGCCTCTTCCGGCGACGGAGCCTGTTCCACATGGTAGCCAAATTCCGTGGCTGCTTTCACCACAGTTACACGCAAAGCCGAATCCGGCATAAGAACCAGTGCTCTTGGTATATCCTCAACGATCTCTTTTTCCTCAAAAACCCCCTCCCGCAGCCACTGGGTACTTGGCGAAGCCGGAGGCCGGACCTTTCCTTTTGAAGTAACCTCACCTGGTGTCGGACGACCTGTATTACTGTCGGAGCCTGCAATCTTTATGCTGTTTTCATCAAGCCCGAAGGGAACAGCGCAGTGAACACACTTAACCTTTATTTTACGGCCGGGCCCCAATTGTTGAACACTTTCCCGGATTTTATCATTCAACTTCAGCTGCTTTTCACAATGGGGACAATTCACTATCATGGTTTCCTCATAAATAGTCTAACTCATCTTTCCACAACAGTGACCTGTTTGCTCACTGCCGCATAACTCGTGTCATCTGCCATAGAAACCGAAACCTTCCTCTTTCTCCCCCTCCATGGAAAGGTCCGTCAAACTGGTTGTCGCCTCACCCCGTTCTGCCTTGATACGATCCAGGCCGCGGTTCAATTCGGCTCGATGAGAACAGTAGGTTATGGCACTCTTCTCAGTTATTATGCCCCTGCTGAAAAGTTCAAGAATATGCTGATCAAAAGTTCGCATATCGAGGGCCGAACCTTCACTGATGATATTATAGTAGGTTTTCTCTTCAGTCTCACCGTTTAAGATCAAATCCTTAACCCGTAAACTGGTACGCAGAATTTCCATAGCGGCTACGCGACCTCCACCAATCCGTGGCAACAGGCGCTGACTGACAATCCATCGAATCGTATCGACAAGCCTGTGACGAATCTGCGGCTGTTCATCCTGTTCGAACATGCCGAGGATACGGTTGAGTGTCTGTCCGGCGTCGATGGTATGCAAAGTCGACAGCACCAGATGTCCTGTTTCAGCGGCCGTCAGACCGATCTCCAAGGTTTCACGATCACGCATCTCACCCACCAGAATGACTTTGGGGGCCTGACGAAGTGCAGCGCGCATACCCACCGCAAAGCTGCTGAAATCATTGCCGAGCTCACGTTGATTAAAGGTCGCTTTGCTTTGTTCATGGACATATTCAATAGGATCCTCCAGAGTCACTACATGGACTGGCCGTGTGTGGTTGATTCTGTTCAACAGGGCAGCAAGGGATGTCGTTTTGCCTGTTCCCGTAGCCCCGGTAAAAAGGATAAGTCCATTTAAATCACCCGCCATTTTGCCGAATGCCGGCGGAAACTGCATGCCCTCGATGGAGGGCACTTCAGTTTCAAGTTTCCTTAGTACGGTGGTAAAATATCCCTTCTGGGTAAAAACATTTACCCTGAACCTGGCCTTATTGGACAGAGAATAGGAAAGATCGCAAGAGCCATTTTCAACAAGATCCTTTAACAGCCTGCGATTGTTGCCAATGAGATTGAGTGCGAAAGCTTCGGTCTGAAAAGGTGTCAGTTGCGTTACCGGCGGTACAACATCGACCGGCACCAGCTGGCCGGCAGATTCAACCTGCAGGGATTTTCCAACTGTTATGTTAAGGTCGGAAACGTTGCTGTGGGACTCCAACATTGCCGCTATCCAGTAGTCTATTTCCGTTTTTTTCATCTAATTCCCCTGAAATATTGTGCAATACCACTTGTTTTTAAAGTATATTGTCTCTAATCCAACGAGTGTTGCAAGCTTTTTTTTAAATTTTGCTTCATATTTCTTTTCATTATGAATTCAATATAAAAATTCCGGAGTACTATCATGGCAATTCCATTACGCAGCGCGACAACGACCCAGGGACGCAGAATGGCAGGGGCACGCAGCCTGTGGCGAGCCAACGGTGTTAAAGAGGAACAGTTCGGCAAACCAATCATCGCCATCGTCAATTCTTTCACACAGTTCGTCCCCGGTCATGTTCACCTCCATGAAATTGGCCAGCACCTGAAAAAAATCATCAACAGGGCCGGTTGTTTTGCGGCCGAATTCAATACAATCGCCATTGATGACGGCATTGCCATGGGCCATTCCGGGATGCTTTACTCACTGCCTTCCCGTGATCTTATTGCCGACAGTGTTGAGTACATGTGCAACGCCCATACCGTCGACGCCATGATCTGTATCAGCAACTGTGACAAGATCACTCCCGGTATGCTGATGGCCTCAATGCGCCTCAACATTCCGACTATCTTCGTTTCGGGTGGCCCCATGGAAGCAGGGGTTGACGGCGAGAGACGATATGATCTGGTCGACGCCATGGTTATGGCAGCCGACAATGGCATAAGCGATGAGGAGATCAGCAGGGTCGAAAGTTGCGCCTGCCCTACCTGCGGGTCGTGCTCGGGAATGTTTACCGCCAATTCCATGAATTGCCTGAATGAGGCCCTAGGCCTTGCACTTCCCGGCAACGGTACGGTGGTTGCTACCCATGCCAATCGCAAACTTCTCTTTGAACGGGCAGCGGAACGAATCGTTGAGATGGCATTTGCCTGGTACGACAATGAGGACAGCACGGTTCTTCCACGTTCCATTGCCGGCAAAAACGCCTTCATGAACTCAATGACCCTCGATATCGCCATGGGCGGTTCAACCAATACAGTGCTGCACCTGCTGGCTATTGCCCATGAGGCCGGTGTCGATTTTACCATGGATGATATTGACCGCCTCTCCCGCAAAGTGCCCAACCTCTGCAAAGTATCCCCTTCTTCCAGTTACCATATGGAAGATGTCAACCGGGCAGGAGGGATCATGGCCATTCTTGGTGAACTCGACAGAGCCGGCCTGATCGACCCAACTGTTCATCGGGTTGATAGTCCAACCCTTCAGGAAACCCTCAACAGGTGGGATATTTCCCGGCCAGGCCACAGTAAGGAAGCAGAAACTCTTTACCTCAGCGCTCCGGCCCAGGCGGGGCTGAATCTGGTTATGGGCTCCCAGAGCACGATGTATCAGGCGGCCGACCTTGACCGGGCGACGGGATGCATAAGAGACATGCAACATTGCTATAGCAAGGATGGCGGCCTGGCCGTGCTTTTTGGCAATATTGCCAAGGATGGCTGCATTGTAAAAACAGCCGGAGTCGATCCTTCGATCTTTAAATTTTCCGGAACCGCCAGGGTCTTTTCCTCTCAGGATACCGCTTGCGACGCCATTCTGAGCGGAGGAATCAAGGCGGGCGACGTTATCATTATCCGTTACGAGGGCCCCAAAGGCGGACCGGGAATGCAGGAAATGCTCTATCCGACCTCTTACCTTAAATCGATCCATCTCGGAGCCGAATGTGCACTGGTGACTGACGGACGGTTCTCCGGCGGCACTTCAGGGCTTTCAATCGGCCACGTTTCTCCTGAGGCGGCAGCGGGAGGTGCTATCGCTTTACTTAAAGATGGTGATACAATAGAGATAGATATTCCGGCAAGAAGCATTAATGTTTCCCTGGCCGAAGGCGAGCTTGCGGCACGCAGGAAAAAAGAAGAGGAAAAAGGCAACAGCGCCTTCACCCCGGCTGACAGGGACAGGAATATCAGCAAATCACTGAAGGCGTATGCGCTCTTTGCCGCATCTGCCGACAAAGGTGCGGTTAGAATCCTGCCCGATTAATCCGGATAAACTGCCTTGAGGCGCTCTACAACACCCTTATCCATCGTTAAAAGAGGTGCGATTTTTGAAGCCGACAAATACAAAAGACCCTGAATATTTTCACAAAGTCATTGATTGTCAATATGCCTGTCCGTCCCACACTCCGGTACCGGAATATATCCGATTGATCAGCCAGGGCAAATACGATGAGGCATTCAAGATCAACTGGATTTCCAACGTCTTTCCCGGTATCCTTGGCCGTGTCTGCGACCGGCCATGTGAGCCGGCCTGCCGGAGAACCCGGGTCGAGGAAACTCCTGTCGCCATCTGCCGGTTGAAAAGAGTCACCTCAGACTACCGAAGCGACAGCACTGACTTTCTCCCGGAGATCCCAAGTGAGAAAAACGGCAAAAGGATCGCGCTCATTGGTGGCGGCCCAGCCTCCCTCACGGTAGCCCGTGACCTGCTGCCCCTCGGCTACGAGGTGGACCTTTATGATGACCAGTCCAAGGCCGGCGGATTTATACGTACCCAGGTGCCCTCCTTTCGGCTGCCTGAGAAAGTGCTCAACGAAGAGGTTGATCGGATTTTGAACATGGGCGTTACGGTCCATTTCAATCACTATGTCGACAGCCTTAAAACGATTGTCGACAAGGGCTACGACGCTATTTTTGTCGGCACCGGCGCCCCCCGTGGCCGGGACCTCCCTGACCTTCCCGGCAGAAAGGAAGGCGATGCATCGATTTTTATCGGTATCGAGTGGCTCGCCGCGGTTTTATATCGCCACGTAATCTCAACCCCGGAAAAAGTTCTGGTGCTCGGCGGCGGCAACACAGCCATGGACTGTTGCCGGATGGCCAGAAGGCTTGGCGGAGAAGACGTCAAGGTCATTGTCCGCAGCCCCCGAGTCCGACATGAAGGCGTCTCCCTGGGAAATTGAAGATGCCGAAGAGGAAGGTATTCCCATTATTGACAACCATTCACCTGTTGATTTTGTTGTCAAAGACGGCCAGTTAACGGGTATGCACTTCCAAAAGATGATTGCCGAATACGACGAGAACAACAAACGTAAACTGCTGCCCGCCGATGAACCGCCGGTCTTCATCGCCTGCGACCAGGTACTCCTTGCTGTCGGCCAATTAAACGCCTTTCCTTTTATCAAGCAGGATATTGGCATCAAGATGAATAAGTGGGGCCTTCCCGAGCTTGATGAAAAAACGTTTCAATCGTCAGTACCTCATATATTTTTTGGTGGCGACGCTGCTTTTGGTCCCAAAAATATAATTACCGCGGTTGAACATGGACACCAGGCAGCAATCTCCATCGATCTCTTCTGCCGGGGTGAGGATCTCCACAATCGCCCTGGGCCGCGAACCAATTTATTCAACCAGAAAATGGGGATGCAGGACTGGATTTATGACAGCCATGTTTCCGACGATAAACGCTATGCGGTTCCCACGGTTGACCGGGTAAAATCACTTAAAAACAGATTGGTGGAAGTTGAACTGGGATTTAGTAAAAAAACAGGTCACGAGGAGTCACTGCGCTGTTTGAATTGTGATGTTCAGACCGTTTTTGATTATTCCACCTGCATAGAATGTGACGCCTGCGTCGATATCTGTCCGGAATTTTGCATTAATTTTACTGACAATGGCGATGAAGAGGATCTCAGATCCAGATTGTTGGCTCCGGCCGACAATAAAGAGCAGGCTCTTTACATCTCCCCGGTCCTGCCTACCGGCAGGGTCATGGTCAAAGATGAAAATGTCTGTCTGCACTGCGGTCTCTGTGCCGAACGCTGTCCAACCTCGTCCTGGGAAATGATTCAATACACCTATAATTCTGCAGTGGCAGGTCAAAAATGAACAAAATAGAGAGCATCAATGACTTTGTTGTGCGTTTCGCCAACGTCAACGGTTCAGGCTCAGCCAGCGCCAATAATCTTTTTGCCAAAGCTATTTTCAGACTGGGAGTTCCCGTCAGCCCGAAAAACATCTTCCCCTCAAATATCCAGGGCTTGCCAACCTGGTATGAAGTACGGGTCAATGAACATGGTTTCCTTGGCAGACGTGGCGGCCTGGATATGGTTGTCGCCGTCAACGGCCAGACCCTTTTAAAGGATTACCAGGAAGTTTTGCCGGGCGGTTATTTTTTATACGATTCCACCAAAGAATTGTCGGAAGAATTTGACAGGGATGACATTACTCCCATCGGCATCCCGCTCACTCGCCTGTGCAATGATGCCTTCCAAAACCCAAAGCTGAGACAGTTGCTTAAAAATATCATCTATGTAGGCTCCCTTGCCTTTCTTCTCGATATGGATTTTTCCATTCTTACCGAATCCATCGAGAGACAGTTCAAAAAAAAGCCCAAGCTGGCGGAACCAAACATCGAAGCCCTCGAGATCGGCTACCAGTACGCCAAAGAACATCACCAGGGTGCCTGTAAATTATCGGTGCGAAGAACGGATAAACTAACAGATGAAATCCTCATGGACGGCAATTCCGCCTTTGGCCTTGGTGCCATTTATGCCGGAGCGACAGTTACCGGCTGGTACCCGATCACCCCTTCCACCTCGGTCATCGAAGCATTTGCGCGGTACGCCAGGATGTTCAGGACGGAAGAAGACACAGGAAGGCATAAAGTAGCCATTATTCAGGCCGAAGATGAGCTGGCAGCTCTTGGCATTGTCATCGGTGCCGCCTGGAATGGTGCCCGAGCCTTTACAGCCACTTCCGGTCCGGGAATTTCACTCATGAGTGAATTTCTCGGCCTGGCCTATTTTGCCGAAATTCCGGCCGTACTCGTCAATGTCCAGAGAACCGGCCCAAGTACCGGTATGCCGACCCGTACCCAACAGGCCGACCTGCTCTCCTGCGCATACGCCTCCCACGGCGATACTAAAAACGTCTTGATATTTCCCTGTGATCCGAAAGAATGTTTTGAGCTGGGGGCCGATGCTTTCGATCTGGCCGATCGATTACAGACTCCTGTTATTGTCATGTCGGACCTTGACCTGGGCATGAACGACCATGTCAGTGCCCCGCTGCACTGGGACGATAGCCGGAAATACGACCGGGGCAAGGTGCTTTCCGCCGAAGACCTGGACAATCTCAAAGAAAAATGGGGACGCTATTTGGACGTGGACGGAGACGGTATCTGCTATCGGACCCTTCCCGGTACACACCCCAGCAAGGGGGCCTTTGTAACCAGGGGAACTTCCCATAACGAATATGCTGCATATACAGAGTACAGCCCAATATATAAGGCGGGAATGGACCGCCTCCTGGTCAAATGGGAGACCGCGCGCAGCCTGGTACCAACCCCACGAACAAAGATCAGAGATACTACTTATGGAATCGGTGTCATTTTTTTCGGGACAACCACCCACGCGGCCTATGAGGCTATCAGCCGGTTTGCAATGAGTGGTCTGAAAATCAACAGCATGCGAATACGAGCCTTTCCCTTTCAGGACGAGGTAATTGCCTTTATCAATGATCATGAGACAATTTTTGTGATCGAGCAGAACCGCGATGCGCAGCTTCGCACCATGTTAATGTCTGAATGCTCAATTTCGCCGACAAAATTACAACCCATACTGCACTACGAAGGCTTACCCATCACAGCAGATTTCATCACCGAAAAAATCCAGGAAGGTCTTGATAGTACGACTCAAGCCAGCCCCCAGAACTCCAAGGGAGGAAAAGCATGAGCTTTGAACGACCTAGTTTTCGCCACCCTAAACTTGCTAAAAATTCAGCAGGGTATTCCCGCAAGGATTATGAAGGGGTTATTTCCACGCTCTGTGCCGGCTGCGGTCATGATTCGACCACCACCGCCATAATTCAGGCCTGCTTCGAACTGTCGGTTGAGCCGCACCGGGTGGCAAAATTATCCGGAATCGGCTGCTCATCCAAAACGCCAGCCTATTTCCTTAGTCAATCCCACGGCTTTAATGCCGTTCATGGCCGTATGCCTTCTGTTGCGACCGGTGCCAACATGGCCAATCGGGATCTTTTGTATATTGGCATCTCCGGTGACGGTGATACAGCCTCAATCGGCATGGGTCAGTTCGCCCACGCCCTGCGCCGCAACCTGAATCTCAATTATATCTGCATGAACAACGGCTGTTACGGACTGACCAAGGGACAGGATTCGGCAACTGCTGATAAAGGCTCAGCGAGCAAAAAAGGTGTGCCAAACCCCTACACCTCCATCGATCTGTGTGAGCTGGCCATTGAACTTGGCGCCAGCTATGTGGCCAGAGGATTTTCCGGAGACAAGCAGCAACTGGTACCTCTCATTAAAGGGGCTATCGCCCATAACGGCCTGGCCTTTATAGATGTTATCTCGCCATGTGTTACCTTTAACAACACCGCCACCTCAACCAAGAGCTACGAGTATGTGAGGGAACATATCGAAGCAACAAATACCTTTGATTTTGTCCCACTCCAGCAGGAAATTCTCGCCCATTACCCGGAAGGAACCAGCCAGGAAGTCGTGATGCACGACGGCAGTATTCTTCATCTCCACAAGGCAGACTCGAGTAAAAACGTCACCGACAGGATTACGGCGGTAAACAACCTGGAGTTGGAAAAAGCTAAAGGCAGGCTGCTCACCGGCCTCCTCTATGTCAACCAGGAGATTACAGATACTCACGATATTATTAATTCCAGCCTCAGGCCCCTCAACAGTCTGACTGAAACTGATCTTTGTCCCGGTAACGCTGCACTACAAAATATTAACGAGAGTCTCAGGTAGGTAAACTAAAAAATGGCCCTCCACCCCGACAACAGATCGGGACCGGGGGCCATTTTCAGCTAAATTATCCCAGCAGTTAAAACTTGATAAACTCGTAAAACCCAGAAATTTCGGATGGCTAAGTAAAAAACTTCATATGCGAGGCGCGCAAAATTTATATCATTTCGGCGTACTAAAGTACGTCGTAATGATATAAATTTTGTAGCAACGACGCAGATGAAGAGTTTTTACAACGCCATCAATACTTATAGGCTGACTCCCCGTGGCTTGTAACATCCAGTCCCTCGCGTTCCTGATCTTCCGGAACTCTCAGGCCAATCACCACATCAACCAGCTTATAGGCTATTATTGAGACAACCCCGGACCAGACAATAGTCAAACCGACACCCCAGATCTGGCTGATCATCTGATCAATCGTTGAATAATCTGCCACTGCGTTGGCCACATAATCATATACGCCCATGCCACCGAGAGCAGGATTGGCAAATATTCCCGTCAACAGAGCACCAAGAATACCGCCGACACCGTGCACGCCAAAGACATCAAGAGCATCGTCTGCTCCAATCATCCGCTTGAGACCATTTACACCCCATAAACAGACCACACCGGCTGCCAGTCCTATCACCAATGCTCCCCCAATACCGACCCAGCCACATGCCGGAGTGATGGCAACAAGACCGGCAACCGCACCAGATGCAGCACCGAGCATTGAAGGTTTACCCTTAAGCGCCCACTCTGCGAAAAGCCAGGACAATGTTGCCGCTGCAGTTGCTGTCATGGTATTGCCAAAGGCGAGGGCTGCAAGTCCTGTAGCCTCGAGATTAGACCCGGCATTGAATCCGAACCAACCTACCCAAAGAAGGGAAGCACCTATCATGGTCATGGTCAGGCTGTGTGGAGCCATGGATTCCCTGCCGTAACCAACCCGCTTACCAACCATAAAAGCGCCTATCAGACCGGCGATAGCAGCATTAATATGAACAACGGTTCCACCAGCAAAGTCAATCGCTCCCTTCTGGAAGAGAAAACCGGCCGTTGCTCCAGCCTTTGCTGCTGCATCGGCATCGGTATAGGCATCCGGACCTGCCCAAAACCAAACCATGTGCGCCATCGGCAAATAAGCAAAAGTGAACCACAAGGTAATAAAAGCCAGCACTGCAGAAAATTTCATGCGCTCGGCAAAAGCGCCGAGAATGAGCGCCGGGGTAATAGCAGCAAAGGTGGCCTGAAAGAAAATATAAACAAATTCAGGGATAACGACGCCTTTGCTGAAGGTGGCAGCAACAGAGTCAATGGTCACGCCCTTGAGAAAGATTTTACTTAAACCACCAAAAAAAGCGTTGCCTTCGGTAAATGCAAGGCTATAGCCGTATATGACCCAAAGCACGATGCACAGCGCAAAAACAGTGAACACCTGCATCAACACGGAAAGCATGTTTTTGGTTCGAACCAGACCACCATAAAAAAGGGCCAGCCCGGGAATCGTCATAAGTGCTACCAGTAATGTCGCAACTATCATCCAGGCAGTATCGCCTTTATCGGGGACAGGAGCATCAAGAGCGAAGGCGTCTCCGGCAAAATGCACAGAGAACGCCACGAAGAGAATGGTGAAGAGAAATGTAATGTTTTTGTTCATGGCGGTAAATCCTCTCAAGGTTGATTCATTTGTTACTACGGTTTTGTCTATCAGTGCAAAAGAAGTGCCACGCTGAAAGCAACCGTTTTTAATTGAATAACTATGAGATATTACATGATTTAATGTTTGAATCAATAGCCAATCTGCAATAAATTAATTTATCATTTTTGTAATTTAAAACATTGATTTGTGACGTTTTTGTAGTTTTAGCCACGACACTTCTCTGGCTTTCTTGATGGTTAGGGGAAGCAGAACCAATGAACTAATGAAGGAAATGCCATATATAACAGTCAGTGCTTCATAACAGTCACTGCTTCATAAACCAGGGTTCCCGCCCTCCGGTGAGAATTTCCACGCCATCTGGGGTGACTAAAAGAGTATGCTCAAACTGGGCGCTTCTGGCCAGGTCACACGTTACCGCCGTCCATCTGTCAGGCCATATGACACATTCAGCACGCCCGGCATTAATCATCGGCTCAATAGTAAAAGTCATGCCTTCTTCAAAAATCATCGAATTCCTCGGCTCGAAAAAATGAGCTATGTAGGGAGCCATGTGAAATGACTCCCCTATTCCATGACCGGTGAATTCACGTACGATACTGAAACCATTCTGCCCGGCATGATTTTCAACGACCTGGCCTATTGCATTAAGAGGCTGCCCGGGTCTCACCACATCAATTGCCTTCATCAGACATTCCCAGGTTACCTGAACCAATTTTTTTGATTCTTCGTCCACTTCCCCGACAAAGACGGTTTCAGAACAATCACCGTGCATGCCATAGACATAGACTGTCACATCACAGTTGATGATATCGCCCTCAACCAGTTCCCTGCTGTCCGGTATACCGTGTACCACCACCTCGTTGACCGAGGTGCAGATTGATTTGGGAAACCCCATATAGTTTAAAGGGCTTGGATAAGCGCCGAGTTCGATAGTTCTGCTGTGGGCGATCCGGTCCAGTTCATCAGTGGAGATGCCTGGTCGTACATTCGCGAGGACCGTATCCAACACATCACGGGCTACTTTTCCTGCTTTTCGCATCCTTTCAATCTGGTCGGCACTGACCTTTTTACAGGAAGATCTGGCAGACACAGGGACACCTGTCCTGGCATATTCGGGTAGCCTGATATGCTCCGGGACGGGCCTGGCCGGACTTACCTTACCAGGCGAGACAGTTGGTTTTCTGACCGCACTCGTCTGCATACCGGGAGGAGATGTCTCACCTGATTCATCGGAACGAAGATGACACTTCTTATATTTTCTGCCGCTATTGCACCAGCAGGGATCGTTTCTCTTTGGTAATTGCACGGGACTCTCTCTTTTTCCTGGTTCTCGGACACCTGAACTGCTAAAAACGTAACTGCATTACTAGTAGCACGCGGTTGCTTTTGAATTGAAAACTTGGAAATCCAAGGTAAAACAACTATTCTATACTTATTGATGGCGTTGTACCTTATAATTTTTCGGTTATTTATTAAAATTTTCTTTTCCCTCTTTATAATCAGTGCATAGTTGCACAGGATAAAAACATGGCACAGATTAAGCGATCGGAACTGTTTGCCCGGCTAAAAGAAGGAGCCACTCCTTTCGAGACACAAGTTTTCCTTTTTTTCGGTGAACGATTTCTCTGCAAAGAAGCCGCCGATTCGATCCAGGACCAACTCCTTACATTACAGCCCGGAGCTGTGCATAGCATTGACGGAGACACAGAAGATCCCGGTCACACCCTGGCCCGGCTGTTAAGTTTCAGTCTGCTGCCGGGCAGACAGCTCTACAGAGTCTCCAACAGTCGGATCTTTCACAGTAAAACCGTCGTTTCTGAAATCTGGGCAAAGGCCAGCCAGTCATTCAAGGCCGGTCGTCCGGACCCTGCTCTTCGTCAGCTGCAGGCCATGGTCCAGGCGGTTGAACTCAACATCGACGGACCGACTCCACTCTCGGAGATACCTCAACAGGAATGGAAAAGAATCTTCTCCTTTGATAAACCTGGAGAAAATCTTGCCTGGGCCGACAACCTTCTTTCAGAATCGGGACAAACGACCAAAATAAATAAAGTTGACTTGGTCGATCGATATATCGAGGCCTTTGATAAAGGGCTTCCAGCTGGAAACATGCTGCTTTTGACTGCAGAAACTGTAGACAAACGCCAACGCTTATTCACTTATATCAAGAAAAAAGGAACAGTTGTGGACTGTTCCGTGGCCACGGGGGCAAACGCCGCCGCTCAAAGTGAGCAAAAAGATGTGCTCAGGGAGATGATGCAGAAAACCCTCTCGGAGTTAGACAAAAAAATAGACCCCCAGGCGGTGGAAGTTTTTTTCGAGCGCGTCGGTTTCCATCCGGTGGCTGTAGTGACTGAGACGGAAAAACTGGCACATTATGTCGGTGACCGACCGATGATTACCTGTAACGACCTGGAAACAATGGTCGCACGGAACCGGGAAGACGCCTTGTATGAGTTGACCGATGCTTTCAGCAAACGACAGGCGGGCAGAACCCTGACTCTCCTGTCGCGACTCCTGGAACAGGGAATTCACAGTCTGGCGATCCTTGCCATCATGCGCAATTTTCTTAAAAAACAACTTATCTACCGCTCTTTGCAAATGCGTTCATTTCCGTCCTGGCGGCGCGGGATGAATGCCAAAGAATTCCAAAACCATTATCTCCCTGACCTCAAAGCCCAGGGAGAGTGGAGCGAAATGCTGCAGGGGCATCCTTATGCACTTTTCATGAGTTTCACCAAAGCCTCGGAATATTCCTGTTCAGGACTGAAACGATGGATGACCATGCTGCTCGACGCGGAATTTCGTCTTAAAGGCTCTCCTTTACCGCCACAACTGATCCTGGAGGAACTCTTTATTTCAATGCTCAAGGGATCGCCAAAATTTTCTTGATATGAAGGTTTATGTTATACGAACAGTGAATATTTTATTATCATATCAGTTGGCGCCGAACCTGAATTGTGGAAAAAACTTCAGCGAGTCAGCAATTTTAACCTACTAACATTACTTATAAACAGTAGAACAATGGCAGAGAATAAAAACCACAGAGAAGGATCTGTCCTTACGAAAGATACTATTAAAACAGAAGAACCGCGGCTGTATAAAGTACTGCTGCACAATGATGACTATACCTCCATGGAATTTGTCGTTGCCATACTTGAGACTGTTTTTCACAAGTCACCCCATGACGCCACAAAAATAATGCTTAATGTCCATAACGAGGGGATAGGTATAGCCGGAATATATACCCGAGAAATCTGCGAAACAAAAATCGCTGTAGTACACCAACTGGCTGAAAAAAATGAGTTTCCTCTTCGTTGTTCGATGGAAACTGTCTAACAGGTGACTTTGCACCTTTCACCCAAAAATATATGCAGGAATTATGCTGAGTAAAACATTAGAAAAAGCCCTGATAATGGCCATAAGAGAAGCAAAAACCCATAATCACGAATATGTGACGGTTGAGCATATGCTTTATGGTCTTTTGCATGATGAGCTTACTAGCTATATAATCAACGAATGTGGTGGTTCAACCCAGGTACTAAAGGAGCGTCTGGAGAAATTTTTCCTCTTGGAAATTCCAAAATTTTCAGACAAGGTTTCTGGAGAACCTGCCCAGACCATCGCCTTCAATAGAGTGCTTCAGCGCGCTGTTGCACATGTTCAGAGCTGTGGAAAACAGCAGGTTGACAGCGGAGACGTATTGGTCTCCATCCTTTCAGAAGAGGAATCCCATGCTGTCTATTTTCTCACCTCGATTGGTATCGGCAAGATGGCAGTTGTGAACTTTATTTCCCACGAACTGCCTGCAGAGGGTTTACAGAAGGAACCTTTCACCACGTCGCCGGAGACCCCAGGTACTCAGAAAAACACCAAAGACGCCAAAGCGCTGGAAGAATTCACCGTCAACCTGGCCGAATATGCGGCCCAGGGAAGAATCGACCCGCTCATCGGTCGCAATGAAGAAATCAGCAGAATCATGCAGGTGCTTTGCAGACGTAAGAAAAACAACCCCCTGCTGGTCGGAGAGCCCGGTGTCGGCAAAACCGCAATGGCCGAAGGACTCGCCCTGCGGATTTACGAGGATAAAGTTGCCAGAGGCAAAGGCGAAAAGGCACAGGTTCCGGATCTGCTGCAGGATGTCGAGATTCACATGCTGGACATGGGAACCCTGGTCGCCGGCACCAAATATCGCGGTGACTTTGAGAAAAGGTTAAAAGGCGTCATAGCTGCCATAGAGCAAAAAGAAAATGCCATTCTTTTTATTGATGAGATGCACACTATAGTCGGGGCAGGCGCCACCAGCGGAGGCTCGATGGATGCCTCGAATCTGCTCAAACCTGCCCTGCAGTCCGGGATTTTACGCTGCATCGGTTCCACGACCTATGAAGAGTACAAAAACCAGATTGAAAAAGACCGGGCGCTCTCACGGCGGTTTCAGAAAATAGATATCGAGGAACCATCCGTGGACGACACCCATCTTATCCTCAAAGGGTTGAAAGACAAATACGAAGAACACCACAATGTTCGGTATTCACAGAATTCCCTCAAGGCCATGGCTGAACTTTCGGATCGTTATATCAACGAACGTTTCCTGCCGGACAAGGCTATTGATATAATGGATGAGGTCGGCTCCTTTTTTCGGCTTGAAAATCGACAGGGCTGCATGGTCAAGATAGGTGATGTTGAGAGAGTGGTGTCCAGAATAGCCCGAATCCCGGCAAAAAGCAGTTCGATTTCAGAAGTCAATGAGCTGAGAGAGCTGGCAACAAATCTCAAAAAAGTGGTCTTTGGACAGGATAGCGCCATCGAAGCGGTTACCACGGCTGTAAAGCGCTCTCGTGCCGGACTTGGCAACCCCGACTCACCTACCGGCAGCTTTATCTTCGCCGGACCTACCGGAGTCGGGAAAACCGAAGTAGCCAGACAACTGGCAGCTACACTCAACGTGCATTTTGAGCGGTTCGACATGAGCGAGTACATGGAGAAACATGCTGTCGCCAGACTGATCGGCTCTCCCCCTGGCTATGTCGGATTTGACCAGGGCGGGCTGCTCACCGAAGCCATCCGCAAACATCCGTATTCGGTGCTGCTGCTTGATGAAATCGAAAAGGCCCATCCCGATATATTCTCTATTCTTCTGCAGGTGATGGACCACTCGACCCTTACCGATAATTCAGGACGGAAAGCGGATTTCCGCAATGTCATAATCATCATGACCACCAACGCCGGAGCAAGGGAATTAGCAAGTACCAGCATCGGCTTTGTTACGAGCAAAAAGGGAGATGACCAGGCAGCGGTCAACAAACTCTTCGCCCCTGAGTTCAGAAACAGGCTCGATGCCATCGTCTCTTTCAGCTCGCTCGATCAGCATGCAACTGAGCAGGTTGTCGATAAACTGATGAGAGAACTGGAAGCACAGCTCGCCGAAAAACGGGTCAGCATCAAGCTCAGCGATACAGCCAAAAAATATCTGGCCAAGAAAGGCTATGACCCTGAATATGGGGCCAGGCCGCTCAGACGCCTGATCATGAAAGAGGTAGGCGACACGCTGACTGAGGAGATACTCTTTGGTCAACTGAGCAAAGGTGGTGAAGTGTTCATCGACGAAAACAACAAAAAACTTACCTTCAAATATACCCAATAACCGAAAAAGAATCTTTCTTCTGCCGCAAGACAGTATTACAGAGATACTGTCTTGCGGCTTTTTCGGTTTTTCACTGTAAAATAAACAAACCCCCCTTCCATTTATTTACGAAAAGCGTCCCTTGTTGTATAGGTTGTTGTAGAGAACACAACTACATGTAGTTTCATTTCCCATTTCTCTCGCGAGATGGCACCAAAACAAGGAGAAGCAGCTATGAGTGACTGTATCTTTTGCAAGATCGTTGCAGGCGATATCCCCGCCAAAAAGCTCTACGAAGATGATGAAGTGCTGGCATTCTGGGATATCTCACCACAGGCACCTGTCCATTTTCTGGTAATTCCCAAAAAACATATCGCGTGTCCCGCGGATGTCGTTGAAGCAGATGATAAACTCATCGGCAAGCTCATCCGCATAGGGGCACAACTTGCTGAGGAAAACGGCACTGGCGATGCCTACCGGGTAATCTTCAACAACGGAGCCAAAGCCGGGCAGGTAGTCTTCCACATCCATTTGCACATCCTTGGCGGCAAAGACAAACCCTGGCCACTTTAATTCCCTCTTTTCCTGTCAAAGTTCGGTCCAGCAACCAGGGAGTTACAATATGGAACAGTGGTTTTTTCAATTTTCCCCAATCACCCAGGCTCTGATCGGTACTGGATTCACATGGTTTGTGACCGCTTTAGGGGCGGCCATGGTTTTTTTCTTCAGGGCGATTGACAGGAAAGTTATGGATGGAATGCTCGGCTTTGCTGCCGGCGTCATGATTGCTGCCAGTTTCTGGTCTCTGCTGGCACCGGCCATTGCAATGGTCGAGTCCAAAGGTGGAATTTCCTGGGGCCCGCCTCTCGTTGGTTTTCTGAGTGGAGGCTTGTTCCTTTGGTGTGCGGATAAGCTTCTCCCTCATCTTCATCCGGGATTTCCCGCAAAAGATGCCGAAGGGATTAAAACCAGTTGGCAACGCTCAGTGCTTCTGGTCCTGGCAATAACCCTCCACAATATACCGGAGGGACTGGCGGTAGGCGTGGCTTTTGGTGCGGCGGCGGCGGGTCATCCGGAAGCCTCAATCGGAGCTGCTATTGCGCTTGCCATAGGCATTGGGATCCAGAACTTCCCGGAAGGTGCCGCTGTTTCAGTACCTTTACGCCGGGAAGGCATGTCTCGCACCAAGAGCTTTCTGTACGGCCAGGCCTCCGGGATTGTTGAACCGATCGCCGGAGTTATCGGTGCTGCGGCCGTGATCACCATGGAACCGATTCTTCCCTATGCGCTTTCCTTTGCTGCCGGAGCGATGATCTACGTTGTCGCGGAAGAACTGATTCCGGAGTCGCAGGCAGCGAGACATTCCGACATCCCGACTATAGGGGTTATGCTCGGTTTTGCAATCATGATGACCCTGGACGTGGCCCTTGGCTGATAAAGGTGTTTACCTGTAATCGATTTTAATATTGAGTCACAGTGATAAGAATGAATGAATCCGCCCAGGCCTTTATAAGCATTCTGCAGATCTTCCTGCCGCAGATCATCTCCCTGCCTGTGTTGATACTTTTGCTGTCTTCAACCACAGCCTTGCTCTCATTCGCCTGCATACTTTTATTCTTAAAACACAATGAGTTAAGAAGGCAGCAGCAGAAAACGGAAGAAAAACTCGTCATTGCAGAACAAAACGGTGAGGAAATGCTTGTAAATCTCAATAACCAGGCTATCAGGGAAGCAAAACTGGTCACTCTTTTAACGAATGAAAGAAAACACGCCGCTGAAAAGCTTCAGCTCCTCCAGGATGCCCGGGAGGAATTAAGGTTGCAGTTTGCCGGCCTGGCCCAGCAGATTTTTGATGAAAAAAGTGCCAGATTCAGCGAACTCAATCGGGAAAAGTTAGATGCAATCCTCCAGCCGTTCAACAATCAACTCACTTCTCTTAAACAGGAAATAAACGAGATCTATCGTAACGACAGCCGCGAGCGGTTGTCGTTGAAACATGAAATTGTCCAATTGCGGGATCTCAACCAACAGGTTAACCAGGAGGCCATTAATCTGACAAAGGCCCTGAAAAGTGACACTAAAATCCAGGGCAACTGGGGAGAACTGGTTCTGGAGAGGGTACTGGAATGGTCCGGACTGCGACGCGGGGTTGAATATGAGACCCAGGGAGGATTTCGAGACCACAGCAACAGGCTCCTCAAGCCCGATGTGCTTATTCACCTGCCGGAAGGCAAGGATATCATAATAGATTCCAAGGTGTCTCTGGTCAGCTGGGAAAAATACGTCAACAGTGAGAATGAAGACCAACGCGCACTCCATCTCGCAGGACTTATTAAAGCCATTCGCGAGCATATCACCACCCTGAGTAAAAAAAATTATCCGGAATTAACCGGAATTCACTCCCTCGATTTCGTCCTGATGTTCATGCCTATTGAGGCTGCATTTTCCACTGCCTTCCAAGAGGATGACAATCTTTTTAGTGAAGCACTCACCCAAAACATCATCATTGTCACCCCTACCACTCTGCTGGCAACCCTTCGTACCGTTGAAAATATCTGGCAGTTTGAGCATCAGAGCAAAAATTCACTGGAGATCGCCAGAAGGGCCGGCATCATGTATGACAAATTTCGCGGTTTTGTGGAAGAGATGGAAAAGATCGGCAAACAGCTGGCCACCTGCCACAGTACCTACGATGGAGCACTGCTCAAGCTGACCCGCGGACGGGGCAACCTGATCGCCCAGGCTGAGCAACTCAAAGACCTTGGAGTTCAGGTCAAAAAAGAACTCCCTAAATCAATAACCGATCTTGCCGAGCTCGAGTTGAAAAATTGATCCATCTTACGGGAAAATTAACCACTTGATTCCGTACTTACCCTGCCGGATTTTTAGAAAAGTGGTAGAAGAAACAACATTTATTATCAGGAGGAGCTGGTGCTGTTACATCATAAATTTATCGACATAGCCAAACAGTTCAAAAGAAAACTGGCGATACATGATTTCGCGACCAATCGAGAACTTACTTATACCAAGTCTCTCATTGCCTGTTTGATCCTTACCCATTTTTTCCGAAAGCTCGACAAGGGTTTTATAGGAATAATGATGCCGACTTCTGCCGGCTGTGTTCTCACCAAGGTTGCCATTCTGATGAGTGGCCGGACCCCGGTGATGATTAATTATTCGACCGGGGCGGCACATAATGCCAAATATGCTCAGAATAAATGTGATTTCAAGACCATAATTACCTCCAAAGCACTTCTGGAAAGAATAGAATGTCCCTTTGTGGACGGGATGGTCTATATTGAAGATATAATGGCGTCCATCACCAAAGACCTGAAAATAAAAGCAGCACTGACTGCGGCACTGCCGGCAGTATTGATCAAAAAAATGGTCCACTGCGGCCATGAAGACGATACGGCAGTTATCCTCTTTACCAGCGGCAGTGAGAAAGAACCAAAAGCTGTACAGTTGACGCACAAGAATATTCTGTCCAATGTCAACTCGGTCTCGCCCATTTTCAATTTCACCAATGACGATGTGTTCCTGTGCACACTTCCTTTTTTCCATGTCTTCGGCCTGACTGTCGATCTCTGGGTCCCCATATCTCTGGGTATAACTATGCTCACGTACGCCAACCCTCTCGATTACAAGAAGGTATGTGCTATCGCCAGAGAACATAAAGTGACATGTCTGGTCGGCACGCCTTCTTTTTTTTGGGGATACCTTCGAAAATCGGAAAAAGGGGATTTTGACACGTTGCGGATCGCCCTGACCGGTGCCGACAAGTGCCCTGACGCACTTCGGGAAGGCTTTAAAAGCAAGCACGACATCACTATACTTGAAGGCTACGGTGCAACGGAGTGTTCTCCAGTCATTTCAACAAATACTCCCTCGTCAAACAGGCCCGGCAGTGTCGGCAAACCAATTCCGGGCATTCAGGTTCGCATTGAGAATTACGAGACCGGCGAGAAATGTGCTCTGGGTGAGGATGGTCGTATCCTTGTTAAAGGTGACAGCGTCATGAAAGGCTATTTCAATGATTTTGAACAAACGTCACTGCACATTCGCCATGGCTGGTATGACACCGGCGATATGGGAAACATCGACGAGGATGGCTATCTGTGGCACGTTGGTCGACTAAAAAGATTTGTCAAAATCGGCGGCGAGATGGTTTCTCTGGTGAAGATCGAAGCTGTATTGGAAAAGTTTTTACCGGAAGACAGCCATTGTTGCGTCGTGGAAATCCCCGATGCGTTCAAAGGCGCACGCATTGTGGCTGTGGTAACCACACCTTTGGATGAGAAAACTCTTCTGAAACAGATGGCAAAGCATCTCCCCGCAATTGCTCTTCCCAAAATCTTTCTCATTTGGGAGACTCTGCCGAAGATGGGCAGCGGTAAAATTGATTTCAGGACTATTTCTGAAAAGGCCAGGGTACAGCTGCAACATACCAGAAAGAGCATCTCCTAGGAGTCCGGGAATGGCAGGCACTAAAACCATGGCGAGAACATATCCACACAGTAAAAGCAGCGGCACACCGGGAGATTTTTTTCGTAGCCCGCTTTTTGATGTCTGCCAATTTGCTGTACTTATAGCGCTGTTAGGTTGGCTGGCGATACAGAGTGCGGAAAATATCGGCTACAACTGGCAATGGTATCGGATTCCCCGCTACCTGTTAACAGTGACCGAATCCGGTATCGTTGCCGGACCCTTGGTAGAGGGGCTCAAAATAACCCTGCAGATTTCCCTGGTAAGTCTGGTTTTCGCCCTTATTATCGGATTGACAACCGCTATTTTTCGTCTCTCCAATTCGTTTGTCGCACGCGGTCTGGCCATCATCTATCTTGAAACCAGCAGAAACACGCCGCTTCTAATCCAGATATTTTTTATTTATTTTGTCCTCGGCCCGATGCTGGGACTTGAGCGGATGTTCGCGGCGATCCTGGCCCTCAGCCTTTTCGAAGGCGCCTATGCCTCGGAAATTTTTCGCTCCGGCATCCAGTCTGTCGACAGGGGACAGATTGAGGCAGCCGGCAGTCTCGGACTGACCACTTTTTCGACCTATCGTCATATAATTATCCCCCAGGCGATCCGGACAGTTCTCCCGCCACTTACCAGCCAGGCCATTTCCCTGGTCAAGGATTCGGCTCTGGTCAGCACCATCGCCATTTACGACCTGACCATGCAGGGGCAAGCTCTGATTGCCGAGTCATATTTAACCTTTGAGATCTGGTTTACGGTGGCGGCCATGTACCTCTCGATAACATTATTTTTGTCTGTAGTTGTTGGCATACTGGAAAAACGTCTTAGATTACCATGACATACATTTAAATTCTGTTAGAACCCGTCTAAACGGAGGAGATAAACATGAAAAACAATGGTCCATTCGTACCTCTTATCTCAGTCGTGCTCCTGCTGCTCTGCTTTTGCAGCTTCAGCTATGGTGCGACGATTCAGCAGGAAATATCCGCTGCCAGCACCATCGAAACTATAAAAAGGAGAGGTGTGCTGAAGGTTGGCATGGATATTTTCCAGCCGTGGGCAATGAAAGATAAAACCGGCAAACTTATCGGTTTTGAAATTGACGTTGCCACCCGCCTGGCCAAAGACATGGGAGTAAAAGTTGAATTCCTGCCTACTGCCTGGTCAGGCATTATTCCGGCACTTCTGACCGGTAAATTCGATGTCATCATCGGCGGCATGGGCATCACTCCACAGCGCGCCCTGCAGGTCAATTTTACCCAGCCCTACGAGTTTTCAGGCATGAGTATCGTCGCTCACAAAAAGCTTGCTGCAGGTTTCAGTTCGCTTGAAGACTTCAATAAACCGGAGGTGCAGATTGCGGTAAAACTTGGTACGACCGCCGCTGCTGCTGCAAAAAAATACCTGCCCAAGGCAAAACTCAGAATGTTTGATACAGAACCCCAGGCCTATCAGGAACTGCGAAATGGTAATGTCCATGCAGTAATCGGCTCTGCTCCACGACCGGCTTATGAAGCAGTCGATTACAGCGAGACACTGTTTCTACCGATAAAAGAAACCTTTACCAAAGAGCCAATTGGCTTTGCCATAAGAAAAGGAGATCCCGACACCCTGGCTTTTTTCAATAGCTGGATCACCGTCGTCAACCTTGAAGGCTGGCTCAAAGAACGACATAATTATTGGTTCGGCTCCAAAGATTGGACCAGCCAGGTCGAATAAACGAATAAACAGGAAAGCGATCAGACTATGACTGGGCGGGGTTCTCGGTCGGGCAATTCACCATGCAACCGAAAAAACAAGCAGTTACCATACTCGACGTTATTGTCCTCGCAGTCATTGTTGGCTTTATTGCCTCTATATGGTACCGCCTGTTCTATTCGCTCAATTACAAATGGAACTGGGGTATAATCCCAACCTACCTGTTTCGCTTCGACGCCGCCGAGCACCGCTGGACTGCCAATATCCTTCTGCAGGGATTTCTCACCACCATCAAAATCAGTATATGGGCAACGATTTTTGCCGTATTGCTCGGTTTTAGCATAGGATTAATGCGGGTCTCTCCCCGCCTGTTTTTCAGGTTGATCGGGCGGACCTATGTTGAATTGATCCGCAATACCCCGCCTCTGGTACTGGTCTTTATTTTTTACTATTTTGTCAGCGATCAGCTGCTTACTTTTTTTGGCATCGAGGAAATTTTCCGTACAAGTTCTGAAAAAATACAAACAATACTGACTTTATTGTTTACCGAACCGGGCCTGATCTCTCCGTTTCTATCGGGAATGATGACCCTCGCCCTTTTTCAGGGAGCCTACATCGCGGAAAACGTCCGGGCTGGAATCCAGGCAGTCGGCACCGGACAATGGGAGGCCGGCAAAGCCCTGGGACTGACCAGGTGGAAACTGATGCGCCTGATCATCCTGCCTCAGGCCATACGAATCATGCTGCCGCCGCTGGCAAATGAATTCATCAACACTATTAAATGGTCTTCTATTGTCTCGATAATTTCCATTCAGGAACTGACCTTTCAGGGACTGCAGGTTATGGCATCGACCCAGGCAACAATTGAGGTATGGCTCACCATTTCACTGATGTATCTTGCCCTCTGTCTTAGCCTCTCCCTGCTGGTCAGAAAAATAGAAATTTACCTTGCCCGGTCCGATGGAGCTGTGTTATCCAGCCGTCGATTTATGCCCTGACCTTTCCTCTTCGGTAATTTATTTGAAGGACTTATAATGCCTGCAGCAACCTCACCTTTTTCAATTACCAACATCCGGCTTTTTCTCGCCTTCCGGGTTCTCTTCAACGCTCGCTTCTATTATCCCGTTTTTACTATTCTTTTTCTTGATTTTGGCCTGACCATCGAACAGTTCGCTCTTTTGAATACTGTCTGGGCAATCACTATCGTCTGCGCAGAAGTTCCTTCGGGTGCCCTGGCCGATGTTTTAGGGAGAAAGCAACTGATCGTCGCGACTTCACTCCTTATGGTGATGGAAATGTCTCTATTGGCTTTTGTTCCTTTGGGCAACAGCACCCTTATCTTCTGGGTCTTTTTTATCAACCGCGTTCTCAGTGGTCTCGCCGAAGCGATGGCCAGCGGAGCTGACGAAGCGCTTGCCTACGATGCCCTGGCGACAGAGGGCAACCCTGATGACTGGCCAAAGGTGCTCAGCCTGCAGATACGCCTGCGATCAATTGGGTCTATCATCACCTTAACCATCGGTGCCCTGATCTATGATCCAAGTGCGATGAACCGGCTACTCGCCTGGTTCGGCAGTTCTTCCACATTAGATCAACAGACAACCATGCGCTTCCCAATCTATCTGACTCTTGTATTAGCTGTCCTTGCCGCCATAACAGCTTTCAGGATGGAAGAAAAAAAGAAAGAGGAGAAGGAAGGAACACATTTCAGAACCATTACCGCCCTGAAAATGACCTGGAATGCCGGAGTATGGATTGCCAGGACACCTTTTGCCATGGCCATTATCCTTTTTGGCATGTGCTACGATCATATATTGAGGATGATCGTTACCTTGAACAGCCAGTATTATCGGCAAATACATCTGCCGGAAGCAAGTTTTGGCGTAATCGGTTCAGTCATTGCCCTTCTTGGCCTGTTCATTCCAAAAGTCGCCGAATACATGATAGAGAAAAACTCACCAACTGCCAACATGTGCTGGGTATCAGGTCTTTGCCTCCTGGCACTTTTCGGCCTCACCGGTTTCTTTCCCTATTGGGGGCTGTTGCCTATGACGCTCGTTTTTATCACAATGATGCTGGTCTCCTTTTTCACAAGTCATTACCTCAATCGCATTACTGAGTCTCACCAGCGTGCTACAGTACTCAGTTTTAAAGGGCTGGCCTTTAATCTCGCCTACGGGCTCATTGGCTTTTTGTTTGCTCTTTTAATTCACTATCAACAAACGGCAATAAGTACGGAACATCCGGACTTGTCCAAATCGGCAATAGAAGACCTGGCCTTTCAAGGTGCCATCGGCTGGTTTCCCTGGTATACCATCGTCTGCCTTGCTCTGACAATTTCCTACTGCCTGTTACAGCGTGGCTCACAGCAAAAAGTTTGAATTATTACCATGGACTCGCGGGCTATTTTGCAACAATCCGCAAACAGGATTTTCATAGCTGCCAGCAATGGACTTGCGCATAATGTGGCGAGCCTTTATAGTGGTCAACAGATAAAAGCAGCCACCACAGGAGGTGATTTTTATGCTGAAAAGATTTTCCATATCACTCGAGGAAAAACTGCTGGATATTTTTGATGAGCATATAAAAACACGCAGTTACAGCAATCGTTCAGAAGCAATCCGTGATTTGATTCGAAAAACCTTTATCAAGGAAGAATGGCAAGCCGACAAACAGGTCATGGGCGTCATCAGCCTGGTGTACGATCATCATCAACACAAGCTCCAGGAGAAGGTTACCCTGGTGCAGCACGACTACCATCATCACATCGTCTCCACTACTCACGTCCACATGGACCACGACAACTGCCTCGAAGTTATCGTGGTGAGAGGAAAAGCCAAAGAAGTCCAGGAACTGGCAGACCGGCTCATTGCACTCAGAGGCGTCCGCGATGGTAACCTTGCCATGTCCAGCACCGGGAAATCCCTGCACTGACTGACAACAAAATAATACCCTATAATAACAACGGTACCACTTTTAATGAAAACGACATCATTTGTATCTGTACATGGCGGTCATAGCGGTCAGTTTTGCCATCATGCTACCGATTCGCTGGAAGAAATCATCCAACTCTATATTGCCAAAAATTTCTCCTGGGTCGGGATAACCGAGCATACTCCTGCCATCAGCGAAGAATTGCTCTATCCGGATCAGAAAGCGGCCGGCCTGACTCCGGAATTCCTTCTCAATCGTTTTGCCGGCTACATCAAGGAATGTCGAAGACTGCAGCAAAAATACAGTTCGGAAATTGAAATATTTGCGGCAATTGAAATAGAGACCTATAGTGGGTACGAGGAGTTTATTCCTTCTTTGATTAAGAGATTTCAACCTGATTATATGGTCGGTTCGGTACATTTCGTAAATGATATGGGTTTTGACTATTCTCAGGAACAATATGACAAAACAGTCGAAGCCTTAGGGGGCATAGTACCAATGTACTGCCGATATTTCGATCAGCAGTACGACATGATCAAACTCTTCAGGCCCTCTGTCGTTGGTCATTTCGATCTTATCCGCATTTTTGATCCAGACTACAAGGAGAGGATCCTGCACCCTGAAATCATGGACCGGATCAAAAGAAACCTGCAGCTCATAAAAGAGCTGGATTTAATCATGGATTTAAACCTGCGATCACTCCTCAAAGGAGCAGATGAACCATATATTACCCGGGCCATCCTGAAAATGGCTCTTGAACAGGGCATCTCGATAGCACCAGGGGACGATTCACATGGTCTCGGATCCGTAGGGGCGAATATGGAGAAGGGGGTGGCTATCCTTGAAGAACTTGGGGGAAATACAAACTGGAGGCAGCCAAAACTCATTGACTACCGATCTCCTCTCTAAGGCGACAGCCGCCTTCAAACAGATTCCAACTACTGAATTGTCCGAAAACTACAATTCTGTTTGATCGAAAATCCATTATCTGAACTGCAGGAATACCACCTGCCTGTTCAACATCTATAGAGAACTGTATTTACAGCTTTTCCAGGACAACGGCATCTTTCTTGCATCTTTCAGCATCACAGCGAGGAATACAGATGACCCACAATTACAATATAATAGACACAACCCTTCGAGAGGGCGAACAAACACCCGGCCTGCTTTTTTCCCTGCCTGAGAAAAAACGTATCCTCGACGGTCTGGTCATGATCGGCGTAACTGAGGCTGAGCTTGGAATCTCTTCCAGGTTTCATTCCTGTTCAGGTCCGCTCATCAACTACTGCAGAAAGAATCATTCGAATCTGAAACTGTCTCTCTGGAGCCGCTGCAGGAAAGAAGATATCATCCACGCCGTAAAACTCGGTCCTGACATCCTTTCACTCTCCGTGCCGGTTTCTGATATTCACCTGCAGGACCGATTGCACAAAGATCGTCTCTGGGCGCAAAAAACAATGGAGACAAGTATTGATTTTGCCAGGCAGGAAGGGCTGACGGTATCCATCGGATTTGAGGATGCAACGCGAAGTGATCCTGAATTTTTAATAAAAATGGCAAAGGCTGCGGAGCAACATGGCGCAGCAAGAATTCGAATCGCCGACACTGTGGGCATAGCCTCCCCTGCTCAATTAGCAGGTCTCGTTACTACCTTGAAACAGGCCATAAATCATTGCCGGCTTGCAGTCCACACCCATAACGATTTTGGCATGGCCACAGCCAATGCCATAGCAGCCCTTGAAGCCGGGGCTTCATCGGTCGATGCTGTCGTTTTGGGCTTAGGTGAACGGACCGGCTGCGCCCGACTCGAGGAGATTGTCGGCTACCTCAGTCTGGCTAAGGGAATAACTGCGTTGAAGGCAGAGTACCTCAAACCGCTGGCACTTTATGTGGCTGGAATAACAGGAAGGAGCATCGCAGGCAACCGTCCGGTTATCGGCGACGATATATTTACCTGCGAAACCGGCCTGCACCTGCAGGGACTTCAGAACAAGCCGCAAACTTATGAGCCATATAATCCTGAGAGGGTAAGGGCCAGGAGAAAGCTTCTTTTTGGTTCCAAAAGTGGCCGACGGGCAATTCTCCAGCGCATGAACCAGGTGGACAGCTCCTTCTCCGGAGAACTCACCGACCAGGCGATCCAATCAGTCAGGATGGAAGCAACCCGGTTACGACGTCCTCTCAGTGATTCGGAACTTATTCATCTTCTGACAGATCCTCCAGCTCTGTTTGGCCCTGACTGAGCACGATTCGGAACATGGGCGTGTCGTAGGAATATGCAGATATAGTTGCATTCAGTTGCACCCAGCAAGCTCTCTTGTCTTTTTCCAACATTCGCAATTCGCAGGACCGCGTTTTGCGGTCCGAGGCACACCCAACAGAGTGGCTCAGTCAGGTTTGCCCAGAAAAAACTTGCGGAAACCAAGTTGAAAGGATAGCTTAATAACCGTCATGAGATCCGTCTCTGAGTGGGAGGAGCTTGGTCGATTATGAGAAAAGGATGGCGAAACCTAAGCATTTAGTTCAGGAACTGAGGGATATGGGTCTCTACCTCTTTAACAAAGTCAATTACACAAGGCATACTTCCCATATCGATCTTGACTTCCCCGTTTCAGATTTCGAGCACTTCCCGTCCAGTTCTTTGCATCCAGATGCCAGGTAGTACCGCCTTATCAGCTGCTGAAAAAATAATCTTGTCTATGTGATATTGTAGAGGATACAAAATCTGATATGTTATGGATTGAACGGCAGCGCGCTTTTCTGGATTTCACCCTTTCCTCCTTGTGGCGGCGAAAGACAAGAAATCTCTCACTCCTTTTTGTCTATGCGCTCGTTACCTTTCTTCTTTCCTCAGTGATCTTCTTTACCCATGCATTGCGGAAGGAAGCGGTGAAAGTTCTGGAAAATAGCCCGGAAATGATCGTTCAGCGCACCGTAAACGGCAGGCATTCCCTCATCCCTACAAGTTACGCAGAGAAAATCAAACAGATTCGTGGGACATCCTCAGTAAGACCGAGACTTTGGGGTTATTACTCTCACCCTGTATCCCTGGCAAACTATACCATTATGGTTCCGGAAAAATTTTCTCGGCCAGACGGCACTGTTGAAACTGGTGCAGGAGTATTGAGGACCTGGGGGCCACTAAATGATGGAAAATTATATTTTAGAACCTATGACGGAAAGGTGATTGATCTCACGCCGATCAATACGATGGGAGAAGATACCGACCTTGTATCGTCAGACCTGATCCTCATGTCTGAATCTACGTTTAGAAAAATTTCTGGTGTTCCGGAGGGCTACGCGACCGATCTCAGCGTCAACATTCGCAATAATCAGGAATCCGGAACCATCACAATGAAGATTGTCAAAGATCTCCCGGACACAAGGCCGATTCTGAAGGAGGACATCATCAGGACCTATGATTCTCTTTTTGACTGGCGCGGAGGATACGTTATCGTCCTTCTTTGGGGAGCTGCTCTTGCTTTCTTTATTTTCGCCTGGGACAGGGCAACGGGGCTTAGCGCTGAAGAGAAAACGGAGATCGGTATCCTGAAAGGCATTGGCTGGGACACCTCGGACGTGCTGATGATGAAGTTCTGGGAAGGCGTGGTTATTTCAGTCTCAGCCTTTTTACTGGGAGTGATCTCAGCCTATATTCACATATATATCACTTCTGCGACCCTTTTTGAACATGCACTGAAGGGCTGGTCGATACTCTACCCGAAATTCACACTCAGTCCCTCCATAGATCCCTACCAATTGGCGATTCTCTTTTTTCTGACGGTAGTCCCTTACACTTTGTTGACCATTGTTGCCACGTGGAAAGTTGCTGTCACCGATCCGGATCTGGTAATGAGACATTGATATGATTCAACTATCGGCAATAACCAAGACCTTTAATTCAGGAAAGGCTAATGAGTTTCAGGCCCTAAAGGAGATCGATCTTGAGATTACCCTGAATGAGGTGACTGTGTTCGTCGGCCCCAGCGGGTCAGGGAAGACCACCCTTTTAAGTATTCTCGGATGCATGTCCAGGCCCACTTCCGGAAGAATTTTGATGAATGGGCGAGAGATCACGAGTCTTCCTGAACGCTTTGCCGCTGGGATCAGGAGGGAGACTTTTGGCTTCATCTTTCAGAATTTTAACTTGATCAAAGGAATTTCAGTATTGGAGAATACCATGTTTCCCGCCTACCCAACGGGGAAAAAATATCGGCTGGTCAGAGATCGGGCGGTATCCCTTCTGGAAAAGCTCGGAATTGGTTCCAAAGTTCAGGAGCAGGTGGAGCACCTCTCAGGTGGTGAACAGCAACGGGTCGCCATTGCCAGGGCCTTGATCAACAGCCCCTCTATCATAATCGCCGATGAACCTACAGCCCATCTGGACACTGAACTCGCCCGGCAGCTTTTGGAAATTTTTTCCGGTATCAAGAACGAAGGAAATACCATCCTGATCGCCAGCCATGATTCCCTGGTCTTTGAATCCTCAATTACCGATCGTGTGGTCTCAATGCGGGATGGTGGGGTTGTGGAGTAAAATCAATTATACCGAATCCTAAAACGGAAACATAATATGTTGTTTAATCCCGCCATCATAGCCCTGATCTCCGGTTCCCTGCTGGTCACGGCCTTCGCATTTTACGCCCTGCTCACCGCTCTTAGAATCTTGAAGCATTGGAATATCCAAAGCGGGAGCGAACTGCAACTGCTTCTGGAAAGAAAGACATATCTCATATCCACTGTTTGCACTTACGTGCTGGTGTTTGAACTTTTTTCCCTTATCCTGTTTATTGCTACCGCAGAACATATGCACGACTTGTTCGTTGGTGCAATGTGTGCGGCGGGATCTCTCAATATCAACGACTATGGCTACGTCACACTGGTTGTTAAAATCCTTACATTCGTTATCTGCGGTGTGTGGATGATCATCAATCACACGGACAATCAGGCTCATGATTACCCGCTGATCCGTCCCAAGTATAAGCTTCTTATCCTTTTGACATTAATGATCGGCCTGGACACCATCCTTCAGATTAAATATTTTATGGGGCTCAGGGCCGATGTGATTACATCCTGCTGCGGGATTATTTTCGGCGAGGAAAGCCAAGGTATAACGGGGAGCATGGCCGCCCTTGCCCCCTCTACCACCATGATCATTTTTTATGTAGTTCTTATCCTGACCATGAGGGTCGGGATCGGTTTCATTGTAACCGGCAGAGGCGCTGCAGTGTTTGGTCTTGCAGCGGGAGTGGCAACGGTTGTTTCTTTAGCTGCCGTGATCTCCTTCATCTCTGTTTACTATTATGAACTGCCTACCCATCACTGCCCCTTCTGCTTGCTTCAGAAGGATTATCACTACATCGGATACCCTCTTTACCTGTCTCTTCTTATGGCGGGCACTACCGGCATGGGGACAGGCGTGATTGAAAGATTGAAGGGCCCGCAGTCCCTTTCGACACTGATTCCTGCCTTACAGAGACGTTTCTGCCTTTTGTCCATGGGAGGATTTCTTGTTTTTACTTTGATCGCCAGCTACCCGATATTTTTCGCGGATTTTATACTGGACTCTTAGTCTTTGCAGGTCATCTGGAAGTCTGAAGGGATCGCTGTTCCTTTTGGATGAGATGCTGAGGGGGCATGACCATTGAACCGGATGGGAAATGTTCGAAGGCCATCGGAAAATCTTGAAATGGCGAGTGAAGATCGGCTTGGGAAAGATGCCTTGTGTAACGGGCCTCCGTAAAGAGGCAGAGATCAGTCAACTGAAGTTCTCCGACCAACCGTTTGCAATCGGCCAGGTTTCTCACATAATCATCTTTCTGGAGTCGGGGATGGATCAGGAAAAGCCCCGCCATAATCAGGCATGCTGCCGCGAAGGTGACCAGATATACACTTGACTTCCGGACCATTATTGCCAATTTTGGTAACCCACTGTTGTAGTACTTCCTCATTGATTAAACAGTCGTCAATCCAGTTTGCTGATCACCGCGGAAGTGATTTCCTCAAACCGGAGAATCCTTTTTCCTTTGTGATCCTTTAATACATTCCGTGCATCCTCTTCCGTGGCCAAAGGTATAAGTTCGTAGCCCATAGGACCAAAAACATTACTCCCGAGGACAAAAAATGCCTTCCTGGCGTCGATCATTGTCATCTCATAGTAATCCATGACATAGATGGCGGCGATATCTTTCTTATTCTGGCCGGGCCGGTATTTGGCAGGGTTGAAGTAATACTTGAACAGGTCCTTTACGCCGTCAAAAAACTCGACTGAACCGTCTGAAAAAATAATTTCCGCTGTCCAGTCAGGATATTTATACACGAACATCCCACACACCGGACATTTGTCTGTTTTGGAAGGCTCCACCATTCCTTTCTGCTGCGCAAGTCCCGTATCCGATATCAACAAGACAGCAGCCAGGACGACGGCCCGAAACAGATTTGCTCTATTCACCCGTATCATGCAGTACCAACCTCCAGTTTCGAAACGAGGGTTGATCATAAAAATCTGCGACCAACCCGTCATGGCAAAAATGTTTTACTTACCCTTCTCCACTTCCTTTCAATTTTTTTTCATCTGGTGTTTCATCTTCCGCTTCTCTCGAATCATCTTGGTGTCCTGGTACATATCATCGTATGCGGCCTCCATGACCTGATCGAATCCTGCCAGAGCACCGCCGTTTTCCTTAATATATGCTTCTGCAGCTGGTTTTGTGCCAAAGGCCCATTTAGCCCGCTTGGTCATCACACCCATTTTGTTGCCACCGATAACCCAGTATGCCGTCTCTGCATCTATCAACTGGCTGGTGTCATAGTCCCCTACCTCAATTTGCACTGGTGTTTTATCGATATTCACAGCCAGATCGACGGCTGCACAATGGATAGAGCAGGTTCCAAGAGTGGAACCATCATCGAACGCTATAGAGACGCGGGAGTGGGAAAATTTTTGCCGGTCCATTCCACAATAGGGGCACGAAGGATGTGCCGCAATATCGTCCTGTGCAAAAGCCTGACTACTGCACATCATTCCGAAAAAAGTTGCACCCCCGGTTAAAAAACTAACAGACAGAGCAAAAATTACCAGTCCTTTCATGGGATTCTCCTTTGATAAAATGAGTTAAACGTTTTCATGCCAGATTGTTACGGTCCTTCTGCCAAGTAGAGTACACAGAGGACATTTTCACTGATTTGAAGGATGCAGTGATCCTTTGCTCTCTATTTTTGTCAGCTCAATGTTTTTTTCCGCATTTCCTTTCATCCTGTTTTCCCGGATGCCGCAATACAACACCGGCACTATCAACATGGTCACAATCTCCAGGCTCATGCCTCCCAAGGTCGGGATGGCCATGGGCACCATAATATCCGATCCACTTCCGGTGGACGTCAGGATCGGGAGCAGGGCCAGCACTGTGGTGGCAGTAGTCATCAAACAGGGCCGCACCCGCCGCAGGCAGGCCTCGATAGTAGCATGGCGAATCTCCTGGACCGTGGCTGTCTTCCTTTCAGCAAAGGCACCATTTAGGTACGTTGCCATGACCACCCCGTCATCCGAGGCAATACCGAAAAGGGCCAGGAATCCCACCCATACAGCCACGCTCAAATTAATCGGGTGGACCTGAAACACATCCCGCATTGAGGTTCCAAAGACACTGAAATCAAGAAACCAGGGCTGACCATACAACCAGATCATGATAAAGCCGCCGGCCCAGGCAACGGCCACTCCGGAAAAGACCAGGACACTGGTTGAAACGGATTTAAATTGCAGATAGAGTATGATGAAGATAATCAAAAGAGCCAGTGGCAGGATTAAACTCAGCTTTTTGTCAGCCCGCACCTGGTTTACATAATTCCCGGTAAAAGTAAAGCTGACGCCGGCCGGTAGCTGCAGCTCGCCGTTGTCGATTTTCTCCAGGAGATAGTCCCGTGCCTCCTCAACCACGTTGGTTTCAGCCCTGTCTGCTTTTTTGTCGAAGAGCACATAGCCGACAAGAAATGTATTCTCACTTTTTATCATCTGGGGACCGGCCACAGACCGCAGGTCGGCCAACTGCACCAGGGGTATCTGGGTACCATTCGGGGCAGGTACCATCACTTTGCCTATGTTATCGAGGTTATCCCGTAGTTCGCGCATGTATCTGACGCGCACAGGGTATCGTTCCCGCCCCTCAACGGTGGTAGTGATCTGTTTGCCGCCGATCGCAATTTCGATAACATCCTGTACCTGCTGCAAGTCAATTCCGTACTGGGCGATGGCACGCCGGTCGATGTCGATCTCCAGATACGGCTTGCTGACAATCTGATCGGCAATTACCGACAGGGGATCGACCGAGGGAACTTCCCGGATATATTTTTCGATGCGACGCGTCACCTCTTCGATGGTTTGCAAATCAGGACCGTAGACCTTAATCCCCATATTTGCCCGGATACCGCTTTGCAGCATCACCATACGCGCCGAGATGGGCTGAAGCTTTGGTGCCACCGTTGTCCCCGGAATGGATGCCCCCTTGACGATTTCTCGCCAGATGTCATCCGGTTGCACGATACCTGCCCAGGCTTTGCGGCCTTGATTGATGTCGGTATCCAAGGCCGGACGCCACAATCGGAAGGGGCAGCCCTGGTCGTCGGGGATCAGTTTGTTGTCACTGTCTCGTTCAAACTTTCCACGAACATGGTACGGTTTGCCATCCGGGGCAGGGAGGGGGTAGCCTCGCTCATCACGGAAAAAATCAAGCTCGTCCGGGGTGAAACGAAACTGTACGGGTCGCCCTTTGGCATTCAGTCGAAACTCGGGTGCGTAATTAATGAGGGTCTCGATCATAGAGATAGGAGCCGGATCAAGTGGACTTTCAACCCTTCCCAGTTTGCCCACCGCCGATTCCACCTCAGGTATCGCCTGGATCGCGCGATCCTGCCGCTGCAGGATGTCAAGCACCTCACCGATGGAGGCATGGGGCATGGTCACCGGCATATACAGGTAAGCACCCTCATCCAGCGGCGGCATAAATTCCTTGCCTATGCCGGGAAATTTTTCGGTCAGATAGATAAACGGCGTGGAGTTGGTAACCAGCCGGGGCAGCCAGCCGAAAATGGTGCCGTACCCTTGCCAGATCATACCGCCAAACAGCACCGCCAACAGCGGCAGGGCCAGAAAAAGAGCTTTGTGCTCCAGGCACCACCCCAATATCCTTGGATAAAAGCGATGAAACAATCCAAAGGCGGCGATAACCCCGCCAATGAGCAGCCCAACAAAAATAAAATTATGCACGATCCCCTTCTCAGCTCCCAGGGGCTGCCAGGATCGGGTCAAAACCAATGTCACCGCCAGCACAATGAGGCCGCTGGTCAACAGTCGCACCCTGCGTGCGGACTCCGCTGGAAGCCGCAGTATCAGAAGGTTACAGCCGCCAATGACGGCTACGAAGAGGCCCACCTGCCAATCCAACACGAACGCCAGCACTCCCCCAAGATAAATCAATCCTTCGTAAAAAATCCAACCGTGTTGTTGGCGGCCGGCTTTGCGGTTGAACAGGGCATGGGCCAGGGGTGGTATAACACACAGGGCGATGATCAGTGAGGCCAGCAGGGTAAAGGTTTTGGTAAACGCCAGCGGTCTGAAGAGTTTTCCTTCGGCCGCCACCATGGTAAATACCGGCAGGAAACTGACGATGGTGGTGGATACAGCCGTCAGGACAGCCCCGCCCACCTCGCTTGCCGCCCGCACAACAACAGCCGTGCGATCTTCCTGTGGTGTGGCCTGGGCCAGACGGCGCATAATATTTTCGGTCAGGATGATGCCCATGTCGACAATGGTCCCGATGGCAATGGCGATCCCCGAAAGGGCAACGATGTTGGCATCCACTCCGAAGATCTTCATGGCGATAAAACAGAGCAGTACCGCGAGCGGCAGCAGCCCTGAAATTATAATCGAGCTCCCCAGGTGCGCCATCATCACGATTACCACAATGATGGTGACCAGCATTTCCTTGGAGAGGGCAGAACTGAGTGTGTTGAGGGTTTCCTGGATCAGATCGGTACGGTCATAGAAGGGAACGATTTTTACCTGGCTGAGCGTGCCGTCGGCCAGGGTTCTTTTGGGCAGCCCCAGCGCTATTTCATCAATTTTCTTTTTAACCCGGCTGATTACCTCCAGCGGGTTCTCGCCGTAGCGCACAACCACAACTCCGCCGACCGCTTCCATGCCGCCTTTGTCCAGAGCGCCCCGCCGTGAGGCAGGCCCCATGGTCACATTGGCCACATCCCCTACCAGCACGGGAGTTGCCCCTTCCAGCTTGATAGAGGAATCGCGAATATTGTCGAGAGATTTGATAAACCCCAGACCTCGGATAACGTATTCGACCTTATTGATCTCAATCGTGCGCGCCCCTACGTCAACATTGGCCCGACGCACGGCGCTCACCACTTGGGCCAGACTGATGTTGTGATACCTTAAGAGGTCCGGGTCTACATCGATCTGGTATTCCGCCACAAACCCACCGACCGAGCCCACTTCGCTGACGCCCGGCACCGACATCAGAGCATAGCGCACATACCAGTCCTGGATACTGCGTAACTCGTGCAAGTCCCAGCCACCTGCAGGATTTCCGTCGGAGCCGATACCTTCCAGGGTGTACCAGAACACCTGGCCCAGGGCCGTGGCATCCGGTCCCAGGGTTGGCTTGACCCCTTCGGGTAACTCGCGGGCCGGCAAACTGTTGAGATTCTCCAGCACCCGTGTCCGGGCCCAGTAAAAATCGACGCCATCCTCGAAGATGACGTACACCAGGGAAAACCCGAACATCGAGTAACTGCGGATGGTCTTCACCCCGGGGACGCCCAGCAGGGATGCCGAGAGCGGATAGGTGATCTGGTCTTCGATGTCCTGGGGAGAACGGCCGGTCCATTCAGAAAAGACGATCTGCTGGTTTTCGCCAATGTCGGGGATGGCATCCACCGGCACCGGATCGCGCCACATCCCGCCGAGCTGCCAGTCAAACGGGGCCACTACCAGTCCCCAGCCAATCAGGATAACGACTGCCAGAAAAACGATCATCCGGTTTAGCATACAGAAGCGGATGATGGTTCCGAGCCAGGAGGATGTGGAGTGAGGTTGCGGATTAAAATCTTCAGTCATGGTTGATTAGCATAGTATGATGTTGAGAGCGAATAGCGTCGGTTTCCTTCCTGTTTTGCTCTTCACTGTTTCGTCTGCTGCGGCGCCATTTCCATATCCATCTTCATGCCTGAGATTTCACTTTCAAGGTCCTGCATCGCTTCACCGCCTACATGAGTCATCATGCTGGTCCCGGCCAGGATCTGGATTGCGCTATCAATCTTAAAATTCCCGTTAACCACAACCTTTTCGCCTTCCCGCAACCCTTCCCGCACCACGTAATACCCCTTGGCCCTGGGACCCAGAAGCACTACCCGGCCTTCATACGTCCCGGGTTCGCCCGCCACCTCCACATAGACTACTGCCCGTTTACCGGTGATCATCGGAGCGGTCTCAGGTATCGTCAGCGTCTTGTTCTGCTCCGCGCTCTGTCTGCTGTCCACCCTGTATCCCGGTATCAAGGAAGCATGCATCGTACCGCGGACCAGCATCCCCGGCTTTAATTTTCCCTGATGAGCGGAACAGAGAACCCCTACCTTGAATGTATGCGTTTTATCATCAAAATCAGGATCAAGGTATATCACTTCACCTGTGAAGATCTCGCCCGGATAGGCATCTGAGCGAAATTCGGCTTTCTGGCCAAGCTTGATCCAGGGAAAATCTGATTCGAAGGCGTCAAACATCGCCCACACATATCGAGGGTCAGCGATGGTGAAGACAGAATCCCCGGTGTTCAGGTACATGCTTTTAAACGCATCCTGTTTCTGAACAATGCCGGGAATTGGTGTCAATTCCGTTCGGATACCGGTTGGCCATCCCCGGCTGATGATCCCGTCGACCTCGGCTTCAGTAAGCCCCAGCGATCCTATTTCACGTCGGATTCTGACGACCTCGGCCGTGATTGCCTGTTCCTCTTCCGCAGCTTATCTCCTGTTCCTTGTCAGCTTTGGCCGGCTGCACCACAGAAGGCCCCGGTCGGCCCCGCCTCACAGGGGGTGGACCGCTGGGCTTCCACATCCACGGCTGGACCCACTGCTTGAAACGTTGTCCTACTGCCGGCCGGTTTGCAACAAAGCCGGGAAGTTTTTCGAGGGTCGCAAACAGCTCCTGCTCCAGAAAATAAAGATCTACCGAATACAGATCAAACAGGGCGTCGCCGGTTTTAACAGTCTCTCCTGCACGTTTGACGTAGATTTCATCGATCACCCCCGGCGCAAACGCAGTCACCTTGTACTGGTAGGCGGGGTCATACTCAACCCTGCCGAACAGCCGGACCTCCGCGGAAACCGCCCTTTTTTCCACCGTTGCGACCTGAATTCCGGCGGCCTTGACACCCTCTTCGGTAAGATGCAGCCTGGACGAACCTTCTTCATGCCGGTGTCCCTGAGCCTCCGCCGCCACCAGATCCATGCCGCACACCGGGCACTTGCCTGGCTGTTCCATGGGAGGCACGCAATTCATCGGGCAGACGTAGACTGTTGTCCTCTTTTGGCATCGCAGGTGGAGGCTGGGTACCCTGATCCTCATTGCCTGGTTGCATAATGCCGGACATGGGATGTTCGTCCGCTACCGGATGACTCGCCTCCGAATTATCGCCGTGCATGGTATAACCGATGCTGATGCCGACCATTACTGCCGCCAGAATCATAAGCAGAATTTTTTTTGAACCCAGATATTTCTTTATTTTTTCCATGGCCTCTAGTGCATCAATGAATTGCGGGAAGGGAATCAAACATCAGGCATCCACTACGATGAAAAAGCCCCTGCCGGCATCCTTGGCTTTTTGCCTGTCAAGATGCCGCATATTGTAATCCAAGGTTTTTTCAAATGCAATTTTATAATAATATCAGTGAAAAGCATTCGATTCAGTGATCATCTTAAAAAACCACAGGCCGCCTGAACGAAACAATATAATGCGGTTCTATGCTTGAACCATAAGCCGCGGTGGGGATAGGCAGATAAATAAGCGCCAGTATCATGACAAGTCGGCCAGTATCCGGCAGCTGCAACACCATTAAGCGACAAAGGGAGAGAAACCGAAGTCCCTCTCCCTTGTTTATAAAGAGCTTTGTAAAAATAACGGGGAAGGGATTATTCCCTCCCCCATCAAACCACTTCCTCCATAGTTAGTTTCGTGTCACCGTCACCGGTGTCGGCGCCGGAGTCCAGGCACTGGAGCCAAGGATATTATTGGCCCTGACCTGCATGTAGACAGAAGTTCCCGCGGTACCACCCACATTGATCTGCTGAACTCGAGGTGACACCGTTAACCTGAGTTGCCGGAGCCATTGTCGAGCTGTTTGACCAGAGGATGCTGTAGCTGGACGCACCAGGCACGGCGAGTCCAGTTCAGACCCGCTGTCCTTTGTCCGCCGCGTGTGCCATTGGCCGCAGTAACGTCAGACGGAGCTGCCGGAAGGGCCATGGCTATGGACGCCGAAGTTGCGAAGGCCGACAGCCCCCCGCCGTTTACCGCCGCTACCCGGTAAATATAGCTGTTACCAAGCACCACGGTTGGGTCAGAAAAGCTCACACTCCCGGTATTGTTGCGAGCCGGGGCTGTGCCGATCTGGGTGAAGGTCGCACCGCTGTCCGAGGGAACGTTCGATGACAAACCCGTTCTCGTTGGTGGCGTTGTCCTGCCAGGTCAGGTTGACCCGCGGCCCTGCCGCTATAATGGCAGTCAGGGAGGTCGGCGCTGCTGGAAGTTGGCCGTTGCCGCTGAGTACGGAGCTGGACACAGACTGCGCGCTCACACTCATAAACTCGCCTCCGTAGCCCACTGTGTTGACCGCTGCCACACGATAGCCGTAGACTGTGTTGCCAATACCACTGTCGGTCAGGGTAAGGGCGTTACCCGCTGTGTTCGGCACGGCGAGCAGCTGCAGGACAGGTGTGCCGACATTCGTCCAGTTAATACTGTCCGCGGACCGCTGCAGCTGGAAAGACGTTTCTGTCAGGGAGTTGTCGGTGAAGGACACATTTACCCTGTTGCCTTTTCCTGCAGTAAGTGTTCCGATTATCGGCTCTTTCGGCGGCAACGCCACGGAAACAGGCCGCATCATATCCATCTCCTCATGGCTGAGGATATGGCAGTGCCACACGTACTCCAAACCATAGTTGACGAGCTGGTTTTCGATCGGAGCGGTAGGATTACCGGCGGCATCGACGTTATTGAAGCCCATTAATGACCCAAGCGGCATCATCGGATGCAGCGGCCGAACGCTGTTGGGCAGCTCCCATGGCAGATCAGGAATGATTGGCCTGAGGGCCACGATCGTGTCCTCCAGCGGGCTCACCCGCAGCGTATCTTTCCAGCCGAGTTCGGTTGGATCCGGCGGGCTGATGATATTATCCCAGGTTACCCGGTTGAGCACCTGCACATCGTAGAGATGCCAGTGGAGCGGATGAGTGTCCACACCATTATGGGTGATCTTCCAGATCTGTGTCCCGTCCGCCGAGCTGATCGGGCTGATAGGTTTCATAGTCGTGATATTATTCTTTGGCAGATTGGTAGCATCGAACATCTCCGTCGGTGGGTTGACAAACGGGTAAAGAATGATGTTCTGAGCCGCCGGTGTGGCCGGCACGGCCTCAACACCGATATTTGCCGACATTCTGCCGAACTCGTCGAAAGCTGAGGCGTTCATCTCGTCATGAATTGCCTTCGGTTCGATCATAATCTCCAGCTTGCCTGCCGGATCCAGCAGGGTGTTAAAGCCGAACAGGGTTCCGCCCTGGTTGTTGATGCGGAGATGGCCGTCACAAACGGTGCTGGTGCTGCCGCCGTTGCAGTCGCCACTTGCGGAAAAGTTCGTGCCGTATGCCGAGTTGTACTCTGCCTGCCCAACAATGATCGGATGCTGTGCGGATTCGAATACTCCAGAACCGTCCGCCTTGTGTTTGAATGCATTCTTGAAGTAGCGCTCAGGTTGAAAGCAGATGCCGCGGTGTTCCCGCAACCTTCACCTGCATGACCGTGCGGGTGTTGGGGCCGTAGCCGGGCAGGATTGAAGGTGCACCTACCGGGGTCAGATCCGGGGCGCCGGTATAGTAATCATAGCTAGCAACCCTTGCCGGAAATGCAGCAGGGGCGTCATTATAAAGAATAAGCGTCTGGCCGGCAAACTTCGAGAAGTCGACAATTACGTCGAACCGCTCGGCGGGTGCCACCAGCAGCGAATGTTGATCGACGTTGCCGACGTTAAAGACGGTCGGGTCGATGATCCATGTGGTCGGCTGGGCCGGAACAACGACCGGGGCCGGCAGGAAGCCGCCCTCGGAACCGATAACGATCCAGTCAGGACCGGCCGGGCTGACGCTGGTGTCCGGCGTCGGGAAAATATTCGGGTCAAGCTGGGCGGCTGCCAGCTCAGCGGGATTAAGTGCTACCTCAGTGGGTCCGATCGCCACATCGGTTTCACTATTCGGATCAGCCACATACCAGGAGAAGTTGAAGAACCGGTCGTTGGCCGCGTTCAGGATGCGCAGTCGATAAGCCTTGGGCTCCACCGTGGTGGTGGGGTAGGCCGTGCCGTTGACGATGGGCGTATCGTTGAACTGCTCCATACCCACGGAGATATTCGGCGTACCGGGGATTTTCTCCGGCTCACAGAAGGGGTCGGTCTCGTATTGCCAGGTGGTAGGATCGTTGATGTTGCAGGCAGCGCCAATGGTGTCTGCCAACATCTGTATGTCGGATCATATTATAATACGGATTGGCAATCGGTCCGTACGGTGGTGTTGCCGGTGGCCAGAACCACGGTCCGTACATCCAGCGGCCGAAGGGGCTCATGCCCGTTGCGTCGCCAGGATTCTGGGCCGGCATATAGACATGATGATACCAGAAATTGCCCATGCCACCCCAGCTTGCGGTATCCCAGGTCGGGTCCTGCCAGTCCAGCTGGTCGGTGCCCGGCACAAAGGTCCGGTCTTGTACTATCAGCGGGATCTGGTCGGCCGGGATGATCCATTCCACCGTCGATCAGCGCCTGCTCGGTTTCGTCGGCGATCAAATAGCCGGCAGCCTCGCCCGCATAGACGCCGAGGCGGGTGATACCCCAGGCGTGGTCGTGGTAGAACATCAGCCGCGCACTCTGCTGGTTGGTATAGTAGTATGTCTGGCAGCCATCATTAGGTGCCGAACAGTCGGGTACACCGGGTACATCCTCACCATATCCGGGACATTCCCCACGCTCGCGCCCCTGAGGGTACTTGTTAGTAGAAGGATCTCTGGCAGCCGGGCTGATCCACTGGTGCGGGGTCCCATCGCTGATCCACGGGGTGATACCGCCGTGCAGGTGCAGCGTGGCGCGGTTGTCCTGGAAGCAATTAATGTTGCTCGGATCACGGTACACAGCGGATTACGCACTTCATCCATGACTGTGCCCAGATTCTGCGGGTTGAACAGATTTGCCGGGGAATTCGGACCAGGGCCTGAGCCCATAATGGTTGAGTCTTTAGGCAGAAACAAATCCCCGTCCGCGCCTTCCGGCAGGAGGTTGTAGAAGACGATCCTCACCGGACGATCCTTCTTCGTCGAGATGACCGGCCCCAAAAAGTGGGGTTTGTCCACCGCGATAGACTGGTTGACCGTCAGGCATAAGTTGGATGTGGCCTCAGACCGTCGAGCAGGGTTTTCTAGAGAGTGGAATATGCTTACTCCAGACTGGCATTTGCCGGGGTCTCCAACTGGACATATTCGCGCACCAGCGTCGCAGGCAGGTCGGAGTGCATCTGTTCCCTGGTCTGCACCAGGGCAATCACATAGTAATCCGCATCATTAGCGAACCCATTATGCCGTCGTGAAGGTGGTCGTGTCCGGCACGGCAAGCGGGAGGTACTGGCCCATGTTGTTCGCAACGCATCGCCTGCAGACCGATGGGTCGCACAGCATCGACAGGCTATCCTGGAATTTCTTGATGCCGCCCATAAGATAACCTGACCCGCCGCTATTGAGTGTGATCTCGGTGACCGCTCCAATATCAATGGAGGCTGTGGCTATTGCACCCGAACCAGAACCGCCATTCGAATCGGCTATCGCCACATCCGGAACGGCTGAATAGCCTGCGCCGAAATTTGTCAGGACGATATTCTGGATGCTCAGTGTAGTCGTGGCTGTAACAAGTTCCCCGCTTCCGAGTATCGGGTCAAAGAACGTGCCGTCACGGAGTACGGCGTTCGGCGCGTACGAATAACCGGACCCGGGGCTGTCCACTAGGATTCCCGTAACGGTGAACGTTCCGTCTGTCGCGGTAGTATAAACGGCATGGCCTGTGGCCTTCACTCCGTCCGGTCCATCCGGCTGATCGAAGTCCACCGTTGGAAACAGGTAGCCAGTATGCGGCGCGTGCTGCAGGGTGACTGCATCAACACCGCCATAGACGATGGCGGCCGCATCGGTTGTCGCAGTGCCGGTGATATCCACAACGGGCGCGGTATAACCAGCCCCTGAAAAATCTACACTAATGGAAGTGACCGAACCGGTCGTGTTATTTGGCCATCGCTGCTATCAGCCGGAGGCCGAAGTTCCCATACAGGGTAATGTCAACCGTTGGACTACTGTAACCGCTGCCCGGGTTGGTAATGGTGATACCGGTAATGGCACCACCTGCCCCGACGGTGGCCACGGCCTCGGCGCCCGTACCATCGCCCGTAATAGTCACCTTGGCATCAGGCAAAGTAAACGGGCTGTTGGCCCAGTTCGGGAAGGGTCCGTAGTAGTGCGGCACTTTTGTTCCGTCCGTCGGACCTACTGGCTGCGACACCCTGAGGGCATCGGCCGCCTGCAGCAGTGCGGCCTTCTTGCCGGCCTTGCTGGGAATCGATTTTTTCGACGCCGCCTGGGCTGGGGCTATAGCCACGGCCAAAGCCAATGCCAGCACAAGCATCAGCACCGAATTCATCCACCTGGGAATCTTGTGTTTTGTCATTTGTTTACTCCTCCAATTTTTGCAATGAATTATTACCGCCTCGTTAACAAGTGAGGATTTCTCAACCCTGCCACTCGTTCAACACCATTAGAATGCTCTTTCACCCAAACTTTCCGTTATATAAAAAAATGCATGTTCTCATACAAGCCACTCTGACCAGAGAAAGTTTATCCAATTTCAGCCATTTTCCGGTACTTATGCAGGGAGGGCAGGAAAACAATCCAGATACAACCCATCACTGATTTTATTTTCCTGAATTGAAATTTCGCAGAAGAAACCTTGAGAGAGGAATTTTCGAGCTCTATTGCACAGGAAGTACAATTGTTAAGCAATAACTATTCCTATTTAACTTATTTCATTTTCCCAATATTTTTTAGCACATACACCACTCTGTAGTAATTTGAGCGCGACAGATTTATTCGAATTTCCGGAATTTACATCCCGCTTTTACGGAAAAATGGTATTCTGAAGCACTCTATTTTCTTCTCATTTCAATAACAGCATTGACCCCGTAATACAAAGATCTCACTGGCAATATCGATTGAATGAAAATAATTCGACGTACATTTCTTGAACTTTTTGATATTTGATCATGATCAATATCGCGATCAAAACTGAGCCATCCGGTATTATTTGCAGAACTATGGGAAAACTAGTCGGTAAAGTGGGGGGAGTGATTAAAAATTGCATAACGCCGGTCAGGCGGACGTTGTCCAGCAGCCCGTAGTTCGTTACAACCTTGAAACAGGCCATAAATCATTGCCTGCTTGCAGTCCACACCCATAACGATTTTGGCATGGCCACAGCCAATGCCATAGCAGCCCTTGAAGCCGGGGCTTCATCGGTCGATGCTGTCGTTTTGGGCTTAGGTGAACGGACCGGCTGCGCCCGCCTCGAGGAGATTGTCGGCTACCTCAGTCTGGCTAAGGGAATAACTGCGTTGAAGGCAGAGTACCTCAAACCGCTGGCACTTTATGTGGCTGGAATAACAGGAAGGAGCATCGCAGGCAACCGTCCGGTTATCGGCGACGATATATTTACCTGCGAAACCGGCCTGCACCTGCAGGGACTTCAGAACAAGCCGCAAACTTATGAGCCATATAATCCTGAGAGGGTAAGGGCCAGGAGAAAGCTTCTTTTGGGTTCGAAAAGTGGTCGACGGGCAATTCTCCAGCGAAAAATGTACATTACATTATACAAATCATAAATTATAATCAACTAAAGAAAGGCGCTTTACAGAAATGGAACAACAGGGCACTTACCCTGAATAACCAGCAGCTTATGAGAGCCATCATTCAATAAATTAAAAAGGAGTGGTTATGCAGGCAAAAAAAATGCCCAGTTGCGCTTTGTGTCCTTACGATTGGTCCGAAAGATATTGTCGTGGCCTCGACGGAAAAGGGCCGGAGAATTGCCCATCCTTACTCAGGGATCTGGCGAAGGAGGCCCAGACTCTGATCAGTGCCCCGGCACTCCTTGAATTTTCGAGAAATTGTACGATCCAGGAATCCAGTGCTTACGGTGGCCGTGAATTGGGCTATGAGCATATTCATCCGATAAAGTCCCGCATTCAGGAAATAATAGAATTTGCCGGGCGAATGCATTATAAGCGGTTAGCCCTGATCTTTTGCGTCGGTCTACGTCGGGAGGCAGCTATCGTTCACGAAATGTTTGAAGATCATGGTTTTGAAACCGTCTCAGTGGTTTGCAAGGTAGGGCGGATACCTAAAAGTGGGCTGGGACTCAGTCAAACAGACCATGTCGATCCGGGAGTAAAGGCCGAGACCATGTGCAACCCTGTGATGCAGGCTCTGGTGGCTAATCACAGCGGGGCGGAACTGAACATCCTGTTAGGCCTTTGCGTCGGCCATGATTCGCTTTTCATTCATCATGCTGAGGCTCCGGTGACCGTCCTGGCCGTGAAGGACAGGCTTCTCGGTCATAATCCTCTGGCTGCAATTTATACCTATGACAGCTATTATCGTAGCTTGAAAAAGCCAAAGGTAGCTTGAGCTGGTCATATTTTAAGTTTTTTCAAGAGTTGGTAATTGAAATATAATACGAGATCAAGCATTGCGACTTTAGTAGTTTTCATCTGGATATTATCTTGCTGTCCATTCTGTTTTGCTATCGACAATCCGGATGGTCCTGATCATATTGCGGAGTTTGAGGCGAAATCTGAGTATTTTAAGAAAAATATACAACAAAAAGCTCAAAACGATAGCGAGATAGCTCTCGCATACAAAGAATACGAGAAATTCCTGGACGAAGAACTCAATCGAGTATTCGCTGAACTGATGCAACGACTGCAGGTGCCGTCCAAACAAGATTTGCTCGCATCACAAAGACGATGGTTGCAATACCGTGATGCTGAATTTTTGTTCATAGCGAGCAATTGGACGGTCGAAAACTTCGGCAGTTCATCCAGCATTTCCAGAGGCGGATTCAGAACGACAATACTTCGTGACAGAGTAATTGGACTTTTGCATTATTTGCAGAACTATGGGGAAAGTAGTCGGTAAAAATGGGGGAGTTTGTCCCGTCAATATCCGTTGAGACCTACCTGCCCGGCAATTCCGTGCCGCGACTCATGATCTCGATATAGTCCGCATAGCTGAACAGGCGGTTACGCTTCTGAGCGGTCAGCTCCTTGACGATGCCAAGTTGCTCAAGGTGGCCGAGCGCTTTGTTGACAGTCGCCGAGGTGAGGCCTGTCTTTTCCACCAGTGAGCCCGAGGTGGCGATAGGATGCTCCATCAGCGCCCGGTGAACCTGCAGGGTCGATGCCGTCGCCCGGCCAAGGCCCCTGATCTTGACGCAATCCTTATTCGACAGGTTTAGAAGCTGCTGCGCCGTTTCCACAGCCTGGGCAGCTGTGACGACGACCGCCTCGGCGAAGAAATCGAGCCAGGCTTCCCAGTCGCCGGTCAGGCGAACGTTGTCCAGCAGCTCGTAGTAATACTGCCGGTGCGTCTTGAAATAAAGGCTAAGGTAGAGCATCGGCTTCCGCAGCACCATCTGCTCGCACAACAGCAGAGTGATCAGCAGACGCCCCAGACGACCATTACCATCAAGGAATGGGTGGATGGTTTCGAACTGCACATGGGCCAACGCTGCTTTGAGCAACACCGGGGTGGGTTCCGGCAGGTCATGGAGGAAGAGCTCCAGCTTGCTCATGCACTCAAGCACCTCTTCGGCCGGAGGCGGAACAAAGGCAGCGTTGCCCGGCCGGGTACCGCCGATCCAGTTCTGACTTCGCCGGAACTCACCAGGAGTCTGATCGCTCCCCCGGCCTTTGGTCAATAACACACCGTGGATTTCCTTTAAAAGCCTCAGTGACAGCGGCAATCCTTCCTCCATCAGGCGCAGGCCGTGATCCAGGGCTGCGACATAGTTGCTGACCTCCTGCACGTCATTCAGCGGAACTCCCGGTTCCTGATCCAGCTCGAACAACAGCAGGTCAGACAATGACGACTGGGTCCCCTCGATCATGGAGGAAAGCACCGCTTCCTTGCGAACATACATGTAGAGGAACAGCGAAGTATCCGGCAGCAGAGTTGAGACGCTATCCAGCCGCCCGAGTGCCAACAGCGCCTCGTCGAACTTGCTGCGCAGTTCCGGCGTCCAGTCGATGGGCGGACGCGGCGGCAGCGAAGAGGGCACGAAAGCCTGAGCCTTTTCACCCACTGTCGAAATAGTTACGTATCTGCCTTGGAGTTTTCGCTTCATCCTGCCAACCTAGAAACTAAAATAAGATATGCTTTTATTTTATCTTAACGCTACATCCTAAAATAAAAAGTTAGGGAGGAAAAATCAAGCAGATTTCTCGATTGAGCAATATTGTCCCGATGTTGATGCAGGTTTACTGCCAGTGGATGATATAGAGTTATAAACTGGCTAACGAAAAGATTCATAGCGATTGAGCCCATATTTTTAATCCGGTGGTGCATAAAACAGAATGGAATGAAACTTCTTTGCGATGGCAATCGCGCCAAATAAAATAGCCCGATAGCTTTTTTGCGCCAGAATAACGTTTTATTATGGCGCAATTCCAGTAATCGCGCCATAATAAATGAACTATGCCAAAACAAATCTCTCAAAATGACCTGGAAAACATTGTAAAAGTGGTGGGTCTCTTCCCTGGCGGGGCTAGCATTGAAGAAATCTATTCCGCGCTTGAGGACAGAGTACCTCGTCGGACCTTGCAGAGACGTCTGTCATTACTATTAGAGCAAAAGCGCCTCATAAAGGAAGGGCGGGCCAGAGCCAGTCGATATCGTTTGCCTGTAATCACCGGTAAGGCAAATCTAAGAGAAGAGCCAGATATATTCGTCGCACGCGGAGAAGTCTATATTCCACTGTCACCAGATGGAGAGGAGAGTAAAAAGGCTATTCGCAAGCCTATCCAAGGCCGTCAGCCTGTTGGGTATAATCGCACTTTTCTTGATTCATACCGACCGAACAGAACATTCTATCTCTCTATAGAAACACGACAGAGGCTATACGAGATTGGACGTTCGCCGGAAGAGCAGCGAATAGCCGGAACCTATGCGCGGCAGATCTATAATCGATTATTAGTCGACCTTTCATGGAACTCCAGCCGATTGGAAGGAAATACCTATTCGCTTTTAGAAACCGAACGCCTTCTTGAGCAAGGCGAAGCAGCAGAAGGCAAAAAGGCAATGGAAACACAGATGCTCCTTAACCACAAAGACGCCATCGAACTTTTAGTGGAGCAGGCCGCCGAAGTGGGATTCAATAGATACACCATTCTTAACCTGCATGCCTTGCTATCCAACAATCTTCTGGCAGATCCGCAGGCATGTGGTCGATTGAGAACTGTCCCGGTAATGATAGGTGGATCTGTGTATCATCCTTTGGAAATACCGCAACTAATAGATGAATGTTTCGGACAACTCCTTGCCCTTGCGTCAGAAATAGAGAACCCATTCGAACAGGCCTTTTTTGCAATGGTACATCTACCATATCTGCAGCCGTTTCTGGATGTAAATAAACGTGTTTCGCGGCTTGCCGCCAATATCCCGTTGATCCGCCGGAATTTATGTCCTCTCTCATTCCTTGATGTGCCGGATCGGGCTTACATTGACGGCACAGTGACTGTTTATGAGCTGAACCGGGTTGAACTCCTGCGTGATGTTTTTATCTGGGCCTATCAACGATCATGTGCACGTTATTCTGCTATTCGACAGTCTCTCGGCGAGCCCGACCCTTTCAGGTTGCGATACCGGCAGCAAATAAAAAATCTTGTGTCCGAGGTGGTTCGTGATTGCATGGATAAACGTAAGGCCGCACACAGGATAGCCGGGCGGTCTAAAACAGATATTTCGCCCAATGATCAGTCACGTTTTATTGAAGTGGTCGAGACAGAGCTGAGCAATCTGCATGAGGGAAATTTCGCCCGTTACGGATTACGCCCATTGGAATTTGCGGATTGGAAAAAGGTTTGGCGATGAACGTTGAATGCGTCATCGATCAGCCCTTTTTTTCAGCATCTTCCCGACCAGCTTTCTGTCATAGAGAACAGGCAATTCTCGTCGAGATAATAGATCTAGGCCCCTGCAGCTAACGAAAAGATTCATAGCGATTGAGTCCATATTTTTTAATCCGATAACCAATTTGCCGTTCGGTCAATCCCAGTTCGTTGGCGGCCCGAACCTGCACCCAGCCATTGCGGCGGAGGGCAGCTTCAATTTCGGTCCGTTCAATATCATGGAGTGATTTCCGGGTAAATACAGGCTGGCGAGCTTTTGGGTTGCTGTCGGACTCGCTGCGTTTTTCTGATTTCAGCCGTTCCATCGAGAACAGACTGGAGGGTAAGTCACCCATTCCGAGCCGGTCTCCCTCAGCCAGGATAACCATGCGTTCAACCAAATTCTGCATTTCCCTCACATTTCCACAAAGTAAAATAAATCTGTTTCCGGCTTCACACCCGCTGAAATACACGACCTTGCCCGGCCGCACAATAAATCCGTCCCCTTTTTCATTCCTTTTTCATTCCCTTTTTCTTTTTACCTGCCTGGCAATTTCGTGCCTCGACTCATGATCTCGATATAGTCCGCATAGTTGAACAGGCGGTTACGCTTCTGAGCGTTCAGCTCTTTAACGATGCCAAGTTGCTCAAGGTGGCCGAGCGCTTTGTTGACAGTCGCCGAGGTGATGCCTGTCTCAGAAAAAGCTATTCACAGTGAATAAAAGTGAGTAGAATCGTTTCGTAAATACCATGGGATTCTTTGGAAAAGTCAGCCTTCTTGCTGGCTCCATTAAAATGTTTGCCTTAATCACTGATTCTAAAAATAGGTGATATATGCTGGCGTATGTAATTGGCGTACTTTTAAGCTCGTTCCTTGTGTTCCTTGTCCAACCTCTTGTAGGCAAATATATTTTGCCGTGGTTTGGTGGTAGTCCGGGGGTGTGGACTTCTTGCCTGCTGTTTTTTCAGTTGATGCTGGTCGCTGGATATGCCTACGCTCACTTGCTCACTACCTGGCTCCGTAACACATCACAGCAGGTCTTTGTGCATCTGACGGTGCTGGGACTGTCGTTATTATTCTTGCCGATGATTCCGTCCAGCAACTGGCGTAGTACCACAGTGGAGCATCCGACTGTAGTCATTCTGGCCTTGCTTGCCTGCACGGTTGGCGTTCCGTATTTAGTCCTGACTGCTTCCGCACCGCTACTGCAGAGTTGGTTCAGTACCTCATTTCCAAATCGTTCACCCTACAGACTTTATGCCGTCTCGAACATAGCGTCGCTGGGTGCTCTCTTGTCGTACCCGTTGGTGGTGGAGCGAGTACTCCATTTGCGTGAGCAATGCGAATTATGGTCACTGCTATATCTAGCTTACGCTATAGCGATTTGTTTTTGTGGTTTTGTCGTACGTCAGCATTGGAAAGCTGGCCACTCCGCTACGATACGTGTGGACTCTACCAGCCTACCAACCAGCCAGCACCCTACAGTGGACAAGACTAATCTGCAGACGCCGACTGAATCGAGTGCAACATCAGCGCTCGACCGAGTCCTGTGGCTTGCGCTGAGCGCATGTGGAACGATCATGCTCATGGCCACTACCAATCAGATGACTCAAGATATTGTGCCGGTACCGTTTCTGTGGGTACTGCCATTAAGCCTCTACCTTTTGACCTTTATTATCTGCTTTGACCGACCTGGGTGGTATGTGCGTGACGTTTACATATGGCTGTTTATCATGTCAGTAATGCTTTTGGTGATAGGACCTTTTATCAACTTGCAGTCACACTTTTATTGGCAAGTTGCTGCATATTCACTCAACCTTTTCGCTGCCTGCATGTGTTGTCACGGAGAACTCGTCATACGTCGACCGGTCCCACGGAAATTGACCCACTTTTATCTATCTATCGCCAGTGGAGGTGCCTTAGGCGGATGCTCCGTTGCGCTAGTGGCTCCCTGGGTGTTTAACGAATACCGCGAGTTTGGCCTGGGCAACATTTTGTTAATCTTACTTTTATTAAGCTGTGGCCGTGCTATACAAATAAATCAGTGGGTCCAAAAATACGGCACAAGGCAGGTGATTACAGCTCGGTATTGCGGCAATTGTGAGTGTTGTCGGTTTGCTGGGATCGTTGGGCTCAATAGATCTGAAGGGTCGCAATAACTCGATTTTGGCATCTGACCGCAATTTTTATGGGGTGATCAAGGTGATGAAGATCGATGCAGATCAACCATCACAGGCACGGATCTCTATGAGCCACGGAACCACGGTGCATGGTCTTCAGCTTTTGGATGATGAGAAGGCGCAAACTCCGACCTCATATTATAATTATAAAAGCGGAGTGGGAATAGCAATTCTGAACCACCCTAAGCGGCTAGCTGAGGCTCCCATAAAAATCGGTGTAGTCGGGTTGGGCGCTGGTACATTATCGGCCTATGCTCGACCCCATGATGAAATGGTTTTCTATGAAATTAATCCGCTAGTGATCCGATTCTCTGATGAATATTTTTCGTTTCGCAGAGCAGCACAAAATAAAGGTGCGAAGATTGATGTGCGTCAGGGCGACGCTCGCTTATTATTGGAACAGGAACTAAAAGACGACGGCTCACGTCAATTTGACGTATTGGTGGTGGATGCATTCTCGAGCGACTCGATTCCCGTGCACCTACTAACTCGAGAATGCTTTGACTTGTATTGGCAACACATAGCGCCAGGAGGTGTTTTGGCCGTTCATGTGTCTAATCGGCATCTGAACTTACAACCTGTGGTGTTTCAACACGCACAACGCCAAAAGGTTCCGGCACTATTCGTTAAACAGAGCAAAACCTCCATTGCGCAAGAAAGCCCAGTGATGTCGCCCAGTGAATGGATTGTGATGACCACCGACAGCGACCTCTCCCGGCAACTGCGGCGCAGCAGCGACGTTACGGAGTTGGATGGCAAGGGACAGGGGAGCGTGCCGGAATGGACAGACAACTACAGCAGTCTCTGGGAATTGCTCCGATAATCGATAGCCCTAATACTCTCTCAACAATTCCAGATCAATTAAAAATACTCATGACAGCTAACGAAATGATTCATAGCGATTGAGTCCATATTTTTTAATCCGATAACCAATTTGCCGTTCGGTCAATCCCAGTTCGTTGGCGGCCCGAACCTGCACCCAGCCATTACGGCGGAGGGCAGCTTCAATTTCGGTCCGTTCAATATCATGGAGTGACTTCCGGGTAAATACAGGCTGGCGAGCTTTTGGGTTGCTGTCGGACTCGCTGCGTTTTTCTGATTTCAGCCGTTCCATCGAGAACAGACTGGAGGGTAAGTCACCCATTCCGAGCCGGTCTCCCTCAGCCAGGATAACCATGCGTTCAACCAAATTCTGCATTTCCCTCACATTTCCAGGCCACGAATAATTAATTAAGAAATCGAGCAATTCCGAGGTAATTTTGATTTTTCTGCCGTTGCGCTCATTGCTCTGACCTAAGAAATGGCTGAACAACAAAGGAATATCTTCTTTTCTGTCCCGCAGAGGTGGAAGAACAATAGGAACGACATTGAGTCGGTAATAGAGATCGGCGCGGAATTCCCCATTGGCGACCGCCTGTTCCAGGCTGACATTGGTTGCTGCGACAATCCGCACATTGACGGTGAAGGTCTTGGAACCACCGATCCTTTCAAACTGTTTTTCCTGGAGTACCCGGAGCATTTTTGCCTGCACGGAAAGAGGCATCTCCCCGATTTCATCCAGGAAGATTGTCCCCTCATCAGCCAGCTCGAACCTTCCGGGCCTTGAGGCATGTGCTCCCGTAAAGGCACCACGCTCATGGCCGAACAACTCGCTTTCCAGCAGGGTTTCCGGCAACGCCGCGCAGTTCACCTTGATAAAGGCATTATCCTTACGACGGCCGCCATCATGGATTGCCTTGGCGACCAGTTCTTTTCCTGTCCCGGATTCTCCGAGTAACAGTGCTGTCACATTGCTGCTGGCTATTTTATCAATAACGCTGAAAACCTCCTGCATAGGCTTGGAGTGACCAATGATGAAGTGCCCCCGGTGGACGTGGTGGAGCTTGGCCTTCAGCGAGGCATTCTCCTCAATGAGCCGGGCCTCTTTTTTCATAATCTCCCGGTGAAGGGTTACAAACTGGGCGATCAAGGTTGCCAGGACAGTGAGAAACCTGATATCTTCCTCAAAGGAAACATCATCTGCAAATAACCGGTCGACGGTCAGAACCCCCTCCGGATTTCCCTTGACCATCACCGGTACCCCAAGAAAAGAGATCTTGCTTTTACTCACCTTGGAGCGTGCTCCCGTCCTGTTCAAAAAAAGAGGCTCGCTGTTGATATCAGGAACGACAAAGGGAGAACGAGTCTGAAAAATCTGGCCGCACACCCCTTCATCAGGTCTATATACACCGCGCAATTTTTCCGCTTCCGACAAACCACAGGAAGCCTTGATGGTCAGTTTCTGGTTTGTCTTGTCAAAGAACAACAGCGTAGACCTCTCCATTTTCATAGTATCGTTTAAAACACCAAGAATCCGTGACAGGGTATTATCCAGATCAACCGCGATACCAATCAGCTCGGTAATTCTGTACAAAGCCAGAAGTTCGATACCTTGAGTCTGCGTAATATTTTTCGAATCGCGCAATACTGATTCCATTATTTATCAACTCCTTACGGATGAATTTTTTCACCCATTTTTGCTTTGGTTCGATTGTATTTTCGATTTTTTTCAACAAGGTCATCTTTGCAAGCGATGTTCCATTCCCACATCTATTTGATATTAAATGATATAGTTCTTTTTCCAAGCTTCTATCTATTGATTTCACAACACATTTGTTTATGCACACATTGTTTTATTACATTTTTGTAGCACCAAACGTACCACGAAATTAACTCTCCCGAAAATCCACACAAGATTGCATTTTTGTCATCTTCCAACCAAAACGAGGATCTTTGTCGGTTCGATCGGCAAGCAGTCAAAGGTCGCCAGAAGAACTTCACCTTGCTGTTATTATTATCATTTATTTCATTGCCAGTGGATGGCACAGCCTTTGCGTAGAGAGATGCAACACAAACAGGAACAAAGCAGCAAAAAGTAAAAAATAAACACCACAACCTTCAAGGAGATCACAATGAGAAAGGTGGCAATTTACGGTAAAGGCGGCATTGGAAAATCAACAACAACACAAAACACAGTGGCCGGTCTGGCAGAGATGGGACGAAAAATAATGGTCGTCGGCTGTGACCCGAAAGCTGATTCAACCCGCCTGTTGCTTGGCGGTCTGGCACAGAAATCGGTACTCGATACGCTTCGTGAAGAAGGCGAAGACGTTGAACTCGATGATATCAGGAAACCAGCTTATGGCGGCACCTGGGCGGTTGAATCAGGCGGCCCGGAGCCCGGTGTTGGTTGTGCCGGCCGAGGTATCATTACGTCGATCAACATGCTCGAATCTCTCGGAGCCTACGAGGAAAGTGAAGGGCTCGACTATGCCTTCTATGACGTCCTCGGCGATGTTGTCTGCGGCGGGTTTGCCATGCCGATCAGAGATGGCAAGGCAGAAGAAATCTATATCGTCGTTTCCGGTGAAATGATGGCTATGTATGCCGCCAATAATATCTGCAAGGGAATCATGAAATACGCCCAGTCAGGCAGCGTTCGACTCGGTGGCCTGATCTGCAATTCGAGAAACGTCGACAACGAGAGAGAGATGATCATAGAACTCGCCAAAAAAATCGGTACCCAGATGATCTATTTCGTCCCCCGTGACAACGATGTACAGCGCGCGGAAATAAACAGGAAAACCGTCATCGAATGGAATCCGGAAGTTCCACAGGCCGATGCATACCGCGGCCTGGCCAGGGCGATTGATGAAAACAAGATGTTTGTCATTCCCAAACCCCTGGAAATCGAAGAACTGGAGCAGCTGCTGCTCGATTTTGGCTTACTTGAAACAGTATAAGATTCAGTACAAGAACGAAGATTAGACGGAGGAAAACCAACATGATGATCATGATCAGAGCCATTGTTCGACCGGAAAAAGCTGACGACGTACTCGCTGCCCTTATGGATGCAGGGTTTCCGGCAGTAACTAAATATTCTGTTACCGGCCGGGGCAAACAGCGCGGTATTAAAATTGGAGAGGTAACCTACGACGAGATTCCCAAGACCATGCTTATGAGCGTGGTCAAGGCTGCAGACAAGGATTTTGTTATCAGCACCATCATGGATGCAGCACGCTCCGGAATAAAGGGAGCTTTCGGTGACGGCAAAATTTTCGTCGCCGATGTCCAGGATGTCTACACCATCAGCTCAGGTGTAAAAGAAGATGCCGATGCGGCAGAGGTGGCGGCATGAAAGAGGTTATCGCCGTTGTTCGCATGAACATGATGAACAAGACCAAAGCGGCCATTACCGCCGCAGGCATAAACGCCTTTTTTGGACACGAAGCACAGGGACGAGGAGTTGGTTTTGTCAACAGGAAGCTCATCAGAGGAGTCGAACAGGGCTACGAGGAAGCTGCCGCACTGCTCGGGGAGAAAGGCAATTTGTACCCGAAACGGATGGTCACAATCGTCGTGAACGACAATCAGGTTGATGATGTGGTCGAGGCAATAATCACTGCCAACCAGACTGGCAAAGCAGGCGACGGAAAAATTTTCGTCTTGCCGATTGCCGAGAGCGTTCGAGTAAGAACCGGCGAAAAAGGTACAAAATCAATAGGATAGGCTTCAAGGAGATGTATCATGGGAAAAGCACAAAAACTGGTGCAGTGGGAACCCCACAACATCAAGGAAAAACTTCTGGAAAAATATCCACCAAAAGTTGCCCGAAAACGCGCCAAACAGATAATGATTAACGAGGCGCTGGAGAATACCACTCCGGAAATCGTCGCCAACGTCAGGACCATACCAGGCATCATCACCATGCGCGGTTGCACCTATGCCGGTTGCAAAGGCGTCATCATGGGACCGACCAGCGATATCGTCAACCTGGTCCATGGCCCGATCGGCTGCAGTTTTTACGCCTGGCTGACCCGCCGTAACCAGACCGACGGCATAAACGATACGGACGCAAATTACATCCCGTACTGTATGTCAACCGACATGCAGGACTCCGACATTATTTTCGGCGGAGAGAAGAAACTGGCAGCGGCGATTCAAGAAGCCTACGACCTGTTTCATCCGAAGGCGATTGCCATCTTCGCCACCTGCCCCGTTGGTTTGATCGGCGATGATATTCACGCCGTCGCCAAGAAAATGAAAGAGCAGTTCGGCGACTGCAACGTGTTTGCTTTCAGTTGTGAAGGGTATAAAGGCGTTTCGCAATCCGCCGGTCACCATATCGCCAACAACCAGGTATTCACCCACGTCGTTGGCAAAAGCGAAAAAGAGAAAACGGAAAAATTTAAGATCAACCTGCTGGGCGAATACAACATCGGCGGGGACGGCTTCGAGATCGACCGGATTTTCCATAAGTGCGGCATCACCAACATCTCGACTTTTTCCGGAAACTCAACGTACGACAAGTTTGCTTCCGCCAACCAGGCTGACCTGAGTTGTGTCATGTGCCACCGCTCTATCAACTATGTGGCCGACATGCTTGAAACGAAATACGGCATTCCGTGGATCAAGGTCAATTTTATCGGAGCAGAGGCGACAGCAAAGTCGCTGAGAAAAATTGCCCAATATTTTGGTGATCAAGGACTTATCGACACGGTTGAAAAAGTTATCGCTGAAGAAATGCCCGCTGTTCAATCGGCCTTAAAAGATGTTTTCCCCAGGACCAAGGGAAAAACTGCCATGATTTTTGTTGGCGGCTCCCGGGCGCATCATTACCAGGAACTGTTTAACGAAATGGGCATGAAGACCATCTCTGCAGGCTACGAGTTCGGCCATCGGGATGACTACGAAGGACGGCAGGTCATTCCTTCGCTCAAAGTCGATGCCGACAGCAGGAACATCGAGGAGATACATGTCGAAGCCGATCCTGTGCTCTATAAGCCGAGGAAAACTCCGGAGGAGCTGGCCGCACTCGAAAAAAATGGCCTGGAATTCAAGGCATACGAGGGCCTTAACCCTGACATGGAATCCAATACCATCGTGATCGACGATCTTAACCAATACGAGGCGGAGAAACTGGTTGAACTGATGAAACCCGATCTCTTCTGCGCGGGGATCAAGGAAAAGTATTCCATCCAGAAACTGGGCGTGCCAATGAAACAGTTACACAGCTACGATTCCGGTGGACCATACGCAGGATTCAAGGGTGCTGTCAATTTCTACGCAGAGATAGATCGGCTGGTCAACAGCAGGATCTGGAGCTACATGAAGGCGCCATGGCAGGAAAATCCTGAACTTTCCGCCACGTATTGTTGGGAATAAGAGTTTGATGAACTCACAAAAACCAAAATTTTCATCGGGAAGGTAAGACAATGCTACTGAGACATACACCAAAAGAAATAACAGAGCGAAAAGCTCTGATGATAAACCCGGCTAAGACATGCCAGCCGATAGGCGCCATGTATGCCTCCCTGGGAATAAAAGGATGTCTGCCCCACAGTCATGGTTCCCAGGGTTGCTGTGCCTATCACCGAAGCACATTGACCAGGCATTACAAAGAACCTGTTTCCGCTGCCACCAGCTCCTTTACCGAGGGTGCTTCGGTCTTTGGCGGACAGGCTAACCTGGTCCAGGCAATCGATAATATTTTTACGGTCTACGAACCGGAAGTAATCGCCGTTCACACCACTTGCCTTTCCGAGACAATCGGTGATGACCTGCCGCAGATCTTCGATAAAGCAAGAAAAGACAAAAAAGTACCTGAGGGCAAGACGCTTCTCGGCGCCCCAACCCCCAGTTATGTTGGTTCCCACGTCACCGGTTTTTCCAATATGGTGAAAGCCATGGCCGCCCTGGCTGAACCTTCGACAAAGAAAAACGGCAAGATCAATATCATTCCCGGCTGGGTCGAACCGTCGGACATGGAAGAGATCAAGCGGCTCTCCTCGATAATCGGGGTGAAAATTAACATGTTCCCGGACACCTCGGGTGTGCTCAACGGTCCCCTTACCGGTGAATATAAAATGTTTCCGGACGCCGGTGCCTCTATCGACGATATAAAAAACAGCGGCAGCAGTATCGGCACCCTGGCCCTCGGCGAATGGTGTTCTGCTGATGCGGCAAGACTGCTCGATACCAAATGCAAGGTGCCCTGTTCTATCCTGGATATGCCCTTTGGCCTGCAGGCCACCGATCGTTTTATCGATGCCCTCAGAACCATCGCCGGGACGTCGGTACCTGACGAAATCACGGCAGAGAGAGGCCGGCTGCTGGATTTGATTTCCGACATGCACCAGTACTTTTACGGCAAGAAGGTTGCCCTGGTCGGCGATCCCGATCAGGTGATCGCAATGACCGAGTTTCTTGTGTCTATCGATATGTGTCCGGTTCATATCATCACGGGGACCCCAGGCAAAAAATTCGAGGCACGGATCGCGGCAATCACTGCGAACATGGACTGCAAGGTGAATGTAAAAGCCAAAGGCGACATGTTCCTCCTGCACCAGTGGATAAAAAATGAGCCGGTTGATCTGCTCATCGGCAACACCTACTGCAAGTACATTGCCCGTGATGAGGATCTGCCCTATGTACGCTGGGGTTTTCCGATTCTTGACCGCCAGGGACATCAGCACTTCCCGACGGTGGGCTATAAAGGTGGTTTACGACTGCTTGAGCAGATCCTCGGGGTACTGCTTGACCGCAAGGACCGTGACGATCCTGAATCAAAGTTTGAGCTGGTACTGTAGTCTTTCCGGCAGCAGCGTGTGAGCATCGCCTGCTGCTGCTTTTGCAGATGTCTTTTGGTGAAAAAAATGAGCGTGATATCGCAGAAAAAAATCAGAGCGGAGACGGTTGTCCATCTGCCTGTTGCCCCCCAGGTTGTCGCCAGGACCAGGTTCTCCCCGCCACCTCCTGCCCGCAACTTGAGCGTTATGGTGCCGGAAGCATTGGAATACCTCGACAAGGTGATAAAGGAGAAGGGGGATGCCGTATCCATGGTGGCCCTAACCGGCCCCGGAGATCCTTTAGCAACTCCTGATATCACCATAAATGTCATACAACGCATCCGAAAAAATCATCCACAGCTTACAATCGGCCTGAAGACGCTGGGGCTTGGCAGTGACAAATTAGCAGGCGCCCTGGTTCAGGCCGGACTTGATTATGTCGAAATGCAGGTGGATGGAGTCCGTGCTGAAATCCTGCAAAAGATCTATGCCTGGATCCGGCCGGGATTAAAAACACTGAAAATTTCCGATGCGGTGAACCTGCTCCTTAAAGAGCAGCGAAACGGTATTCCGGCTTTAAAATTTCACAATATCACTGTGTCTATTCTTACTACGTTATACCCCGGATACAACATCGATCATGCACCAAAAATCGCTGTTGAAATGATGGAGCTTGGCACCGACAGCATGTCTCTCATCCCCTATAAACCGGAACCGGGAGCAGAGGTTGACCTGGAAAGCCCGGATTCTGTGAGCATTGCGGAAACAGCCGAAAAAGTGAGTAAACATTTGCAGGTAGTCGAACCTCTCCTCCTGCAGGGGAAAGAAGGTTTGGACGAGGGAGCAATCCCCGGTTTGCCGCAGTATCCGCAACCGACGAGGGAACGACCGAATGTTGCCATCGTCAGCTCCAATGGTATCGAGATTGACCTGCATCTTGGCCAGGCAATTAAATTTTTAATATACGGCCCCCGGCAAGATGGCCTCGCCTGCCTCCTTGAGACAAGGGATGCCCCGGAGCCCGGAGCAGGTACAGGCCGATGGCAGCAGGTCGCCGCAACCCTTAAGGATTGCTTCATCCTTCTTGTTGCAAGCGCAGGGGAAACTCCACGCCAGGTACTTGCCGAAACCGGCCTCAAAGTCAGTATCTCCGAGGACAACATCGAAGGCATTGTCGATGTGCTGTATGGCGGCGGCAAAAAATGCAAAAAGAAATAACAATAGAACTCAATGACTTACGACACCATTAAAAGGAGCACGAAATGGCTTTACCTCAAAGGCAGATCCTTCTCTGCCAAAGTTTTCGATCAAAAGGCGACCCAAAGGGTATCTGTCACAAACAGACCGACGGCTTTCTGCAGTATATAGAAGAGGAGATTCTTGATCGCGGTCTTGATATGCAGATTGTTGCAACCGGCTGCCTGAAGCAGTGTGAGTCCGGCCCGATCATGGTTATCCAACCTGACAATCTGTGGTTTAAGGGTATTGACAGCGAAGAAGCGATTGACGCGGTTCTCGATGGGCTTGAAGACGGGGAACCGCCAGGCGACTACCTGATCGCCTGAAGGGAGCCCGATTGCCATGATTCGTCCAGCCGGATACGAAGATCTCTCTGAAATGTTGCTGCTTCTGCAGCAACTTTTCGGCATTGAAGAAGACTTCAGCTTTGATGCACTGAAACAGGAAAAAGGCCTGAAACTTCTTCTTGATTCCGCAAGCTCCGTTATCATGGTTGCCGAAAAGCAACATGCGGTTGTCGGCATGGCTACGGCACAGCTGGTCATTTCAACCTCGGAAGGCGGCCCCTCATTGCTGATTGAGGATGTGGTGGTCAAGCCATCCAGGCAAAAACAGGGGATCGGTACAGAACTGCTGCAGGCACTTGGTGACTGGGGGGCCGAAAGAGGCGCCGGACGCATGCAGCTTCTGGCCGATCAAACCAATTCGCCGGCCCTGGCATTTTATAAACACCAAGGCTGGCAGCAAACGCAACTGATCTGCCTGCGAAAATTCACAGTGAAAGGAACATGATATGAACATCGTACAGATTGACAACTGGCGTGACTACCGCCGGGACGGCGAACAATTTCTTAAAACAGCGATTGGTGCGCACAATAAAAGAAAGAAGGCCTTCTCGACCGACACCCTCTATAACGTGACCTGCATGGCAATCGAGAAGCTGATCATGGCCTTTTTAATGAAAAACGGCGATCTTGCCGAAAACCATACAATGGCCGATCTGCTCAGGGCTCTACAGCTCCACCTTGGCGACATTCCGGATTTATCTGAAAAGCTTATGTATCTGGATACCTTCCAGGAGATATGCTCCCTGGAAAATTTCACCATCCATATCCCAAGCGAGGAAGATGTCGTGAAGATGCTGGCTATCGGCGAGGACGTACGAACAGCCCTCTCTCCCTATCTTTATGACCAGAATATGCCGTTAACCCAATAAATGGTGAGGGCAGGAAATTACTGAACTGCTCCAAACAGAAGGCTCGTTAACCATTTCGATTATTGATTAGTTGGTCGAGCTTTCACAAAATTGCACCTAAGCCTTTTCTTTCAATCACATCCAAAAGTCTTTTACTGGCTCCGCTTGGTTTTTTGTCTCCCCTTTCCCATTTCTGCTGGGTGGATGTAGAGACATTCACCACGGCAGCAAACGCTGCTTGGCTTAATTTTGTGCTCTTTCTCAATTTTACAATATCTGCGGCATTGTAGTTCTTTACATCCGGCAAGCACAGGCTCTCGATGTTCCGCATTGTTATATCTTTAACCAGGCCGATTTCTTTCAAATCGACCATAGTGCCCATTATTGATTTTCTGACTGATTTTCTCATACGGTCACCTCAATGAAGACGCCTTTATCTATAGCTTTTTGGATTTCATTTTCATCATATGAAAAGATAAGAGTGCAGAACTCTTTGAAAGCTTGAAGTTCGTTGTGTGTGAGAGTTGTTTTTTCGTTTTTGGCGAACCCATGGACAAAGATAGCCATATTCCCTTTCTTGTAAAAAAGTATGGTTCTGCCACTTCCACTTTTTCCTCTTCCTGGGAAAGATATGCGTTTTTTGTAGACGTTACCGCCCAGGTTAGCATCAATGTTGCCTTCTTCAATTTCGTCCAGGGCGCCGTTTAATGCCGTAACGGTTAATCCGTGCTTTCCGGCCCATTTTGAAAACTCTTTAGTCATTAGCCTTTTCATGATTTAAACAGTAGCACCTAGTGCCACATTTTGCAAATTATAAAATAATGCAGTTTAGGGTCAGAGAGGGTAGGCCAGAGGAGAGGGGTCAAGAGAGGGGTCAAGTCCGCTTTTGACTTTTGTCATCCATCTCGCTTCATACGTCATAACGGTATTTAGAGTGACAATCATTTGTTGGAGGTTATGTTCGGCTAAAGGTCAAAAGCGGACTTGACCCCTTGTCGGCCAAAAGGTCAAAAGCGGACTTGACCCCTTTTTAAGAGAAAGTTTAATTGGCGAAAATATATTTTACATATAGCAGTAGTGGGAGCCATATCCGGTCTTGGCTGTTATTGCATATTTCGGTTGGGTGATCTATCCTGTAGCTTTAAAAGTCTTCTTCTCACAACGACAATTTGATGTCCTTCACAAGGTTGGGGAGAAATAATATGGGGAGCCCTTACCTTAGGTAAGGTGTCTCCTTTAAGAATACCTTCGAATAAAATAGATTTGGCACGAGGTGAATTTATGAGAAAAAACACATTGAGTCGAGAAGACGTCCTCGGAATACTTAGGAAGCGAAAAGCCGAATATGTAGACACATATGGCGTCACGGCCATTGGCATCTTCGGTTCTTTTGCCAGGGGGCAGGCAAAAGAGGATAGTGATATCGATGTGGTCGTAAAAATGAAAAAGCCGGATCTTTTTTACATGGTTCATATCAAGGAAGAGTTGGAAGATGAATGTAGGACTCGAGTCGATATCGTACATTACCGCGAGAAAATGAACGCATTTTTAAAAAACCGCATAGACCAGGAGGCCGTCTATGTATGACCGCGATCTTGTCATTGAAATGTTTATAACCGACAGAGGGCGTCCGGCCCATGTTCTCTTGAGCATGAAAGAATATCAACAACTTTCGGGTACCAGGCAGAAAATTGCCGATCTTCTGGCTATGCCGGGCATCGAAGACCTTGAATTGGAAATCCCCCGGATGCGTGAGCTTCCACGTCCTGCTGAGCTTTCATAATATTTATGTTTGACACAAATATGGTTTCTGAACAATCCCAAACAAGGCTCAATTTTCCTGCACCATTCTGGAAAATGGTTATGGTATCTCTCATTAAAATCTCCCGATATTCAATCTCAGGTTCGAAATGCCATTCCGGCCATACCGGGGAAAGAAGATATGAACGAGAACATACCTGTCATACGAATACACCACATCGAGTTCATCGTCGGCAACGCTCTGCAGGCAGCATACTTCTATCGTAAAACTTTCGGCTTTCATCAGACAGCTTATCTCGGACCGGAAACAGGTCACCCTGATCGTGCTTCATATGTCCTTGAACAGGACCGTATCCGACTGGTTTTCACCACACCACTCAGTTACGAGGACCCGAAGAACGTTTTCCTGCTGCTGCACGGTGACAGCGTAAAGGATATCTGCTTTGAAGTGGCTGAGGTGGAAAGTGCCTACCAGAATGCAGTGATGCGCGGCGCTGCCTCTGCCATGGCGCCAAAGGAACTGCACGATGAAAAAGGCTGTGTCCACGTGGCCGCTGTACGCACCTTTGGCGATGTCATTCATACTTTTGTCTCCACCAAAGGCTATAAGGGTATTTTTTTGCCGGGATACCTGCCCATGCGGATTGAGGGCAACGAGACAGGTTTTACCCGGATAGATCATATTGTTGCCAACACAGAGGATCGTCAGATGGACCGGTGGTGTGACTACTACGCCAGGGTCTTCGGCTTCCATCAGTTTGTCTCCTATGACGACAAGGATATCTCCACCGAATTCAGCGCGTTACGCTCAAAAGTCATGGCCAGCGACAGTCGAAACATCAAGTTTCCCATCAACGAACCTGCCGCAGGAAAGAAAAAGAGCCAGATTCAGGAATATATCGATTTCAACTATAGCGCCGGAGTGCAGCATATTGCCCTTTACGCCCCGGATATCCTGACAACTGTCAGCAAACTGAGAGAAAACGGACTCAATTTCCTCGCCATTCCCCAAAGCTATTACGACACCGTCTGGGACCGGGTGGGAACAATCAAGGAAGATAGGGAACTGATACGTACGAATAATATTCTGGTGGACAGGGACGAGAACGGCTATCTCCTGCAGATCTTCACCAAGCCATTGCAGAACAGGCCGACGCTGTTTTTCGAGGTCATACAGCGCGCGGGCTGCGAGAGCTTTGGCAAAGGTAATTTCAAGGCATTGTTCGAATCCATCGAACAGGAGCAGAAGCGCAGGGGAAATCTCTAACTGTTTCGCCCCAGAATCCGTTTTGGAGAATACTATGGTCTACTATCACAGGTTGGGAGAGATTCCGCATAAGCGACACACAGCCTTTCGCCAGGAAGACGGCAGCATTTACCAAGAGCATTTGATGGGCTACGGTTTTTACGGGATCAAGTCTCTTTTGTATACGGTCCGCCCTCCTACCGAGTTGAGAGGGGTGGAACGAATGAAGGAAATCAACTGGGAACCGGAGCCCGATCCTACTCTGCGGCTGAGGCACCTGAAGACCCACAACCTGGCTTCTGCCGGGAAAAGCCCGGTACTGGACAGGACGCCGCTTTTGTTCAATGACGATGTCGGCATATCCATTGCCCGCCCGGCAGCCGGTGAGGACGTCTTTTATCGCAACGGCCAGGGAGACGAGATTGTTTTCGTGACCGAAGGCGAGGGTGTTCTCGAATCGCAGATGGGGGAACTTGACTTTCGCCAGGGCGATTACCTGGTCATCCCAAAAGGTATAATTCATCGCTATCGTTTAAAAACCTTGGAAAATATTTTCTTTATTATCGAGAGCAGAGGATATGTGCGCAGTCCCGACCGGTACAGAAATAAGCACGGTCAACTGTTGGAACACAGCCCCTATTGCGAACGGGATATCCGACCCCCTTCACGGCTTACCACCCAGAATGCAACAGGCGAGGTGCCCATAATAGTGAAGAGCAGAAATGGTCTGCAGCGCATGACCCTTTGCCACCATCCATTCGACACGGTCGGCTGGGACGGATATTATTACCCGTGGGCTTTTAATATCAGCGATTTCGAGCCGATTACCGGTCGTATTCACCAGCCGCCGCCAGTCCATCAGACCTTCGAAGGAGATGGTTTTGTGGTTTGCTCCTTTGTACCGAGACTCTTTGATTATCACCCCGAATCGGTCCCCGCTCCGTATAACCACTCAAATATTGGCTCAGACGAGGTTATCTATTACTGCAGTGAGGAGTTTATGAGCAGAAAAGGAATTGAATGCGGATCCATAACCCTGCACCCTGATGGGATGCCCCATGGTCCCCATCCCGGCAAAGCCGAGGCCTCGATCGGATTGAAAGAGACCAAAGAGACGGCGGTAATGGTGGACACCTTCAAACCCCTCTATCTGGCCAAAACAGCTCTTCCATGTGAAGACAAAAACTACCAGACATCCTGGTTTGAAGGGAAGAAATGACAGCTTCTTTTACAAATTTCATGACTGGACTGATCGACTATGCGGGGATGTTTCCACCGGCCGGTCTTGATGTCGCAGCAGCAGTTACACATTACGCCGGCTATCTTGAAAGCAACGATGGCTGGATGCTGGGACGATGTATCGTTCCGGTCGCCCAGCTTCCTGGCGTTGGTCTTCGTCCGGAGTTTCGTTTTTCGGTCATTGTCAGCCATGAAACCGTACAGGAAGAGCTGGACCAGCTCAGCAAATTTAAAGGATGTGTGGAGATGGTGGAGACCCGTGTTACAGAGGAAGCAGTCTCCCTTGCTCGTTGTACTGAGCTGGTAAGCCGTCTAAAAGCGAATTTATGCAGGATCGGTCTTCAGGATGTGCAGCTGTTCGTAGAAGCGGAAAATGTTGCTGCAGCAGCCTTGGCAATTGCCGCCGTCAACAACTCCACCATCAGGGGAGAGACCTTTAAGCACACCGGCTTCAAGCTCCGCTGCGGGGGTCTCAACAACCAGACCTCCCCTTCTCCTGAAAAAGTGGCCGAGGTAATCAGCACCTGCTGCGCCCACGATATACCGATCAAGTTTACGGCAGGAATGCACCACCCTCTGAGTAATCATTCCCCTGAGACAGGGACTCTGCAATATGGTTTTCTCAACATCTTTGCCGCGTCTCTTTTGTTTTGGAGCGGGAATATTTCCAAAAACGAAATCGTCGAATGCGTCTGCGACAAGACCGCCCGTCACTTTCACTTCACCAGGGAACATTTTTCCTGGAGGGACAAAACAATTTCCGCCAGGGAGATTGAACGATTGCGCCGGAGCAGAGTAATAAGTTTCGGCAGCTGCTCTTTTTCCGAACCGGTGGAAGGTCTGAGAGCACTTGGATTTCAAAATAACAGCGGAGTCTGATGTATGCCGACAACCACGGACCCGAAGCTCAAATCATTTGTTGATTATGACGAAAAATCTCATTTTCCAATTCAGAATCTCCCCTTTGGCGTCTTCCTGCAGGAGGGGAAGATCAGGGTAGGAGTGCGCATAGGCGATATGGTGCTTGACCTTGCGTTTTTAGAAGAAAGAGGCTTTTTCCCCTCCCTGCCCAAGCTGTTCAATACCAGCACGCTTAATCCATTTCTGGCAATGGGTCGACCGACCTGGCGTGAAGTCCGGGCAACTGTTTCCCGCCTGCTGAGAGATGATGAAGCCGAACTTCGCGATAAGAGTGAATTGAGAGATAAAGCTTTAATTCCGATCCAGGATGTTACTATGCAGATGCCTGTGGCTATAGGCGATTACACAGATTTTTATTCCTCCAGAGAGCATGCCACCAACGTTGGTACCATGTTTAGAGGAAAAGAAAATGCCCTCATGCCAAACTGGCTGCACCTGCCGGTTGCCTATCATGGCCGGTCAAGCTCGGTGGTTCTGAGCGGAACACCAATCCTGAGACCGAGAGGCCAGGTGATAATCGATGAAACCCCGGTCTTCATGGCCAGCAGGCTGCTTGATTTTGAGCTGGAAATGGGCTTTTTCATTGGCCCCGGCTCCGAGCTGGGTCACCCTGTCCCTGTGGACTCTGCCGCTGATCATATTTTCGGGATGGTACTGGTCAATGACTGGTCGGCCCGGGATATCCAGAAGTGGGAATACCAGCCGCTTGGCCCTTTTACGGCCAAAAATTTTGCGACTTCCATTTCACCATGGGTGGTCCCACTCGACGCCCTGCAACCCTTTCGCTGCAAAGGCCCGGAACAGACGCCTCGCCCGCTGCCCTATCTGCAGTCAGAAGATCTGGCCTACGACATCAAGCTGGAGGTCTACCTGCAGAACACCCTTATCTCCAACAGCAATTACAAATACCTGTACTGGAACATCCACCAGCAGCTGGCCCACCATACCATAACCGGGTGCAATGTTAACCCAGGTGACCTGATGGCGTCCGGCACCATCAGCGCCCCAGAGGAAGGGGGGTATGGCAGCCTGTTGGAGCTCTCATGGAAAGGGACAAAACCAATCAGGCTAGTAATGGTGAAGAGCGAAAATTCCTTCAGGACGGTGATACCGTCACCCTCACCGGCTGGTGCCAGGGCGCAGGATATCGTGTGGGCTTTGGTGAAGTGACGGGAGCCATCCTCCCTGCCCTCGAGTAAACGCTCGGAGAGTTACTGTAACAGTTGCACAAACAGATCGTCCTGATCCAGGGAACATCTTTCGGGACCATTTCCATTGACTGTTTCCAGATACGCTTTCCATGGCACAAAATATTTTTCTCCATGGCCTGCGGACGAAGCCATATCAATATCAACTCCTGCCAGGCACAGCAATTTTGGAAATGTTGTCTGCCTGTCGGCAGTGAGCAGAGCGATCAGCCGATTGAATTCCTGTCGAAGGTGGATTTCCGCCGCCCGAATGTGTGGGGTCCGGTGAGTTACAAGCTGTTGAAGATACGGAAAAAGTGTTGCGTAAAAGGGGCTGTCCTGATCGATCTCCTGTTCAACATCGGAAAAGGAGAACATATCAGCTCTGAGATGGCGGTCGATTGGTATACTTCTTCCGGGGTTCCAGGCAAAGTTCCGGGCATCGAGGGTCTGTCGAAATTTGGCGGAGAGCGCATAGGAGAATCCCGGACCCGAAGTTGCAATGGGTACGATGGCACCATTTTCATCCGACTCCGCGACCTTGTCGAGGGCAATATGCAACTTGATCCCCTGCCTTTCTTCGTCGTTTTTCAGGAAAACTTTCGGCACAGTGATGCGATACCGCCCCTGCCTGGTCATGGTCAGATAAATCTTCTCTTGCGCGGATTTGTACAGCCGCAGAAATGGTGCCAGGAATTCGGCTGGACATAACTCGTCCCTGCCCTCCTTCACAGTATTGATCAAGTGTGGATAACCGTTGAATCCACCCCATTTCGGATTGTAACGCACCTTGCATGCCAGCACGACCACTGCATCCTGCTCGGAGCAGTTCCGCACGGTATCCGAAAGACTGTCCAGGGTATCGAAGCTGCCGGATCCGGGGATCTTCACGTTTTCGAAGCCAAGGGTATTGCACATACTCTGCAATCGGGAGGAAAATTCCTCATGGAGCATTATTCTCCCCCTGATTTTCAGGGATGATCCTATCGATTCTGTTTCGGCTGGCGAGGCAATTGTCATGAGAGTTAGAATGTTGAGTTTTAACGGCAGGTTTTATCTTGAATAAACGCGCTTGTTCTCTTCGTCCATGACAATTACTTGCAAACTGAGTGCCAGCTACATTATTTATGATATGTGATTGATTTAAATGAATTTTACAAAACAAGAAAAACAGGGAAGTTGCGAAATGCAACAATTATTGAAAGAAGGAAAGAAACACTGCGTTACATAATGCAACAGCACCTGAGGAGAAAGAATTTTGGTCAACTACCCATTGGGGCGACTTAATATTTACAATAATTTTTATATAAGTTTGAGAGCTGATCTAAAGTCAGTTTAATGCCAAACTCCCCCTCGAGAATCATACCCAGATTCTCCTTTGATGAGATCTTCGTAATCGTGGTTTCTCCGCTTCTGGTACGTTGAAATTCACCATTAATAATGACACGGACGTCATTATAAGATTTTAGTGAAACCACAAGATTATTAACAAATACCGCATCAGGGTATGTCGATGAATAATGATGTCCACAGAGGCAGTCAGCTTCAGTATAGTTGCCTTTATCAAAACTATAGAGAGTGTACCATCCATCCACTTCCATTTTTTGCAGAAGATAGCGTCCCGGCTCAGGCTGGACTATACGATACAGAGCGTCTCCCTGATCTTGAGGTTCATCCAGATCAAGAAGTAGAGGTTCGCGCGGGCACAACGGACCAAATCCCACATCTACGATGTAATTTTTGTCTGCAAGAGTGATTCTTGTAATCCTGTGCGTTCGTGGAATATCAATGTCACGATTATGAAGCACCCTGCCTAAAACTATATCACATTGAAATCCAAGCGATTTTAAAACCTCAAAAAATATTTTGTTTTGCTCGAAGCAGTATCCACCCCGCTTTCTTGTGACAACTCTATCGAATAGCCTTTGCGATTCAAGGGAAAGATCCTCATGCAACAGGACGCCAAGATTACTAAAGGGAAACGTATCAAGATGGAAATTCTGAAGTTCTTTAATGAAGCTGATTGAAACTTCAGGCTGCACTACCGAAAGATATCCGAGGTAGTTCTGTATATTATTGTCACTGAGCATATGAATTTACTGGTTTACACCTCTAAGACCGTGCCAACATAGCACAAAGAAGAATCGTTCCCCTAATTGGGCATGCAACATTGCAGCCTTTGGCAAACCTGTACAATGGGAAACACCGATCCGTTCGATTTTATAACGGTTAATAACTTTCAGGGTTTCTTCAAACTGTTCATCGCTGGAGAAACCAAGGTGGGTTCCTCCGATAATTGCATGGATACGGTCGCGCCCAGTCTGTGCCAGAGCATATTCAATAATGTTAATCATACCGGCATGAGCACATCCGAGAACGAGGATCAGACCTTTAGACGAATCAACTATGAGGGATAAATCGTCTTTCAGAGGATCCGGATGGAGCGTATTGCCGTCCGGAAGGATTGCCGTCATATTGGAATCACCTTTCTCGAAATTGCTGTGTCGTGGAATTTCCCCAGTCAGGAAGACACCGGGACCAACAATAACCAACTCATTTCCCAGCCTGAAGTTTGCTCCCAGAGATTCCAGATACACGCGACGGTAAGGGATCCCAACAAATCTGCTTGTATCTCCTGATGACCATATCCGTTCTGAGAATATATCCGGGTGACCGTAAACGTCAACCTTACCTTTTAATTGAAGAACTGCCGGCAATCCACCAGTGTGATCGTAGTGACCGTGGCTTATCATAACGGCCTTTATACTGCGCAGATCTTTGTTCAATGCCAGGGAATTCTGAACGATGCCGAACCCCTGCCCGGTATCGAAGAGATAGTTGCCGTCGGGAGTTTCAACAAAACAGGCGAAACCGTGTTCACCTATAACTCCAAAAGGGATGCCAGCCGAGTTTTCGCAAAGAATTGTCAATCTCGTCGCCATTGTTCGCCTGTACAAATATTTGCCGAAACCATAATTACCTCGGTTGCATGAGAGCATATGATTACAACTTTTGCAATAAATCAAACCAGCAAATTTTTACAGGGACAAAGAAAGGCGATGCGAGATAACTGCGCCTTGACCCCCTGTCATAAAAACTATATTGTTAGTGAGGAGAAGCAATTAATTTAGATAACTTTTCAGATGTCTAACTCGTTGCCCGGATGGGAGATATGCTATGACTCAAAAGAAAATACTGGTCGCGGTGGATGGCTCCGCGCATTCCGACCTAGTGATAGAAACTGCGATCGAATATGCAAAACTTTTAAATGCGAAGGTGATACTGGTTCATTGCCATAAAAAATTTCCGAATTTACTTGGCGAACCCATGAGACACGATGCCATCTACAGCATCCTTCATGACGCAGAACAGCTTATTGCTCCTTACACAAAACGTCTGCGCGAAGCAGAGATAGACGTCGAAGAACGGTTAATGGAAAAACCTGCCAAATCTGCGATTACCGACATAGCAATTATCGAGAACTGCTCGTTGATAATCATGGGTTCCCGTGGGTTGACCAATCTTGAGGGGCTTGTTGTCGGCAGCGTGACAACCAGAGTGCTGCATACAACTCCCTGCTCGGTTCTGGTTGTTAAATAAATACCACGAACTGCTGCTTTCTTTTAGGGGTTCAGCTGGACTGGGATATGTATTAACTTCCGGCCTTTGTCAAGGCATTCGACAGTTCACGTTGAGCCTGATTCAAACGTTTTTGGGCTGATGGGTAGAATTTAGGATGGAGATCGATTGCTTTCTGCAATGCTTCAATCGCTTCACTGTATTTCTTCACAGAGAGGTATTCATACCCCATGTTGTTATAGGCAACGGCCTCATTTTCCGTACCTTTTTTAAATGCAGCCATGGCTTTTTCATAGTAGCCCTGCTGAAAATAGGCAAGGGCGAGATTGTTGTAGATTTTTCGGTTCGTGGGCGCAGGTAACTCTCGTAAAATACGGACGGCATCATCGAAGTCACCGTTAAGATAATAGGTGACTGCCAGGTTATTGCTGACGCTCAGCCTGCCTGGTTTTTGGTTCAGCGCTGTCTTGAAGTAGCCTATAGCCTTTGGGTAATCTTGCCGCTGGCTCTCTATTAAACCCAGAAATTCATTTGCCTGCCAAAGATCCGGCTTGAGAGTGAGGGCAGCGAGAAAACTCTGCTCTGCCTCCGCATATTTTCCCTGGCCGAAATATGTTTTTCCAAGACCTTCATGTGCCGGTGCATCTTTGTCATTGAGAGAAATCAATTTTTTATATACTGGTTCTGCTTCGGCAAATTTGTTTTTCTTCTGCAGCAACGATCCCTGTTTATGAAGCAGAGACACCTTATCCGGTTCAACTCCCAGGCCTTTCACGTAATAGAGATAGGCTCTGTTGATATCGCCTTGTGCAATATAATTGTCACCGAGTTTTTCAAATTCTGCCACTGTTCTGATATCAGCCTCGATCGGCTTCGAGAGAAGGTCTTCCTGCATGTGCTGGAGTTCAATTTGCCTCTCGAGGTTACTGCCCGTGCTGTTTTGCAGGTATGAACAACTGCTGAAAAACACTGCAGTCACAGCCATTAAAAACAGGTTGGGCAGGAGAATTAACTGGTTTTTCATAAATAGAGAATAGCCCATGTTTTTAATGTGGCACTTAAAATGATGAAACAGACGTTATCGAGCTGAGAAGTGGGACTTCGCTCACCGACGGTATCCCGGAGATGCCGATATAGCTCTCGGGAAAATGCATCCCAACCAGGTCCCTGCCTAAAATAATTTTGACTCCGATCGATGCTTTTGAAAAGGAATCGACCTTTTTCAGATTCTGGGCTCCCGGGATAATTGCCACAAGCTCTTTTGCTACAGGTAAGTATCCGTCCTTATAATAGATAATACTCTCCTTGAAATGAAAATTTTTCGCATTGGTTATACTGCGAATATTGAAACCATATCGACGAAAAAAGTCGGCACTTCTTCCCGCCATACCGGTCACGCCGTTGCCATTCGAAATTTCAACGGCATTTTTGGCATATTTGGTCGACGAGATTTTGTTGTTCGGCAAGAGAGTTCTTTTGATTTTGTCAGCCCTGAGTTTCTCTGTAACTTGAGAAATAAATTTTTTGCCCTCTGCCGAGACTATCAAAGGGTTTACTTGTATCAGCGCATCACTCACAACCATATCGTTTTTCACTTCAGTGGGCGCTTTGAGCTGGATTTCGTTCATTTCGTTTTGCAGTATCAACCAGCAGGATTGCCTCCTTGCCTGCAGGTTGTTCCAAGGCTGGTTTCTCTAGCCGGGACGGGTACTTGTTGGAGACTGACTCTGCTGGACATTGCCTCATGAAAGGCAACATCCTGAGCAAATTTAAGATTATTTTTTATGCGGACATTTCCCCCAGCCAATTTTTCAGCTTTCTGCAGCAAGGCCACGCTTTTTTGATAATCCCCGCACAGGAGGCTTGAACAGGCATAATTGTTATACATATATGCCTGATCGGGAGCACATTGCAGAGCCTGATCGTACGAAGTCCGGGCCGCATCGCAATTCCTGAGTGCATCATAGGACATTGCGATGCCATTGTAGGCCTTGCAATAGTTCATGTCATTACGCAAGGCCTTGGAAAATTCACCAATTGCCTTGTCATATTGGCCTTTTTGCAGATAATGTCGGCCAAGCTGATAAAAAGAATTAGAAAGTGTCGATACCGGTCGTACCGATGACCAGAATTTTTCGGCTGCCTGCTTGTTGCTTTGGGTTCTTTTTTGCTGATCGAGCATATTAAAATATGAATACTGCTGGTCATGATAACTGCAGCCATTCATAAACAGGCTCAATAGCAGAAGACAAAAAATATTTGCGCAGCACACGATTCTGCCCTTCCCTGCGATCTTTTTCCTGTTCATGGACTCACCTCTGCATAATTACTCGGAACACCTGAATTGCTGCCGGCCCTGCAATAACGACAAAAAAAGCGGGAAAAATAAAAAAGATCAACGGCACGGTCATCTTAACGGGCAGCTGGGCTGCCAGTTGTTCAAGACGGCTGAATCTCTTCTCCCGCATCTCCTCTGCATGTATCTTCAGTGCATTGGCAACTCCAGTACCATATTTTTCAGCCTGGATCATCAGGCTGACCAGATTGTCGATGTCCGAGAGGTCTGTACGCAGGGCAAGATTTTTAAGACATTCATTGCGCGCTTTCCCCGATTTCAACTCAAGTGACAGGATCTTAAACTCTTTTGCCAGCTCCGGACTGGTGACATGAATTTCCCGTGAAACCCGACGGATAGCGGCATCAACTCCCATTCCCGCCTCGACACAGACCATCAACAGGTCGATGGCGTCGGGGAAGGTTCGGTACAGATCTTTCTTGCGGTAGTGGGTAGCCACTCTTATCCAGACAACCGGCAGATAATAGGCAACACAGACGATGACGAGCGTTATAAGCAAAACCACTGGGGTGACAGCCAGATGGTAGAGGTAATGGAGAAGCGCCATCCCTATGAAGGGAGCAAGAAAGAGAAGGACCCGCAGCGTCTGGTAAGAGCGAATGGTCTTACGGTCATAAATACCCGCGCGCTGGTAAAAAAGCGGGGTGTCTGCGTAATAGCTATCCTTGGTGTCTTTGGTTGATTTTTTAAAGAATCTGGACAGACCGAATCTTCGGTTGTTTTCTCTCTCCAGATTCCTGCACATCGGAAACATTGGAAATTTTTGCCTGTGTACTCCATTTTGCTGCCCTTTTCAGTACATTCTGCTCTTTTCTTCTTGAAGACAACAATAACGAAAAGGCCAGAAAAAGAAGAATAATGACAACAAAAGTAGCTATCGACAGGAACAGGGCTAGATTTTCCATAATAAACGTCACATATCCAGTTGGGTCAGTTTATACATGATAAAAGAACCGATACTCATCATTACCAGGGCAATGGCTATCGCATACGGACCGATCGGATCATCAAACAGCACGGAAATATACTCTGGATTTAGCACGAGTATCGCCAGCCCCAGCAAAAAAAGGCAAGGCCAGCAGGATGATTGCCGACATTTTCGCCTCTCCGGTGACTGTTTTTACTTTTTCCCGAAAACGAAATTTTTTGCGGATTACTTCAGAGATCCGGACCAGCAACTCAACCAGATTACCGCCGGTTTCCCGCTGGATGATCACTGAGGTGACAAAAAACCTCAGTTCCGGCGAGTCAATGCGGCGTGAAAACTTGCGTAATGTCGAGTCGAGAGCTCCACCAAAATTGATTTCATCAATAACCCTGTTGAATTCTTCGCCCACCGGATCGGCTATTTCTTCACCGACCATTTTGAAGCTGGCCATAATCGAATGACCGGCCTTCAGGGAATAGCCCATCAGGTCGATGGCATCGGGAAACAGGGCCTCAAATTGAATTTTTCTCTTCCTGCGTTTATAGAAGAGATAAGGATAGGGAAGAAACGCCCCAACACAGGCAACAAAAAGAGACATGGGCAGAGGTTTAAGCATCATGGTACAGAACAAAAACAGCAGCGCACCAATAGTGAGAGAAAAAAGGAGAAACACTCCGGCAAGAATATTCACCCCACCCTGCTGCATAAGCTCATCCAGCCGCCGTACCGCAGGGATTGCACCGAGAATACTGTCAAATATCTTTATATCACTGTACTTCCTGTAGTACAGCAGGTTAATTTCCTCATCCTCCTGACCGGCACTTGCATACCGTTCGACCGCCTTACCGACTGTCCGGGCATCGGGCTTTCTGAAGAGTGAATAAATAAGCTCTAAGGCGATAAATATCAAAAAAAAGAGTGCAACAGCAAAGGCGATTTTCATGTATTATCCTGCTCAAACAGATTTTTCGGAATCGGAATACCCATTCTAAGAAATCTCTCAAAAAATTTCGGCCGCACCCCATGCGTGCGGAAGCTTCCCGAAATAACACCATTCTCATCAACCCCTCTCTGGTCGAATGAGTATATCTCCTGCATAGTGATGACATTTCCCTCCATGCCGGTTATTTCCTGGAGACTGACAATTTTTCTTGAGCCGTCAACCAGTCTTTCCGCCTGAATAACCACATCAATTGCCGAACTGATGAATTTTTTGATATAGTCACTGGGCAAATTGAAACCAGCCATATTGACCATGGTCTCAATCCGCATCAAGGCATCGACCGGAGTATTGGCATGGACCGTGGTGAGAGATCCGTCATGGCCGGTATTCATTGCCTGGAGCATATCAACCGCCTCGGCTCCACGAACCTCACCGATAATTATTCTGTCGGGACGCATTCGCAGACTGTTTCTGACCAGGTTTCTCTGGGTTATCTGGCCTTGCCCTTCAAGATTTGGCGGCCTTGTTTCGAGCCGGACGACATGATCCTGCTTCAGCTGCAGCTCCGCTGAATCTTCTATGGTCACAATCCGTTCAGCAGGAGAGATAAACTGCGACATGACATTGAGCAAGGTTGTTTTCCCTGACCCGGTTCCTCCGGAAATAAGAACATTGAGCCGTGGCCTCGACGATCGACTTAAGCAGTTCGACCGAGAATCGGCGTTATCGTCTTTAAAACCGTCAGATCCTTCAAGGTCAGAGGATCGATGGCAAATCTTCTGATGGAAAGACAGGGACCATCGAGGGCCAGCGGGGGGATGATGACATTTACCCTGGAACCATCTGCAAGTCGGGCATCCACCATTGGCGATATCTCATCAATCCTTCGGCCTACGGCAGAGACGATTTTTTCGATAATTCGCATCAGATGGGCATCATCCTTGAAGCGCACCCTGGTCTTTTCAATCTTGCCGTATCGCTCGACATAGACCGATTTGTACGAGTTAACAAGGATATCAGAGACAGTGGCATCATCCATAAGCTCCTCAAGGGGCCCGAGACCAATAACCTCACTTTCTATCTCCTTTAAAAGCCGCTCCCGTTCATTGGAATTGAGCGGGATAGTGAGCAGGGTCTTGTCGGCAAGGATGGTCACCGTTGCCTTGTTTATCTCTCTGCGCAGGCGGCTCTCTTCAACATCCTCTAAAAGTGACAAATCGAGGATTTTGGCCAACCGGTCATGGATATCGGCTTTTAGCTGAAAGTATTCATCAGAGGAATCGATTGTGGAAATGGTTGGTATAAATGTTTTTGTCCCATCCGTACCATCAGCCGGCATGTCCAGCTTCTTGAGCAGTTCTTGAAGGTCCAATTCTCTTCCCCAAAAAAATTATGAATCTGATGTTTATCTGAACCAGCCGAAAATACCGCCGTTTTTTTGTGTATCCATGTCAACCAGGGAAGCACCAAGTTTCTTATAAGCCTTGGCGACATTGGAGCTTCCGGCTATATCGGTAATCGTTTTGCCATTGTTTATCGCCGACATTGCCACTGCATAGTTATTGGGGATGATCAATTCGATATCCCCGCCAATAACTTTGGCTGCTTCTTTAAGGCTGATCTGCGCTTTTTTTTCAAAACGGTTGGCAACTACATGGAGTTTTTCTTGAGCAACCCCTCCGGTGGCAAGGATCGACTCTTTCAGTTTGCGCACATTGATCAGGCAGGGCAGGCTCAGGATAGAGACCAGGTAGACTGCCTCTGATTCGGCAAATATCTTAAAGGAGGCATCATCAATATACATGCCGCTGTCGACAATGATATAATCGAAAAACTGCCGCATCGACCGTAAGAGATGGAACAGGAAGCCGCTGGGAAGATGGTTCTCGGTATCCATTCTGCTCGGTGCCGGGAGGATGTAGACCCCCGATGAATGTCTGGCCATGGCGGATTGCAGATATGCCGCATCCATCCTGCTGAAATTCTTGCCTATTTCCTCCCAGTCGGTATCTGTCTCAAGATCCAGAAATAAGGGGACTTCCCCCAGTAGAATATTCATGTCCACCAGGGCGACCAGCTTTTCCTTGTTCTGTGCCTGGATGCTGGCAGCCAGGTTAACCGCAAAGGTTGTCGTTCCGACTCCGCCTTTTGCGCCCAGAACACTGAAAATCTTGCCCAACCTGGTGGTAACTTCGCCTTCCAGATCAGCTTGCCTGGATTTTAAGAGGATTTTTTGAAATGCCTCGACAACCTCATCCTTATTGATCGGTTGCTGAAAAAATTCTTTTGCCCCGGCCCGCAGAGCCGGTAAGAGTACATCCGGAGTCATTCTGGCTGAAGTCAAAAACAGAGTACCAACTACATTTTCATGCAACAGCGAGGAGATAGTCTCCAGTTCGGTCTCCGGAGAGTTGCCGATCTCAAGGACCAGAATATCAACCCGAAAGGCATTTTTATCTTCCTGCAGAGCAAACCCCTCCAAACCTTTAACAATCCTGGTTAGACTGTCCAGAACTTCGGGTGTCTTTATGGCAAACTGCACTGACAATGGCGTTACGTTCTTGCTCATTTGAATTCCTTGGGAAGTACCTATCTTTGCATTCATGATCACATTCTCGATTGTATGGAATAGTCCGGTCGGTTATTCAACGAGCCTGGTAATTCTGCACAAGCACACCAGTTAAGAATTACTGCGCTACCTGATAGCTTAACAGGATTGCCATTGATGTGAAGCATGCTTGATACCTCTCATCAATTCAACCATCGGTTATTTTCACAAGCACAGGATACCTTGCCTGGATCCCAAATTTGCACCACTGGTCGCGCCTACTGGAGTATGGCATTACAGTCAGGGAGAAAATAGAGAGTTATTAGGCTTCCATATCAGTTGTTGTTCTTCAAGTTTAAATTCTCTACAAACTCATTCCAGCAGTCTCACTTGGCACATCGCCGAATGACCAGTTCCAGTTATTCCAGGGTGCAGTACATTAGCATTGTTGGGGATCCACTATAATCCACATCATTTTTGTCATTTATCCAGACGACATTAACATCACAGCGCCAACCAACTTATAACAACGTGCGACAATTATCGTTATCAGCCTCACAATCAACAACGGGGAGAGTAAGCTCCAAGGTTGATCGGGTATTCCGTCCTATTTGTATCGATTCTGCAATCAGGCACACCGTCACCATCTGAATCATATTGTGCACTATCTTTCCAGCAATTATATATCTGTCAATCCAACACCATTAGTTGCATTTGTTGTAGATCTCCTTCCCAAAAATAATAGGTGTTACATTTCCACTCAGTTTTAATCAGGTTTCTTATCGTATTAGCACAGCTGTCTCCGCAATTTGCTTGATCAAAGTCGGTCCAATCAGGCAGTCTGGGTATTTTCGATTCATCATTGTTCCCACATTACATGTGTATGATTACCATCGTCATTCAGTGATTGACTGCTTACAGATGGCAATCGGCTGGTCAGCTTCGCCCGGCAGTAAAGTTCCGGCAAAACCGACATAGGCAGTGGCCTGTGACTGTTATTCCAAGATCGATCTGGCTCCAAATTCTAGAAAAAAAGCGCGGAACATCGTTTCGCGTCACCGTAACTCTGACAGCATTGATAAAATCAGTTCTGTCATTAATCTCACTAAAAGGCGTTGTTTCCCAGCCGGTCATTTGTTACAGATCGTTGGTGGGTGTAAAGGTGCCTGGAGCACCCCAGGTGGCAGCAAACGCATAATGCCCTATTTCCACAATTATGGCTATTTTGCCATCACCAGTATTTAAATCGACAAGTGCCTTGGCAGTTTCTGTTACAGTCATTATCATCGACTACGCCCGGCACGCAAGAACCAGTGCCAGCCCGGTGCAACAGCTAAAAGGGCTACCTGCCGAGAGGCAATTTGGTTATCAGAGAACAAAACAGAGGCTCCAGCAAGAGCTGCAGCGTCAGCTGCATTTTGAAGTTCGTTCTTGACACCATATAAATATCCAAAATCAACAGCAAACGCAGCAAACCCAAGAAGCACAAACATCAAAAACGCTACGATGATCGCGACTGCACCACGCTGCTCGTTTATCAATTGTTTCATCTTGGGAATTATCTTTTTCATCTTTCGCCACCTTAGCATTTTACTTATATGAGAATCGATAGTTTTCGCATTGCAATTCTGATTCTCTCAGCATTGACTCTCATTCTACTAGGAACCTTGGTTCTCATCCCGCATTACTGTCTTTGCGCTTAAGGATATAGACGTCCATCGTATCTCCCAGGACTAAAAGTCTGTACCAGAGTTCCAAAAACCAAAAATCCATATTTGTAATCGATTTTGATCATGTCGACATATCCAGCGTACGAGGCTCTAGTCAATAGGGGTGCCATTTGGACAACTGACATTGTTTGAACCAATTATCGGATCGGAGTCTGTGAAACTGATGATATGTGTCTTAACATAAGTCGTCACATAATTTTGAATCTCTGCTGCACGTAGGGCGCATTGCCGTAGCGTTGGCTGGGTTTGTATAAAAGGTGGCTGCGTACCGGGCAGCTTCACGGCTGGCATTCGTGATGACGGCTTGGTTATATAGGAGCAGCACTGAACTCGATAATGCCAAATAGTAGCACAAAAAGAAGAGGTGCTATCAGGGCAAACTCAACGGCTGAAACGCCTTTCTCTGATTTGATCATCACAGTCTCTCCCTTAGATACCTATTTTTTCGTCATACCGCCGACATTGATCGAATAGGTTTCGGTCTTGGCGGCAGGTGTTTCAAAACCTTTCTCATAGCGTTCAATAACTTTTGAGGCAACCGCCCCATCACAAGTCCAACAGATGGCCCGGTATGAATACCGGCATCCGGATTATTTATCTGGCTTTCTTTCGCCAGTTGGTAGGATGTGCCATAAAATGAATCAACCCGCGTCTGCCGTTTGCTGCAACCGACAGAAAGACCAAGCACGACAGCTATCAGAATAGTTAAACCAAGTCCATTTTTCATTATATTTCTCCGTTATACTGCAATCAGCCCTCAGGTTATAAATCATTTCAACAGCTCTACTCAGGACGGGATAACCTACTCCGGAATGATATAGCCGAAGTCACCTTCCATCGCCGGACTACCAGTGCTTGAAGCTGAAGAAAGCCCCCCTGCTGTGTCGACGGATGCGATTTCTCAAGCATTCCGAGCATCAGGAATTCAAAGGGTGTCGGATCTTCAAATGAATCGGTTGGCAGAGGCAATGCATCTCCATCTACCGGTTTCACCAGGTGCGGAGTGACAATAACCACCAGCTCGGTCTCGTCTTTCTGATACCTGGAGCTTCTGAAAAGAGCGCCGAGTATCGGGATGTCACCAAGGATCGGGAATTTCCTTACGGATTCCCGCACATAATTTTTCAGCAACCCGGCAATGGCAAAACTCTGATTGTCTTTCAGCTCGACAACGGTAGACATCCGGCGGGTATCGATCGATGGAACGACATAGCCGGCATAGGAAATGGTCTTGGTAAAGTCAAGATCAGACACTTCCGGGGAGACAACCAGGGAGATGGTATCATTCCCCAGCACTGTCGGCGTAAAGTTCAGGCCGATACCAAAGGGCTTCCACTCTATGGAAAACCGATCAAAGGATGAGGCAACCGGGAAGGGAAATTCCCCACCTGCCAGAAAACTGGCGTTTTGTCCGCTTTGTGCGATCAGTGTCGGCCGGGCCAGGATCTGCAGCAAGCCATCTTCCTGCAGGGCGTCGACCGCCACAATAACGGTGTCACCGGAAACAAAGCCAAGCACGCCGTTGATGGAATTTGAAACTGTAAGGGGATTGCCGGGCCACCCCTCTTCCGGGATGGCGGTCAGGTTGTCAAGCAGGCTCAAGCCGAAGGCATCGTTACCAGCCAGGGCGAAGTTGACGCCAAGCTGATGGCCGAGGGATTTTGAGATCTCCGCTATCCGCACCTCCAGCATCACCTGCTGGATTCCGCCAACCTGGAGCAGGTTTATTATTTTTTCGGGGGCATAGGCTTCAGCAAGTTTCAGGACTTTGGTCAGTTTGTCCGAGCTGGTAACTGTTCCGGTCAGGGTCAGATGTTCTCCGGAAGACCTGACCGAGATATTTTCATTGGGAAAAATCTCATAGAGGCTTTTTTTCAGCTCGGTCGTATCGGGACTGACGATTATCTCATAGGTTCCGATAAGGTAATTGTTTTTCCCCCAGAGGGTTAACTGGGTGGTGCCGACCGACTTGCCGCTGACAAAAACCCAATATGGTGATTGGGACTTCGAGGTAAAAATCTCGGCGATCTCCGGATTGACAACCAGTGCCCTGGTGATCGGCTTGGATGCCCGCAACTTGCCGAGTTTATTGACCGTCAGGTATATAGGTCTGCCGGGTTCAGTGTCTATGACAACATCTGCCTTGATGCTCTCCGCCGCCCATGCAGGAAGACATGCCCGGTAAAATGCCAAGCAGGCATACCATGAGTATCAACATAAGCCTCTGTTTTCCGCGTCTGATCGTCTCCATTCCCTTCCTCTCTTCCACTCTATTTGGCATCCATTGCTATTCGGTTGACCTTATTGCCGTTCATCACCTCGACCACGAACTGCGGTCTTGGTGCCCGAGGTTTCGGGGGAGGCGCGCCTTTTACTTTCTGTACGGTCACCGGCTCAGTGCTGGCGGTAGCGTATGATTTCAACAGGGAGGCGACGTTGATACCCTTGGTAAGGATCTGATCGGTATCGGTATAGCCTCGCAGGGCCAGCTGAATCCGCCCTTCGTTTACCGCCATGGCTAGTTTTTCGCCCTCATCAAGACTCACCTCAAGGGTAACCACCGTCACTCTTTTGGGCGACTTTTCAGCGGTTTCTTCGGCCTGGGTGCCAACCGAGAGAATGGGGATGTTTTCCAGCACCGTCTTGGTAATCTGGTCTTTTTGCGTCCCTGGTTGTTCGATCGAAACAAGCACATCGACCAGATGGCCAGGCTGCAGGAATCCGGCAACCCCGACAACATCATCGACTTTGACCGCCATCGCCCTTTTCTGCGGATTGATGATCGCCGCCATGCCGCCCCTGGTAATATCGGTTGGGGCAAGTGCCGACTCGAGCACCGGTTCGGTAGGCTCAATCGGCCTGCAGTACGACCCGGTCAACAGCCTTACTCAGATCGGTAAAATGCCCGATCGGCAAGGTATCCTTAAAAAAGGAGGCCATACGTATGTCCTGCATGGTGATTTTAGCACCCCTGTTCATACTGCGTGTGGCCACGGCAATCTGGACGATGTTCTGTTTTTCTTCAGTTGTCGAAACCGTGGTCTGCACTGTCGTTTTCTGGTAGACGACATAGCTTACCAGGCCGGCCGCCGCAAGGGCAATGACCAGAAAGAGTATACGGGCAGATCTATTCATGTTTCTCCTCTTCTCCGGTTTGGAGGCTTATCTTGTATTGCTCAAAAAACCGAAAGGCAGATAATGATTTATTGGTAATCAGCAGATATATAAAAAACAGGAAGACACCGCTGGTAATTGCAACACCGTAGGGTATACCTTCCTGTGATATTTTCACTTTTATCAACTTTTAGCAGTGATGCATCACGGTTGCATAGCCAGATACAAAAACGATAGAAAAACTTTTGAGAGTGTATCTTTGAGACTCCGGCGATAGACCATAAAACCAAGGGCCATGATTCCACCGCAAATGGCAATAAATAAAAAACAAACGGCCGTCTGCTTAAAGCCGAGAACGGCTCCGACAGCACTCATCAAGTTTAACATCGCCGGCACCCATGCCGCCCAGGAGATAGGGCAAAAGGAAGAGGGCAAAGCCGAAGGCCATACCGCCGAGGCTGAATAAAAAACCATCCCAGCCGCCGATAAAAGAATATGCCAGCAGTGCTGATATAATCGTTGGATAGGTTAACAGGTTGGGGATACGGCGTTGCCGAAGGTCGGTAATGGCGCAGATAATCAGGACTATGCCAAGCCAGCCGTAGAGAAGATATGTTATCAAATTATTGAATTCGATATCTGGCATGGCTTATTTTTGATTTTACTTTTCAGAAATAGCAATCGTCCGTCATTGAATGTCATGGAAAAGCATCAACGACAGATTGATAAAGGGCCTGCACCTGATCCCCAACTGCACTCACAGAACCAACAATTACAACAGCAATAAGAGATGCAATCAAAGCATATTCGATAGCTGTTACGCCTCTTCTTCATGGCAAAAATTAATATTTTTATTCTGATATAATTCATTTCATTCATCAGTCTCAATGGTAAATGATCATCTCAAAAATTCAATTACTAGCTAATGATCATATCAATCAAGCCAAGTACATATATTTCCTTACAAACACAGTCATGATAAGCTTTCAATTGCAATCTAAATAAGATATCTGACATGCTTGCAATTGAAATTATTCTGATCACAAGTTATCAGTTATGTATAATATCATCAACTAGCGCATCAAGGAGCTTGTTAAGTTAGTCGTAGCACTATAGTCAAACATGTCACTTCAAGTTTGTACCTACTGCAGTAACTGCAGCAATAATCACTACAGCAATAAGAGCAGCAATCAAACCATACTCAATAGCAGTAACACCATCTTCTTCACAGAAAAAAACTTTTAACTTTAGCAGTAAATTTTTTCATTTTAATTCTCCTATTTTAATATTTACTCTGACAACTATGCGACACTTATATCGCATGATTAAATTAGACGATATCCAATCAAATTGATAGAGTTAACAAAAGATATTCTCCACAACTTGATCCGAATATCGCCTGTAACCAACAACAATCACTCTAAAGCAAAGACTATACCAACTTGACCTTTTTTTAATTCTTACTGAACTTTAAATATTAGTTGATATTACATTAAATATTAACCATTAACAATTAACTCTGAATTCAGAGTTCCAAAATATTTTCCGCTTATCCGGATTATAACTCCGAATATCGGTATTATTTCCACATATCCGGAATTAACTTCCCCCTTCTCTTCCGTAATTCTGAACTTAAAATTACAATGCATGAAATGAGCAAAAATAACAATTCAGTATTCTGTAAACAAAATACGGTGCCTATATACAGTGTTTTTGCTTTATTATATTTGATATTAAAAGATTTTTCTTATAATTCCTTACCACAAAATTTCTACACCAGAATAATATTTACAGCGTAGCATAGAACAGTTAACTTCCAAGTCTATTCAGTTAGGTATCGTTTCCCTTCTTTCCCTCTTTACTATATGGGTGGCTGAAAAATAAAGTTCTACAGATCTGTCAATATCTTTTCTGGTCATCAGGGCCGGTCTTTTTTCATATATTGCAATATTGACCAGTTGCTGCAGGATATCTCTGGGGTGACAGCCGCGCATCGGTCTGATCCCGCGGTAGTATTTCTCCATCAAGTAATCAACACAATTACTGTCGTAAGGGATTCCCATTTGTACGGCGGCGGCAGTAAAGATATTGATGAATTGTTCTTCGTCGGGATCCTCCATACAAATCTTATAGGGGATTCTTCTCAGCAAGGCTTCATCGAGGATATGGCCTGGATCGAGATTTGAGCAAAATACCAGCAGGGCGTTGAAGGGCACCAATATCTTGTTGCCGCTGGGCAAGGTCAGATAATCAATTCGTTTTTCCAGCGGCAGAATCCACCGGTTAAGTAATTTCTCCGGGCCCACACGCTGGCGGCCAAAATCATCGATAACAAAGACTCCGCCGTTGCCTTTCAGCTGCAGTGAGGCCTCACAAATTTTGGTCTGGGCGTTATAGCCGATCTCGAGGGAGTCGAGATCCATCTCGCCGCCAACAACCACAGCCGGACGTTCTATCTTCAACCAGCGGCCATCGGTGGCCTGCTGCCCGGGATCATTGTCGGGAGGCGCCAGGGTGTGGCATTGCGGGTCGTAGAGCTGAATGAGTTGCCCTTCCACAATAAGCGTTTTAGGGATATAGACTGTCTCTGTGAAACATTTGGCAATCCGAGTGGCAACTTCCGTCTTACCGTTCCCAGGTTTTCCGTAGATAAAGATCCCGCGTGCAGAATTCACTGCCGGTCCGAGCAAGGCGAAAAAATCGTCTGGTAAAACAAGCTCCAGTAAGGCCTTTTGCAGTTCCTCCCGGCCAGGCTGCTCATTGCGGATCGATTGTTTTTCGATGCTGGTCAGGTAATCGGCAAAGGGTACTGGTGCCGTGCCGATATAGTTTGAATATTCCCTGGCCAGCAGGGCTTTTTTCCTGCCTGTCTCCGTCAATATATAATCGAAGTCATTGAGGCCGGAGGTCGATTGATAGGCGAGGAAAAGCCGTTGCTTCAAATCATATAAAAGATCACTGAAGATTTTCAGTGGAAGACCAAGGATCTTCGCGATCTCCTTGCCGGCAAGGGAACCATGTGCCAGGAGGATTTTGCAGATCAAGTCTTCAAGGAAGATCGTTTTCAGACCTGTCTGTTCTAATTTTTCAGGGATTTTGGGGACAAACCGACCAACAGATAGGGTCTCGGCATCGTCATCCTTCAAGGCCAGAATTTCGTTAAGCGTACGCACCATAACATTGTCTCCGTTATCTTCGGAAATACTTAATGCTGTATTTGGTAATTAAACATATTTTTATGATATGACACTGGTGTCAGGATTATCACTCTCTCTGGTTTATTCAGAAAGAATATATGCCTTATTTGAAGTATTATCTTAAAATCCACTAACAGTCAATAGGTACAAATACTCATTTACTACCTAGGTATATTTACGGATACACCATATTTTTCTTCAAACCGATAAAAACTGTTTAATATATTCGATAAGATTTGTTAAATATTTAAAATATTGAACCTGTAATAGCCAGTGAATCTCACATACAACCTTGTGCGGCACAGGAATTTCCACTAGATTATTTATTTGCTTTTTTATAAAAAATAAATGAGAACACTATTTTCAAAATATTTGGATCCATCGATCGAAGATCAAAATAAAAATGATTTAAGTACTGGTGCTGCGTGTATTTATTGTCATGTGATGAACAGTCGACCATTATATGACACCGTAAGTACCGCTGGTGACGGTTTACTCTGAGTAAATGCCTGTACTGTAGTTGCTGTTTCATTTCGCCCAACCCCACAAGAGCAGCAGCTTGTCGCTGCCTATGATGATTCTTATTACGGCCTAAATGAAAACAAGTTTGACGGCTGGATCGAAAAAGTACTCGATCACTTCCGCTCCCAGAGGGCCAGAACGGTAATGCGGTATGTCAAAGTTCCCGCTAATATTATCGACATCGGATGCGGCAACGGCCGATTCCTCAAGGGACTTATCGATAAAAATTATAAAGCTTATGGCATTGAGCTACCTTCGAAATCGGCACAAAGGGCGGCGAGGATACCAGGCTTGAACTTAAAGATAGGCAACCTGAGTGAAGATGACTTCGAAGATAATTTTTTTGACGTGGTGACAATGTGGCATGTTCTCGAACATTTGTCCCAGCCGCGGCAAACATTAGAAACCATACAGAGGATTTTAAAGCAGGGGGGGTACCTGGTAATATCGCTACCCAATATTAATAGCTTTCAAAGCAAACTGTTCATAGGCAGATGGCTGCATCTCGATACACCCAGGCATTTGGTTTTCTTTGACGCTTCGGACCTCACTAAAATATTACAAAAATTCGGCTTTGAAATAGTAACCATTAATTATTTTTCGCTGGAACAGAACCCGTTCGGAATGCAGCAGAGCATTTTAAACTGCATAATCAGAAAACGAGAACTGCTATTTGAGGTTCTGAAGGGAAATAATTCATATGCCAGTGAATATTCGGATGTCTCGATATTGCTTCAGAAGCTATTTTGTATTTCTACCTTTCCATTTTTTGCCTTGCTCAGTGTGATTGAAGCTAGCCTGAAAAAAGGTGGCACTATGGAAATGATTTTCAGGAAAGTGAGGTAATAAATGACAAAAAGGATGCTATGTTAAATGGAATGAAAATCATCGTAATTATGCCCGCATATAATGCTGAGTCGACCTTGCTGAAAACCCATGGAGAGGTCATGGCGCAAGAGATTGTGGACAGCATCATTATCGTTGACGATGCAAGCAATGACAGGACAGTGGAATTAGCATCCTTGCTCCCTGACACAGTTGTACACCGACATGAGAAAAATCAAGGTTATGGGGCTAATCAAAAGACGTGCTACAAGATGGCGCTTGAGGCTGGCGCAGATATTGTGATTATGGTGCATCCAGATTATCAGTACACACCGCACCTGATCCGGCGATGGCATCGATCATCGCCAATGGTCTTTACCATTCTGTTCTGGGATCCAGGATTCTTGGAGGTTATGCGGTCCAAAGGCGGCATGCCTGTCTGGAAGTACGTCGCAAATCGTTTTCTCACGTTGGCTGAAAATATGTTAATCGGTGCAAAACTCTCAGAATATCACACAGGCTATCGGGCATTTTCAAAAACACTCCTCAAAAACCTCCCGCTCGACCAGAATTCTGACGACTTTGTTTTCGACAATCAGATGCTTACCCAGATATTGTGGCAAGGCTGGCAGATTGCAGAGATAACCTGCCCAACGAAATATTTTAAGGAGGCCTCATCAATCAATTTCAAGAGGAGCGTAAAGTACGGAGTTGGCTGTCTGGCCACAGCAGTAAAATATAGGCTGGCTAAAATGGACCTTATCCAATCAGAATTGTTTCCAACGTCTACTCAGGCGGTTGCTGATAGCTACAGCATAAGCACTTTCCAGCAATGAAATATATGGACTGTTATTTCACTCACCCGTAAATTCTGGTCAGTTATTTCAGAAAGATATTTGAACCAGTCATTCCTCCGATTCGTAACAATTACAATAATTCTAATGACGATTTTAAACTTCGTTATTGGTGTTTGGACTTCTGCAGGTGGACGGAATATTTATGGCTCATGGGCAGGCGGCGATTATTCGTGCTTTTACATTGCAGGAAAAATTTTGAATGAGCATTCCCCCAGCAAACTTTATGATTTCAAAAGTCCTTCATAGCGAACTCCTCCATACTTTACTGCCAAATATATCTCCAACCGAAAGAACTGCCTGAATTCAACCCACCATTTTTCGCACTCATATTCAAGCCGTTGTCTCGTTTACCTTTTATGGCTTCCTATTTTGTATGGAGTTCTATATCACTCATTCTGTATG
>CAVPXO010000013.1:0-93486 GCA_963709755.1 uncultured delta proteobacterium
ATATCCTGACCTTTTCATTATACAGCAAGTCACAGCGTGAAGTCGCAAAATACCAATTATTTAAGTCCTGCGGAAACGTACAAACAATTTGTTATAAAAACAAATAATATCTGTGGGAAGATTGGATTCTTAGTTTTAGGCGGAGAGGCCCAGAATGCGCCAGGTGCTGGTGCTTGCAAAGCAACTTTCCTTATCTGATCCGTCTGGCCCAGTCACAGGTGATTGTGTCACAAATGCTGATATCGAAACCAAGTTTGATAGAGTGTCGGATCTTCGTAATCAAGGACGATATCTCCGATAGCCAAAGTCGTGCTGGTATACGGCATAAGATGTTGCTGTATCGCCTCGATTAAAAAGGGGACACTTCGTTGTAAGGCAACTATTTCAGTATATTCTGTAGCATACCTGGCTGTATTCTGTTATTTTTCGCTCAAATATTCATCTATACATCAATTTTCAATCATCAAAAAATGACCAAAATTGTAGACAAAGAACAAGCAATACAATAGATTTACCGGGTTACAGGAAAGGGTTGTCAAATTTTTGGGAAATTTGGCCTGCCTCTAAATATGACTTCCTATTATTGAGCGGGAGAGCAATGGGTTGCAAGACACATGATGATGAATCTCATCCTCATATCATCAAGGACGAGTGTAAAGGGTGCGGCAGGTGTATAGACGCCTGCCCTAAAGATTGTCTTCGTTTTTCAGAGAAGATGAACGTTAAGGGATATGTTCCTGCAGAATATATTGGAGTGGGATGTATCGGTTGCGGTATATGTTTCTACAATTGTCCGGAACCTTACGCCATTGTGGTGTACAAAAAGGACAAGGAGTGATCGTTCATGAGAAAATTCATTAAAGGTAATGAGGCGGTCACCGTAGGTGCTTTGTACGCTGGCTGCGAGATATATTTTGGATATCCGATTACACCGGCAAGTGAAATTGCCCATTCGGCCGCCTTGCTTTTCCCGCAAAGGGGGAAGGTATTTTTACAGGCAGAATGTGAGACTGGTGCCATCAATATGATTTACGGTTCGGCCAGCAGCGGAAAAATGTCAATGACTGCATCGTCTGGCCCCGGCATGAGTCTTATGTGTGAGGGCATATCATATCTTGCCGGAGCACAGCTGCCGGCAGTTATTGTCGATGTTCAAAGAGCCGGACCAGGCCTTGGCAATATCGGACCGGAACAGGGAGACTATAACCAGGCCGTTAAAGGCGGTGGCCATGGAAACTATAAGGCTATTGTCCTGGCCCCTTCTTCGGTGCAGGAGATGTGTGATCTAACTATAAAGGCCTTTGAGCTGGCCTATAAATATCGTAATCCCGTTATTGTGTTAACCGATGCCGTTCTGGGACAGGTAATGGAATCTCTGGAACTGCCGGATAGGGAATACACTCCTCCTAAAGTGAGTGACTGGGCGGTACAGGGAGACAGTGAGACACGAAAGAATCTTATTACATCCATATACCTGCAAAATGACCTTCAGGAAAAGCACAACTGGCTGCTTGATGCCAAGTATGCCTCGATGAGTGTTGATGCAGCATCAAAAAATTATCTTACTGAAGATGCAGAGCTGATAATAACCGGCTATGGTTCCTCGGCCCGGATTGCTCGTTCGGCAGTAGATGCCTTGAGGGCTGAGGGCATTAAGGCTGGTTTGTTCAGACCTCTTACTCTCTTTCCGTTTCCGGAAAAAGAACTCCAAAAGTTGGCGAAAGGGAAAAAGATATTGGTTGTCGAACTGAGCAATGGCCAGTATCGGGATGATGTCCTTTTGCATCTGGATCGAAAAGAATATGTGCCCGTGGAGTTGGTAAACCGAATGGGTGGAATGCTTGTAACGACGGATGAGGTCGTGGCTGCGGCTAAAAAACTCATGGAGGCAGGTCAATGATCAAAAAAGCAGAAGGGTTTTACGAACACTTCCTGAGAAAAGATGGCAGCAAGACGAAAGCAACGCATTACTGCGCCGGTTGCGGCCATGGTATTATTCATAAACTCATTGCAGAAGCGCTGGCGGAATTTGATTTGCAGGACGACACAGTTTTTGTTTCACCGGTGGGCTGCGGCGCGTTTTGCTACTACTACTTTGACTGCGGTAATGTCGCTGCCCCTCATGGCAGGGCTTCTGCGGTGGCAACAGGCATTTCAAGAGCCCTTCCCGGAAAAGTGGTTATTGCCTATCAAGGTGATGGTGATTTAGGTGCAATCGGCTTTAACAATGCCTTTCAGGCGGCAAATCGAGGTGAAAAATTTGTCTGCTTCTTTGTCAATAATGCCATTTACGGCATGACGGGCGGTCAGATGGCACCCACTTCCTTGCCCGGTCAGAAGACGGCAACCTCGCCTGCAGGCAGAGATGTGGCAAAAGATGGATATCCGCTGCATGTTTCCGAGGTATTTAACCAGCTGGAGGCGCCGGTTTTCATAGAAAGGGTTTCTGTTGCCGACACCAAAAGAATTCTAAAAGCCAAAAAAGCGATCCGAAAAGCGTTAGAGATTCAAAAACAAGGGCAGGGCTATGCCTTGGTTGAAATTCTTTCTCCCTGTCCTACCAATATGAAAATGAGTGCTGTCGATTCGGCACAATTTACCATCGATGCAATGGAAAAAACCTATCCTCTGGGAAATTTTCGTGACCGGAGCGATGAGCCAACACTGCAACCAAAAGATATCAACATAAAATCTCTGGATGAACTCGTTATGGCGGGTGGCACAGACGATGTTGATGCAGGAGATTTTCCCGCCAAAGAATTCAAATTTTGTGGTTTTGGAGGACAGGGAATACTCAGCCTTGGTCTGGTGCTTGCCCATGCAGGAAATGATGCCGGTAAAAATGTATCATGGTTTCCAAGCTATGGTCCGGAACAAAGAGGCGGCACTGCCTCCTGCTCGGTTGTTTTGAGCAGCAAGGAAATTGGCTCTCCGACTGTTGATAAACCGGATGTACTGGTCGCGATGAATCAACCATCTCTTGAAAAATTTGCTCCAACTGTCAAAGCCGGCGGCGTTATCATTTATGATGCGCAGATACCGGTAACGTTTGAACTGCCAAAGAATGTGACTGTCTATGCCTTCCCGGCAGCTGAAATAGCCACGTCTCAAGGCGTGCCCAAGGCTGCCAATACTGCTCTGCTGGGTTCTCTCATCGCTCTTGATCTGATTGGCCTTCCTGAAGAAAAAGTGATTGCTGCCCTGAAGGAAAGTTTTGAAGCAAGACCCAAGTTGATTCCAAAGAATATAGAGATAGTTGAAACTGCAAAAGCGTGGATGAAAGATAATCTTTAAAAGAGATATTCAGTAAATATAAGAGATACTCCTTCGCGGTTTGTCTAACTTTTTAGTTAACCGCGCAGGGAGGGTTTCATTCAAAAATAAGAAGATTTTCCACTGATAGCGTGTGGTAGAGGGAGCAAAGAGCATGAGTAATTCGGCCAAAATAGGGAAGAGGATCCATACATATAGAGAAAAACTTGCGATGAGCGTTGAAGACCTCTCAGAAAGAACCAGCCTGCCTGCAGGTCTTATTAATGATTTCGAGGAAGGGCGTGTAACACCTGCTATCGGCGTAATGGTTAAACTTTCTCGCGCTCTGGGGCAGCGGGTAGGAACTTTCACCGATGATCAGATTGCCAAAGATCCGGTTATTACCAGATCAGCAGAAAGAGAAGAGGGCATAGCTCCCCACAAGGAAAACTCGCAAGGCCATTATCGCTACCACTCTCTTGGTGCGGGCAAGGCAGATCGTCATATGGAACCGTTTTTTGTTATAATCTCACCGACTACAGAACGTGAGAAATCATCCCATGAAGGCGAGGAGTTTGTTGTGGTTGTCTCCGGTGAGGTTGAATTGGTCTACGGCAATGAAACCCATGTCTTAAAAGAGGGAGACACGATGTACTACAATTCTCTCGTGCCACACTGTCTGAGCGCACTTGGTGGTGATGCTAAAATATATGCTGTAATATTTACTCTTTAACAGGTGATGACTATGCCAAGAGATGAGATTGTCAGGGAGGTGACACTTGGTCAGATCCTTGCGGAAACGGTGGCTAAATATCCTGATGAGACAGCAGTCGCCTACGTAGAGAGAGAGTACAAACAGACGTGGCAGGAGTTTTCGGATACGGTTGATACCATGGCAAAAGGGCTTATGGCTATGGGTATCCAAAAAGGGGAAAAAGTTGCCGTGTGGGCAACCAACGTTCCTCATTGGGTTGCGCTTCAGTTTGCAACTGCCCGCATCGGAGCCATATTACTCACTATCAATACTAATTATCGCACGGCGGAAATAGATTATGTTTTAAAGCAGTCTGACTGCGAAAACATATTTATCATCAATGGATTGCGTGATGCGAACTATCTTGAAATTCTGTATGACCTGATTCCGGAGCTCAAAACCCACCCGAGAGGTGAGTTGCGTTCGAGCACATACCCTTCTTTGAAAAGAGTTTTCTTTCTAGGGCCGGAGAAACACAGAGGACTTTATTCCATGTCAGAGGTTATGTCGCTTTCGGTAGCAACAGCTGACGAAGATTACCGGAAACGTCAGGCTTCTCTTGATCCCCATGATGTTATTAACATGCAATACACTTCGGGGACTACAGGTTTTCCAAAAGGAGTCATGCTCACGCACGTCAACATTGGTAACAATGGGTATTGGCTTGGTGCCGGACAAAATTTCAGCCATGTTGATCGCATCTGCATACCGGTACCGCTTTTTCACTGTTTCGGATGTGTGTTGGGCGTGCTGGCCTGTGTTAATCACGGCGCAACAATGGTGTTTGTGGAGACTTACGACCCGGTCGATGTGATGATGTCCATCGAGATGGAAAAATGTACCGGTGTATATGGTGTGCCCACAATGTTCATTGCCATGATGGACCATAAGCTGTTCAAGAAATTTGATTTCTCTTCTCTTCGCACCGGTATCATGGCAGGATCCCCTTGTCCGGTTAAAAGCATGAACGACTGCATCGAGAAGATGAACATGACAGAAGTAACTATCGTTTTTGGCCTGACCGAAGCATCTCCGGGAATGACCCAAACGATGTACAATGAACCCTCAATTCAGAAAAAATGTGAGACGGTTGGCAAGGCCATGCCTGGCATCGAGGTTAAGATCGTCGATCCGAAGACGGGAGAAGATCTTCCGCCTGGGCAGCATGGCGAGGTGGTCTGCCGTGGTTACAATATAATGAAGGGCTACTATAAAATGCCTGAGGCCACGGCTGAAGCAATAGATAAAGATGGTTTTCTTCATTCTGGTGATATTGGCATAATGGATAAGGATGGATATTTTGCTATTACCGGGCGAATCAAAGATATGATTATCCGTGGCGGGGAGAATATTTATCCTAAGGAGATTGAGGATTTCCTTCATCATATGGACGGCGTTCAGGATGTTCAGGTGGTGGGTGTCCCCAGCAAAAAATACGGTGAACAGCCAGGGGCATTTGTCATTCCATACCCTGATGCTGATATTTCTCCTCAGGATGTTGTTGACTTTTGTCACGGCAAGATAGCCTGGTTTAAGACACCCAAGTATGTACATTTTTTAAAGGCATTCCCACTCACAGCCAGTGGTAAAGTAATGAAAATGAAACTTAGAGAACAATCGGCTGAACTTTGGCCAAATATTTGAAATTAAATATTTGATTAACGCTGTGCGTACTATAACGGTTAAGAGACACCCCAGAGGAGATATACAATGCCGGATAACAACATGAAAATCGGAGAAAGGATCAAAGCGCTAAGGAAGGCAAAAGGACTGTCAATAGCCGATGTTGCTAAACAATCCGGCATATCTGAATCAACCGTTTACGACATCGAAGGGCATATGGTTTCTCCCCCTCTCGGGAATCTTGTCAGCCTGGCGAAGGTTTTTGATATTTCGGTGGGGGATTTTTTCGGGGAGAGTGGTGACTCTCCCTACTGCATAGTCAGAAGTGGTGACAGAAAAACTGTATCCCGCTTCAACTCAATGGAAGGAACGTCTGGCGGATACAGTTATCAGTCCCTTGGCCAACAGAAAAAAAACAGGCACATGGAGCCCTTTCTGGTGACGCTGTCTCCGTCAGAATCTTCCAAGGTTGAGCCAAACCAGCATATTGGAGAAGAGATTATTTTTGTTCTGGAAGGAAATATAGAGGTAACACTCTTGGATCAGACAGAAATCCTGAACCCTGGAGATTCTATCTATTACGATTCAACTATGCCCCATTGTATCTCCTGTCACGGAAAAGAACCGGCGACGATACTGGCAGTGATTTATGCCAAAGATGAAATGATAATATTATAGGTCAACCAGCTGGCAGGCTTCCAGGGGATCTCTTTACCAAAGACCCCCTGGAAGGTGGTGATTTTTTATCCTACAGGCATGGTCCAGTTGAAGGGATCTTCTACTTTACCGTATTGGATGTCCATGAGATCCTTGAAGAGTTTTGCAGAAAGCGGACCCACACCTCCGTCCCCGATAGTGATTTCTTTGCCGTTGAACTTGATATTACCGACAGGTGAAATAACAGCAGCAGTTCCGGAACCGAAGACTTCCTTGAGTTCCCCATTTTCATGAGCCCCATAGACTTCGTCGATACTGATTTTTCTTTCAACAACTTTTACGCCCCAGGATCTGGCAAGTTTAATTACTGAATCCCGTGTGACTCCGGAGAGAATGCTTCTGTTGAGTTCAGGGGTAATAAGTTCGTCGCCGATCACGAAAAAAATGTTCATCGAACCAACTTCTTCAATATATTTAAGCTCGACTCCGTCAAGCCACATTACCTGGGTATAGCCGTCTTTGTGCGCAAGTTCGGTTGCATAAAGACTTGCCGCATAATTGCCTGCGGTTTTTGCCTGGCCGACTCCTCCCCTCACCGCACGAACATACTCCGTCGTTACCCAGATTTTTACGGGATTGAATCCTTCCGGATAATATGCACCAACAGGAGACAAAATGATAAAAAATCTGTAGGTATTGGATGAACGAAGACCAATATAAGGATCGGTTGCGATGATAGTCGGTCGAATATAAAGTGACGTGCCGGCAGCACCGGGAACCCAGCTTTTTTCTACTTGTAGAAGCTTTATAAGAGCTTCGAGAATAAATGCTTCGTCCAGGTCGGGCATGCAAAGCATATGACCTGATTTGTTGAGACGTTTTAAATTATCCTTTGGTCTGAAAAGTTGAATTTCACCGGAATCAGTCCTGTATGCCTTCAAACCCTCAAATATTGCCTGCCCATAGTGAAGAACCATGGTCGAAGGATCCATTTCGATCGGGCCATAGGGCTCGATACGAGCATTATGCCAGCCTGCTTTGGGATTGTAATCCATGTTGAACATGTAATCCGTAAAGACTGTTCCAAAACCCAAAGTGGTATCATCGGGATGATTTTTCAATTTGTCGGTTTTTTTAAATGTGATATCCACGGTAACCTCTGATAAGTAAAGTTGGTGAGAAGCCTTGATTAAAAAGAATTATCAATTTGCTGGTATGAGATGGAGTATACTATTTTTTGTTTTTTATAGCAGTTTTTATGGAGTAAGGCATTAATAACCACTTCAGGATCTTTGCTGTTAAGCCGGAAGGATCAACCGGCTTGGCAATATAGTCATCCATGCCGGCGTCGAGGCATTTCTGTTGATCTCCCACCATGGCATGGGCTGTCAGGGCAATGATCGGAATTCGTTTTTGGATGATTTGTTGCGCTTTTCGTCGGGACTCCCATTCCCGAATGGCAAGAGTTGTTTCAAAGCCATCCATTTCAGGCATCTGAATATCCATTAGAATCAGGTCAAAACTGTTTGCTTTGATTGCTTCAAGGGCCAGTCGGCCATTCTCAGCGGTAACCACCGTGCAGCCAAAATTTTGAAGGATATGCAAAGCGACTGTTTGATTGATGTAGTTGTCTTCAACAAGCAAAATGTTTATTGATCGGTTGGGTTCAAGGCCAGGCAGAGAAACAGGTGGTGTTACATCAGGGGCTGTCGATTCCACTCTTGCCTGTTTTTCGAGAACTACATCAAACCAGAAAGTCGATCCATGATTGGCAAGACTTTCTACGCCAATGTCTCCCCCCATCATTTCCACCAGTCTTTTGCAAATTGCCAGTCCTAGGCCAGTGCCGCCATATTTTCTGGAGAAGGAGCTGTTGATCTGTGAAAAGGACTGGAAGAGACGGTAAAATTTATCAGGGGCAACACCTATACCGGTGTCACTCACCCTGAAATGGAGTGTGGCCAGGGCAGGTGTTTCGCTTTTCAAGGTAACTTCTATTGTCACTTTTCCCGATTCGGTGAATTTCACGCCATTGGTAGCCAGGTTCAAGAGAACCTGTTTAAGGCGAGTCGGATCGCCTTTGAGCGACGAAGGTACCTTTGGATCTATTTTTATGAGAAACAACAAGCCTTTTCGGTTTGCTTGAAAATCGAGGATTTTTCGCAGGTCCATCATGATATGGCGGAGATCGAAATCAATACTTTCGAATTCCAGTTTACCAGCCTCTATTTTGGAAAAATCAAGAATGTCGTTGATGACTGAGAGCAGTGAAGCACCACAGGTCACAACATTTTGGGCATAATCAATCTGTTCAAGATTCAGCTTGGAACCGAGGAGCAATTGGGACATGCCGATGATGCCATTTAATGGGGTACGGATTTCGTGGCTCATATTTGCCAGAAATTCACTTTTGGCCTGATTGGCAATCTCGGCTTCCCTGCGTGCCTCTACCAGGTCAGTTATATCTGTGACGACCCCGATAAGGCCTACCACTTCTCCGCCATCGTTATCATGGATTGTGGCTTTGTCGAAAATTACATCCCGTAGCGAACCATCGGAACTGGGAATTTTCCAGGTGTAATGTTGGGTTCCGGGGTTGTTGAAAAGATCCTGATCCTTATGATAATAAAGCTGAGCTATATCTGCAGTGGCCATTTCAAAAACAGTTTTGCCTATGATTTCGCTTCTTGATTTTCCAAGGAATTTTTCAAAGGCTGCATTACAACCAGTATAGCGTCCTTCGCTGTCTTTATAAAAGAGCGGGTTTGGGATAGTCTCTATCAGAGTATGCAGAAAATCATGCTGCTGAAGGGAGGCCTTGACCGCCTCCTCAGCTTTTTCTTTCGCTTTGAACAGTTCGGTGGTGCGTTCTCTAATCAGCTCCTCGAGCTTGTCTCGATGCCTGACAATCTCTTCTTCCGCCTGCTTGCGTGCAGTAATGTCCTCTATGGTGCCGGTTATGCCGCAGACCTGTCCGTTGATATCGTGAAGAGGTATTTTACAGGTATCGATCCAGGTTTTCCTGTTGTCCGCCCTGACAAGTGTCTCATAAATATGTAATTCCGGAGTATTGCTTTCCATGACCCGGCGGTCACACAGGAGAAACCATTCAGTTTCTTCTGCAGCCCATGGCAAATCCTGATCTACCATGCCGATAATTTGCTCTGGATGCTCCAGGCCCGCTGCAGTCGCGAAAAGACGGTTACAACCAAGATAGACTGAGTTGCGATCCTTCCAGAATATAAGCTGGGGGATGTTATCGATGACAGATTGAAGCATTTCCTGGGATTGGCGTAATGCCTCTTCAGATTTTTTGGCTCCGGAACGCTTGTGTTTTCCTCTTTCTGCTGCCAATTGTTTTTTGACAAAAGCCAGCTCTTTTTCGAGTTCTTTGATGCGAGTGGTTTTCGTATCAGGCTCCGTTTCAAGAACGCTGTTTGCCAATGTATGGTCTGGTGCAGATTGTTTTTGCATTGCTTCTTTAAACAGCAAGTTAAAATGGATTTGGAGGTCCCCGACGGCTGGGCATATACCCCTTATCAGGAAATGTCTCCCAAAAAAGAAGGCATATCATGAACGACTTTGTGTGTCAATTAAGAGTTTGCTTAAGGGGCAGGCCTCTCGAGACGGATTACTCTTCCTTCCAGAGCTCTGCAACTGTATACGGTGAACCAGGAGCTTCGAAAAAGGAACCATCGACAAATCGATAAGCTCGTTCGAGTGAGTCTATAGATGAAAGGTCTGAGTTCTTAAGCTCAAGGTCGGCGGCAAGGAAGTTCTCCTGCAGCCTTTTTGGGTTTACAGATTTGGGAATAACAACCGTGCCCCTGGAAAGTCCCCAGACAAGCAGCACCTGTGCTGGCGTTATATCTCCTTCTTCAGCTATTTTCAGAATAAGGGGATGATGCAGCAGAGATGGTTCATTATCCTTTTTAAGAGCGGCTGGTCGATCTGCGGAGCCCAGAGGTGAATATGCCGTAAGCAGAACATCGTGTTCGTTACAATATTCAAGCATTTTCACTTGTTGAAGATAGGGGTGCAGCTCAATCTGGTTCATCACCGGCTGAATTTTTGCCTGGCGTTTGAGATCGATCAACCTGGTGAGATTGAAGTTGCAGACCCCGATGAACCTGCATAAGCCCTTTTTTACCATGCTCTCCATTGCCTGCCACGTTTCGATTATCGGAATATCGTCTGGCGCAATAAATTCTTCAGGTCTTTTTGGGAAAACAATATTCGGCTGAAAATTGACAGGCCAGTGGATAAGGTAAAGATCCAGGTAATCGAGCTGCAGGTCTTTTAAAGTCCTTTCCAGAGCTGGTTGAACATGCTTTTTGGCGTGGGCATTATTCCACAATTTGGAGGTTATCCACAGGTTTTCCCGTGTAACCTGTCCTGTATCAATGGCTCCGGTGAGAGCTGTTCCAATCTCTTTCTGGTTTTGATAGATGGACGCGCAATCGATATGGCGATAGCCGATTTCTATGGCCTTGGAAACAGCCTGAGCTGCTTCTCCGTTACTTGATTTCCAGGTTCCGAGGCCGAGAGCGGGAATTTCATCACTTTTTGTGATAGAAAAATATTTCATCGGAGCTCCTTCGAGGGTGAGGAAAAAACCAACAATCCCGCTGAAAAGTGCGGGATTCACTCTATGGAATAAGCAACTAACTAAAGCGGGCTGACGCCCGCATCCCAAGGGCCATGATACCCTCCTACAGCAGAGGGGATAAGTACCTTGGCGGTGTTTTGGTCACCAAAGTTTTCCCAAACTCATTTTCTTGTTTTTTATGACAGCTTTTCTGGAGTAAGGTACTAATAAGTCTTTGGATGATAACAGGCAACCATGCAACCGTCAATCTCGCGGTTTTCAGGAACTTTTCCACGACATATTTCTGTCATGGAAGGACAGCGTGGATGAAAGGTACATCCTGAAGGTGGCGCAATAGGTGACGGCAGTTCGCCCTGAAGCACTATTTGCTCCTTGGTTCTGAAAGGGTCGGCCACTGGAGTAGCAGAAAGCAGAGCTCTGGTGTAGGGATGGTGTGGTTTGCTGAAAAGAGTAATCTTGCTCCCTGATTCAACAGGTTTGCCCAAATACATGACCATAACTTCATCGGCAATGTGCTTAACCACTGACAGATCATGACTGATAAACATATAAGCCAGATCAAACTGCTCCTGAAGGGAGGCTATCAGATTGAGAATCTGGGCCTGAATCGAGACATCCAGGGCGGAAACAGGTTCATCGAGGACGACGATTTCCGGGTTGAGCATCAGAGCTCTGGCCACGGCAATTCGCTGGCGCTGCCCGCCCGAAAACATATGCGGATAGCGGTCATAGTATTCCGGGCGTAGACCGACAAGATCGATCATCCTTAGAGCAGCTTCCCGACGTTCCTTTCTCTTCATTGAAGTATTGACCAGCAGTGGTTCGGCAAGTGAGTGGCCGACTTTCTGGCGTGGATTGAGGGAACCATAAGGATCCTGAAATACAATCTGCACTTTCTTGTGCAGGCTGTCGAGAACCTTTTTGTTGGCGGTGATAACATCGATTCCGGTAATTTTCAATTCACCGGAAGTCGGCTTTTCGATCATGGTTACCAAACGTGCCAGGGTTGATTTCCCGCAACCGGACTCTCCCACAACCGCCAGGGTCTGTCCCTTGATGAGTTTAAAGGAAGCGCCATCAAGGGCTTTCAATACTGCTGGTTTTTTAAAGGTGCCACGTTCAACCTGATAATGACGGGTTAGATTTTTGGCCTCCAGAACAATATCTCCTTTCATGCGATTACCTCCTTGGGATAATTGGTCGGGAGCCCCTCAGCCAGGGGATAATGACAGAGCGAACGGCCAAAGGTAAGCGATGCTGCCACAGGTGGTGTGCTTCGGCAAAGGTCGGTGGCATATTTGCAACGGGGTGAAAAGAGACAACCAACGGGTTTGTCGAATTGACCGGGTACAACTCCGGCAATTGAAGGCAGAATTTTTGTATTTGATCTCTCCGGCAGGGAGTTGAGCAGTGCCTGGGTATAGGGGTGATGAGGATCGGAAAATAAACCCTTAACAGACTGTTTTTCCACCTGCTGTCCCGCGTACTGGACTGCCACCCTTTCGGCGGTCTCGGCAACAACTCCCATATCATGGGTAATCAAAACCAGTGACATCCCTTTTTCCTTTTGCAGTTTGAGAAGCAGGTCAAGGATCTGAGCCTGGATAGTGACATCAAGCGCAGTGGTAGGTTCGTCAGCTATCAATAATCTGGGGTTGCAGGAAATAGCAATGGCAATCATAACCCGCTGATTCATGCCCCCGGAAAGTTGATGGGGAAAGGCGGAAAGTCTCTTCCGGGGTTCCGGGATACCGACGAGATCCAGCAGCTCAATGGCTCGTCGTTTTCTCTCTGCCCTGTTCATACCGAGGTGGATTTTCAATGTTTCGGTGAGCTGAAAGCCCACTGTGAAACAAGGGTTGAGACTGGTCATTGGTTCCTGAAAAATCATCGCCATTTTGGATCCGATGATTTGTCGGAGTTGTGTTTTTCCGATGGTCTTAAGATCCTGACCGGCAAACCGAAGAGTGTCCGCGGTGATAGTCGCAGTCCAAGGGAGGAGGCCCATCAGCGCCAACATGGATACGGATTTCCCTGAGCCGGATTCACCGACGATAGAGACGACTTCTCCGGGCTCAATATTCAACGAGACACTGTCAACAGCAAGGAACTGGCCACCGGCTGTCTGAAAGCTCACACTGAGATTTTCAATTTCGAGTAATGGCATGGTGGAATTATGATCGTTTAAGTTTCGGATCCAGGGCATCGCGCAGGCCGTCGCCCATCAGGTTTATTGCCAGGACTGTTAAAAGGATGGCAACTCCGGGGAAGGTGACAACCCACCAGGCCCTGAGGATAAATTCCCGCGCTTCCGCCAGCATGGTTCCCCATTCAGGGGTTGGAGGCTGTGCGCCCATACCCAGAAATCCCAGTGCTGCGGCATCAAGGATGGCTGTAGAAAAGCTCAGTGCTGCCTGGACGATAAGGGGTGCCATGCAGTTGGGCAGGATAGTGATAAACATCAGCCTCAAGGATTTAACACCAATAACTCTGGCTGCGGTAACATAGTCCTTCGTCATCTCCGACAGAACCGCCGCCCTCGTCAATCTGACATAATGCGGTTGCTGGACAATGGCAATGGCAATCATGGCGTTCAAGAGACTCGGCCCGAGGACAGCCACGAGGACCAGGGCGAGCAGCAGGCTTGGAAAGGCCAGAACCACATCCATTATGCGCATAATGAAGGTATCTACCCGACCCCGGAAAAAACCGGCCATAAGGCCAAGTATTACTCCGATAACCAGGGAAATCGACACGACGATACAGCCGATAAAGAGTGAATAGCGGGAACCGTAGATAAGGCGTGACAGCATATCCCGGCCAATGGCATCGGTGCCCAGCAAGAAACGGGTATCTCCCCCTGTCTCCCAGAAAGGAGGCTGTAAAAGGGCGTCACGAAACTGCTGGTTCGGGAGATGGGGTGCGATGAAATCGGCAAAGATCGCCACGAGGACAACAGCGAGGAAAAAAAACAGTCCCATGACGGCACCGCGATTTTCACTGAAATATGCCCAGAATTCGCTCAGAACTGCCAGGAAACCGGTCGGACGATCATCAACTATTTGTACACTATCCACTACTTTTTCTATTGTTGTTTCGGTCATTATTAATCCGTATGGCGTATTTGCGGATTAATCAAACCATAGAGCAGATCAACCGCAAGATTGACGAACATGACGATAGCAGCTATGAGCAGCAGGCCACCCTGAACTGCAGAATAGTCTCGTCTGAATATTGAATCCACCATCCATTTGCCGATTCCCGGCCAGGAAAAGATAGTTTCCGTGAGGATTGCCCCGGCAAACAGCACTCCGACCTGTAAGCCGATAACGGTTATGACAGGAATCATGGCATTGCGAAGTGCGTGCAGGCCAATAACCCTTTGGGGACCGAGGCCTTTGGCCCGGGCGGTACGCACGTAATCTTCACTCAGAACCTCAAGCATGGCAGAACGTGTCTGCCTGGCAATAACTGCCAGAGGGATAGTACCGAGCACGATAGCGGGGAGAATCAGGTGGGATACCGCGGATGAAAAGGCACCTTCCTGACCGGAGAGGTAACTGTCGATCAGCATGAAACCGGTGACGGGTTCGAAATAATAGAGAAACGAAATGCGGCCTGACACAGGGGTCCAGCCAAGAATTCCGGAGAAAAAGATGATAAGCAGGAGTCCCCACCAGAAGATTGGCATGGAATATCCTGCCAGGGCACCGGTCATCACCGTGTGGTCAAAGACAGAGCCTCGGCGGGTGGCGGCTATCATCCCGGCAGGGAGCCCGAAAAGGACGGCAATGATCATGGCACAGAGAGAGAGTTCCGCCGTCGCAGGGAATAAGGTCATGAATTCTTCAAGCACCGGTTTTCTAGTGATGATCGAGGTACCAAAATTCCCATGGGCGAGTTCTTTAAGATAATATCCATATTGGACGATAACTGGTTTATCGAAACCAAGTTCAGCCATGAGCTGGGCATGTCTTTCCTCACTCATTCCTCGTTCACCGGCCATGAGCAGTACAGGATCACCTGGGAGAGTACGTATAAAAATAAAAGCTACGAGGGTAACGCCGAAAAAAGTGGGGAGAATGACACCCAATTTTTTTAGGAAATAAAGAAACATATCTTCGTTCTCTGGGGAAAAAGCAGCATAAAAAAGGCCGGGCAGATTTCTCTGCCCGGCCTTGAGAGGGTAACTTATTTCAAGTCAACTCCATAGAAAACATTTCCGCCGAAAGGATCGATACGGAAATCGACAACTTCCTTTCGAACCGGCTGAAATACGACCGAATGGGCAATGGTCGCCCAGGGAGCCTGATCCTTGAAAATGACCTGAGCTTCCTCATAGAGTTTGGTACGTTCTGCCGGATCAGAAACAATTTTGGCTTTCTGAATGAGATCTTCGAAGGGCTGATAGCACCACTGGGCGCGGTTCGCACCACCTACGCCGTCACAGCCAAGCAGAACGGCCAAAAAGTTATCAGGGTCACCGTTGTCTCCGGTCCAGCCAAGAAGAACTGCGCCGTCACGGTCCACCTCTTTGGAACGTTTCAGGTATTCGCCCCATTCATACGAAACGATTTCAACAGTAACACCGACCTGAGCAAAATCAGCCTGGAGTAATTCAGCCATACGGCGGGCGTTGGGATTATAGGGACGCTGTACCGGCATTGCCCAGATGTTCATTTTCAGATTGGTGACGCCTTCCTCGGCCAATGCTTTTTTGGCGGCAACCGGATCATACGGATCGTCAACAACCGCATCGTTATAGGACCAGATAGTTGGCGGAATTGGATTTTTGGCGACTTTTCCAGCTCCCTGGAAGACAGCGTCAAGTATGGCTTTTTTATTGATAGCCATATTCAGGGCCTTACGCACCTTAGGGTTGTCAAAGGGTGCCATTTTGGTATTGTAGGCCATGTAACCGACATTCAAACCTTCTTTTTGCAGTAAATTAAGAACGGGATCTTTAGCCATTGCTTCCAGGTCTGCTGGATTGGGATAAGGCATTACATGACATTCACCGGCTTTTAGTTTCTGATAGCGAACGGAGGCATCCGGAGTGATGGCGAAGACCAGGTTGTCGAGAGGGGCTTTTCCTGCCCAGTAATCAGGATTGGCTTTGTAGCGAATAACAGCATCTTTTTGATATGCAACGAGCTGGAAAGGACCAGTTCCGACGGGTTCGAAATCGATGACATCCGGGGTACCGGCTTTCATCATTTTATCAGCATACTCAGCGGAGAAGATTGAGGCAAAATCCATGCCCAGGTTGGCGATGAATGGAGCTTCAGGGCGTTTGAGGATAAATTTGACTGTATAATCGTCTACTTTAACGATATCTTTCAACAGGTCCGGCATGGACATACTGTTGAAATATTCATAGGAAGCACCACCCACTTTATGATAGGGGTGGTTGACGTCAAATTGGCGCATGAAGGTGAAAACAACATCATCGGCGTTGAAATCACGGGTGGGAGTAAAATTTTTGGTAGTATGAAATTTTACTCCTTTTCGTAAATGGAAAGTATATTCGGTGCCATCGGCTGAAATATCCCATGATTCAGCAAGACCCGGTCCAATCTCAGTTGTACCTCTTTTGAATTCCGAGAGTTTATTGAAAATCTGACGGGAAGAGGCATCAAAAGTTGTCCCCGCAGTATAAAAGGCTGGGTTAAAACCTTCAGGACTCCCTTCGGAGCAGAACACCAGCGTTTTCTCTGCAGCAAAGGCAGTCATAGAAGCCAGCAATAATGTCGCGCCACAGAATGCAGCAATCATATTCCTCTTTTTTCTCATCTTTTCTATCTCCTTTATTCTTGAATAATAACAGGCCGTTTACCAGGATGACCTGCGCTCATGGGTACGCTTGGACAGAACAAGTTCTGATGGTTTGCATAGTTAAACAATGTAATTTTGCATACCATTGTGGCACTAACGGTTTGCATACTAGACTACTGAAGTAAAATAGTAAAATAGAATTAACTATTTTTGATCTTAATAAACTAATTTTTGTACAATTAACTATTTTTCCAATTTGAGTACGGATTACTGACTAAATTGGCATTGTAATATCTATTGTCTCCGGTAACTTCTTTACCAATCCATGGGGGCTTGGTAAATTTTTGACCTTCGTAACTAAATTCTATTTCGGCAAAAATGAGTCCTTCGTTTTCTCCAAGAAATTCATCAACTTCCCAGATAAATCCTTCGAATGGAATCTTATATCTGATTTTTTCTATAAGGGGTTTATGACAGAGTTCTCTCAGTATCTCCCGGGCCTCATCAATGGGAATATCGTATTCATATTCAAGCCGGGTACCACCAACATTTGGTCCTTTGATGGTCAGAATGCCACGGTCGTTGATTGTTCTTACCCGAACTGTCCTGCCCTTTTCTGAATTGAGATAACCCTGACAATAAGATTCTCCTGAACCAAGGTCACGCCAGTCATTGTTCGTTATAAGGAATTTTTTTTCAATTTCTGTTCCCATGAATATCTCCGTTGGAAGAGGTGGCGACCGTTTTTTTTGCCAGTTCGATAGCTGAAAAATTCAAGGTGCTGTAAACAGTGAGCAAAGGGAAAAAAAGAGCGATAGCAAAAATATTAACCAAAGGTATCATACTGATAAGGGCAGGGAGAACACCAAGTCGAAAGGCTTGGCTGCGATGGTTTCGAAGCCAGAGAAGTTTTTTGCCCAGGGACCAGCGACGGCGGGAGGCTGGATAGTCGATAAACATTAAAGCCGAATAGTATGTGTACAGCAAAAAGACGATCGCTTGACCAATTCCGGGGATAAAATTAACAAAGAGGGCAACGATGGTCACTATTATACCGAAAAAAGCAATTTTTAATCCCTCGAAGATATCGGAGAAAAAGCCGGCGACTGAAAAATTGGCGTCACTGTCAAAGTGCTTTCCGGCATACATTTTTTCGGCAGCTGTACTGAGAAAGACATAGCCTGGGGTTGATAAGCTGTAGGAAAAGAGAAAGGCCAGGTAAAAGGCGACAATTCTTGAGACAATGAGAAACAGCCAGCTGCTCACCAGCCAGCCTGAATATTTAATCCAGCCAAGGATAGTACCGGTAGCCGGAGCCGTAGCCATGAAATTGCCTGTCATCTTATCCATAAAATCGACAGTAAAATGATAGCCTATCCAGGTGAGAACTATAGTGAGCAGGAAAAGGAGGAAACTCCAGCCAAAGAGTCTTTTACGACGGATTATGAGGGAGAGTGCATGGGACAAAGGAATCCATTCAGCCGCAATTGGGTAGGGTAGGTGGGGTCGCTTTTGCATCGTATATTTAAGGTATAACGATTATGTTGCTGAATTAAGCAGCCCCTGTCCTCAAATGCGAGGGGAGAAGAACAATTGCAATATGAAAACAACTACAATTGATCGCCTGTCGTCGTTGACATGGAGCAAAAGGTACTGCCTGCAAAACAATATTTCAAAGAGGGTTACATGCCGAATGCATAGAAATATAGATACTTTTAACTGTGTGTAAAGGTTACCAAACCAATTTTTGCCAACCATGAGCAATATACTTCTTTTATGAATATAAAGAGCAAAAAACAGCATCGCCCGGTTTTTGTCTGTCAGCATTGCGGGCAACAGAGCGGCAAGTGGCTCGGGCGTTGCCCGGGGTGCAACGAGTGGGAGAGCCTCGTTGAGGAAATAATTATACCTCATACCTCTCTTAGTGGCACTTTATCCCAACCACAGCCGCTGTATTTAACTCCTGATGAAAACGAAGAACGAACCAGCACGCATATCGATGAATTGGACCGGGTTTTAGGTGGTGGGATTGTTCCGGGTTCTGTGGTGCTCATCGGAGGTGAACCAGGAATCGGTAAATCAACTCTACTTCTTCATCTTCTTGCTTCGATAGCAGAAGAAGGGAAAAAGGTGCTCTATGTATCAGGCGAAGAGTCCGCAAGGCAGATAAAGATGCGGGCCAGCCGTCTTGGTACAATTCATCCGGAAGAGTTTCTGGCAACAGAGAGCGTGGTGGAACATATCATTGCAATGACCTGCACCATGCGTCCAAGCCTGCTGGCGGTTGATTCAATCCAGACCCTTACCTGTGCCGATATATCCTCTTCTCCCGGATCAGTTACCCAAATACGTGAATCTGCGTACAGGCTGCTCGGGATGGCCAAGAAAGAGAACATTCCCGTTGTACTTGTGGGTCATGTTACGAAAGATGGTTCCATTGCCGGTCCAAAGGTACTTGAACATATGGTCGATACGGTGCTTTATTTTGAAGGGGATCGGAGCCATGCTTTCCGAATCCTGCGCACGGTAAAGAATCGGTTCGGTTCCACAAATGAGATTGGAGTTTTCGAGATGAAGGAGGAAGGTCTGGTCCCGGTGAGCAATCCCTCGGAGATCTTTTTGGCTGAACGACCTCTCAATGAGCCTGGCTCTGTAGTGCTTCCAAGTGTAGAGGGAACGCGTCCGATCCTCGTGGAAGTACAGGCATTAGTCAGCCCGACCAACCTTGGTACAGCCAGGCGTACGGCGATAGGAGCCGATCAGCAGAGGCTTTCCCTGCTTTGTGCGGTACTGGAGAAAAAAGCCGGTCTGGACATGTATGGACATGACATTTTTCTTAATATTGCCGGGGGCATGCGTATAGACGAACCGGCGCTCGATTTGGGGGTGATTTGTGCTTTAGCCTCCAGTCTTTTGGAAAAACCCATATCCTCTACAACCGTGGTGTGTGGGGAAGTTGGTCTGGCTGGTGAGGTCCGGGCTGTAGGACATATTGATGTCCGGGTCCGTGAAGCGCAACGTCTAGGATTTACACGTTTTATACTTCCAAAGAGTAATAAGGAGCGAATAAGTCGGACGCCCGGAATTGAATTAATCGGAGTCAAAAATCTTCAAGAACTTATGGATGTTGTGTTCGGCTGAATTACCTGTTAAAATCACCATTATTATTACGCCGGTCTCGCTGCAACAAGGGGATACTGAAAAGAATGAGAGTAATTAAAGTAAGGCATTAAAAGGAGCATAACGATGTCAGATTCCCACCATGAACACGCAGAAGATAACTCTGTAAATGTTAAGATTGCCCTGTTTTTTATCGCCGTTATTGCCGCAATTACCATTATTGCTCTTATAAATTAAGCGGGTAAAGATGTTTGCCTCAGCAGTTGATATGTGTATCACCCGACAATGTAGCTTTTAAGGTATTTGATGTCTCGTCAGAAATCTGAAAATGTGCTGAATATCGAACTCGAGAGAGAAGTTGTTATACTTTTAACCGATATGGTTCAGTATTCACGTAAAACTTCTGGGATGATCCCAGAGGAAATCAGGGATTTTCTGATCGACTATCACGGCAGCTTAAACTGCATCATCAACCAGGAAGTGAGTCTTCCCCTGGAAATAGAACCATCTGCAGGTGATGGTTGCCTGGTCATTTTTGACAAGCGTTGCGGGGAAAATCGCACCGAAATCTGCACCAGATCTCTCCATGCAGCATTCAGGATGGCCGAGGCCATGGCCGATGGAAGTCTTGCGCCAACCAGAATGGGTCTCTTCCTTGGGCGGATAACTGAAGCAAAACTGGGCGCCAGAACGGCCAAATTCGGATCAAGTTTTGCCGTTGCCAATCGTCTTGAGGAACTTTGCGGCCATTTTGGTACCCATCTATTGATGGATCGAGAAGTTGCAAGATATCAAAAAGGTTTTGAAAAGTATCTGGTTACTGTAGCCAAGATAAGCCTGACCAGTGTCTTGCATCCTATGAATATTTTTACCCTCTATAAACCAGGAATTCAAAATTGCCCGAAAGAGGTCGATGAAGCTGAACTGCTGAAATTTATTCAGATGAAAAATGCAGCGATGGAGTTTTTCAGTGGCAATCTGCTCCTGGGTCTTGAACCGGATTTTCCAAGGGTTCGGGAAGAGCTTCTGGCAGCACAGAATTATTTCAAGGAGTTGACCGGCAGGGAAGATGCTGCCACGGAACGAATTCTTGAATACATACGTGAGACACCATTCCCGGCAGAAGATTTCAATCAGCGGGGAATGAAGCTGATGGAAAAAAATCGTGATTCCCTTGGGGAACGACTGTTTCATCTTTCAAAAGAACTGCTGCGGGCTATGGACTCCAGTTTCTATCATGCCCTGGTTGTAGATACCGAATGGGAACGATTTTTTAAATTGGAATGGCGAAAAAAAGATGACACCATAATCAAAATAGGCAGTATTCCGGATGGAATCTATTATCTGGATAGTGGCACGGCGATGGCCTTCAATGGTAAAGGAAAGTTGCTTACCACCATGACGGCGGGAACGATCTTTGGTGAAATGGCTTATTTTGGCAAAGAGAAAAGACGTACTGCTACAGTTGTTGCTAAAACGGATGTCGTTTTAAGAAAGATTTCTACTGAAGATTTCAAAAAATTTCCTGTTATAATAAAAATATTCGAACGGATAGCTATTGCACGTCGACAGGAAATTGCAGAAAATATTAAGCATCCTGAAGAGAAAGCCGCAATCTCCGCCTGATCGGACAGTGGAGAATGCGGCTTTATGAAAACCTATTTTGCTGACAGCACTACATACGTGGAAAAATTCCCAGAGCGAATTCGTAAGAGTACTTTGTCAGATTTCGATTGTTTTAAAATGTTATCGAGATCATTCAGGTTGCTTACTCTTGCCCTGTTCACTTCTTCCACCAGCTGACCCGGTTTAAGGCCTGCAGCTTCAGCTGCACTACCGGATGCAACATCACTGATAATGAGTCCGCTCCCTTCCTCATAGTTGAATTTTCTGGCAAGTTCGGGAGTGAGTTCCTGTAGAGAGAGTCCATATTGGTCAAGCAAGTCATTGCCGCTCTGTACTCCGCCTCCTTTGCTGAAATCAGCAGGTTGTTCGCCTATGGTAATTTGAATTTTCTTATCTCGGCCATCTCGCATAATATCCAACATTGCTTTGCTTCCCGGCTGGAGAAGGGCAACTTGATTACGCAGGACTGAGACATTCTGTACCTCAGCTCCGTTTAAGCGGAGTATGATGTCGCCCTGCTGGAGTCCTGCTGCACTGGCGGGAGAATCTTTTTGTACCTGGCTGACCAGAATACCATTTGCCTCTTTTAAGCCAAAGGATTCGGCCAGATTTTTATCGACATTCTGGATAACGACTCCAAGCCATCCGCGAGTGACTTTGCCCTCTTTCTGCAGTTGGCCTTCAATGGATTTAGCCATATTGATGGGGATGGCAAAGCCGATTCCCATATAACCACCTGTTCTTGAGAAGAGGGCGGTATTGATGCCTATTACCTCTCCCTTGCCGTTAATTAAGGGCCCGCCGCTGTTTCCCGGATTAATGGCGGCATCGGTCTGGATAAAATTTTCGTAATCGCTGATACCAACGCTGGATCGTCCTGTAGCACTGACAACTCCAACGGTAACAGTCTGACTCAGTCCGAAAGGATTACCAATGGCGATAACCCATTCCCCAGGCTCTAAAGCGGATGAATCGCCGAGCGGCAGCACGGGGAGGTTTTCTGGATCTTCAATTTTTATCAGCGCTACATCGGTTTGTGGATCTGTGCCGATAACCTTGGCATCGAAGTCCCGGTCATCGGAAAGTGTGACCTTGATACTGTCAGCTTGATCCACCACATGATTATTTGTCAGGATAAAACCATCTTTGCTGATGATAAAGCCGGATCCCAGACCGTATTGCTTGCGTTCCTGTGGTTTTTGCTGTTGTTGACGAAATTGTGGTCCGAAAAATTGTTCAAAGAAGGGGTTATTAAACAGATCCTCCGGTCCCAGGCCACCTGGATAATTGCTTGTTGTGGTTTTTTCCACCTTAATGTTGACGACTGCTGGTTTGGCCTTTTTAACTATATTTACAAAGGCCTTGGAAGACATGTCGAGAATGGCCAGATCCTCGTTTGTGTCAGTTTTAGCAAAACTCTGCGTGACGTTAAAGGTCAGGCAGAGCAGCAAAATGGCGAGTATTCCAGGGATGGGGAAAGGTATTTTTTCTCTGTTCATTTTATTCTCCTTTGATCAAAATTTAATGATTTGGAATAGAAACATCTGTAGTTGCAATCAGCTCCAATCAGGAAACTAATCGTTATCAGGGACCAGTTCTATGTGTTATGGGAAAACAGTAAACTTGAAAAAAAGACCGTCAAGAAAAATTACCAAAATGTAATCTGAAGAAACAGACAGAGAGCATTGCAGCAACGATACAGATGAAGAGTTTTACGACGCCATCAATATTTGGTTTGCTCTCTGCCTGTTAGTGAAGGGATGAAACTTTTCTATCAGCTGCGGATCATGTCGGCAATCTGAAATGCAACCTCCAGGCTCTGCTCTGCGTTAAGTCGTGGATCGCAGCTGGTCAGGTAATTATCTGCCAGCTCTTCATCCATTATGTTGTGAGCACCGCCTGTGCATTCAGTGACATTGTCACCTGTCATCTCCAGGTGGATACCTCCGGGAATGGTGCCTTCCGACCAGTGGGTTTCGAAAAAGCAGGTTATTTCGGAGAGAATATCATTAAAATTCCTGGTCTTATGTCCTGATTTGGCGGTGTAGGTGTTGGCGTGCATGGGATCGCAGCTCCATACAATATTAAAGCCTTCCTGTTTCATTGCTCTAAGAAGTGGTGGCAAAGCCTTTTCAACATTTTTCATACCCAAACGTGTTATTATTGTAAGTCGACCTGCTTCATTGTCTGGGTTAATGACATCTATAATTCGTTTTACATCATCTATATCGTAAGTGGGACCGAGCTTTAAGCCAATAGGATTATGTACCCCACGCAGGAATTCGATGTGCGCACCATCGACCTGCCGGGTGCGCTCGCCGATCCAGAGCATGTGCGCCGAACAATCATACCAGTCTCCTGTAATGGTATCCATACGGGTCAGAGCTTCCTCGTACTGTAAGAGGAGTGCTTCATGGGAGGTGAACAGCTGGGTCTGGTTAATTTGTGGGGTGTCCGAAGAAATGCCGATTGTCTCCATGAATCTGATGGCATGACTGATCTGTTTGGCCAATCGGTCATAGGAACGTCCCATGGGGGATTGAGCCACAAACTCTTGATTCCATGCCTGTACTCTCTGTAAAGAACCATAGCCCCCACGCGTGAAGGCACGCAGAAGATTGAGAGTGCAAGCGGCCATGTTATAGCCTTTAAGCATAAATTTGGGATTTGGTGTGCGAGATTCCTGGGTGAATTCTGCACTGTTTACCATGTCCCCACGATAGGATGGCAGCTCAACGCCGTCAATAATTTCAGTATCAGAGGAGCGGGGCTTGGCAAATTGTCCCGCAATCCTGCCAACTTTAATCACCGGCTTGCCGCCGGCATAGGTGAGAACCACAGCCATTTGTAGTAATATTTTCAGGGTCTCGCGGATGTTCGGGGCGGTCACATGGGCAAAATTTTCTGAACAATCTCCACCTTGGAGCAGGAAGGCATCACCAGTTACTGCTTTGGCAAGAAGTTGTTTAAGGGAGCGTATCTCGCCGGCAAAGACCAGAGGTGGTAGAGTAGATAAATTGACAAGTACTTTTTCCACAGCTGCCTGTTCCGGCCAGCTTGGCTGCTGTAATGCAATAAACTCTTTCCAGCTTGTTTTTGTCCAGTTGTTTCGGGATGTTGACATCATTTATTTCCTTAAATTGAAAAATAGCTGTTACTGTAATTGTAGGGAGTCAGAACAATACCAGGAAAATTGGGTGAAATTCAATACTCTATGAGGAATATCACTCTATTTAATTAATATTCTTTTGACAAAAGAGACAATGTATTTTTTATCGAAAGTATTAAAAGCAGCATCGTTCAACATCAAAGGCATTTAGAATTCGTAATTCCCGCTCCTTCTTCGTCGCCTCTGGTGGTGGGTAAAATACTAATTGAGCAAACATTTTTTCAATGCTTTCCCGATTGGGGATTGAGTCTAATCCATAACCAAGAATCTTGCCGGTTCCAGTGTCCAGAAGTTCGGCATCTTTACCATTGGTAACAACTGCAAGCGGAATGCAGTAAGCAGGGTTGATAACTCTGGCTGCAGCAATTGCCGACCTCTCTCTGCTGACCAGAGATCCTGGACCGTAACGTATGATCATACATTGTTTTTGCTGAATGGAAACGGTCAGTTCTATGGTTGAGATGACAAAATTTTTGGAAAAAAGTGTTTCAATCTTCAGTCTTGGTTGCAGGAGTTCCTTGGCGTAGCCTTTTTCTTCCACCATCAATCGGCAAATATCCTGGCGAATACGTTCATCATCAGTGTCGATCAGCTTTTCTCCGGTCAGGTAATCTCTTAAAGTGCCGTAGATGAGGTGATGAGGTTTGGGTATCCGCATTTATGTCGCCGTTAAAATTATTATCAAAGCCCATGAGTCCGACTACCATGGCTGATGGGCTTGTCGTGCTGTTCTGCAGTCTTTGGGGAGATACTATAGATCACCCTTTAAATTACTGGTAAATTGGCTATTGATTTAAGGATCTCCTCTTCAGGGTAATCATAGTCATGCAGCTGACCAGTAAAAAATTTGTCATAAGAGCCCATATCGATAAGACCATGACCTGAAAAATTGAACAGGATGGTTTTAGGGTCGTTAAGGTCACGGGTTGCCTCGATAATGGCTCCACGGATCGCATGACAGGTTTCCGGAGCCGGGATGATCCCTTCCGTTTTTGCAAAGAGTACACCTGCCTGAAAACACTCCATTTGGTGTAGTTTAACGGGTTCAACGATTTTTTCCCGGACCATGGCAGAAACAATCGGTGACATGCCGTGGTAGCGAAGCCCACCTGCATGGATTCCCGGTGGAATGAAATCGTGTCCCAGAGTGTACATATAGAGAAGCGGCGTGCTCTGGGCAACGTCGCCGAAATCATAGGCGAGCTTTCCGGCAGTCAGGGTTGGGCATGATGCCGGTTCAGTGCCGACAAACCGAATCTTTTTACCCTCAAGAAAATCGGGGATATAGGGACTGGCAAGTCCTGCAAAGTTAGACCCTCCTCCACAGCAACCGACGATGACATCCGGATATTCACCGGCGATTGCCATTTGTTTCTTGGCTTCCAGGCCGATTATTGACTGGTGCAAAATTACATGATTTAGTACCGAACCAAGCGCATATTTGGTGTCATCTCTCGTGGCTGCATCTTCCAGCGCCTCGGAGATTGCAATACCAAGAGAGCCGGCAGTATCAGGCATTTTTTCCAGTATGGCCCGTCCGATATTAGTCTCACTGCTCGGGCTGGCCACAACATCGGCACCAAAGGTGTGCATGATCGATTTGCGGTACGGCTTTTGGTCGAAGGAGACGCGAACCATATAAACTTTGCATTCAATACCGAACTTACTGGTAGCAAAGGCAAGTGCACTGCCCCATTGTCCTGCCCCGGTTTCTGTGGTCAGACGTTTGACACCTTCTTGTTTGTTATAGTAGGCCTGCGCTACGGCACTATTGGTTTTATGGGATCCAACGGGAGAAACCCCTTCATTTTTAAAAAAGATTTTGGCTTTGGTGTTGAGGGCCTTTTCAAGACTTGTTGCTCTGACTAATGGGGATGGACGCCAGATTTTGAGGATATCCAGGACTTCTTCGGGAATATCTATAAATCGCTCGGTTGACATCTCTTGTTCGAGCAGTCCCATAGGAAAAACCGCGGCAAGTTTTTCCGGCCCCATGGGTTGTTTTGTTTCGGGATCGAGCGGTGGCAGGACGCCGTTTGGCAGATCTGGAACAACGTTATACCATTGGGTGGGGATCTCATCATCACGCAAGACGATTTTTTTAATCATGATTTCTCCTTCAGCAAAAAGTCTGATGTTATAGATTTTACCATTGTGGCAAAATGGGTAATTATGTACTTATTTTTTCCGGAAAGAACCTGAGCCTTCTGCCTGTTCCTGTTCCAGAAGAATTATATCAGGGTTCCAGTCCAGCCATTGATCTTCCGGTTTATCGAAGAGAGTGAAGTGGGAGCCGGACACCACAGCCGATCCGGTTGTTTCATTATCGGGAGTGGCGAGGGCAATCCCTCCCCGCATGACTGCTTCAAGGGAGGCTGCCGACACGGTGACTCCTGAGAATATCCCTCCCTTAACTTTAGTACCGCTGACGTTCCAGAATCGGGTGTTTTTTCGTATGATTGCACTATATTGATTGGTAATGGAGATAAACACATAAACTTTTTGAAAAGTGGGGGAGAGTTCGTATCCGGTAACCTGTCCTACCTGGACCTGTCGGTAATACACAGGCGAACCGACACTCAAAAAGCCGAGATGCTTTGCCTCCAGCACGATACCCAGTCCATCCCGGTCGGCAATCTCTTTTTGTGGCGGTTGAGGCAGTAGTGTGAAAGTATGGATAGGCGGTCCGTTTCCCTGTAAGATATTAAGATAGGATCCGAATAGTATTGTTTCAATATTTTTAACCCCGGACAGACCAGCCTCGACCTGCTCGACCCACATTAAAGTGCCGGCTCTGAAAAGTGGAGCCGTATTTCTGTCGACCCGGACGGTACCGACGATCATTTGTAGGTTTTCGGTAAAGGCAAGTTTGGTGACCTTGCCGATTTCGATTCCTTTGTGCTTCAGTGGTGAACCTTCTTTCAATCCCTGATTCTCTTTAAGAAACACTGTCAGCTCTATCTTATCGGCAAGTTGTGCATCCTCCTGACTGGAGTACAGCGGATACGGTTCGGTGGAGGGCATCACAGTGTCAGGAACAATGATAGAGCCGATACCACCCGCCAGAATGGAATGAAGCGATCCGACCTGCAGGTTGAGGCCATCCAGTCCACCTGAAAGTTGCATGCCGCTCATATTGAAAAATCTGGTCTTTCCATTGATAAGGTTCTTGAAGTCATCATACACAAAACTATCGATCAGCACCGCCTGTTGGTCGGAAGTCAGTCGAAAACCTTCAATTTCACCGATTTTTATATTCTTATGCAGTATCGGTGCTCCGATGGTAAGCGATTGTGGATTCTCTGACCTGATAAGAAAGTGCTTTCCTGCAGGTCTCAGGTCAGGGATATTGGCGACAGCATCTTTATAGCTGTCATACAATTGGAACTGAAACCCATCTTCCGGGGAGAGGTTCTTTTGATTTTTCAGTTTAGCAGGGGTCATAAAGCTTACTCCGCCGTTGAGAATACTAGCCAGTGGTCCTGTTGAAACTGAAAGTCCCTGATCAATGCTGGCTCCAATTTTAAGCCCGGAATGCACCCAAAAAACACTTTTTTGACTGAGAAGATGGAGATACTTTTGATAGATAAAAAAAGTGGTGTGAATGTTGCCGGCAGATTTTCCCAGATCAATATCCACTATTTCTCCGACTTGTATGTTTTTGAAGTAGACGGGGGACTTGACAGAAAGATCAATGGGCTCCTCGGAGATAAGTACAAAGGATCGACCTTCTCTGAGCGGTTTCTGCGGTGGTGATTCCGGGAGAATATCAAAATGGTTTTTAAAAGCACCGTCTCCTGGTTGGAAGGTTATATAGGCACCCGAAAACACCAGGTTAAGATTATGTATCCCAGTTGTTGAAATTTCGGGCTTTACCAACCAGAATTGAGTGTTCTCACGGAGGATAAGCTCTGCCCTGGGATCCAGGAGAATATGGGCTGTCACTGTTCTTTCTTTATCATCGTTAATCTGAATATCCTTGACAAACCCGGCTTCCAGTCCTCGATACATGACTTTGGTTGATTTCTCGATTATGTCTTCACCTGATCGAAGAGTTAAAGTCATTGGGATACCGTAATTGGCTGATTCGAGGTCGGGATACAGGGTAAAGACATGGCCATTTTCAGCCACAGGGCTTTCCCGCAGCGGTTCCGGGGTATAGAGCAGAATACCGCCTCGCAGCAGCGACGCCAGGGACTCGACCTGCACCTTAATGTTGGGCAGCTTTCCGCTGATCCGGATGCCGCTGACATTGCAGAATCTACTTTCTTTCCTTACCAGATGGGCGAATTCAGGCTCAATAAACAGGTCGATCAGGACACCATCTTCGTCCACAAGCTGATAGCCCTGGACTTTGCCGATCTCAATATTTCGGTAATAGACTGCGGTGCCGATCTGTATGGATCCAAGCATCTTGGTTTTCAATTGAAAGTGGAGTCCAGGCGTCTTTGGGGAGACGGGTGGGGCTGATGAAAGACCTCTGAACTCACGTCTCGGTTTGCTCATGGTGCCGACTTGAATACCTATATAGCTTCCGGAGAAGATGGTGTCGAGTCCCTGTATTGAGCTTGCCGACAATTGAGGACGAACTATCCAGAACAGGGTATCTTCAACAAGGTGACTGGCGACCTCCTTATCCATTTTTACCTTTGCAATTATTTGCTGATTATCGAGGTCGGGAATAACGTCTTTGACGATGCCAACGGGAATACCTCTGGCCATGACCTGAGTTTTTCCGGGAATGATGCCGGAAGCATCTTTGAAATAAATAATTATGTCCACTCCAGCGTCTTTATAACTGTTGTAGATAAGCCAGCCACAGATAAAAAGAGCAATTATCGGTAGTGTCCAAACTATAGAAATACCACGATTTTTCCTGATAACTGGTTCGGCGGTCATGGTGTGTTGTCAACATTGGTTGGAGAGTTGTCACTTCTGAATGTCTTTTTGCTGAGATAGCATTTATCCCATATGATTCTCGGATCAAAGGTAATGACCGCCCACATGGTTGATGCGACGACTATGCAGAAGTAAGTGGCTGCAGGCGCAACATGTACTGAAGTGAAAAAACCAAAATTTACCAGAACGGAAAGCAGGGCAATGACAAAAATATCAAGCATTGACCACCTGCCGATAAAAGTGATGAACCTGAACATTCTGGTTTTCTGTCTGAGCAGATGTAAGTCACAAGGACGAGTAGATAAAAGCAGAATGGCCAATCCGACTATTTTGAAGATGGGTACTAAAATGGATGCTGTGAAAATGATCAGACCAACGAAGTAAGAACCATGCTGAAAGAAATAGATGATTCCGTCAATTATTGTAGATTGATCGGGGAATCCCATGAAATCAACCCGCATTATCGGGAGCAGGTTAGCTGGAGCAAGAAAGATAGCAGATGTAATAACCAGAGCGATGGTTCTTGAAATGCTGGAAGGCTTTCTGGTATGAAGTGTCTGACTGCAGCGCGGGCATCCTTTTCCTTCACGGGATACCGGTGATAGTTTATGACAGATATGGCAGAGGATCAGGCCTTGTCTGGCGGCATTGACAACAGCATTACCTGGGAGATGGTGTTGGTTATCCGGTTCGGATTGTGATTTTTTACCTTTATTTTCAATGGCTTGCCAGAAAAAGTCATGGTCAATGACTGTTGCAATAGTGAGATTGAGCAGGACCAGGCCGGTGAAACAGAAAATTCCTAAATTGTAATTGATTTCAGTGCTATCGTTCATTTTGATAATTGTGACCATGATACCCAACAGATACACTTCAACCATTGCCCACTCTTCAAGATGCAAATAGATTCGAAAGAAATTTGCCAGGTACGAAGGATATCGTTTCAGGTAGAGCTGGCAGGAAATGAAAAAGATTGAGGTGAGGAGTACAAGGGGGAAGACGACTGCCGAGATCAGCACCATGAACGAGACAAAGTAATAACCGTTCTGGTAAAAGTTAATGATCGAATCAAGGATGTTCGCCGAATCCTTAAAACCAAATGATTTCATTGTCATAAGAGGAAGGAGAATCGATGGCAAATACATGAGCAGGCCAGCTATGCTGAGGGCCAGTACTTTTATAATTGAATCTGTGGTTCTCCTGCTTATTATTTTGCCGCAACGGGGGCAAATGATAGAATGTCCCCCAGGTGCTTCTGTTTTTGACAAAAGCAGGTCACAGTCAGGACAGGCAGTGAGATTGTCAATATTCTTAGTATATGGATGCAATGCAAACCTCTGATTGCAGGTATTTAGTGTTTGTCCAATACCACTTTTTCGAGCGTCCCGGTTTAGAGTAAAAATGCTCATTCCTGGACAGACACTATAACAAATTACCCCTCAGTAGGATATCATAAAGCCTGTCCTTTGAGAGGTGAAAGAGAAAATCCATCATTAATTCTACATAGTAGTGTGAACTTAACCGTTTGTCATATGAAAAACTATAGCCATTTATAGAATCAGGGCGCAATAAAAGTAAGGTGAAGGAATTGAAGAAACATACACAGGGGAATAGTATAGATAACAAATGGTTGAAGATAACTATCAAGACAGATCCTCTCCTGGTGGAGTCGATCAGTGATTTTCTGGTTGGGGTAATTGAGGCGGGAGTGGAAACCGGTGCCCGGGATGAGCTTTTATACGGGACAGTAAACGGTTACCTTCAAAAGGCAAATATTACTCAGGATGAGGTGGAAGACATCTTGCTCCGGGTGTCAACCTATCTTTCCGAATTAACGGAAATTTTCGGCGTTTCCGGGCCTATCCTTTCCTCAACAATGATTGACGAGGAAGACTGGGGGAAGAGCTGGAAAGAACATTTCAAACCTTTTACCATTGTGCCGGGGCTGGTCATTGCTCCAACCTGGGAGAAATACCTTCCAACCGGGGGAGAGTCAGTTATCACTATGGACCCCGGAATGGCCTTTGGTACCGGTCATCATGCTACCACCAGTCTCTCTTTGAACCTTATTCGGGAGACTCTGGACGCAAGTTGTGGCTTACAGCTTCTTGATGTCGGAACCGGCACGGGGATTCTTGGTATGGCGGCAGTGCTTTTTGGAGCCGAAGATGTTCTGGGTATAGACAATGATCCCGATGCAGTCTCGGCAGCAGAGGAGAACGTGCGCAGGAATTCGCTGCAGGACCATATGCAGATAAGCCTGGCTCCCCTGTCCTCACTTAAAGAGCAATATGATATAGTGGTTGCCAATATTGTCCATGATATCCTGATCAGTATGTCGGATGACCTTGTTCGTTTGACAGCAGATGACGGCACATTAATTCTTTCCGGCATACTGGCAGGAGATCAGGTTGAAAACATTATCAGCGTTTTCGCGGCAAAAGGATTACTGCCATCAGCGCAGCGGAGCCGTCAGGAGTGGGCCGCGATACGATTTGAAAAATTATGACGGAATGAGCCAGTAAGTATCTCTGTTGATATTTGCAGAATGTTTCTGCCGGTATCAGAACTTATTAAACTAAGAAAGGATGGTATTAAATCGATGCGACGCTTTTTTTTCGATCCATCTTCGCGAAACGGCGACAAAGTCTTTCTCTCAGAGGAGGAATCCAGGCACATCTCGAAAGTTTTGAGGTTGAAGCCCGGAGATCATGTAGAGCTTCTTGATGGTCTGGGTACGGTTTACTATGCTGTTATCACCACTCTGGGACGTAGGGTGGAAACAGCTATTGAAGAGATCGTCGCAACAGAGACGGAGATCGGTAAGTCGGTCTGGGTTTGGCAGGGAATCCTCAAAGGAGACAAGATGGACACTGTGGTACAGAAATGTACCGAGTTGGGGATAACAGGGATGATTCCCTTTCAGAGTTCCAGATGCCAGGGAAAACTTGATCCGGCGCAGAGCCGGAAAAAACATGAACGATGGCAGCGAATTGGACTTGCGGCCTGTAAACAGTGCATGCGTCTCAAGGCGATAAAAATAGCAGCACCCGTAACATTTTCCGAATTACTTGGTAATAATTCTGATGAGAGTACTCTTCTGCGCCTTCTGTTCTGGGAAGAAGAAAAAATAACCCACCTCCATGATATTCCCGATATCGATAAAGCCGGTTCTCTCGTCCTTATGCTTGGTCCGGAAGGCGGGTTCACCCAAGAGGAAATTGAACAGGCACGTCTGCTTGGGTGGCACACTGTGAGTCTTGGAGAAAGGATACTTCGGGCGGAAACCGCAACGATCAGTGCTGTTTCCATAGTTCAATACCTTGCAGGCAATTTATGAGTCTATCGATTAACTGCATTTTCGCCCGATCTCTGCGTGATCTCGAACGAAAATCCCAGTACATCAACAGACTCATTCATAACATAAGAGGGTAGAGGAAGGCAATGAAGTGATAATGGAAAGAGATCTGTCTCGCTCGAGAATACTTGGTAAATCATCCCGGCTCATTCATCTTGATGAGGCCGTGGCAAACGGTCATCAGATAATCGATGTTCGTTCTGTGGCAGAATCACAGGCGGGCACCATTTCCGGGGCGTTCAATGTACCGCTGTTTGATGAGGACGAGCGAAGTGTCATTGGCACCATTTATAGACATGGCGGACATGAGCAGGCTGTTGATAAGGGTTTTGAATATGTAGAAAATAGATTATCTGAGCTGCTCAAAGCTTTTCAACCCTTCAAAGAGAAAACAATTACTGTTTTTTGTGCAAGAGGTGGAATGCGATCACTGTCTATAGTCAATCTACTGGTTCAGTCCGGTTATGATGCATACCAGCTTGAAGGTGGATATAAGAAATACCGGCATGATATCCTTGATTGTCTGCAACATTTCCAGCCGAAACTTATAGTTATTCATGGTCTTACCGGCACCGGAAAAACCCGCATTTTACAAAAGCTTGAGTCTGCCATCGACCTGGAAGATCTTGCCGGACATCGCAGTTCACTTTTCGGGGGCCTTGATCGGGAACCAAGCAACCAGAGGACTTTTGAAAGCAAGCTGGCTCATATTATCAGTATACTGGGAGAAGAACCTCATTTTATTGAAGGGGAGAGTCGCAAGATAGGCAGGGTTTTCATTCCCCAACCACTGGCCATAGCCATGCAGGAGGCTATTCTGGTGAATGTCCATTGCTGTCTCGCAACCAGGATCAGGCGAATCATTGAGGATTATCCCATAGAGAATGAGGCGATGAGAAATCAGATCGAGAAAATCCTAAAGACCTTCAAGCAGAAAATGGGGGAAAGTCAGGTGGAAAAGATGTGTCTGTATCTCAGAAACGGGCAGTTGGAAGAGTTGGTTCGTCTGCTGCTTGTCGGTTACTATGATAAACGATACAGCAAGAGCATGAGTGACTATCGCTATGAATTAGAGCTTTCTTCTGAAAATATTGAAGAAGCTGCGGCAAAACTTACTGAGTTTCGCCGTTCTTTTTTGTGATCCACTTGTTGAATAGACAGCCCTGAATTTAATTCACTTGATTTATCGCCTGCTTTGCAAATATCCTGTATAAAATGAGAGACTACTTCAGAAGTTTTGATCGAGCTATATGAAAGATACCATTCGTTAGTGAATGGTTAACAAAACGCTTGTGTTATGAGCTGTTTTAAATAAGGAGAATTGTATGCATTTAAAAGCTTCAATTAACACTAAAATCAATGCACTGGTAATCTGTTGTCTGTTATTGCTCGGTGTCGTATCTATCGTAATTTCCTCTTATTCCCTGATGAATAGAGGCGATGAAGAAGTTGCCGGATATCGTAATGCTATTTTGGAAGAGAAAAAGGCAATGCTTACATCTCTCATTGCCGTCGTTTATAATATTGCTCAACACAATTACCAGGATTCACAAAACTCTCCAGAAGTAGATCTGAAGGCCAAAACATTGAGCACAATAAACTCCCTTCGGTATGGCAAGGAGGGAACAGATTATTTTTATACCATGGACACCAAATCAAGAACCATGCTGCAGCACCCAAAAGAGAGTCTCGTCGGTAAACCGGATACTTTCTTTAAAGATCCTGACGGGAAACTGCAGGTTGTTGCTCAGATAGACATTGCACGCAGCAAGGGGGTTGGTTTTGACGAATACAAATGGGCCAAACTCGGTGAAAAGGAACCACAACCCAAGCTGACCTATGTGAAATATTTTAAAGAATGGAATATGGCTATCGCGACCGGCGTATATACAGACGATATCGATAAAGCCATTGCAATTAAAAGAGAGGCGATAGATGGGGTTATTCGTTCGCAGATCTATTGGCAGGGTGGGGTAATTGTCGGCCTGATTCTGTTGTCAATTGTTTTGGCTTATCCCATTGTATCTGTAGGGATAGTCAGACCTATTCGAAACATGATCACAATGTTGAAGGATATTGCTGAAGGCGAGGGAGATCTGACCAAACGGATAATCGATAATTCGGGTGATGAAACCGAAGAGATGGCTCATTGGTTCAACCAGTTTGTCGAAAAAGTTCAGAATATTATTAAGGATGTCGCAGGAAACGCCGGAATCCTCTACGACTCATCTCAGTCTCTTACCGCAATTTCAAAACAAATGGCAACCAATGCCGCGCATACCTCTGACACTGCTAACAGTGTTGCGGCGGCAAGTGAGGAAATGAGTGCCAATATGCAATCGGTTGCCGCAGCCATGGAGGAAGCCTCTACCAATGTCAGTATGGTTGCCACAGCAACTGAGGAGATGTCTTCTACGATTAATGAAATAGCTGAAAATACTGAAAAAGCAAGAAATATAACGGCTTCTGCGGTCACCAAGACAGTCAGTGCTTCTTCCCAGGTCAGAGAGTTGGGCCGGGCTGCCCGGGAAATAGGAAAAGTGGTAGAAACTATTACTGAAATATCGAGCCAGGTTGACCTCCTGGCGCTTAATGCGACCATCGAGGCAGCCAGAGCTGGAGATGCCGGAAAAGGATTCGCAGTTGTTGCCGGGGAGATTAAGGAATTGGCCCGACAGACAGCCGAGGCTTCAGGAGAGATTAAAAATCGTGTTGAAGGAATTCAATCCAATACCGATGGCACTGTTAATGAGATAAATGATGTCTCCGAGGTCGTAAATGAAATTAACGCAATTGTGGCAACTATTGCTTCAGCAGTTGAAGAACAGTCAGCAACAACCAGGGAAATAGTCGGCAATGTCTCCCAGGCTTCTGTCGGACTCAGTGAAGTAAATGAGAATGTGGCGCAGAGTTCCCAGGTTTCAGGCGAAATTGCCCGGGATATCAGCGATGTGACAAGGTCCTCAACCGACATATCAAACAGCTGTAAAGAAGTGAATGTGAGCTCAGAGGAGCTGGCAGCCCTTGCTGATCAACTTAATCAAATGGTCAAGAAATTTAAAGTCTGATCGAGGTTTGACCCTTCTGGCATCGCAGGCCTTCGGCTGGGCCTGCGATGATGAACGAGGATCATTCATTTAACCTGTCCAATCTTCAACTTCATTTTGCTTTGGGGCACGACCCACACATTTAACCTCTCCGTCAATAATCACAGCCGGGGTAGAGAAAATACCCAGATGAGCTCTTTCCTGAAAATCCGTAACCTTGATAACAAATCAGCCAGCAAGAAGGAGATAGGAACAATATTGTCTTGTATGGTGACATCGGAAGGAGATTATTTTCTGAAGATCCAGAACAGGATCGACAACACTACGGAAATGATAATGGACGTAGTCAGGGGAAAGTAAAACTTAAAATTTTCAGTCTTGAAGACAAAATCACCAGGCAGCCGACCCACATTCAATTTTTGCAACAATGGCCAGCAAAGACCAAGGGCGACGAGGGTGATGCCAATTATAATCAATGATTTTGCCATTTCTGCCTCTTCTGTGACCAATCGTTGTTGGTAAAAACTCCAGGGCAGCGTCATTCGGGGACTTTTGACGAGTTTATCAACATTAGCCAGTGACAATATAATACTGATTCGTCTTGAAAGGAATGTGACTCCATGCAAGGTGAATTTTTTGTGTATGAAGGGATTTTTTGATAAATAATATTTCCAAGCTCGATGTTTTTTGGACAATAAATCCTATACTATGCGTCAGAGCAACAACCAGGCTTTCAACGGAAGAAATCATTTTGTTTAAGGTAAAGGTAGCATAAAAAACGAAACCTCTTTCGTTGGGGAGAGGCCTCGTCAAATGTAAGGAGCCGGTAAAATGTTTGAATGGATTTTCTATCCTGAGGCGTGGATAGCCCTGGCAACCCTGCTTGCGCTTGAAATAGTTCTTGGTATAGATAACATCATTTTTATCACGATTCTGGTCGGCAGACTGCCGCAAAAGCAACGTGATGCGGCCAGGACCTTGGGCATCGGTTTTGCGATGCTCTCCAGGCTCGCCCTGCTGTTCAGTCTGGCTTGGATTATTGGTCTGGTCGAACCCTGGTTCAGCGTTTTGGGATATGAAATATCCGGAAGGGACCTGGTTCTTCTCGGAGGAGGAATTTTTCTTTTAGTCAAAGCCACACACGAGATTCACAGCAGCCTGGAAATCGTTAAAGAAGACCATTCACCAGTCGGATATGGCTTTTATACGACCATTTTTCAGATAGCCTTGCTGGATATCGTCTTTTCCCTTGATTCGGTGATCACCGCGGTTGGCCTGGTACAGCACATAACCGTTATGGTGCTGGCGATTATCGGCTCGGTTGTAGTTATGCTTTTTGCTGCCAAACCAATCGGTAATTTCGTAGATGCTCATCCTACCATTAAAATGCTGGCTCTTTCATTCCTTATTCTGATCGGCTTCACCCTGGTGGCCGAAGGATTAGATGTACACGTACCGAAAGGCTACATTTATTTTGCCATGGCATTTTCAATGATGGTCGAACTGCTTAACATCAGAGCTCACAGAAATAGAAAAACCGTCCCCCTCAAACTGACCAGAAAGATTGACGATGAGAGAATTCTTTAGGAAAAGTATTGCCGCAGGACAAAGCAACTGAACCGCTCTCTCGGAGCAATTCAGACAGAGTACCCCCTCAACGTGATCTTAGCCCTGCCGTTTGGCAGACCGATTCAATCATCGATGTAGGAATCCAGCCTTTTCGGTCAGTCTCGTCTGTCACGTAGCTGAAATCACCATGTTTTTTTTGAGGATAAACTAGTCGACCTTCCTGCAAGCCACCGATGGAGGTCGAGGATTCAAACGGGGAGATCAACAGCTTCACATCCGGGGAGACTACCACCGAAGGATTAAAGGATTGATAACTGAACACGGTTCCGGCTGTTGCCAGGCATATAAGTAGAAAACAGCTTATGCTCACGCCGATAACGAGCTGCCTGGAGAGTCGGTATTTCATAGTTGCAATCAGGAAAGTGGTGACCAGCAGGAGGGAAAAGAGGCCTAGAACTGTCCACTGGTCAAGGTTCAGAAGGAGAAATAATCGTTCAACTGTGGATAATTCTTTGGAAAAGAGACCATTTTCCTTTTTGACCAGTTCAAGATTACCGGAGATATCCGAATCCGAGGGAGAAAGCCGCAGAGCCCGTTCGTAGTTGAGGATCGCTCTGCCTGTATTTCCTGACAGGGCATAACTATTGGCGAGGTTGTAGAGCACCGATGGCGAATATCCAGATGTTGTAGTTATCTGTTCGTATTTTGAGATAGCCTGGTCATAATCGCCACGACTGTATGCTTCATTGGCATCCTGAAAGAGGCTGTTTTCAATCGGCCCTGCAAAAGCTGCCGAAGCAGATAAAGTTAGCAGAATCAGCAATATAGAAAAAGGTAAACGAAAGCCTGTACAGTTCATAGAAACTCCTCCAGCTCCGTTTTCAGGGTAAGTAAATAGTCCTGCATTTTTTTGTCTGTGAGGGTGGCTCCCCCATACACGGCCTCTTCTGCGTGAGTGAAAATTTCAATCAGACAAGAATCCTTATTGAGGCGACCTTTGATATCAGCGAGACTGAGAGCTGCAGGTTCGATATTCCACAACAGGCCAAGCTGGTTTTGAATGGCCTTTCTGCATGACGAGAGAAAGGAGAGGCTCTCTCTTGCTGCCCATGCCTGCTCGACCTTTTTCAGGTCATTTTCAAGCAACAGTTTCTTGTGTCTTCGCAGGAGAACTTCAGGATGCTTTTCAATATTTCGTTGTCGTATTCTCAAAAAAGAAAGAGCCAGCAGCACAAGAACACAGAACGCACCTGGCGCTATCAACCAAAGATTTTTAAACAATGGCGTGATGTTTTGGTGATAGCTTCCGGTCTTCAGATGGAGAGGGGCCAGTCCCATAATGTTTGCTGCAGGCATTCCCTTGCCGACAACCTGTTGTTGCGGTTGCGTAACCGGTTGAACGGGTTGTGCGACGGGTGGGGTGGTCGAATTTTTCAATTGTACCGCAATAACCTTGCTGGATTTGGTAATATATTTTTTCTCCCGGGGATCGAAATAGCTAAACGAGAGTGAGGGGATTTCTTTTACGGCCCCACTTTTGGCGACAATGGCTTGTTCAAAATTCTTCGTACCTGAATAACTCTTTCCCTGCTTCGTAAGGTTCGAAGTGGGAGAATAGGTTTTCCAATCTTGAGATTCCGGGAAAACGGGCGCCTCTACCCTATCAAAATTACCTGTGCCGGATATTTCCATAGTCAGGGTGATAGGTTCCCCTATTTCCACATTTACCGGTGTCGCTGCAACCTTCAGATCGTAATCACCGATGGCACCTGTAAAATTGTCCGGCTGATTGGCAGACGGCAGAGGTAGGACTTTAAAAACAACCTCCGGACTGACTGCGACAATTTGCTTTCTTTGTCCGGTGTTAAAGAAACTGTCGATGGGGGAGTTATTAAAAAACGAATCGTCAAAAAGGCTACTGCCGCCAAAAGGAGACAGAGAACGTCTTTTCTGGGGGATCAGCAGGGTAGCATCAAGAGTGAAACTGATAAGGTGTTCTCCCGCTTTTATCCCGGATAGACTGGTGTCCCAGGTCAGGACATGATACATCCTGCCATTTACAGATTCTTCGGTTTGCTGTGGTTTGTTTTCCAATTGGGACATGACCACTCCATCACCATGGAGAGTCGGCAGCGAGTTGATATCGGCTCTGTAGGCCTGGGTTAAATATGCTTTGATAGTGAAAGGGACAATCTCTCCGGGATAATGACTGCCCGTTTCTGAAATGCGGATAAAGGCAAGCTGGCCCTCAGCCTGAGCTGATGAGCCAGAAGAACCACTTTGTTGCTGTCCGGCAGGAGTTACTTGAAATTTTAAAGGCTCTGTGGAGTACGAACTTCCACCCGCTGTCACTTTGATTGACGGGATGGTATATGGCCCCGGTCTAAGTGCCTGAACGAGGTAGTTATGTGAGATAGAGGAAGAGACGGAACCATTGATTACGCTTATCTGGCTTGAGGATCCCTGATTAAGCAGACGGATATTATCAATTTCCGGCAATTCGATATCGGCATCGTGACTTGTTCCGGTAACTGTAACAGTCAACCTTGCTGCACTGTCCACAGGAAAGGAGAGATGGCTGAGTGAGGCCTCAACAGAAACCTCGGCATAGGCGCTGGAGAGGTCTGGACCAAAGGCGCAAAGGCCAATTAAGGCCAGGTAAAATAGAGTCTGGAAGAATATTATTTGTTGTCGCATTACCAGTCTTTTTCTATGTCGTTTTCATCGTTTGTACGACCGGATGGAACGAAATTCAGTTCGCCTTCCTCGTTTTTCAGGGCATTGAGCAGACTTTCTGCCTCTTCTTTTGTCATCTTACCAAGTTGCTGCCGCAGCGCATCCTGATTTTGCTGAGCCGCCTGATTTTTATTCTTATCTTGAGATTCGTTTATCGGTGCCGGCTTATCTTCCTTTGTGTCTTTTTTTTCTGCTGATTCAGTCTGCGGCTGGTCTTTTTGTTGATTCTTCCCCTGGTCGTTTTTCTCTGAATCAGGTTTATCCTTAGACTGCCCATCCTCGGATTGATTTTTGGCTGAGTCTGTCTGTTGCTTATCCTGCTGTGAAGGATCATCCTGTTTTTGATCCTTTGAATCTTCGCTCTTTTGTTGTTGCTGTTGTTTTTCCAATTCTTTCAGCCGCTTCTGGATGATCTCATGGTTGTGTTTGGCTTCAGCGTCATCCGGATCGAGCTTGAGAGCTGATTCGAGAGAACCAAGAGCAAGCTTCCATTGGCTGACAGTTGCTTGAGGGTCAGCCTGCTGTGACTCAACCCCTTTCTGGTAATAACTGTTACCTTGATTGTAGTAAGCTTTTTTCTGTAGTTCTATATTGTCACTTTTAAGCGCCTTGGCAAATGCCTCAATGGCCTCATCATACATGTTGTTCTTAAAGGCAGCAGTTCCATAATTATAATTCAATTTCGGGTCATTGGGCGATATTCCAAGTTTTTCCTGATAATATTCAGACGCCTGGAGATAGTCGCCTCGTTGAAAAGCTTCTTCTCCTTTGGAACAATAGGCTCTGCTGCTGATGCTGAGACAAGATAATATTATTAGAACGGACACATGGACAACCTTCTTCCTCCGCAATAATACGCGGCTTATGGTTTTGATGAACGGCAGGGAGCGTGGTTTTTTCCTTTCTCCGACCAGCAACTCAAGGATCAGGAAAATTAGCGCAGCCGCGAGTGGCCATTGGAATTTTTCCAGTGGCACTTTATGCCTGCGTTCAGCCAGCTCTTCCTTCGGAACGAGAGCCAGTTTTTGCTGATAAATGGTCTCCAGTCCTTCGCCGGCCGCTCCAAGGGGGACATAGAGACCGCCACTTTTTTCCGAGATTACAGAAAGCGTTGTCTCATCAAGACGAGAGGTGACAAAATTACCCTTTTGATCTTTTACAAAGCCTTTGCTGTTTTCTCCAGCAATCGGGATAAGTTCGCCCTGGCTGGTCCCGACACCAACGGTATAGATAGACAATCCGAGCTTGCCGGCTTCTTCTGCGGCCTTGACAGCGTCACCCTCCAAGTTTTCTCCGTCGGTTAAGATGATTAAGATTTTATGATTAGCTGCATTGTTCAAGGTTTCGACTGCTTTCTCGATAACTGCCGCTATATTAGTGCCGCCACGGGGAATAATGTCTGTTGTAACGGCTGCCAGGGACTGCTCAAAAGCATCGTAATCCAGTGTTAATGGGCACATCAGATAGGCTGACCCGGCAAAAGGCATGAGACCGATCCGGTCGCCTTCTAACTTTCGAACAAAATCGAGTATTGCTAGATGTGCTCGTTTCAGGCGGTATGGCTTAATATCTTCAGCCAGCATACTCTTTGAGGTATCGAGAGCAAAGAGCAGATCGATGCCTTTTCGTTTAACCTCAACCCATTTAAATCCATACTGTGGCCGGGCCAGAGCGGCAAAACAAAGAAAGACGGCAATCAGCAACAGGATGTTTTTATAGCGTCTCCTGCTCCATGAGATATTACGGGTCAGTCGGCCAATGAGCTGGTGCGCGGCAAATTTTTCCAGGGTCACCTGCCGTTTCTTTGCCATGAAGCGGAAAAGGAACGCCAGTCCAACACAAAAAATAACGCCGGCGAATAACCACTGCGGTTGAGCAAAATCCATATTGTTTCTCTTTTTAAGGCAGTTTTTTCCGTGATTGAAAAATCTCGAGACTCAGCAGGAGTAAAGCGCCGAGGACAAAAAACAGAAACAGCTCCCGGTAAGACTCGAAATTTTTAATGGTTCTGGTCGTCGTCTCCATTTTGTTGATTTCGTCATAGATCTTGGAAAGAGAGGCAGTATCGGTCGCCCGAAAATACATGGCACCGGTTTTTTCAGCAACTTTGGTAAGCGTTGCTTCATCAATATCAACCTGCACCTGGACGATTCTGCGACGGCCAAAATTGTCACTCACCGGCATTGGCGCCTCGCCACGGGTGCCGGCACCGATAGTGTACACTTTGATATTCATAGTTTCGGCAGCTTCAGCAGCGATGAGTGGGGGAATTCGACCGGCGTTACTCATCCCGTCTGTAAGCAGTATTAAAATACGCGACTTGGACTTTCTGTCTCTCAGTCTATTTGTGCCGCTGCCAATTGCTGAGCCAATGGCAGTTCCATCTTCAACCATGCCTATCTGTAATGATTCAAGCCGCTTTCGTAACCAACTGTGGTCAAGGGTCAAGGGACTGACCAGGTAGGGACGTCCGGCAAAGGCCAGAAGGCCGATCCGATCGTTGGGCCGTTGGTCGATAAATTCATCGACCACCTTTTTGACCACCTCGAGCCGGTTGGCAGGTCTGCCGCCAAGGGTGAAATCCATTGCCTCCATGGAGCCGGAGACATCTACGGCAAGGAGAATATCTATTCCGCTTGCCTCAATTTCCGTTGTGCTGTTTCCCCATTGTGGTCTGGCCAGGGCAAGAATGAGAAGAGCGAGCACAGCCAGGCGCAGAAGAAAGTGGAATGTACCCGGTCGAGTCTTTCTGGCTCCGGCAAGAAAGGAAGCAAGGGAAGTGGTTGAGAACAGAAGCGCCGGGGCTCCACCGACACGGCCATAAAGAAGAGCCAGCAGCGGGAGCAGGGTGAGCAGCCAGAGGAGTTCCGGGTGGAGAAATCTCATGACTGTCCTCGCTTTTTATGCGTTTTTTGTTTTGGCTGCAGAGTTGCTTTCTGCGGCTCGATGGGTTCGGTTTTCTTGATAAAGGTGGTTACGGCCCCTTCCATCATTTCCAGATTTTTGATCTCCGGGACATGGTGCGCAAATTTGGCCATGTCCGCCTGTTCAAGACAACTCCGCAACTCAGCTTTATGTGCCTGCAAGGGTGAGTTGCCACTGAGTTTTGTCAGCCCCTGGAAGAACTCACGAGTAGTTTGACGGGTCGATTGAATGGCAAACCGTGACTCTATATAGCTGCGCAAAATCTGGCTTACCCGGTCCATGTAGAGCAGTGCCCGCTCCGGATTCAACAGCTTCTTGGCGTCTGCCAGGTCCATCAGGGCTTTTTCCCAGGGCGCCATTGGCGGTGGAGCCGGTTTGCCTCTTTTTTTCAAAAACCAGAAAATTACCGCAGCAATCAATAGAACGATGAAGATAATTCCGGCAATCAACAGATAGGGCGGTTGTTCCGCTATCGGAACAGGACCGTGTATGTCGTATAACTCATCTGTTGTATTGGATAGAGATTGGTTTGTTGCCTGAGTGCTTTTTGGGGATTTGTTCAAAAGTGTTAATGGAGCTTCGCCGGTACTGTCTGCAAAACTCCAGGCCGGCAGCATAAAGGACAATATTAAAAAGAGGACGAAGACTCGTTGTATCATGAAGCCCTCCCTTTCCGAGCACTGAAAAAACTTAGCAAAGCAGGTAGGTATGAGGTGTCGGTAAAGAGATCGAGGAGGTCGATGCCTGCTGAACGAAGGGTTTTTTGCATTGTTTTATGCCGCAGGGCAGCCATTTCACTGTACTGCGCTCTGACAGCCGCATCGGAGGTGTTCAATTCAACCTGATCTCCGCTTTCCGCGTCCTCCAAGGTGATCCAGCCGACATCGGGGAGCTCAAATTCACGTGGATCCGAGACAATCATCGCTATCAGATCATGTCTTCTATTGCTGATCTGCAGTTTGGGTTGCAGTTCCCTGAGACTTTCGTCGAAGGAATTCGGCAGGCAGAAATCAGAGATAAGAAAAGCCACACATTTTCGTTTTACCACTCTGTTGGTGAAATCGAGTGCAACTTTAAGATCTGTTTGCCTTCCCTTGGGTTGAAAAAAAAGGATCTCTCTAATGAGTCGCAATATATGACCACGTCCCTTCTTGGGAGGGATATAGAGTTCGACTGCATCGGTAAAGAGGAGCAGACCGACCTTATCGTTATTCCGAACAGCCGAAAAGGCCAGAACTGACCCTACCTCCGCCATCATCTCACGTTTAGAGCTGCCGGCGGACCCGAAATCGCCGGACCCGCTGATGTCGATCATCAGCATGATGGTCATTTCCCGTTCTTCGGTAAATTTTTTGATGTGGGGAATTCCTGTACGGGCGGTGACGTTCCAGTCGATTGTCCGGATGTCGTCGCCGGGGACATATTCGCGGACCTCGTCAAAATTCATACCACGGCCTTTAAAAACAGACTGATAGCTTCCGGCAAGGCTGTCGTTGACCAGCCGGTTGGTCCGCACCTCAATCTGACGGACTTTTTTCAGTATTTCCCTGGTAAGCAATGTATCCATGGTCATTTGGCTAACATCAGGGGACTGGAACGGTGTCGAGGATTTTTCTTATTATATCTTCGCTGGTGATACCTTCGGCTTCAGCCTCATAACTTATTCTTAACCTGTGCCGCATGACATCTATCACCGATGCTTTGACATCGTCCGGAGTCACATAGCCCCTGCCGGCGAGAAAAGCCAGACAGCGTGATACTGCCTTGAGATTGATGGTCGCCCTTGGGGAAGCACCGGTCTCTATATATTCCTTCAGATCAAGCTGAAAGCTCTGTGGTTCACGGGTGGCATAGACGAGCGAGACTATATAATCTTTAATTTTATCATCCATATAGATGGTGTCGATAACTTTTCTGGCAGCGAAAATATCACGGGGATCCGTAACAGGCACCACCTGCTTTTCCGAGTCGGTGTGATCAAAACGGTCAAGAATCGCCCTTTCATCCACTCTGCTCGGATAGCTGATGACTACCTTCAACATGAACCGGTCGATCTGTGCCTCAGGCAGAGGATAGGTGCCTTCCTGTTCTATAGGGTTTTGGGTGGCAAGGACCAGGAAAGAGCTCGGGCAACTGAAAGCTCTGGTCACCAATAGTAACCTGTTTTTCCTGCATTGCTTCAAGAAGAGCAGACTGCACCTTGGCTGGAGCACGATTGATTTCATCGGCCAGAATGAGAGAGGAGAAGATCGGGCCGTGTTTCACTTCAAAGGTGGTCTGCTGTGGATTATAAATTTGGGTGCCGATAATGTCGGCCGGCAGCATATCCGGGGTAAACTGAATGCGTCTGAAGTCTGTCTGTATCGCTTTGGCGAGGGTTTTTACGGCCAGGGTTTTGGCCAGGCCAGGGAGTCCTTCAAGAAGGATGTGCCCCCCTGAGAGAAGCCCGATCAATAATCGCTCAATCAGGTGCTCCTGGCCGATTATTACCTTGGAGAGTTCATATTTAAGCGGGGAAATCCAACTTGAATTCTCCTTGACCGCTTCGTTGATTCTCTGAATTGAACTGTATATATCTGTGGTCTGTGGAGTTGGTGCCGAATCTGAAGAATATGTTTTTGGAGTGGTGAATTGAGACGATTGTTCTAACATTTATGCTCCTCGAGGTGCTGAAAATTAACCTGTGTGCCGATAAATCGCTGAAGTGGATTTACAGTATATTCATATAACATTGCAATTCTCTTTCACGAACATTACAAAGCTGTAATGTTCGTGAAAGAATTGTTCTCTTCGAGGAGTTGGTTAACCAACTGGCTAAATTCTCGTAATATTCGGCAAAGTTTCATTTTTTCGATAGACCATCCCGTTAAATCTGGCAATGATCTTTCCTTCTTCATCGGTGACCAGAACATCGTAGGCCCCTAATCGTTTGGGTTTATCCAGTTCCGTTGCGGTGGCATAGAGGGTCCCCGATGATTTGCTGCTTAAAAAGGAGATGTTGACATTGATCGCTAAAGCTAATTGACCATGGCTGTTGGATGCCACGGCAAAAGCCAGATCGGCCAGGGTGAAGATTGCACCACCCTGGACAACGTTTGCCGCATTGAGATGTTTGTCCTCGATTGTCAGGCGTGCTTTGCAATACCCTTTTCCCGCATCGATTATTTCAACGCCGGTAAGAGCAGCATACCGATCTTGTGAAAAAAGGCTTTTGGCTGTATCTGTATCCATGGTATTCCCTTTGTTGCTATAGAAACATGTTGAATTTTCAGCGGGAAGATAATTTACTGAAAGCACTTATCCTCCCCAACAGTGGTTGCACAAATCGAGGTTCCGCATACATCCAGGGCACATATCCCCTACTAAGCACGGGGACTAAAAAGAGTACCCCCCTGTGGGGTGTTAAAGGTAAGAATAAATGTCTCTTCTTGGAGTAACAGATTTAGGTTTATTTATTTTTGCAGGATTGCTCCTTAACATTACCCCCGGTGCAGATCTGCTCTATATAACAAACCGGAGTGCCATGCAGGGCAAAAAAGCAGGTGTTGTCGCTGCACTCGGTATTGGAATGGGATGCATGGCCCACGTAATCGCTGCCGCTTTCGGTCTGTCTATGATCCTGGTTTCTTCCCCGCCGGCTTTTGCTGCAGTCAGATACCTTGGCGCTGCCTACTTAGTTTATCTTGGAATTAAAACGTTCCTTAATTTGAAACAAAGAAACAGCAGTGAAGTAGAAGTATCGCCTGCATTTACACTTACAACAATTTTCCGGCAGGCGATTCTTATAAATATACTGAATCCCAAGGTTGCACTTTTTTTCCTGGCACTCTTGCCTCAGTTTGTTTCACCTGCTGCGACAAATCCGGCACTGACTTTTCTTTTTCTTGGCTTACTGTTCAATGTGAATGGTACGCTGGTAAATATTGCTTTCGCCCTCTTTACAGCATTTTTGGCAACAAAACTTAGGTCTGTTGCCTTCCTTCCTCGCCTTCTTCAGTCACTTGTCGGCGCACTGTTTGTCCTTCTTGGAGTTCGGTTGGCTTTACTTTTTTAAATTACAGGAAATAATCAAAGTGTACGGTTCGGCACCTTTACAATGAGGGATGCCTGACAAATAATTATCTCACTGAGAAAGGTCAGCTTACCAACACTATAGTTTTTTCCCGGCAACGATGAATAAAATCCGTACAGACTGAACCCAGCAGGACTTCGGCAATTTTCGACCTGTCCCGCCGACCTATGTAGCACAAGGTGGCTCTGAAGGATTGTGCATGTTTTGTCAAGGCTTCACCTGGTTTTCCAAAAAGTATGGTGGTAACAATTTTAGATTTATCCACGCCCTCTTTAACCAGCATATCCTCTGCCTTTTGCATATACCGGTAGCCGGTTTCGCTCATTTGTTGACTATCCTGGCCACTCCCTTCGGCTAGCCAGGATGGATCCAGAACATTGACCAGAGAGACTGCTTCGGCAAATTCAGAGGCCCTTCCCAACAATACTGCCGCCTCATGGACAGCACGAAAGCAGGTTGGGGAACCGTCAATTCCTATCATGACACGGGCTGCAGGAGATATGCCGGTCGCAAAACCTTCCTGACCAATTATGTAGAAGCCGGCGTTGATATGACGGTACATTACTCCGTTGAGAACTGTTCCTTCCTTGTCCTCTTTACTGCGGCTCATGATCAATGTTGAATAGCCTTTGCTGTCGCAGATTGCTGTGATTTTTTTCACCGGATCACCATCTACCACATTGACATTTGCCTGCAGGGTAACCCCGCTCCTGTTAAGAAGCTCCTGGATCTGAGTCAGCAGCGGGTTAACAATTTCCTGATAGTGTTTATCCCTCAGTCGTTGCATGAGGTCCGACGAGAGAACATGCCCGGCGCGAAAGTCTATATTATCAAGATGGGTGCTCAAAAATGAGCCACCTACAACATGTAAGAGATCGACCCTCTCTAATTCGCCAGCCATTGAGCTGGATACCAGTTCTACCAGCGGCAGAATATTTTTAATATGTTCATAATCTTTTACTGGAAGAAGCAGACGGGTAAGGGCTGGGGTTCTATTTTTCATGGCAGGACTCCTTCATTATCCAACCTTTAGTTAATAAATTAGCAACAACCATACATTGGCGACGGCAACACTGACCAGCATGAAGGGAAAGGCCACCTTCATAAACTGAAAGAATCGAATTGGATATCCAGCCGATTCGGAAATCCCAAGTGTGACCACATTCGCGCTGGCACCAATCATCGTTCCATTGCCGCCAAAACAGGCACCAAATGCAAGTGCCCACCACAATACTCCGGATTCAGCTCCCGGTATCACCTGTGTCAGATAGGCAACAATCGGTAACATGGTGGCAGTAAAGGGGATATTGTCGACGAAGGCACTCATTAAAGCAGATACCCAGAGAATCAGGCAAATGGAGGTAATCAGATTACCATGGGCCAGATAAAGCACTCCATCGGCTATGATATCGAGCAGTCCTGTCTCTTCAACCCCACCTACGAGAATAAACAGGAACATGAAAAACAACAAGGTGGTCCACTCGATGTCTTTTTCTATCAATTCAAGTACATTGACCTTTTTCGTCAAGAGACCAAAGGTGAACAGGAGTGAGGCGCCAAACAATGCGGCAATACTGACCTCCATGTGCCACATGCCATGGCTGAGAAAGAGTGCTATAACAATTGACATGACCGCGAGTCCTACCCCAAGCAGGGTGGAGTCGGTTATTTTATATTCCTCGCGCAGCTCGACTATAAACTTCTGGATATCATCAACTTTAGCTTTATTAAATTCCTTACCAAAAATATACTTTGAAAAGATAAACAGAATTATCATGACAATTGCACAGACCGGGGCAAGATTCTGGGCAAACTGGACAAAGGTGAGGTTTGCATAGGACCCGATCATGATATTGGGTGGATCGCCTATAAGTGTGGCAGTCCCACCTATATTGGAGGCAAGAATTTCTGGGATAAGCAGGGCAAGAGGAGTAATCCCCAAGGAGACTGCAATTTCAATAGTCACCGGGGTGAGCAAAAGCATGGTGGTAACATTGTCAAGAAATGCAGAGGCAACGGCAGTAAATCCCATGAGGATTATGGCCAGCATATATACATTACCACGGGCAAGTTGATAACATTTATAGGCACACCATTGAAATATTCCGGTATGTTTTAGAATGCCGACAATAATCATCATACCCATCAGCAGGAAGATGACATTCATATCTATGGCCTTGATGGCGCTTTCATAGGAGAGGATGTGGTATTCAGGATTTAATGTACCGAATGTATAGGAGATAACGAGCATAATCGACGCTCCGAGCATGGCCGCCATAGTCCGGTGCAGGAGTTCGAAAGAGATCAGGATATAGGCGAGGATAAACACAATCGAGGCAATCCAGAAGGCAGCTCCGGTGGTACGCTCAATTTGGATATCTGCCAACCCAATGAAGTTTTTACCATCTCGGGTCAATTCGTGACCCTTGATTTCGTAACTGTTTTTGGAAAAACTGGGTTTGTAGGCGGTGATTACAAGCGTGCTGTCGTTGGTTATCAATCCCGCCTGCAACCAGATACGGACCTGATAACTGCCGTCGTTCTCGGTCGTCAGAAAATCGTCTGATTCACCATGGCCTTTATTGGCAGTGACTTTTAACGGGGTGCCATTCAGCAGTACCTGAATTTTGACGTCGCCTACTCCGATGCTGTGAGCGTTAAGGACCTTCCCAAAGAGCTCCATTCGAACCTGTCCCGGAACACCTGAATGTGTCTCCGAAGCCCAGGTCTGCGGCGAAAAGAGCAGCATAAAAAGAATGAACAACGCAGTCCTAATGACCATACCATTCCCTCCAGACACCAAAATCGATAAATAAACAAACAATCTCTGCCGAGTAAAAACATTCAACCTGACCTATATCTCTCTATACATGCGGCTTAGTTTGTCGATTGAGCACCTACCTGATGGTAGCTGGCGAAAAAATCTTTTGCCGGACGGAAAATCAGCCAGCCGTTGCTGTACTGTTTGACAGTTCCGGCGACACCGTAAGGCTGTGCAAACAATTTGTTTTTAGTGAAGACCAAACAAAATCCCTGGGGATTTGTGGCACACCATGCCGCCATTTCATCAATGGATTTTTGAGAGATGAGAGGTTTCTCCAGTTTTCCTGAAAATTGGAATTGATCCGACAAATCGGCAGGAAATACAGCCACCTGTCTGTGTTGATCCTGTGCTGTTTTGATTTTGTCACTAAACACGGTTTGATCATAGATTTCATGCAGTGGAGCCGCAATACCAAGGTGAAGCAATATGACGAGAAAAAGCACGCTTGCAGATACTGTTTTGATAGATTTCAGAATAGAGTCCGATTGAATGACGAATAGGAATAATCCTGAAGAAAACGGAACGACTGCGATCCATTTCGGGATATATTTTAACATATCCCTGTCTCCACCATGTAATGGTAACTGAGGAATGACGACGAATGCCGCAGATAATACCAGAAAAAATATCAACAGCGGAATACGATCATATTTTGTTGGATCTGATACATTTGTTGCCACACGAGCGATAAGAAGAGCGACGAGAGGAAGTAGAGGCAATATATAGTGTATCTGTTTACCACTTACACAGGAAAGAAGCACAAAAGCAGGGAGCACTATGCTCAAACAAAATCGTACAGAATTATCAAAGTATTTTTTCTGCCATCCACGCCATACCGGTAACCAGAAAAACCACGGAAGAGTGAGACACGGCAGAAGAGTTGCATACCAGTAGAAGGGTCTGCTGTGGGCAAAAGCATTTACCATGCGTCCAGCTGTCTGATTAAAAAGTATTTCCTGACCATACTCTTTTCCCCCTGCTGTTGCGGCAGGAATGGCCCAACAAAGAGCAACTGCAATGCCTGCAACAAGTGATATAAATGAAAACCCATACCATCTTCCCCAAGACCACTGGTCATTTTTACTCCACAAGGGAGCAAGCAGGATTGGTGGGATTACGTACAAAAGAACTATAGGACCCTTGGCAAGTATTCCCAAACCGATTGTCAAACTGAGGCCTAACCAAGGTAAAACTGTTTTTCTGCGCTTTATTTCCAGTATAGAGAGAAAGGCTAATAATGACAAAAAGGTCAACAGACTGTCAAACATTGTCAGGGTACTGTAGAGTGCCCATGTCAATGTGCCTAAAAGAATAAAGGGGACAGCTAAGCGTACATCCTTATTCGTGGGCCATAAAATTTCAGCCATTCGAATTGTCAGAAAAACAGAACCAAAACCAAACAGGGGCCCTACCAGCCTGCCCGACCATTCATTTACTCCGAAGAGCATCCAGGAAAGATGGATAAGCCAAAACAATAAGGGTGGTTTGTGGCTGTACGGGTGGCCATTGATGTGTGGAACCAGGAAATTGTTATTCTGCCACATTTCCCAGGCAACAGAAAGATATCTTGTTTCATCAATCGGAATAAGTGGTCTTGAGAAAAGGGTTGAAAAAATTAAAATCAACCCAAGACTGGTCCACTGCCAGTTTTCTGCTAATTTTTGTCTAAGCATGATGAATCTGTTTGATTTTCCCGCTTCACGAAGTAAAGATTGCGACAATAGACAAGCAAGCCGGTTGATTGACCCAAGATGAATACCGGGTCTCTTTTATATAATGCATAGGCCAATAAGGTGGCTCCTCCGAAGAGACTAAAATACCAGAATGTGACTGGTATAATGGATTTTTTTGCACGTTCACTCGCCAGCCATTGTACAAGAAAACGACAGGAGAAACATGCCTGTCCGACGAAACCAATTACAAGCCAGATGCTTGGATTACTCATGATATGCCCTTCAGTATTCTATTCTAACCAGGTATGATACCTGACGCACCCTGATGTTGTATCCATTTTCCAGCTAATGTATATAAATAACAAATACCTGTACAATACAAGTTGAACATGAAGAAATGATGAAGAAGGCATGGCAACGCGTTCGCAAAGAAGGCAGAGACAAGAGGCCTTACCTTCTGGGGCCTTTTTGGGTTAATGAATCCCAAGTGTATAATCATGAGACTCAAAGCTGGCGACGCATTTTTCAACCATTGATTCATCCTTCATCGCCAGATCGAGAAGCCGGGTGACACCCATAATGTGACCGATTTCATAGAGTTTTTTTCCTAACTCTTGAGCTGATTCGTTCTTTAATCGTGCCTTCAGAAAATCGTTTGAGGTGATGACGTTAAAATCCATATGTCGTAAAACCTCAGCAACAAATGTTACCCGAAGCCGCCTTTTATTGGTTTCGGCAGCACCGCCTTTAAAAGACAGGGAAATATAGTTATTGAAAGCATCATCGGATAAGTAGCAGTCCAAAACAATATAATGATAACCCATACTCAAACTGAGATTAAGATATTCCGGGGCAACAACGGCGTAACTCCTGGTCTCCACCGGTTGTGTTGCCGAGTATATGGGGGTTCTTAACATTGCTGAGAACAGATCCTTGGTGCCCATCTGGAGTTCTGGCCCCTGCCATTTTATTGCAGGGTCCGTCATGCCTTCCCAAAGTTTTTTAAAAGGCAGACTCTTGACTGTTTCGCCAGGGATGACATTACCTTTATTATCTCCTATGACATTACCTAGAATATCAAGAAGATATAGCGTAATTGGCAGGTTTGTTTCCACTCTGAAGATTTTTTTAGCAGAAGACAAACGACTTTTTTCCTTTAAGAGAAACATCTCGTTTAGCGCCATCTCATGACAAAACCGCAGAATATCATGCCAGGATTTACAGGACGCCGGAGTAAAATCATCCTGCCGTGGATCTGTTAGATGCAGTGGAAAAATCGATTCGGCCATCGCTTCAAGCAGACGGTGGGATTGGGTTGTCGGCATCTTGACTCGATTTTCCTGAAAAGTTGCTGTGCTCTTTTTCAATACAGAAACAATACCCGCATAAATGATACCTTCATCGGCGTCAACGGTTATCTCCTGGCCATCATGCAACTCATTAAAAATACCGGCAACCCTAACAAGGCAGGGAACGCCGAATTCACGAATAACCGAGGCCATATGATCCGTCCAGTTACCTTTTTCAACTATCACGGCAGCTACTTTACGCAACGCCCCAATGAAACGGGGAGAAGAGTGTTTTAACACCAGTATGGTTCCCTGGGGAAGATCGATGAGATCATGCACACCGGTTGCTTTTTTGACCTTGCCCCAGCCAACGCCAGGACTGATTGGTTGGCTTTTATCGATTATAATCCTTGCATCAAATGAAGGTACTGGAGTCGTCCGCTCAACCTTTTGACAAGTCCGCAACGGACGTGCCTGCAACATGTACAGTTGGTTCTGTCGATCGAAACACCATTCAATATCCTGCGGTCCCTGAAAGTGCTCTTCTATTCGAATAGCCATTTCGGCAATTCTTTTCAATTGATCATCAGTCAGACAACGGCTGCGGGCTTTTCCTCTTGACACAACCACCTGTTGCAGTCCGCCACTTTTTCGTTTCTCAAGACAAATTTCTTTGCCTGCGGTTTCTGAACGAATCAAAGAGTAGCCAGGTTTTCGTTTGAGAACATAAACATCCGCCGAGACGACACCATCGACCAATAATTCGCCAATACCCCATACCGCATTAATCACCATCTCTTCACTATCCGGAGCCACAGGGTTAACTGAATAGGTCACCCCGGAACAAACTGGATCGATCATCTCCATAAAACCAATACTCATCACCACATCTTCGTCTCGGATATTTCGCATACGCTGATAGACGATAACATTGGCGTTGTATTTACTGGCGGCTACCTCTTTATATGCTTGTAACAGCTGGTCTGTAGGAACATTCAGGAGTGTGGCAAATTGCCCGGCAAATGAGCTCTCGGCCATATCCTCACCGATGGCGCTGCTACGGACGGCCCAGTATAATGGATGGCCCTTCTCCTTTTCGAGTTTTTCACTTTCAAGAATAATTGATTGCTCAATTTCCGGCGGTATCTCAGCCTGCAGGAACAGATTCTTAATTAATTTTTCAGCTTCAATAAGTTGATGACTGTTATCCAACTCCAACTCACACAACACATCATTAATTTTTGCCGATAAATTGTTATACTCCAAAAAGTGGATATAAGTGCAGGCGGTAGCAGCAAAACCAACAGGCGTCAACAGGCCGCTCTTGTTGCTCATATCCCCAACGTTGGCCATTTTATTACCAACTTTGTCAGCCAATTCCTTTTTGACGTCCGTCAGAGGTATAATGATTGGTGTATAGATCAATTCTGTACTGCCGGTGAGTACTTGTCTGATTTCTTTATCCAATCGGTTATGAATATCCCTGAGATCAGTATATTGTCCTCCTGAAAGCTGAATAATACTTTCCACTATTAAAGCGACACGCTTCGAAAGGTTCGTGATCATTGCCTTAAGATAAGGAAAACTCATGAGCTGATTATTGTAGAGTTTTTCCTCCAGCCGTGTCATCAATTCCAGGCTATGTTCATTCTGAAAGAGAACAGACAGAAAATCGTGGTATTTCTTTCTCAATTCTCTTTCGGCTTTGGTCTCTTCTGCTTTATCCCTGTGCAGAAGTTTCCACATTTTAATCATTTATTTCTCCCGACAGAATAAGTAACTCATTTAATGTCTCCTGAAAGGAAGAAAGTCGCCTTCAGACAGACACTAAATCAACATTCTTTCCTCAAGCGCGCGTTGGACACTTTTTTTCAGCTCCTGAACATTAACCGGTTTGGAAAAGTAATCAAAAAGTTCATTCTTAACGTTATTCACAAAATCGTCCAGCATCTCCATGCGACTCATTAAAATAACCTGAGTACCTGGAGACAGGCGTTGTATATGGCGAAGAAATTCAAGTCCGGTCATTTCCTCCATCATGAAGTCGGTTATAACCACATCAAATTGCGTGGCCTCCAGACGATGACGGGCAACATATGGACTCGTGTAGGCTTCGACCTCCCATTTTTCTCCGCCAAGATAGATTTTAAGGCTGTTGCATACTGTTATATCATCATCTAATATCATAATTCGTGGTTTGCGTTTCATCAACTCTTCTTCTTTTTGCCGAATTATGTTGAGAATACCGCCTTCCTGTTTGCGAATGGGAAAATAATAATAGATGCCGATAATCACCATGACTGCGCCGAGCAACAATATCGAGCCGTCGGCCAATGTCCACCAACCAAAACCAAAATATCGTATGAGACCAGTGGCCAGAGCGACCAGCGCAACACCTGTGCGAATAAACGCCAGCTCCGTACGGGCCTTAGCCAGAAAAGTGCGTTGTTGAGCCATGAGGCTTCTTTTTTCAGAGAGAAACACATTCCGCTGAGCCAATTGGGTGCGCAGCCTGGCTAACCCACTCCTGTTTTCCGCCATCTCGGTTCGTTCGAGGGAAGCCTGGGTCCGTTTTTCCGCCAACAGTGTCCGCTCTTCCGCCATCAGATTGCGTTCATTGGCCAGAATGTTTCGTTCAACTGCATACTTGGTTGTCAACAACGGCAGGATATCTTTCAAAGTATCCGTCTGGATAATTTCATCGGTGAGTTCCTCCATATCACGCTTCAGTTCGTCAAGATAACTTTGGCGGAACGGACTGTTTTTATCAGCCAGCGTTGAACGTTTACTGGTAGATAGCCGTTGGGCCAGGGCCATCTCTAGAGGTTTGTAAACAGCGTCCCTCTTTTCGGCCATTCCAGCTACACGAGTCTCCGGCTCTTCTTCCTTGAATTTATCATCTTCCATAATAACGCCTATTGCATTTTTTTATGGGTTCAACATCTGTATGGACGCTTTGGACATTCAATAAACCCTACCCCTTCAAGATTCTTACCAATAAGTATACCGAGAACTTTATCTGCCCCATCGCTTTTAGCAGTCAGCATGAGATCGGGGGAGATGATTGCCGGCGTTTCTTATTTCTTTTAAAACCTCCAGGTCGTTGAGAAGGGGAAGCATAGGTTTAGGTGTTGTTAAATATACAACAGATCAGCTCATTTAATAAAATCTCTTTGAATTTTATTAAAGATTGTTGTGATAGGGTATACAATTATCATGGAGGTTCAATGAAGATTTCCGAAAATATTGCGAGAGATGTGCGAACATGATAGTTTTGATGTCAATTTGAAGAGCAATAAAGAAATGAGAATCCAATGACCAATAGCCGTCTCAATATGTGACAATGGTACAGCTTTATCTCAATGAATATGTAAAAAATTTGCTTGGCCGAACAGTTTGTATCGCTTGTCGGGAGGGAATCCTGCGCGATCATTTTAACGAGATTCTTGCCGACATTAAATTTTTGGTGAGAAAAGGGGTGGTTACTACGCTGTTTCACAATCTTCCCAATCGTTTTGCTAACCAGAAATTGCTGCGAAAGCTGGAGTCGCGGCTACCAGAAACCAGCCTGATCAGGATTGCTCCTGAAGTTGATTTTTATGAAGCAGTTCTGGCACATCCGGCTACCATCTATAAGCTCATCTTTCTGGAGCGCCGGTACCTCACCGATAATATAGGAAATAAAATTAATGCGCTTACCACAGGGAGGGTAAGGGAGGCATCGACAGATTTTGGCGATCTTATTGCCAATGTGAACTTCAGAAGCACCATGAATCGCATTTGTGAAAAGATTGAAGCCGGGCACTGCGACCGGATTCATATTCTCCCTGCCGGGAAGAACACCATCAAGCACGAGCTGTTTACTGTGGAAGGGACCGGAACGATGATAGCTGATGACTTCATTGAGGAATTCCGGCAGGTGCAGACCGATGAAGACGTAGCTATCGTTTACCGCATTCTCACCATGTATAAGCGTGCCGGATTTTTGAAACCCAGAAGCAAGGCGTATCTGAGTCGGAACCGGCAGAGGTTTTTTGTGACGGCGATCGATGGGATCGTAGTCGGTTGCCTCGAACAGAAGATAATAGATGAGAGGACCGTGGAATTAGGTGCATTGGCTATTTCCACCCGCTTTCGCAATCAGAGAGTCGGGGTTTTTACAGTGAATGCTTTTATGCAGACAATGGCTGCTCAAGGCTATAGCTGTTTTATCTCTTTAACAAAAAATCCACGATTACAGTCCCTTTTTCTGCAGTTAGGTTTTACTCAGCAAAGTCCGCCGGAATATCGCAGGCGTCAGAGCGAGAGTCCCGATGTGAAAATGTTTTTCAAAAGCGTAGGTGAAGAAGGACCGCAATCCATTCTTTGACTCTTCTGCAGGCCCATCATATTCATAAAGTGGTTGTAAAGTTTCACCGCTCATGTTAACAGGTGTTAACATGAGCGAAACAAAAGAAGTCATATTGGCCGCTGCCTGCGATATTTATCTCTTGGAAGGCTATAAGGGTATGAGTATGCGAAAAATCGCCCAAAAGGCCGGCGTTTCGCCGACGGCCATTTATCGCCATTTTGAAAATAAGGAAGCTTTGCATCATCAGGTTCTGCGGGAAGGCTTTCGTACCTTCGACTCGTATCTGCAAGCTGCCCTTGCCGGGAGAAATGCTTTTGAGCGGTTGAATCTGGCGGCGGATAGGTTTTTCGCCTTTGCTACTGAGCAAAAGAAATATCACGAAATATTGTTTCTGACCATGGACCATACTGTTGAACATACAGTCAAAGGGGTACTCTTTAAAGATGCTGCGGTCAGCCAGAAATTTATGGTTGATCGGGTCAGGGACTGCATGTTGGATGGAACCCTTAAAGACGATGATCCGGAGGAGGTTGCCATGTTGCTGCTTACAACCTGCAACGGTTTTTTCGGAATGTATGTTTCCAAAAAATTATTTGATACACCGGAAGAGATGAAAGCAAAGTATCTGAGGATGTATCAGCGCCTTCTGAACGGGTTGCAGAAATAATTTTAAGTAGATAAAAGGCGCATATATTTTTTTGCTATTAATGTTAACGACTGTTAACTTTGAACCATATCAAGGAAAGGAGGTTGATACATGCTACTGAACACTTCAGGCAGTATGGAAAGCAGCAAGGAAGATAACAACGCAGAAAGAAAGTTGACTGTTCAAGCAACTAAAAGTCTTCTGTTGAATCCGAAAACAGAAGCATATGATCATCTGGACGAGCCTTCCAGGAGGCTGGTGAGAAAAACCATCGATTTTTTTGAACAAAAGGGCAAGGCTAAGCTTAAAAACGATGATCATGAACGGGTGTGGTACAGTGATTTTCTTGAATTTTCAAAAGAAGAAAAGCTATTTTCAACGTTTCTTACAGCTAAAGAATACGGCACAGGTGATTGCCGCTGGGATACCTGCAGAAATTGCGCGATCAATGAAATTCTTGGCTTTTATGGCCTCAGTTACTGGTATACCTGGCAGGTGACAATCCTCGGACTGGGACCTATCTGGATGAGCAAAAATGATGCAGTCAAGACTCGCACAGCTCAGTTATTAAAGGATGGGGCAATATTTGCCTTTGGTTTGTCGGAAAAAGAACATGGTGCGGATATCTATGCCAGTGATATGGACCTGGTCAGACAGGAAGATGGCAGTTATCTGGCGAGCGGCAGCAAATATTATATCGGTAACGCCAATGAGGCGGCCCTGGTGGCAACCTTTGGCAAGTTTGCTGATTCCGGAGAGTATGTCTTTTTTGTGGTGGACTCTCAGCATGGCAACTATGAATTAGTGAAAAATGTCATCAACTCGCAAAACTATGTGGCTGAATATCGGTTGAACCAATATCCGATCCAGGAACAAGATATTCTGGCCAAAGGCCGCGACGCCTGGGACATGGCTCTGAACACGGTCAATGTCGGCAAATTCAATCTGGGCTGGGCCTCGATCGGCATCTGCACCCATTCATTCTACGAAGCACTCAATCATGCATCGTCCCGCCGTCTGTTTGATCATTATGTGACTGATTTTATTCACGTCCAGCAGCTTTTCACCGATGCCTACGCCCGTCTGGCCGCAATGAAGCTGTTTGCCATGCGGGCCATTGACTACATGCGGGTGGCTGGTCCAGATGACCGCCGCTATCTGCTCTTTACCCCCATGGTAAAAATGAAGGTGACCACCCAAGGTGAAGAGGTCATCAATGCGCTGTGGGATGTCATTGCCGCAAAAGGGTTCGAAAAGGATATGTACTTCGAGATGGCGGCAAGGGATATCCGCGCGCTGCCGAAACTCGAAGGAACGGTCCATGTCAACATGGCGCTGATAATAAAATTCATGGCCAATTACTTTTTTAAACCCGGTAAATACGAAGATCCGCCTCGTATGACTTCCCCGGTAAATGATGATTTCCTCTTTAATCAGGGGCAGACCAAGGGACTCGGAAAGACCCGCTTTCATGACTATCGCAAGGTGTACAGCGAGGTGAATCTTCCCAACGTAAAAATCTTCAAAAAACAGATTCGCTTACTAAAGTTTTTGCTCGTGGCGGGCAAACCAAAGAAAGAGCAGATCAAGGATTTCGATTTCCTGCTCAACCTCGGTGAGCTCTTTACCTTGGTGGTGTATGGTCAACTGATTCTCGAAAATGCCAAACTTCTACATATCGACGACGCCCTGGTCGATCAGATCTTTGACATTATGATCCGTGATTTTTCGAAATATGCCCTGCAGCTCTATACAAAAGGCAGCACGACTCTTGTGCAGCAGAAAATCTGCAGGCTGATGGTCAAACGACCGGTGGTCGATAAAAAACGGTTCAGCCATGTTTGGGAAACGTATGTCGCTCCCATGAAAGATCAATATGAGATGAATCCATGAGTAAGAGCAGACATATTTGATCCTGAGGATCTAATATCCTTCAAGGAAGAATGATAAGTTTTCAGGATTAAGCCACTAAAGTGTCAGAGTGAACACTGTACCTTTACCATCCTGGGTGGAATGAACGTTTACCGATCCCTGGTGATGCTCGACAATGGTGCGAACGATATAGAGTCCAAGACCCAGATGTGGGCCGGAGCCCTTGTGCTGCCGGTAGGAAACCATGGAATTGAAAATCTGGTTTTGCTGTTCTTTGGGGATTGTCGGCCCCTGATTAAATATTGTAAGGGTGATTCCGCTGTCATTTTTAGCCAAAGAGATTTCAATTGGGGTTTTTGGGCGATGAAAGGAGACGGCGTTTTCGATGAGTTTGTCGAGCATTTGCCGGATGCGGGCAGGGTCGCCATGGAGAGTAACCGGAGTCGCCGGTTTCTGATAGATAAACTCTGTTTCCGGAAAAGCCTGGCGCCAGCTATGGATAAGCCACATGTCAATTGCCGTATCCAGCAGAAAATCCTCTTTGAAGTCAAGTTCAAGAGCTTGCTGCAGATTGGTGGCATCACGTACCGCGGTAAGCAGAGCTTCCAGCCTGGCGACGTCTTCCAAAGCCCAGTTTAAATATACGGTGAGATGTTCCGGCGGGTTGTCCATCTCTCTGGCCATATTTTTGAGTGAGGCGGCGATACCTGCCAGTGGCGTTCGCATCTCATGCTCAAGATTATCGGCCATTTTTTCGCGATATTCCGTCTGCATCTTCAGCTGGTTCAGCATGGTTGTCAGGGTTCGGGACAGATCGCCGATCTCATCACCTGCATCAATCGGCAAAATGGTCGCCCGGATCTGTCCGCTTTCACTGATGGCCGATGCAGCCTGACTGCCCAGGCGCCGAATTCTGGAAGAAAGGCGCGAGGCAAAGATAATAAGACCGATCCCCCCGAAGCTGAAGACCAGAATTGTGAGGGTGAGAGATTCTTCGATCATCTTATTCTGCAGAGCCAGGATTGAATTGGTTGTCTGCTCTACCACCACTGCGCCGATGATCGAGTCATTCTCTTTTAATGGAGTAATTGCCGCCATAATCTCCACCTGGCCGTCATCGATGGCGTAGCTGGTGACACTTGATAATCCCTGTAACGCCTCTTTCACTCCCTTAATATCGAGAGTTGAAGGCTGTGTTGCGGGTTGGCTGAAATTTGTGGAGAAGGATTGGGTAAAAAATCGGTAAAGAGGAGCCAGAAGTTGGTAGACATTCGAGCTAAGGGAGGTAAGCAGCGATTTGTCGGTATTGTCGATGGTTATTTCTTCTGCCAGCTTGCCAAAACTGGCCCGCACCCTCCTGTTCGTATCGACAATCATCACCCGGGAGTGGGGCCGGTCAAGGGATTTAAGAATCTCTTCAATAGCCCCGGACGGGGAGAGCAGCCAGCCGAGCTCCTCCCGTTCCTCGGTGGCGGCAGTTCCGATAATCGCCTTGGTCTTTCGGTCAACAGGGTCATCGACATCGGCGATGGCAAACGCCAGCTTTTGCCCCACCATAGCTTTTGGCATCCTCAGTTCAATGGTGTACCCTCCTGGAGATTCGACCCACATTCCCTGAATTTTTGTTTCCACGCTGAGTGGGATGGTTACTTCTGAATTCTCAGGCATCAGGGAAGCGTTTACCCAACCTGGTTGGATGGCGGTAAGGAGGTAATGACGCAGATTTCCCTGCTGATCCTCCACGCCGATCTGCAAATGGTCTGCCAGGTCGAGACGCGGCGAATCCTTCTGCCGATAGATTACCTCATCGTCGATCACCAGAAATACAGCATAGAGATACTCACCGCGCACACCGGTAAGGTGCCGGTAATGCAAGGATTGGTGGTTATGTTCCTTAGTGGAAAAAAGCAGATGGTCCTCGCCGAATTCATTCGCTTCCTCGAGCTGCGGCTGCCAATCGTCGGTCTTGCCGTTGATGCGCATCGGATTGGAGAGTTGGTAAAGGTAGAGATCCCGGCTGGCGTTCAGGGAATGGAAAAGTTCCCGGTCAAGCAATCCTGTCCGGCCGGAGAGGGTGGCGGCGACTGCCCGCGCGGAAAAGAGCATGGTTTCCTTGCGGCTTTCCAATAAATCCTGCTTGATAAGCTCGCTGAATCGAAATCCAGTCAGAGGAATGAACAGCAGGAGCAGAGAGACGAAAGCCAGTTTGAGGCGCAGGGAGATCCGCATACTTTAAGCCAAATTTTTCATCAGTCAGCCAGCCAGCGATATCCCATACCGTATTCAGTTCGGATAGAATCGAATCTGGGATCAATATCTCGAAATTTGTCACGAATGCGCCGGATATGCGCAGTGATCGCGTTGTTGGTCACCACTACGCTGGCAGCTTCCATCAGCTGATCATGGGATTTCACGTGGCCGGGAATTCTGGCCAGTGCGTGCAGCAGCCAGAATTCGGTCAGCGTCAGGTCGATCAGCTGATCTTTCCAGAACACCTGTTTTCGTTCCTGATGAATTTTCAGCTGTCCCGCCGTAAAAATATGGTCGGCACCTGCCGTCTGACTTTTACTGAGAGACTCAACTATTTTAAAGAGGGCGGATATCCGCACCGGCAAAAAATCAAGGGTGGTGGTGTTCTTGGTCAGATAATCCCAGGCACCGAGGCGCAACCCGCTTACCCGGTCCAGATCGGAATCCCGGGCGGTGAGGAAAATTATCGGAATGGTCGGCGATAGATGCCGCAGTTCCAGGCAAAGGGTAAAACCGCCTTCCATTTCTTCCTGAAGCATAACATCGAGGATAGCCAGATCAGGCAGCTTTTTCCTGAAGGCGTCAAGAGCGCCAGGCCGGCTGGAATAGCTATTCACTACATATCCGTCCCGCTCCAGGGCTTTAGTATAATTGACACGAAGCAGATCGTCATCTTCAACAAGGGCAATCGTGTAGGCCATTGGTTTTATAGTCTGGTTGAGGTTATTTCTCTGTTGTTGCCTTTGAAAAAGCATACCCAACTCACAGCCTTTTGGCCACCCGATCTTTAGCCCCGGTCATAATTGATCATTATTGCCATTCACCATGTCACATTCCGCTCAGTGCTCTGTCATCATCCTGTGATTTACTGGGATACGTCGAAGTACAACTATCTGAATAAGATCCGGGAGGAATCAGAAATGAAAGAAAACTATAACGAAATGACGAAGAAGAGATTTGGTGAACTGGGAGATCCGGGCAATTTGCTGTTGCTTGGTTATATAACTGCAATGGTCTGTATCCTCATTCTGGGCGTTCTGTGGGATGTTGCAGCGGCAATAACCGAGCAGAACGATGGGATTTTGCCGGAAAGTGTGCAAAGGGGTGAACTGCTGGTGGCGATGGAAAATGGACAATTGCAGCCTGCCCCTCTTCTCTCCCAGCAAGTGAACATGCATGTGAGTGGAATTACAGCAAGAGTGAAGGTTGAACAGCGCTTTGTCAATAGTGATGTTCACTGGATTGAAGCGGTGTATGTCTTTCCGCTGCCGGATGAGAGCAGTGTCGATCACTTGAGGCTTCGGGTCGGAGAACGACTGCTGGAAGGCCGGATAATGGAAAAGGAAGAAGCTCGGAAAACCCATGAAAAGGCCAGGGAGGAAGGCAGGAAAAGTTCGCTGCTGGTGCAGAACAGGCCAAATATCTTCACAACCAGGGTGGCAAATATCGGTCCTGGGGAAGAGGTACGTGTCGAAATTGAGTACCAGCAGACTGTTCGCTATGCAGATGGCATCTTTTCATTGCGATTTCCAATGGTTGTCGGACCAAGGTATATACCCGGCCAACCTTTGGCCGAATCGAACGAATCGCTGGAATCATCAGAGAGAGCAGAGTCTGTGGAACAGCCGATGCGGCTCGCCTCTACCGGCTGGGCAGTCGATACCTATCAGGTACCCGATGCGTCACAGATCACGCCCCCCGTGGATCTTGAAGGAAAATTATCCATCCCCGTTTTGATAGACATTGACCTGGCCGCGGGAATGCCACTTTCCCGACTGGAATCGCTTTATCATGGGATTGAATCGGAAGAAATGGGCGAAGGCCATTACAGTATTCATTTGACCGGTGAAGTGAAAGCGGACCGGGATTTCGTGCTTGAGTGGCAACCTGACAATGCAGCAGGTGCCAAAGCCGCACTTTTTGCCGAAACATTGGGGAATAATCAATACATGCTGCTGATGCTCATGCCACCGCAGACCATGAGCGAAAGCCCGGTTCCCCGGGAAATGATTTTTATACTGGATGTCTCCGGCTCGATGGCCGGCACCTCCATAGTCCAGGCTAAAGCGGCAATTTCCATGGCGCTTGGCAGCCTGCACCCCTCGGACCACTTCAATGTTATTGCTTTCAGTAATACCGCACAGGCGCTTTTCAGTGAGGGAAAACCGGCTGATCAACTTCATCTCCAGCAAGCCAAACAATACATATCCCAGATAAAGGCCGATGGCGGAACGGAAATGAAGCCCGCTTTGTTGCTGGCCCTTGATGGTTCCCATCATCATGAACGACTCCGACAGGTAGTATTTCTTACCGATGGGGCGGTTGGTAACGAGGACGAGTTGCTGGAAATTATTACAAGGCGTCTTGGTGATTCGCGACTCTTCACAGTCGGTATCGGTTCAGCACCCAATACCTATTTTATGAGTCGTGCGGCTGCCATGGGTCGAGGAACATTTGCCTATATAGGAAAGAATACCGAAGTGAGAGAAAAAATGATCGATTTATTTGCCAAACTGGAGCATCCGGTCATCTCCGACCTGCGGCTCGAACTGGCCGGCAGTGATAAGGAAATCGAAAGTTATCCTTCCCCGTTGCCGGATTTGTATCTGGGTGAACCGCTGGTGCTTGCAGTCAGGACGGGTTGGGAAAACTCTACCCTGCGTCTCACCGGTACCAGGCATGGGCAGCCATGGGAAACCCTTGTTGATACAACCACCTATGGCCAGCGTGAAGGCATAGGGGCTCTTTGGGCAAGAAAGAAGATCCGTTCTGAGATGGAGTCCCTGGCCTTGGGTGCCGACCCGGAGAAAGTTCGGGCAGAGGTCTTGAAAACCGCTCTGGAACACCACCTGGTGAGCAAGTATACAAGTCTTGTTGCCGTCGATGATCGGGTCAGCAGACCAAAGGATGCCACAGAGGTTCCGGCTGCAGTGAAGACACATTTACCGCAGGGCTGGCAGGCAGCCGCAGTCTTTGGCGGAGGACCCCAGACGGCAAGTCCGGCCGCTTTGCGACTGCTGGTGGGGTGGACTCTGCTCATGGCGGCAGCTTTGATCAGCTTTATCAGGAGAAGAAGATGGCAACTTTCTGGAAATTAGCGATAGCGGTAATCATTATGGCTGGAACATCATCAATCTGCGCCGGCCTGTGGATTCCCGCCAAAGCCTTATTGGCCCAGTATCTGCTGCAGCGAGCCTGGCAACAATCACTGGTCGACGACAAAATCGTCAAACCCTGGCCCTGGGCCGATACCTGGCCAGTCGGCAGACTGCAGAATGACCGGCTGGGAATTGATCTCATCGTCCTGGAGGGTGAAAGCGGTGAGGTTTTAGCCTTTGGTCCAGGTCATCTGAGCCGGAGCAGTTCTCCGGGGGAAGATGGACATTGCATACTTGCCGGGCATCGGGATACCAGTTTTGCCTTTTTGCAGAAGCTGCAGGCGGGAGATCTGCTCACTCTTGCAGGTAAAATGGAAAAGCTGTTTATAGAGTGCAGGCTGCCAGTGCCGTTCGGGCCGAGGACCTCTATCTGGATTCTGAGCAGGCAGGGGTATTGACACTTATAACCTGTTTTCCTTTTCAGGCTGTTATGCCCCACACTCCTGTTCGTTTTGTTGTAACTGCTGTTAAGGTTTTTAATGACAAGACAAAGCTTGAAGGATAGAATTTGCTGGTTATTGCTCGTAGAGCAAAACATTTTTAAAAAATCTATTTCAAAGATGGGCAAGTAATTTAAAAAAATTTACAAAGCCATCAAATATAATGAGGTGGAACTATTAAAATTATATATTCTGTACAAGAGATGCAGGTTCGAGCGGACAGACTTAGACAGGCTTGTAAAACTACGGCTTTCGTGCCGACCATGGGTTACCTTCACGAAGGACATCTGTCTTTATTACGAATTGGCAGACAAAAAGCGGACGACCTGGTGCTCAGTATTTTTGTGAATCCTGCGCAGTTCGGGCCTAATGAAGACCTGGGTTCGTATCCCCGATCCCTGGAGCGAGATCTGGCGATGGCTGAGAAGGAGGGTGTGGACGTTGTCTTTGTACCAACAGACGAGACACTTTATCAGGAGGGTTATCAAACCTACGTGGAGCTGGAAAAGCTGCCGGGGCATCTGTGCGGGCTGTCGCGACCGGTATTTTTCAGAGGTGTTACCACGGTTGTGACCCAGCTGTTTAATATTGTCAAACCCCACATCGCGGTCTTCGGGGAGAAGGATTTTCAGCAGCTGGCTATCATTCGCCAGATGGTGAAGGATCTCAAATTTGATATTGAAATTGTCGGTGGACCCATTGTTCGTGAGGTAGATGGCCTGGCCATGAGTTCCAGGAATGCTTACCTGAAGGAGTATATGCGACCGGCTGCCTTAAGTTTGTCCCGAGCACTTGAAAACTCCCGGCAAATGGTGAAAAATGGTGTTGTGGATACAAGATTAATAGCGGACCAGGCAATTAGAATACTCTCAGAGTTCCCTGAAATTCAAATTGATTATGTCTCCATCTGCGATCCCATGACCCTGGATCCCGTCGAGTCAATTGAAAAAAGAACGCTTATGGCTCTTGCCGTAGCACTTTATAAAATCAGGCTCATTGACAATTCAATACTTGAACCCTGAGCCGGAATACTACATTTAACCTCAGCTGTGGCTGGTCTGGAGCAAATGTTCCGGAAAAAATGCAATACGCTGAAATAGGAAAATATTTTGAAAAATCTGCAGATTACCAAGATACTTGTTTCGGAAGAGGAAGTGAAAAGAACAGTCCGGCGGCTCGGAGAGGAAATAACAGCTCATTATGGAGAACTTGAGAGAGAACTTGTAGTCATTGGACTGTTGCGAGGATCTTTTATTTTTATGGCTGATCTTGTACGGCAGATCAAAATTCCTCTTGTCGTCGAATTCATGACCCTCTCAAGTTACGGAGATGGTACTGTAAGTAGCGGAGATGTAAAGGTTGTTATGGATCTTGATTCCTCTATTGAGGATCGGGACGTACTGTTGGTGGAAGACATAGTCGATACCGGACGGACCTTCAGCAAAGTGATCCGGATGATGCGCAACCGCAATCCACGGTCCCTTAAGACCTGTGCTTTTCTCAACAAGCAGGAAGCCAGGATAGCTGATGTTCAGATCGATTTTTGCGGAGTGGAAATTCCCGATGAGTTTGCCGTCGGCTACGGTCTTGATTATGCTCAGGGATATCGGCATCTCCCTTATGTTGGGGTTTTGGAACTGGAGTGAACTTTGAGGTGACGATGTTTTGCGATCTTATAACTGCCTCTGAAATTTCTCCCTAGAACAATTGTCGTCCGCCGTCAGGCTCGGTCTGAGGTCATAGGAATGGTTGCTAAGGACTTGATATGAGAAGGCAGAAGAGATGAAAAGAAGAATTGAAAGGCTCTGTAACTACCATGTTCAATATGTCCTGATATGCAGCATCCTGCTGCTGAATATTGTTATTGCTGCACCCGTTCAGGCAGCGGATAAGCCGGTGAAGATAGGGGTTCTTGCCGTGCGAGGAGCTGAGCAGTGTCTGAAGAGCTGGTCTCCGACAGCTGAGTATCTCTCCCGTCGGGTTCCGGGATATACCTTTCTGATTCTTCCCCTGGCCCATGATCAGATTACCGCAAGTGTTCTAAAGGGAGAAGTGGATTTTATCCTGACCAATTCATCGTTTTATGTGGAATTGGAACAAGGATATGAGGTTAACAGAATAGCGACCTTGAAAGAGATGCGGCTGGGCAGGGCTTATTCTAAATATGGCAGCGTTATTTTCAGTCGTTTCGACCGTACTGATATTAGAACTCTTTCGGACCTCAAAGGGAAATCGGTTATGGGGGTTTCCGAGGGATCTTTCGGCGGCTGGCAGATGGCCTGGCGGGAATTGAAAGAAAATGGTATCGACCCCCACAAGGATTTCAAAAAGTTGCTCTATGGGGAGACCCATGATGAAGTCGTCTATGCGGTCCGGGACGGGCTTGTCGATGTCGGGACGGTACGCACCAATACCCTGGAGCAGCTGAGTGCCGAGGGTAAAATCAATCTGCAGGATTATTATGCTTTCCCCCGCCTGTATAATCCACAGCTAAAGACCCCGTATCTCTGTTCTACCAGGGAGTATCCTGACTGGCCGATGGCCAAGACAAAAGAGACCCCGGACGAACTGGCAGAAAAGGTTGCCTCGGCGCTGCTTCAGATAAAGGTTGACTCACCGGCCGCTAAGGCTGCAGGTTGTGCCGGCTGGACCATACCAATGAATTACCAACCGGTCATGGAGTGCATGATGGCCCTGCACATCGGGCCATACAAGGATCTGGGCAGGGTTACCTTGAGTAACATTCTGCGCGATTACTGGCCATGGGTTCTCTTCTCCTTTCTTATGTTTTGTACGCATTTCGCCTTTACCGGCCTGGTCTTGAAACTCAATCGCAGAATCAAGGCTTCGCATCATTCACTGACTAAAGAAATAGAGCTACATAAAAAAATGGACAAGGAATTGGCACTTGCAAAGGAACAGGCCGAGGCGGCCACCCTTGCTAAAAGCCAGTTTCTGGCCAATATGAGTCATGAAATCCGTACACCGATGAATGGGATTATTGGAGCGACGGACCTGGCCCTGGCGGAGTCTCTTTCAACGGAAGTCGAACATTATCTGCACATTATTCAGAATTCTTCATATTCCCTTCTAGGTATTATTAACGATATTCTTGACTACTCAAAGATCGAGGCTGGCCAGCTGGACCTGAAGGATCGGGTTTTCAGACTGGATGAAATGTTTGATAGGGTGATGGATGTCTTTATTAACCAGGCGGCGGAAAAAGGGATAGAACTTCTTGTAGATATTGACAAGGATACCCCACGGATCCTGCATGGCGACTCTCTGCGCCTTCAGCAGATCCTGACGAACCTGATAGGGAATTCATTAAAATTCACCGGGGTGGATGGAATTATTATGGTGAGTGTTCGCGATACGAGCAATACTACCGAAGGGCTCACGGCCGACGAGGTGATGCTTAAGTTTTCTGTCAAAGATAATGGTACCGGGATTCCTCCAGACTACCTGCCACTGCTTTTTGAACCTTTTACCCAAGGGGATTCCTCTTCAACCAGAAAATATGAAGGTACCGGCCTTGGCTTGAGCATTTGTAAAAAATTCGTGTCGATGATGGATGGGACCATTAGTGTTGACACCATGCTTGGTCAGGGAAGTACCTTTTATTTTACGGTAAAACTAGTAAGGGCAGCAACCCCCATAGGGGTAATGTATGATATTCCGACCGATATAAGTGGAACGAATGTCCTCGTAGTAGACGATTGTATGGACAGTCGGACTATCATGTCAAAAATGCTCTCTTCCCTTGGGTTCCAGGTTGAGACGATGGCTTCGGGGGTTGATGCGATCCAGCGGCTGCAAAGCCAGGTAGATGGAAGGAAGCCGGTTGGGCTGGTATTGATGGACTGGAAAATGCCGGGGATGAATGGAATCGAGACCTCCAAAAAGATCCGTGAGGAACTTCACCTGACCCTGCCTATTATCATGATGACAGCGTTTGCCAGAGAGGTACATAAATCGGAGGCCGAGCAAGCCGGGACCAATGGCTTTCTGACCAAGCCGATTTTCCAGTCGACCTTGTTTGATGCGATCATGGACGCTTTTGGCAAAGAGGCTGTGCGAAAGGGAGGCACTCAGGTCGATTTCACGACCAGGGCGTCTATGTATAAGAAGCACTTGAAGGGATGTAAAATTTTGGTGGCAGAAGACAATCTTACCAACCAGCAGGTAGCGAGAGCGATTCTCGAAGGAGCCGAGGTCCAGGTCAAGATAGTTGAAAATGGTGAAGAAGCTGTGGCGGCAGTGAAAAGTGAAATTTTCGATGGCGTTCTTATGGATATTCAGATGCCGAAGATGAACGGTTATCAGGCAACAAGACAGATCAGGGCTCTTCCCGGTTGTGAGGAGCTGCCGATTATCGCGATGACCGCCCATGCGATGAAGGGTGATGAAGAGAAATGCCTGGAGGCAGGGATGGATGGATATGTCGCCAAGCCTATTAATCAGGACCGGTTTTTTTATACTCTCTGGCGTCTTCTGCGGAACAGAAAAAGGCTTGCCGAAAATAAAACTGCTGCAAACGCTGCTACGGTTGAGCAGGCTGATGCACTGGGGGGAGAGCAGTCAGAATTAGATAAAGTACCTGATATTCCTTTGAAAATCCCTGGAGTTGATATTGAAGGGGTTTTGCTGTCCACAGGCCTTGACTGGCAGACGTATGAGAAGATTCTGGTAGGGTTCTTCCAGGATAATTCCTCGACTGTTGGGACACTTCAACATGCACTGGATGAAAAAGATACAACGTCCCTCCACCATCTGGCCCACCAACTCAAAGGGAGCGCGGCCAATATTGGTGCACTCAATGTTGAGCACGCTGCGGCGGCTCTGGAGCTCAGTTGCAGCATGCAGGAATCTGCTGAGGCCGTGGCCGAATTGACCGGGGGGCTGCAGGAAGAATTAACCCGCCTCCTTAATTTGCTTCATCCACTGGCGGAGAGAAATGAGTATGATGGCAATGATGCTTTGGTCCCAGATGAGGAAGGTGAACTTGAGAGGTTGTTATTGTCCTTGACTGAAGCAATCGACCGGGCGGATCCCGATGACGTTCAGACTATTACGACCAAAATCAGGAAGAATGCCGGCCGAAAAAAAGTTGATTCCGCATTAATTAAGACCTTGAATAGCCAGACGCGCCGGTATGACTATGAACAGGCTATGAAAACAATTGGAAAAATTCGTGATGTTTTGGAGGGACAACGATGAAAGACTCTCAACCGCTCGTCCTCATTGTCGATGATAATGCAACGAACATAGATTTATTAGTCAATACCCTCAAGACAAAGTATCGACTGGGCATAGCGAAAAGGGGGGAGAAAGCCATCGAGTATGCAGTAAAATACCATCCCAACCTTATTCTGCTGGATATCATGATGCCGGAGATGGATGGTTACGAGGTCTGCAGCAGGCTGAAGAAAGAACCCACAACCCGGTCGATTCCACTAATATTTATAACAGCCAGGAGTGAAACTGTTGACAAGACGAAAGCCTTCGAAATGGGAGCTGTCGATTACATTACCAAACCCTTTCACACCGCGGAACTGACGGCCAGGGTAGAGACGCATATTGCGCTGGAGGAGATGAAATCCCGGCTAGTCTCACAAAATGAACTTTTGGAAGAGATGGTGAAAAAAAAAACGCTTGAACTTTCCGAAATGCTCCATGGCAGTATTTACAGCATGGCTCTGATGGCGGAAATCAGGGATCCCTATACAGCAGGGCACTCGCAACGAGTGGCCCGATTGGCCAGCACAATTGCTGAAAAGATGGGTTTGTCTGAAGGGATTGTCGAAGGGATTCGGATTGCCGGGATACTGCATGATGTTGGAAAAATCCGAACTCCGGTTTCCATTCTTAACCGAATGGGACAGCTCCTTGATGCCGAAATGGAGGTTATTAAAATCCACCCCCAGATCAGTTTTGAGATTCTGAAAAACATCCCCTTTCCCTGGCCCTGCGCCCAAATAGTTTTTCAGCACCATGAGCGGTTGGACGGCTCCGGTTATCCACTTGGGTTGCGGGGGGATCAGATTCTCCTTGAGTCTAAAATTTTGTCAGTGGCGGATGTAACCGAGGCGACAAGCTCATTCAGGCCCTACCGTCCTGCCAGGGGAATTGAAATTGCGCTTGATGAGCTAAGAGAAAACCGGGAAACATTATTTGATGCCGAAGTGGTTGATGTGTGCCTGGAACTCTTTGAAAAAGATGGTTTTGAATTTGAATACGATCTGCAGAAAACCTCACCGATCTTATGTGTGGCTTCACCGGAAACGATCAATGCAAGTATGCCTTCAAGGGTCTTTCGTTAGTTTGAAGAAGCAAACCACTTTGATCTGCAACTTCTTTTCTGCCTGTTTTATCCAAGGAACTCAATGAGAAAAGTGCTCAGCCAGGGAATATAGGTGATGATTAAAAGAGTAACCAGCAACAGGCCAAGAAACGGAATAGTGGCACGGTAGAGTTCAGTTACCGGTCGCTCAAAACGGTAAGATGCGAGAAAGAGGTTCAATCCTACCGGAGGAGTACAGTAGCCGATCTGCAAATTGGTCAGAAAAATAATGCCCAGATGAATGGGGTTGATCCCATATCCTTCAGCTATTGGCAGTATCAAAGGAACAATCAACACCAGGGCAGAGAAGATATCGAGCATGGCCCCGACGATAAGCAGAAAGACGTTTAACAGCAGCAAAAAGGTGTATTTGTTATCGATATAGCTTCGAATAAAGTCAAACAGCCTTGATGGTATCTGCTGGTCGATCAGGTAATTGGTCGAAGCCATGGAGGCGGCGAGGATGACCAGTATTCCCCCAAACAGTACCATGGATTTACTCATAATGGCCGGCAGTTGTCTGAGTGACAAGTCCCGATGAATGCCTACCTCCACCACCAGGACATAGCAGGCGGTGACGGCAGCAGCTTCTCCCGGAACGAAAATGCCGCCATAGATACCGCCGAGCAGAATAATCGGCAGGGGCAGTTCCCAGCCAACTTCACGCAGGCCCTGCAAGATTTCTTTGGTACTATAGCTTGGTCTACTGCTGCGGGGTGGACTTTTTACCACCGCATAACCCATCAGCAGCAGGAGCATCAGTATTCCCGGCAGAATACCTGCCAAAAAAAGATGATCTATCCGCGATTCTGAGATTACACCGTAGATTATTAGCGGCAGGCTGGGAGGAAAGAGTAATCCAAGGCTGCCTGAGGAGGTGATGAGGCCCATGGAGAATCGATCTCCGTAGCCGTCTTTCAGCAGCGCCGGCAACAACAGTCCGCCGAGGGCAAAAATGGTTACCCCGGAAGCCCCGGTGAAAGCCGTGAAAATGGCGCAGACGGTGAGAGTGATGACAGCAAGGCCGCCCGGCAGCCAACCGAGAAAAATTTGTGAAAATCGAAGCATTCTACCGGGTGCCTTGCTCTCTGAAAGCAGAATGCCGGCAAAAATAAACAGCGGCAGGGATACAAGCAAAGGGGTATCGGCCAGTCGGGACATCTCAATGATAACCACTGAGATATCAATATCCGCCGAATAGAAGGAGAGCAGGGCAAGAGCGCCGATGACCAGAAAAAGCGGAGACCTGAAGAGAGCCAGGATGAGGATCAGGATTTTCAGGATATTCATGATCGGCTGTTTTCCACCGGATCTGAAGTGAGTATGGTTTTAATCTGAGTTAAAAGCAGCAGAAGATATTTCAGGGTGATGAGACCAAAGGCCATGGGAAAGATTCCGTTCCAGAACCAGAGGGGAAGTGACAAAGGACCGGAACCGCCGAATTCTATCTCACCACGAAGAAATCGCCAGCCGGCCCAGGTCAGTCCTCCGGCGGCAAGGGTGCAGAATAAATGGCTTATGAGTGTGATCCATGGTTCGATTTTTTTGGGAAGATGGTTTGCTGTAATATCCAATGCAATGTGTTTGCCCTGGCCGGTGGCAGAAACCGCGCCGATCAAGCCACACCAGAGCACCAGATAGCGAAGCAGCGGGTCTGCCCAGAACAGGCCGCCTGCAAAAAATATACGCAGGATAATCTGGATACAGGCAAGAAGAATCAACGCCGCTAGCAGCAGACAGAGAAGAGCCCTTTCCCCTTTGTCGAGCAGGCGCAACACCGGATGAGACTGAAACAATGGTACTGGTTCAATCAATGAGTTGTCTCCGTAGTCTTTTTGGCCCGGAATTCTTTACGCAGCTTAACAACCTGGTCATAGATATCTTTGGAGAGTGAATCTGGTACCAGGGAATCTACTGACTGCTCACTTGTTTTCCGCAGAATATGAAGGGTATTCTGGTCTATCTTGAGGAACTCACCGCCACGTGCTTCCAGCACCCGGCGGGATTCGCTGTTGCTCTGCCTGGTTTTTTCCAGCAGGACTGGAAAATAAATGTGTGCGGCCTCTTCAATAGCCTTTTTGTGCATTTCGGGAAGTCTGGCAAAAGTGGCAGCGTCAAGAGCGAAAACCCCATATGCGTAGCCATAGGGGACATCGGCTATATAATGAGCCTTGGTGAACCACTGCAGAACAATAGAACCATAGAGTGAATTATATACCGTTTCTATCAGGCCGCTTTGAAGAGAGGTCAAAACATCAGGGATCGACAGTTGTATTGCTGAAATGCCAAGGGCGGAAAGGTATACCTCGGCAACCGGATCGCCCGAGGGGCTCCAGTTTTTGGAATGAATGAGATCTTCCACTGTGGATATGGGCTTTGTTGACATGGCGTAGATAAATCCAACCTCAGTCATGGCAATAAACTCAAGACCTTTTTCACGAAATCGATCTTTGAAGGCGGGAAGCAACCCTTCTGTCACATAATCCACCTCCTGGTAAGACTCAAACAGAAAGGGAATGGAGAGAACCCTGAAGTCGGGGACAACTATTGAAATGCCGGTCATGGTAAAGCCACCTCCGTGCAGCTGTCCGACCCGCATCTTACGGTACATGGACTGGTCATCTCCCATTACGCCTCCGGGATATATTCTGAAAGCCACTTCTCCTCCTGTTTTTTCTGCGACATCCCTGGCAAAATTTTCGAACTGCTCAATCCAGATTGAACCTGCGGGGGCAAGGCTGGCGATCTTAAAGAGATACTTGGAAGCAGCCTGAATTGGGCTGCAGCTGAGAAAAAGAAGAAAAAGAGTGACTGGAACCAGGTGAGATACGCGTTGCATGGTTTCTCCGTATGAATCAAATTGAAGAATAAGTACTGATATGTAAGTGAATAACTGATTATTTATTCACCGAAATATTTTTCTAGAAGCAATCGCTTGGCTTTATTTTTGGCGATCTGATTACTGAGGCCGAATTCCGGTGCGCTGTCGAGCGGAAAGGCAAGTACCTCGTTGAGCAATCTATCATGGAGTTCCTGGTCCATTGTTGTTCTGGCAAGAGTTTCGGCATAGGTTGTCTGGGTCAGGAGAAATTTTCGTTTGCCAAGTTCAAGTGCTTTTTCGAAATGCATTGTGCTGAGATCCGGTCTTCCGCCAAACATAGCGGGTTTAGCAGCATAATAGGTGCCGAAAAAGAGATGGATGGCACCACCTTGATATGATTCGTCGAGTTCCAGAAGCCTGGCCATTATTTTCTCAATAAGTACTACATCTGCGACTGCTTCCGGAGAACCCTTCTGGTATTTGACCCAGGTTATCCAGCCGAAACTTCCCCAAAAAATATCGGGAACATCACGACGACCAAGCTTGGCCAGTTCCCTGTCCAGGGCCTCGTATTTCTGTCCAATGCTCTGTCCCATACCCAAAGGCAGATATAGACGGAGCAGCCGGAGTCCGTATAATTTCGCTTTTTCGGCAATTGGTGCGATTCTATGGTTGTCGTCCCTGTCACATTCCTCGAGAGCTGCAGCATAACCACTGTAGGATTGCGCTCCTGAACGCAACAGGTATCTGCTTTTGGGAGAAGAGACAAGCATGCTGTCGATCATCAGCAGATAAGCCGGAAAACCGTCGCAGACCAGATTAATGTCTGTCTGCTGCTGAAGGTTGCCTATGGCAGGTTGAATAGCCGTTGTCATCAGGCTCGAACAGGAAGACAGGCAGAAGCAGAAACCTGCCAGAGTAATAAGCAATGATCGTTGAACGAGTCGTTTTTGCATGAATTACCCGATTATGAAACAGGTCAATTTAGCAGGGCGTTGGTTTTCAGCTTCGTCTGCCGACGGATAAGCTAAAAATGTAATTGCCCCGCTATGATTTGGCAATGTTGCCTCTTCTCAGCAGCAACGAATGAGAAGGGAGAGGCACCCGCCTTGTTCAAAAGATGTCCCCGGCTGTTTTAACAGTCAGGGAGCGGAAAGGGTAGAGCTGGCAGCTTCAACCACCACGACCACTGTTTTCTGTATGATTGTCTCAGTTGTCTCAGCGGATTGCTGTTGGTGTTCCGGAACTGCAACCATCTCGAGCTTCTGAGGATTTTCCACAGCAGCAGGGGCTGTTTTCTTGTGGCTGTCCGTTGCCTTCTCGGAATTATCGGGTATGCAGCCGTAAATAACCAGGTATAATGCAATTAATATGATAAATGCGTACTTCATTGAATTCCTCCCCAATATATAATTGATGTCTAGAGTTTCATAAGACAGATTGATTTCCCTGTCCCCTACTTTCTCATAGAACACTTATAACAGTCAGTAAAGTCACTATAATTGTAAAACACAAAGTCAAATACTAACATAATTTCGTTGTCATTTTTACTGTTTTTTTGACAAGAAATCCTAAGATAAATAATCAGTCGCAATTCTTTTTTGATTGATAAGTTTCTGTCATGGCGAAAATTTCATCCTGCAGACGTTGAACCAGTTCGGGAGGTGAGAGTACCTGGGCCATGGCTCCATACTGGAGGATTTTCATTACCAGCTCGCGGTCATCACTGACAGGGAGCCGCAACAGCAGGCCATCTTCCCTTGCCTGGGTTTCCTGATCCTTATGCCAACGCTGATTTTCGACAAGCTTCGCGGCAGTAGAGCTAAAAAGAATTTCCGCTGTGTAGCGTGGTTTTCCCTGAAAAATTCCAAATGATAATCCAAGAGTACCTTGGTCAAGAGAAATATCTGCCGGAATGTCCCGGCCGGTGAGTTCGGCGCTGTGAACCCGGGCAATATGAAAAAGACGGTTTTCCTGCCGCAGATAGCAAAAAGAATAGAAATACCAGCGACCCTGATAATTGATGATCTGGAGCGGAGCAACGGTTCGGCCGATTGTTTCTCCCCCTATTGATTTATACTGCAGAGCAAGCAGTTGCTTTTTGACAACCGCTTCGATGATTGTTTCAAAAATTCGATGATCAATCGATTCAATTTCGATCCACAGGCAATGAAGAGACTCGAGAACTGTTCCATAATCGGGAGAAATCATGGTGGAAAGACGTTGTTCCAGCTGTCTCACCTCCTGTAGTTCACCAAGTCCGGCTTCATCGGCGAGCTTACTGAGCATTGCCAGTAGAAAAATGATGCGGGGGCTTTCCTCAAAAGGCAGATGAAAGCCATTCCGATAACAGAAACCGTTTTTCTTTGAGTCAAAAGCTAAAGGTGCACAGAGTCTGTCTCTGAGGTAGGTGATATCTCGTTTCGATGTTGCGATGGACATCTCAAAATGATCAGCGAGGGTCCGGGAGTTGGGGAAATTGCCTTTGAGGATTTCCCGGTGGAAATAGAAGACCCGCTCAAGAACGCTCATGGCTGGTTACTGAGCGTGCCGACGGTGTTTCACGGGAAGGATCTTAAGTTGTTCCCTGTATTTCGCAACAGTTCTTCGGGCAATTTTAATATTACGTTCAGCAAGTTTTTCAGAGATGGTGTTATCACTGAGTGGGTTGTCTTTATCCTCCTCCTGTATCATCTTCCTGATAATGGTTTTAATTGATTCGGACGCCATGGCATCCTGGCCTTCGCGTGGAATGGCGGTTGAAAAAAAGTATTTCAGCTCGAAAATTCCGAGAGGGGTGTGAACATATTTATTGGAGGTTACCCGGCTGACGGTCGATTCATGCATCTCGATATCATCGGCCACGTCTTTGAGGATCAGCGGTTTCAGGTACTGTGCTCCCCGCTCGAAAAAATCATACTGGAAACGCAGGATCGATTCCATGACCTTGATGATGGTTCGTTGCCTCTGATAGAGGGATTTGATAAACCAGTCCGCGTTTTTTAACTTTTCGTTGATATACTGGCGTGACTCTTTCTCAAGAGTCTTATCGTTTGCCAGCAGATCCTGATAGAGAGATGAAAGTTTCAGCTGGGGCAGATCATCGTCATTGAGCCGGATAACATACTCGCCGTCAAATTTTCGAACATAGACATCCGGTACCACATAATTTGTCTCTTCGGTGGCGTAGGATAGTCCGGGGTAGGGAGTCAATTCAGTGACGATGAAATTGATGGCTCTTTCCAGTTCCGGCCTTTTCCGTCCGGTTGCCCGGGAAAGTGCTTTGTAGTTGCGAGTCTCAAGAAGAGGCAGATGGTCGCGCACTATTTCAGCTGCGAGAGATTTTCCTTTTCCCAGTCGCTCAAGCTGGAGGAAAAGAGACTCACTGACATTTCTTGCAGCGATTCCAGGTGGATCAAGCTCCTGAATCACTTCCAGGATATATTCTGCATCGTCCGGTTCGCAGCCGGTTTCTTCGATTATCTGGGCAATATCAACTTCGAGGAAGCCGTATCTGTTGAGATTACCGATAACAAAACGAGCTATTTCCCACTCTTTTTCATCGAGTTCGCTATGGGCAAGCTGCCATTGGAGGTAGGCCATCAATCCTGGTTTTTCAGAGATGAATTCAAACTGGGATGGAGCATCTGCAGGAGGTGTTTCGTGGGCAAAGGAAAAATTTGAGTCGAAATTGTTGGCGTAGTCTTCCCAGTTGGTGTCGGCCAGGTTGTCGTTAACCTTGATGTTTTCAGTTATTTCAGACTCTGTTCTTGTGCCGGTTTCTTCATAGGTTGAAGAGAGGGACATTGGGTTGTCATTGCTCTCCGGTGGCGAAAAATCTTCTTCTAGCGCGGGGTTCTGCTCGATTTCCGCCTGCAGCGCATCAGAGAGTTCAAGTCTGTTTAGTTGCAGGAGTTTTATGGCCTGGCGCAGTTGTTGCGTCATAACCAGTTTCTGAGAAAGCTTGAGCTGTTGTCTGAGTTCTAGGGCCATATATATATTTGGAATTACATGTGAAAGTTTTCGCCGAGATACATTTTTCTTGCAACTTCACTCTCTATAATATCGTCTGCGACTCCGCTTGTAAGAACCTGTCCAGCATTCATAATATAGGCAAAGTCACAAACCTGTAAAGTTTCTCTTACATTGTGATCCGAGATTAAAATCCCGAGTCCCTTCGCTTTTAAGTCAAAAATAATTTTCTGCAGATCGTGAACCGCCAGTGGATCTATGCCGGCAAAAGGTTCGTCAAGCAGAATGAATTTAGGCCGGGTAGACAAGGCGCGCATGATTTCCACTCTTCGTCGTTCACCCCCCGACAATGCATGACCTTTGTTGTATCTGAGATATTCAATATTGAGATCGGCCATAAGCTCATCGATACGGTACTTAATTTCGTTTTTCGAAAGCCCCAGAGGTTCAAGGATAATTCGGACATTCTCCTCAACCGTCAATTTCTTGAAAACCGATGGTTCCTGGGCCAGGTAGGAGATTCCTTTCAGAGCCCTTTTGTGGATTGGCAGGTTGGTTATTTCTTCTCCTGCGAATATAATATTGCCTTTGTCTGGACGAATAAAGCCGGCAATGGAATAAAATGTCGTGGTCTTGCCGGCCCCATTCGGTCCAAGCAAGCCGACCACAGCCCCAGTTTGCACCTGCAGGCTGACGCCGTCAACTACCGTTCGGGAACCGTAACGTTTAACAATATTTTGTGTTTCAAGAGTCGACATCGTGATCTGTGTACTCGTCTGCTTTTCCAGGGCTGATCTTTATTTTTGGAGGATGGTCATATTCACCCGCGAAGATTTTTTCTCGCTACCGGTTTTGCCGTCTACTGTAGCAGCGGTTCTGTCACCGACGACCTCAGATCGGCCTTCATCGAGGTAATAGACGATCTTATCTCCACTCACCATATTTTTACCCTGATATGCTTTGGCGTTGTCGGTAAGTATAACCTGTCTCGCTTTCGAGAGGTAGACCATTTTTTTTGAAGTTCCCAACCATTCGCCCCTGGTAATTTCCACATTACCGACACAGACAAGTTTTTCCACCTGCTGTGAAGCTGTTTTCTCTACATTTTTATCTTTTTCTGCCTGGGTGTAATAGACGGTCATTTCATCGGAACGGATTCTCACGTCTCCCTGTTTGGCATCGACCTCTCCGGTAAATACGACCGAATTCGTCTTTTCAGTTGAGGTCATGCTGTTTGCTTCTATATGAATGGGGGAGTCATCGGCGAAAACCGACACTGCGCCAAATAATAGCAGACATAAGGTGATCGAGCCTCCCAGTATACTGAGAGCAGAAAAACGGTTGGATAATTTCATCAGGACTCTCCATAGTTAAAATGATAGATCCAGACCTGTGATTGTAAGGAGCCCATCGTAGCGTAAAGGTCTGGAAATGTAAAGTCATGGTATGTGGGCTGCAAAACAAAGAGTACTTTACTTACATTATATCAGCAATTACAATAGCACCACAAATTATGTGTTGGTTCGGGAGTTTTAGTTCATTGATTTTATAGAACAATATAAGGATCGATCAAGAGATCGAAGATGACACTATGGTAAGAAACGTTCAGGAGAGTATTGAAAAGGCTAAAGTTCTTTTAGAGGCTCTTCCCTATATGCAGGAATTCAGACATAAAACCATTGTTATCAAATATGGTGGTCATGCCATGGTTGATGAACACCTGAAAAAACAGTTTGCCCTGAATGTTATTCTGCTTAAACAGATCGGCATTAATCCGGTTATCGTGCATGGCGGCGGACCTCAAATCAACAATCTGCTGGACCGTCTGGGCATAAAACCCAGTTATGTCCAGGGAATGCGTGTCACAGACGGTGAAACCATGGATGTGGTTGAGATGGTTCTGGTGGGGAAAGTGAATAAAGAGATAGTCGGCTTGATCAATCATTGCGGCGGGAAGGCTGTCGGGCTGTCCGGGCGTGATGGCGATCTGGTCTGTGCCGAAAAGCTCAAAGTAAGCAGCAGGAAAGACGATAACCTTCTACAGGATGCACCTCCGGAACTCATCGATCTTGGTCGGGTCGGCCAGGTAACCATGATCAACACCGGTGTTCTCGAAAGCCTCTGCCTGAAAGATTTCATTCCGGTAATTGCTCCGGTTGGTGTAGGAGCCGACGGCCAGGCTTTTAATATCAATGCTGATCTTGTTGCCGGTGCAATAGCCGGTGCCTTGTCGGCTGAAAAACTGATGCTGTTGACTGATGTGCCCGGAGTGAAAGACAAAAATGGACAGCTTATTACCACGCTGTCTCGCCATAATCTGGAGGGGTTGATAGAAGACGGGACTATTGTCGGAGGCATGATCCCGAAAGTTCGCTGCTGTGAGGATGCACTGCGGCGAGGAGTCGACAAAACATACATCATCGATGGGCGGGTTGAGCACTCGATCCTGCTGGAGATGTTTACCAAGGAAGGTGTGGGGACGGAGATATATTGATGGCGTCGTAAAAACCATCTGGGTAGTAGAACTAAAAGTTATTGCGAGACTAAAATTATGAAGAGTAATAAAGAGCTAAAAGAAAGAGGCGATAAGGTATTTATTGGCACCTACTCCAGGTATCCCGCAGCCATGGTGCAAGGTTCCGGCTGTCGGTTGACCGATGCTGACGGTAAGGAATACCTGGATTTTATGGCAGGAATAGCAGTGTGTGGCCTCGGACATTGCCATCCGGCAATAACCGAAGCCATCTGCCGTCAGGCAGAGAAACTGGTGCATGTTTCAAACCTCTATTATACCGAGCCACAGATTGAGCTTGCCGAATTGATCACTAATAATTCTTTCGGTGAAAAGCTCTTTCTCTGTAACAGTGGGGCCGAGGCTAATGAGGCCGCGATTAAGCTGGCCCGGATTTACTCGGGCGAGGGACGTTACAAGATCATCAGTCTCAGCGGTTCGTTCCATGGCCGAACTCTTGCCACCGTAGCAGCAACCGGCCAGCCTAAGTTTCATAAAGGCTTTGAACCTCTTCCCGAGGGCTTTCTGCACGCGCCATTTGGTGATTTACAGGCTCTGGAGCAGATGGTTGACAATTCAACCTGTGCCATTCTCTGTGAGCCACTGCAGGGGGAGGGCGGGGTGCGTCCTTTGGCTAAAGAATATCTGCTGGGTATCAAAGCACTCTGTGAAAAACACGGTCTGCTGCTCATTTTTGATGAAATTCAGACTGGCATGGGCCGAACGGGCACTCTTTTTGCCTACGAACAGCTGGGTATTCAGCCGGATATTCTGACCATGGCCAAGGCATTGGGGAATGGGTTGCCTATCGGTGCTATGATGACTACCGCCAGGATTGCCGCTGCATTTGTCCCCGGCACCCATGCCTCAACCTTTGGCGGTAATCCGGTGGCTTCGGCTGCAGCTGTGGCTACCCTGCAGATAATGCTGGCTGACGGTTTCCTTGAAGGAGTAAGAAAGAGGGGTGACTATTTTCAGGCGGAATTAAGAAAAATTGCCGACAAGTTTCCAGCCATGGTCAGCAGCGTCAGGGGTATGGGACTCCTTGTCGGTGCCGTGCTGACTGAGCAGGGTATTTCCCATGGTACGGAGATTGTCACAAAAATGTTTGAGCGAGGATTGCTGATGAACTTTGCCGGCAATCTGGTTCTCAGATTTGTCCCGCCGTTAATTGTGACGGAAAAGGAGATCGACACGCTTGTGACGGCCCTCGCCGAGGTGTTGGCCGAATTCTGATTCTTTGGCCGGAGCAAGAAGAAAAAGGAGGGGGAATTGGTGCTTTTTGGGGGAAATGTTTTGCAAATCACCCCTCTTTTATGTAATGATACCTCTTTTCTCCCCTAACCCCTCTGAAAAGAGCGGGATCTCTTTAGTGCTTGCTTGATGGGCATACGTTCCTTCACGAATTATGAAAAAAAAGGGCACCCCTCAAGGGGGTAATATAAAGAGCAGGCGTGGGGAGGTTAACCGGCGGGAAGTTTTCCCCCTATCGTTTTGAGGTGAACAGGGTGCCGAAGCATTTAAGGTCATTACAGGAATTTACGAAAGCAGAGCTGATCGGTTTTATCGACCGGGCAATTGAACTCAAAAAAGAGCAGAAAGCCGGGAAGATCCATCGGCAACTGAACGGCAAGACCATAGGTCTTATCTTTGAAAAACCATCCACCAGAACTCGTGTTTCCTTTGAGTCGGCTATGTATGGTCTTGGTGGACAGGTTATCTTCCTTTCCGGCCGCGATACACAGCTGGCAAGATCTGAGCCGCTCAAGGATATGTCACGGGTTATGTCCCGCTATGTCGATGGTATGGTGGTAAGAACTTTTGGCCAGGCCGTGGTCGATGAGCTTGCCGATTATGCAACGGTTCCCGTGATAAACGCTCTGACGGATGTACATCATCCCTGCCAGGTACTGAGTGACATGATGACCATCATTGAAAAGAAGGGAGCCCTTGAAGATCTGCATATAGTCTGGGTCGGTGATGGTAACAACATGGCAAACTCATGGATACAGGCCGCGGCAATAATCGGATTTAAGCTGACCCTGGCCTGCCCGGAGGGCTATGATCCGGACAGCAACATTCTTGCCGCCGCTGTAAAAACAGCAACCAGGCCAATTACCCTTATTCGTGATCCGGCAGAGGCTGTGCGAGGAGCTGATGCCATAAATGTCGATGTCTGGGCCTCGATGGGTATGGAGAGTGAGCAGGAAGAAAGAATGACTGTCTTTTCCAGCTATCAGCTGAATAGTGAACTGCTGGCCAAGGCTCCCGCCGAGTGTATTGTGCTGCACTGTCTTCCTGCCCACAGGGATGAAGAAATCACGGATGAGGTATTGGAATCAAAACAGTGTGTTGCATTTGATCAGGCTGAAAATAAAATGCATCTCCATAAGGCCATACTCGAAAGCCTGATCGGGTAGCTTCTAAATGATCATTTTAAAGTAAGCGAGATCCTTTTAACTATCCCTTGATGGGTAAAATTTTTTAAGTCACTGAACACTTCAGGGTGTTTCAATATTGAGGTTTTTCTATGAGTGTAAATAAAATTGTTCTCGCCTATTCGGGCGGTCTCGATACATCTGTTATTTTAAAGTGGTTGGCGGAGGAATATACATGCCCCGTGATTGCCTATTCCGCCGATATCGGGCAGGAAGAGGATTGGGAAGCCGTCAAGAAAAAAGGGCTTGCCACCGGCGCGGATAAGGTGATTGTCTCCGATCTGAAAAAAGAGTTCGTTGAAGACTACATTTTCCCGGCTTTTCGCGCAAATGCTATCTATGAGGGCTCGTATCTGCTTGGTACCTCGCTGGCCAGACCTCTGATTGCCAAGGAACAGGTACGTATCGCCCTGGAAGAGGGTGCGGATGCGGTGAGCCATGGTGCTACGGGGAAAGGCAACGATCAGGTACGCTTTGAACTGGGCTATATTGGTCTTGCGCCGACTTTGAAAATCATCGCTCCCTGGAGGACATGGAAGCTGAATTCCCGCCAGAAACTGGTGGAATTTGCTAAAGATCACAATATTCCTGTTCCGGTGACCAAGAAAAACCCCTACAGCTGTGATGAAAATCTCCTGCATATCAGCTATGAGGGCGGAATCCTGGAAGATCCCTGGAATGAGCCGGACGAGGATATGTTCAAGTTCACAGTTTCCCCGGAAAAAGCACCCGATGTAGCTACTTACGTGGAAATTGAGTTTGCAAACGGTGATCCGGTGGCGCTGGATGGTGTAAAAATGGCGCCATTGGCACTTTTTACAAAACTAAATAAACTGGGCGGCGCAAATGGTAGTCGGTCGACTCGACCTGGTGGAGAACCGGTTTGTCGGCATGAAGTCCCATGGTGTGTATGAGACTCCCGGCGGCACTGTTTTACGTACGGCTCATCGCGACCTTGAAACCATTACTCTTGACCGTGAAGTCATGCGTATCCGTGATTCCCTGGTGCCTCGGTATGCCGAGCTCATCTACAATGGCTTCTGGTTTTCTCCGGAACGTGAGTTGTTGCAGGTCACTATGGACGCAACCCAGAAAACGGTCAACGGTACGGTTCGGTTAAAACTCTATAAAGGGAACTGCATCTCTGTCGGACGTAAATCCGACCAGTCCCTCTATCAGGAATCTTTTGCTACTTTTGAGGAAGACCAGGTTTATGATCAGGGTGATGCTACTGGTTTTATCCGGCTGAATGGTCTGCGGCTGAAAATTAATGCTTTGCAGGGCCGATGTAATAAGTAGCAATCTTTCATCAAAGGCATCTGAATACTGCGAATTAACATTTTACCAACGTATCAACTATGACTGAACCGAAAAAAAGTGGATCGGAAAAAATGTGGGGAGGGCGCTTCAGTGAAAGCACTGCTGCTTCAGTGGAGGCCTTCAGTGCCTCTATCCATTATGATTCCCGGCTCTACAAATATGACATCGCCGGCAGTAAGGCCCATGCCGCTATGCTTGCCAGCCAGGGGATTCTCACGAAAGAAGAGCTGACGGCAATAACAGACGGTCTTACCGCGATTGAAAAAGAAATTGATCAGGGGACATTTCAGTTCAGGCGCGAGCTGGAAGATATTCATATGAACATCGAAAAATCCCTGGTAGAGCGGATTGGCCCGGCGGGCGCAAAGCTGCATAGTGCCAGGTCGAGAAACGATCAGGTGACGCTTGATTTTAAAATGTATCTGCGCGATCAGTGTGACAGGATTACTGCATTGCTTGACGTCATTCGTAAGGCTTTTGTCTTACTCGCCAGGAAATATCTCGGTGATATTATGCCGGGTTACACCCACATGCAACGCGCTCAACCGGTGCAGATAGCTCATCATATGCTGGCTTATTACGAAATGTTCGGGCGGGACAGGGACAGGATGGTGGATTGTCGAAAGCGGCTGAATCTTTCACCGCTCGGCTGTGCGGCCATGGCCGGAACCGGTTTGCCTATTGATCGCGAACAGGTCGCTAAAGCCCTTGGTTTTGACGGTGTTACCGCAAATTCCATGGACACCTCCGGTGATCGGGATTACGCCATTGAGTTCACCAGTAACTGTACGATGATCCAACTCCATCTCTCCAGACTTTCCGAAGAGCTGGTGCTCTGGTCCAGTCAGGAGTTTAACTTTGTCAATATTTCCGACAAATTCTGTACCGGCTCGTCGATCATGCCGCAAAAGAAAAACCCGGATATTCCAGAGCTGATTCGAGGCAAAAGTGGCCGTGTCGTCGGCAGTCTTATTACTCTCATTACCCTGATGAAAGGTTTGCCATTAACTTATAATCGTGATCTCCAGGAAGACAAGGAACCTGTTTTCGATACTGTGGATACCGTCTCCGCATCTCTGGCCATTATGGCTGAATTGCTGGAAAATCTTAAATTCAACACAGCACGGATGGTTGAGGCGACCAGGAAAGGATGTATTACAGCCACAGATCTTGCCGATTATCTTGTCCTGAAGAATGTGCCTTTCCGTGAGGCACATGGCATTGTCGGCAGGGCTGTTGCCTACTGTCTGGAAAAAGGTTGTGAATTGCCGGATCTAAACCTAAAGGAGCTGACAGCTTTTTCTGAGGCGATAGGCAAGGATGTTTATGAAGTCCTCAGCGTCGAAGGTTCGGTAAACAGTCGGATATCCACTGGCGGAACCGGCATACAGAGAGTGGAAGAAGCGGTAATTGCAGCTGAGAAAAAGCTGGGGATCCCGCAATGACTAATGGATACGCGGGGCGGCTAAGGGAGCTTTATATTCTTTGTACGTTGCTTCTCCTGATGAGCGGCTGCGGCTACAAGAATGCGCCTATACCACCGGAAAGCGTAGTTCCTCGACCAGTCAGCGACCTTGTCTATAGTCTTGACGACAATGGTGTTCGACTTACCTGGTCATATCCTGTGAAAACAATCCAAGGAGAATTGATCGACCATATCTCATCATTTGAGCTGTATCGGGCAGAGATACCGATTGATGACTATTGTGCCTCTTGCCCCATCCCATTTGGTGAACCGATAGAGATCGCGGGTGGCGCACCCTTTGATGGGAAAACGGGAAGAAAGGCAAGCTATGAGTCATCATTTTTAAGAGCTGATTCAAAGTATTTTTTTAAGGTTCGATCCCGCACCAGCTGGTGGGCGGACAGCGCAGACTCTAATATCATCAGCTTCGTCTGGTCTCAGCCGGCAGCTGCTCCGGAGGGCGTAACAGCAACGGCGGGGGACAGAAAGGTTACCCTCGAATGGCAGCCGGTTACCTCGCTGGTGAACGGAAGCCCTGTCGAAGGAGCTATGAAATATCAGGTGCTGCGAAGTGTCGGTGATAAGGACTTTGAGCAACTGGGTGAACCGGTGGCAACAGTTTCTTATGTTGACAGTCAGGTGAGTAATGGCCAGGAATATTTTTACATCATCCGGAGTATGATGGTTTTAAAAGACGAGCTGGTAAGCGGCAGGGTCAGTAAGCCTGTTGCGGCAACTCCGCTTGATCTTAATCCGCCCCCGACACCTACCGGTGTGACTGTGGTAGAGACTGCAGTCGGCGTCAAGATTTTCTGGGATAAGAGCACTGCGAACGATCTTGGTGGTTATCGTATCTATCGTCGCGCGGCAGATAAAGATAGTTATGAACTACTTGGTAATGTTGATTCGGAGTATACTCTCTATGTGGATTCCAAGGCGGGTGACGGTGCAGAATACTATTATGCAGTGACCGCCTTCGATCAGGCAACACCACCAAATGAGAGCAAGAAATCTAAAGAAGCAACAGCCAGATATTAACCGCAGCAATTCCATTATATTGTGGTGTTAAAAGATGCCCTCTGACCGTAATAGAAGCGGTTGGAGGGTTCTGTCGCTCGGGTGTATTTCCCCCGGATATGTTAAAATGAAGCACTTGGGCATGTGTGCTGAGAAAATATAAGGAGTATTTGTGATGGCAATTACTTTTCCCATTGCCTTTGAGAAAATGAGTGGTACCGGCAATGACTTTGTGATTATCGACAATCGGGAAATAAAAGTCCCTTCGGCTGAACAGTCGGAATTTGCCCGTAAAATATGTCGTCGGATGTTTTCGGTCGGGGCAGATGGTCTCATTTTCATTGAAAAATCAACAGTCGCGGATTTTCGATGGAATTTTTATAATGCCGATGGTTCGGTTGCCGAAATGTGTGGCAATGGCTCAAGATGCGCCGCACGTTTTGCCTATAGGCATAAAATTGCCGGCAAAGAAATGACGCTTGAAACTCTGGCCGGTATTGTTGAGGCAGAAATTTGTAAGGAGGATGATGTCGTCCGGGTGAAAATGACTCAACCCTTTGACTTCCGATTCGATATTTCTCTAGAGCTTGGTGAGCAGGAATGTGCGGCGGCGTATGTCAATACCGGCGTACCCCATGTGGTGATTTTTGTAGATGACGATGATATTCCGGTGAAAAAATGGGGAAGAAAAGTACGGTTTCACGAGATGTTCGAACCAAAGGGGACTAATGTTAACTTCGTTAATTTACTGCCCGATGGAAAGCTCAAGGTACGAACCTATGAACGCGGTGTTGAGGATGAGACCATGGCCTGCGGTACTGGTTCGGCGGCTTCTGCTCTCTTTGGTGCCTTGCTGAAGGGCATGGAATCTCCGGTGGAGGTTATTACCACCGGTGGAGATACATTGACAATACTGTTTGATTTACAAGATGGACCTGTGGTGGAGAACATTTACCTGCAGGGGCCTACCAGACTGATTTGTGAAGGAAATTTGACCGCTGAAGCGCTGCTCTGATACAGAGTGCAGATGGACAATGGTGAATAGATAGGAGGAGTGATGGAAAAATTCCACGGAGCGCTTGTTGCACTTGTAACCCCATTTATCGACGAGCAGTTGGACGAACAGGGGTTGATAGATCTCATCGAGTTTCAGATCGACAATGGTAGCCACGGAATCGTCCCCTGTGGAACCACCGGTGAATCGGCAACCATTAGTTTTGCAGAGCACAAAAGGGTAATAGATCTTACGGTTAAGACGGTTGCCGGTCGTGTTCCGGTCGTTGCCGGAACCGGTGGAAATAATACCATTGAAGCGATCGAACTGACTGAAAGCGCCAAGGACAGTGGGGCTGATGCGGTACTGTCGGTGGTGCCCTATTATAACAAGCCGAACCAGGAAGGCATGTACCTTCATTTCCGGAAAATCGCCGAAGAGGTGGATATTCCGATGTTCCTTTACAATGTGCCGGGAAGAACAGTCGTGAACATGTTGCCCGAAACGGCAGCCCGTCTGGCAGAGATTGATAATATAATAGGCATTAAAGAAGCCTCGGGCAGCCTTGAACAGTGTAGCGATGTTATACGTCGATGTCCTCGAGATTTTATAGTTGTGTCCGGTGATGATTTTACTGCCATGCCGACCGCTCTTATCGGCGGAAAGGGGGTTATCTCTGTAATTTCCAATGTCTACCCCAAAGGTATGGCTGAGATGATAGCGGCTGCACTGAGTGGTGATCTCAAAAAGGCCAACGAACTGCATTATCGTATGTATGACCTGATGAAGATGATGTTTAGTAATCCCAATCCGGTTCCAGCAAAGAAAGCTCTGGAGTTGATGGGCAAAATAAGGTCCGGCTTGCCCCGGTTGCCGCTGGCTCCCATGGATATGGCAAGTCTTGAAAAAATGAAGGCAGCCATGGTTGCACTGGACCTCATCTAACTCAGAACATTCCTTTGTTTTTCGCTCCTTAAACGGGCGGTAACCGACCTTTCGAAAGGAGGCAAACGTATGATAAAGGTTATAATAGCCGGAGCGGCCGGCAGGATGGGCCAGCGAATCGGCCATATGGTCAATAGCCATCCCAGGCTGGAATATGCTGCCGCCTTTGAAGCAACAGGCAGTCCGGCTATCGGTAAGGACGCCGGATTGTTGTCAACTGGAACGGAGAACGGTGTAATTATAAGCGAGGGGATTGAGTCAGTCATCGACAAAGGGGATGTCATCATTGATTTCACCTTCCATAAGGCGACCATGGAATTTGCCCGGGTGGCTGCCAAATATAATAAGGCAATGGTTATCGGTACGACTGGTCTTTCTGTCGAAAACCTGGCTGAATTAAAAGAACTTGCGGAAAAATTTCCTTGCGTGCAGTCACCTAATATGTCGATTTGTGTCAATGTCCTCTTTAAACTTGCCAAGAAAACAGCTGAAATACTTGGCGACGATTATGATATCGAGATAATTGAGGCACATCATAATAAAAAGAAGGACGCCCCGAGTGGAACTGCCCTTAAACTTGCGGAAATGGCGGCCGAAGGTGTTAATCGAAACCTGGATGATGTGGTTGTTCTTGAGCGCAGCGGTATAATAGGTGAACGAAAGCCCAAGGAAATCGGCATTCAAACCATCAGGGCAGCCGATATTGTCGGAGAGCATACTGTCTACTTTGCCGGCCCGGGAGAACGTATAGAGCTGGTGCACAGGGCTCATAGTCGCGATCATTTTGCTAAGGGCGCAGTCACTGCCGCCGCCTGGATCGTTGATAAACAGTACGGGGTTTATTCCATGTTCGATGTGCTCGGGTTGCACGATTTTTGATTTCCAGGAGACAGTCGGTTGTTACAAAAAAAAGCGGTAAAAACATTTATAGGCCTGGGTTCAAATCTTGGTGATGGCAAAACTCTGCTTCTGGGGGCCTGGCAGGCTCTTGGCAAGGTAGATGGCATTATTTTGGACGGCTTGTCCAGTCCTTATTTTACCGCACCAGTCGATATGACAAGTCAGCACTGGTTCACCAATGCTGTCGGTCGCTTACAGGTAACGCTGCCGCCGCTGGAACTTTTAAAGGTCCTGCTTGCCATAGAGGCCTCATTTGGCAGAATCAGGAATGAAAAAGTATTCGGCTACCAGGATCGAAGCCTGGATCTGGATCTTCTTTATTATGGCAATGTAGTCATGGAGAGTCCAGACTTGATTCTGCCCCATCCGCACATGGCTGACCGCCTTTTTGTTCTGGTGCCGTTTACCGAGCTTGACCCGGATTTCAGGGATTGTCTCAGCGACAAGACCATTGCCGGTATGGAACTTAGTCTGCGTGAGACAATGGACGGCGCTAAGGGAAAAGAACAAGAAATCATTCGTGGTACGTGGAACGAGTAACCGAACTTGCAAAACAACAGAAAAATGAGATAAACTAAAATCCTCAGGCCTGACACGCCGGATTAATTATAGAGAAAGTACCTTGAGCCCTATACGGATAATTATCATTGCCCTCCTGATCTATCTTGCCTTCCGGCTGATAACTGGAGGAGGCAAGAAATCATCGGCTAAACAAGACCGTCAACAGAAACCACTGAGGGAGATGCCGGTAAGCGATACCCTGGAAGAAGATCCAGTCTGCAAAAAACTTGTACCAAGGCAGCAGGCTGTTCAATTCACTTACCATGGTCAAATATATTATTTTTGCAGCAAGGAATGCTGCAATACTTTCAGATCCAAACAAGGAGAACATAAATGAAGTTTTTTATCGATACAGCCAATCTCGAAGAAATCAAAAAAGGTCTTGAGATGGGCATGGTTGACGGCGTCACCACCAATCCTTCCCTTATCGCCAGGGAAAATATGCCGTTTGAAGAGATTATTGCTGCAATATGCAAAATAGTAGATGGTCCGGTAAGTGCCGAGGTGGTGAGTCTTGAAGCGGAAGGAATGCTGGCTGAGGCAAAGGAATTGGCGAAAATTGCTGATAATATAGTCATCAAGATACCAATGATCGTTGAAGGACTCAAAGCGGTGAAGAAACTTTCCGCTGAAGGAATCAAAACTAACGTGACCCTGGTCTTTTCCTCTGCCCAGGCACTTTTGGCTGCAAAGGCAGGTGCCTCTTTTGTCAGCCCCTTTGTCGGACGATTAGACGATATCGGGACCCCCAGTATGGACTTGATCAGTGATATTGCTACGATCTATGACAACTATGGTTATCAGAGCGAGATTATCGTTGCCAGCGTTAGAAATCCGCAGCACGTAATGGACGCAGCTCTTATCGGGGCCGACATTGCCACCATCCCATTAAAGGTGATCACCCAGTTGGCCAAGCATCCGCTGACCGACATCGGCATGGAACAATTTCTTGCAGATTGGGAAAAAAGAACCAAGTAAATGGCAGGGGCTCTGGGCGATAACTTGTCAGACACAGGAAAATTTTCCCACTGGCCATTTTTAGGTGTGCACGGATCGTTAACCATCTCTATCCGTGCGCTGTTGTACCAAAACTGCCTGATAGTCTTTGTATCTGCAGTTCTGTTACTATTACTTACTGTTGATACCCACACCGTCTATGCGGATATGTATATCTGCAGTGATCGATCAGGTTCCATGATTATTACCAATGTTCCTAATGGCTCCGATTGCAAACCATTTAATTTGCAGAAAGAGAACGGTAGCAGGAAGGACATGTCACAGGGTTCGAACTCTACCAGGTATGACGGGGATATACGGAGGATCGGTATTCGATATAATGTCGATCCTTCACTCTTAAAGGCGATAATTCATACCGAATCCGATTTTGACAATAGAGCGGTTTCGCGTTCCGGTGCCCAGGGTCTTATGCAGCTTATGCCCAAGACGTCATTTGATTTACGGGTTGTCAATCCTTTTGATCCCCAGGAAAATATAGATGGGGGCACACGTTATTTCCGCAGTCTTCTCGATAGCTTCAACAATGACCTTATACTTTCCCTTGCCGCGTATAATGCAGGACCAGGGCTGGTGACACGTACAGGAGGTGTTCCCAGAATTCCAGAAACATTGCGCTATATAAATAAGGTTCTCAAACGTTACAAGGTGTACAAGGCAACCTGGCTGTATTCCGGCATATAGATGATCTGGAATGAATTCGATACTAAGCTGAACACCTTTAAGATCATCAAAAGCAAGAGTCGCAAGCGCACCGACCGGTGGCGCCATATATTGAATGCCCCTCTGCCACCGGGGTCACCCGCATTTTTTCATAACCCCCCTCATCCTGGCTCCAACTGATTTTTGATAAGAACATCTCCTTGACTCATCGCGGGGGTTGTAGCAAAAAGCAGGCCATTTTGAAGTTAGGGATACTTCGTGCCAATGGTGGTTGAAAATGTTAGAAATAACAATTGGATGTTGTCATTGGTTTTTTTCATGCATAGTCAGCCACAAAAAGTTGCTATTTATCCGATTATACGGAAAATAAAGTTTGTTTTTGCGTAAATTGCAGAACTTCCCTGCGCCATTGATTCCGGTCAGGCATTCCAGTCGAAGGCGGCCACAGATTCCAATCCGGCCACCCATTCGAGATAGTAGAGGGTTTAGCCGCTTTTACCCTTGACGATAAATAGCAAAGTGGGGTATAAACGAATCCTACGCCGGAGTGGTGAAACTGGTAGACGCACGGGACTCAAAATCCCGCGAGGGCAACTTCGTGTCGGTTCGATTCCGACCTCCGGCACCAATGCCAAGAAGCTGTAATTCCTAGAAATAATGGGGATTACAGCTTTGTTGTTTTTGGCTGTTGGACCTGCCGTATTTACCTTCATCACCCGCATTTTCATGCATTTCCTTTATAAAAAAGCTACAGTTAGATCTATAGTTGAGGAATGCGAAGTATCCAAAATTACATCTAAGACAATAGTATTATATTAGCTTAACTT